>DATMGD010000029.1:0-38088 GCA_035555855.1 Xanthobacteraceae bacterium
TTTTTCACACCGAGCCGTGGAGACCGGCAAGTCTCCGGCGTCCCGCGCCGCCCTCATCTTAGTGGGTGGAGTGCTGACGATGATCCGGCAGGAAATTTCCTCGCGCGGTAACGATGACACTTGCCCCAATCACTCAATGGAGAGTTTGCAACTTGCCCCTCACCCGTCTCGCATCTCGCTGCGTTCGATGCTCGCCACCCTCTCCCCGCACATGCGGGCAGAGGGAAGAGCACGGCGAAGCCGTGCGAAGGTGAGGGGCTTTGCTGTGCATGGCAGCCGGAATGACGACAGCAAAGAGTGATCATGACAACCCAAACACCGGAGGCTATAGCTCCCCCATGCCACGGTTTGCCGCCAACATTCAGCTGATGTTCAAGGAATATCCGTTCCTCGACCGTTTCGAGGCGGCGAAGCGTGCCGGTTTCAAGGCCGTCGAATGCCAGTCGCCTTACGCGCATTCGATCGACGATCTGCGGAACGCCATCGCGCCGACCGGGCTTGAGTTCGCGCTCATCAATACGCGGCCCGGCGATCCGGCGGTGGACGGCTTCGGGCTCGGCGCCATGCCGGGCTTCGAGGCGGAGTTTCAGGCGCGCGTCGATCAGGCGCTCGATTACGCCGAGGCGCTCAACGTGCCGAAGATCCACGCGATGGCCGGGGATTGCGGCGACACGCCTTCAAACGCCGCGTGCTTCATCCGGAACATTCGCGAAGCGGGCGAAAAGGCGGCGGACCGCAACAAGACGATCCTGATCGAGCCGCTCAACCCGCGCGACCGGCCGAACTATTTCCTGCGCTCGACGGTGCGCGCCGCCGATTTTCTCGTCGAGATCGGGCTTGCCAATGTTCAGCTGCAATTCGACGCCTATCATGTGCAAATCATCGAAGGAAATGTTGTGCACAGGTTTCAACAGCTCGAGCCGCTGATCGGTCATGTGCAGATCGCCGGTGTGCCGGATCGGCACGAACCCGATCATGGCGAGCTCGACTATCCAGCATTCTTCAGGGCTCTCGACGCGAGCGGCTACCGGGATTGGGTCGGCGCCGAATACCATCCGCGCGGCAAAACCGAGGCAGGACTCGATTGGGCGAAGCCTTACGGCGTCATCCCGCTTCCCCCGCGCGCGGGGAACGACTAGTCTTTTTGCCGGGACGGACGACATGGACGACACGGCACGCAAACCGGCTGAGAGCCCGCTCAAGGACGCCATTCGCGCGGCGCGCATCGAAGCGGCGGAACGCTCCGCCGTGGTGGTGGAGCTGCGCGACGCGGAAGCGGCGCGGCTCGAGATCCTGAACGAAGCGCTCGATTCCGGGTTTCGCGACATTCCGCCGGAGCACGCCGACATCTTCGATCGCGGCCTGTCGCATGGCTCGCAACCGCGGCTGTGGATCGACATGGTCACGCATGTCGCCATGGGCCGCGACAAGCGCACGTACCGCTTGCTGCACGACACGGCGGTCGGCCGCCGCGTGCTGGCGGAAACGGGCGAAGTCGAGGCGATGGTCGAGGCCGTCACGCGCTACATCGCGCGGCGGCTGGTGGCCCGCGAGCAGGCGCTCGCCGCGACCGAGCCGGTCAAGATCGACGAGCCGGTGCATCACATCGTCGAGACGCGGCCCGCGCGGGTGAGGGTCGCCGCGCCGTTCATTCTCGGCATGATCGTCGGCGCGATCGCGCTGTTCGCCTTCGGCGTTTATCTGACGCGCTAGAGCAGCTTCCGCTTCGCCACCGTTTCGACGCTGCCATTCAAAGCGATCGCGCGCGTTTCCATTTCGCAGGTCCAGCGACCCGGTGCTCCATCGATGCGATAGAGATTGTAGGCGCCGCCGCCGCGCGGATCGCCCGGTGTCGCGGAGGCCGACGGCACCTGCACGACCGGCACATCTTTTCGCAGACCCGGAATTTCGTTGACCGCCGCGATGTGATCGTGGCCGGACAAAATGAGTTCGGCACCGAGCCGCGCGATGACGCCGCGAAAATCCTCGGCGTCTTCGAGCCGCTTCAGCCACGGGCGCTTGCCGGCGGGCGGGTGATGGATCATCACGACGCGGAAGCACTGCTCGCGCGGCAGTTCTTCCATCATCACCGCGAAGCGATCCATCTGCGCCGAGCCGACCCGGCCCGACGCGAAGAACGGCGGCGTCGGCACGCCGGTCGAGAGGCCGATCAATGCAACCGGCCCGCGCCGTCTCAAATACGGAAACGGAAAAGCGCCCGGCGTGTCGCCGGCAAGATAATCGCGCCAGGCGTCGAGATAGACTTTGTCGGCGCCGCCGACATAGGCATCGTGATTGCCGGGGATGACGCTGACGCGCTTCGGATCGCCGAGGCTCTCGAGAAAAGCGCGGCCGGTCAGAAATTCCGGCGCCAGCGAAAGATTGGCGAGATCACCGGTCACCGCAATGTGGTCGGGTTCATGCCGCAGAAGATCGGCGGTCAGCGCATCGAGCACGGCGCGGCTATGGTGCTCGCCGCGCCGCAGGCGCCAGTTCAGATAGCCGGTGATGCGCTTGCCGATCAGCGCGGCAAACGCCACCTCGGGCAGCGGCGGAATATGCGGGTCGGACAGATGGGCGAGAACGAACATGCGGGCTTCAGGTGGCTGGGGCTTGCCGTTCATAACGTGGAAACGCCAAAGCGGATAGCTTGACGGGTGTCATGATTCGAGACCGGCTGTTCCACTTCTACTGGCGCTTTTTCCGGGCGGTGACGCTCGGCGTCCGCGCTGTCGTGTTCGATACCGAAAACCGTGTGTTTCTGGTGCGGCATGGCTATACGCCGGGCTGGCATTTTCCGGGCGGCGGCGTCGAGCCGGGCGAAACGCTGGTCACTGCACTTTCTCGGGAATTGCTGGAAGAGGGCAATATCCGGCTGACCGGCGCGCCAGAGTTGTTCGGCATGTATCACAATACGCGCGCGACCAAGCGCGATCACATCGCTGTTTATGTCGTGCGCACCTTCGAGAGCGGGCCGCACAAGCCGAACTGGGAAATTCGCGAAGCGAAGTTTTTCCCGCTCGATGCGTTGCCCGAAGGCACGACCGCTGCGACCCGCAGGCGGCTCGATGAAATTCTCAGAGGCGTGGCTGCTGGCGAGGGCTGGTAGCTACGCGAGCCGCGCGCGATCGTGCGGGGCGTCGAGATTTTGTTCCGGCCCGAGCGGCACGATGCGCGTCGGATTGATCTGCGGGTGGCTCATATAATAGTGCCGCTTGATGTGTTCGAAGTTCACCGTCTCTTTGACGCCCGGCCATTGATAAAGTTCGCGCAGATAGTTCGAGAGGTTCGGGTAGTCGGCGATGCGCCGCAGATTGCATTTGAAGTGGCCGACATAGACCGGATCGAAACGGATGAGCGTGGTGAAAAGCCGCCAGTCGGCTTCGGTGATGCGCGGGCCGGCAAGATAGCGTTGTTTCGATAAACGCTGCTCGATCTTGTCGAGCGCGCCGAACAGATCGTGGAAGGCTTCCTCGTAAGCGGTTTGCGTCGTCGCAAAGCCGGTGCGGTAGACGCCGTTGTTGATGTTCGGGTAGACGAACTTATTGATCTCGTCGATCTCGCCGCGCAGCGCCTCGGGGTAATAATCCTCGCGCGCATTGGTGTAGGCGTCGAAGGCCGAATTCAGCATGCGGATGATCTCGGACGACTCGTTATTCACGATCGTCTTGCGCTCTCGGTCCCACAGCGTCGGCACGGTGACGCGGCCGGTGAAATTCGGGTTGGCGAGTAAATACACCTCGTAGAGGCGTTGCTTGTGGTTCAGGCTGTCAGGGATCGCGCCGGGGAAATCCGAAAACGTCCAGCCTTCCTCGCCCATGAACGGATCAACGATGGAAATCGAGATCGCATCCTCGAGCCGCTTCAGCTTGCGGAAGATCAGCGTGCGGTGCGCCCACGGGCAGGCGAGCGAGACATATAAGTGATAGCGGCCGGGCTCGGCTTTGAAGCCGCTGTCCCCGGAAGGGCCGGCGCTGCCATCGGCGGTGATCCAGTTGCGGAAGACGGCATCGCTCCGCACGAAACGGCCGCCGGTCGATTTCGTGTCGTACCACCGGTCCTGCCAGACGCCGTCGACGAGAAGGCCCATCGTTAACTCCGTTTGTCCTGTATTTTTCGCACGAAAGCCGCCGCTCCGCGAACGAAAGCCATGCAAAGCAGCTTTGCGCCATTGTCGTGGTGGATTCGGATGAAGCGGCGTGATATTCCGCGCGCCGCGAGGCGAATTTGACCGAGATCACGCTTACCATCCTGCCCGAGAAGCCCGACGACGACGTCGCGATCGAGAAGCTGTCCGAACGCACGTTCGGGCCGGGACGTTTCGCGCGCAGCGCCTACCGGCTGCGGGAAGAGATGCCGCACCGGCGTGAGCTTTCGTTCACGGCGCGGATCGGCACGCTCTTGGTCGGCTCGGTGCGGCTGACGCCGATCAAGATCGGCAAGGCGAAGGCAATTCTGCTCGGGCCGCTCACCGTCGAGCCGCCGTTCCGCTCGAACGGCATCGGCCGCGCGCTGATGGAGGCTTCGCTGAAAGCGGCGAAAGACGCGGGCGAGAAGCTCATTCTGCTGGTCGGCGACGAGCCCTATTACGGGCGCATGGGTTTTAAGAAAGTGCCGCGCGGCCGGGTGAAATTTCCGGGGCCGGTCGATCCCGAGCGTGTGCTGGTCGTCGAGCTTGTCGAAGGTGCTTTCGAGAACGTCGCGGGCACGACAAGACCGGATTATTCGCGGAAGTGATTTAACGGCCTTCGCGTGCCCAGGCGCCGGCAACCGCGGCCAACATCAGCAGCAATCCGGACAGTCCGGCGAAGATCGGAAACAGGCCGATGCCGCGCACGATGCTGGCGTCGCGCAGCTTGAGCCCGAGCCAGTCGGAGCCGGCGAGGCGCTCGGAGCCATGGACGCCGATGATGCGCGGAATGCCGCCAAGCTCGGCAAGGCGGAACACGCCGCCGCCGGTGGCTTTTGCGACCGGGGCCAGCACTTCCTTGGTGCTGGTGACAGCGGAAAATTCGAGCGGGTTGATCGGTCCGACATTGACCAGTGTCGAAAGCTGACCGTCGGTGGCGCGCCACAGGCCAAGCTCGGAAGCAGGCGTCGCCGCGCGGAACAGCCCCGGCTCGGCCAGCGCGAGATTGAGCGTGCGCTTGTCGCCGGACGGCGTGGTGACGGTCACGGGCGCTGCTTCGTCGCGCATGGTGCGGCGCTCGACGGCGAGCTGATTGCCGGTGAGCTTCAGCGTCAGCCGTTCTTCCTCAAGCTCGGGCTCCTTCATCAGCCAGTGGGAGAGGCGGCGCATCAGATCGAGATGCGGGCCGCCGCCTTCATAGCCGCGCGCCCACAGCCAGATGTGA
This sequence comes from Xanthobacteraceae bacterium, assembly GCA_035555855.1. Classification (GTDB taxonomy): domain Bacteria; phylum Pseudomonadota; class Alphaproteobacteria; order Rhizobiales; family Xanthobacteraceae; genus Palsa-892. The sequence continues at coordinate 5,355 of DATMGD010000029.1, forward strand.
TCGGAGAGGAGGAGCGCGACACGGCCCTCGCCCTGGCGCGAGAGCACGAGCAGCGGGTTGTCGTTCGCGCCCTTCATGAGGGAGGTGCTGTTGTTCTCGGCGCGCGCATCGACGAGGCGGAACCAGCGGCTCCAGTGCGGCGGACTCGCTTCGGACCCCGGTAGCGCGCGCGTCACCGGGTGCCGCTTGCCGGCATCCGTGAGCGCCGGCGTGAAGGGCGCTTCGGTGACGCGGCCGGTGGGCTCGGCGGGCAGAATGTTTTCCAAGGGCGAGCGGTAGATGGAAGCCGCGCTCGCGTAGTCGCTGCCGGCGGCGATCAGGACCGCGCCGCCTTCGCGGACATAGTTCACGATGTTGTCGAAATAGATCAGCGGCAGCACGCCCTGCTGGGCGTAGCGGTCGAAGATGATGAGCTGGAATTCCTTGATCTTCTGCTGGAACAGCTCGCGCGTCGGGAACGCGATCAGGGACAGCTCGTTGATCGGCGTACCGTCCTGCTTCTCCGGCGGACGCAAAATGGTGAAATGCACAAGATCGACGTTGGCGTCGGACTTCAGAAGATTGCGCCAGGTGCGTTCGCCCGAATGCGGCTCGCCGGAAACGAGCAGCACACGCAGCTTCTCGCGCACGCCGTCGATGGAAACAGCGGCACGATTGTTGAGCGGCGTGAGTTCGCCTTCCAGCGACGCGGCTTCGATCTCGACGATGTTCTGCCCTGCATGCGGAATATCGACCTGCACATTGGCCTTCTCGCCGGCGGTGACGATGGGGCGGGCGACGATCTCGCCGTCGCGGCGAACGGTGACCTGCACGCGGGCGCCTTGCGGCGCGCCTTCGTCGGTGACCGTATAACCGATGGTCTGCTTCTGGCCGACGATGCCGAAACGCGGCGTTGCCGTGAGCGCGACGCGGCGGTCGCGCTCATCCGGTGTGCCGGTGATGATGCCGTGGATCGGGGCCTGAAAGCCGAGCGCCTGCGGCTCCGGCACGTCGTGGACGCGGCCGTCCGTCACCATAATGGCGCCCGCGACGCGCTCGGGCGGCACGTCGGCGAGCGCGTTATTCAATGCGGTGAAAAGCTTAGTGCCGTCGCCTTCGGTGTCGGCGGCATCGACCATGCGTACTTCAAGACCGGGAATCTTCGAAAGCTGTTCTGTAAGCGCCGCGCGGGCTTGTTCGGCTTCAGCCGTGCGGTTGCCAAAGCGCTGGCTCGCGCTCTTGTCGATGACGACAGCGGCGATGGAAGTCAGCGGCTCGCGATCCTCACGGGTGAAGGAGGGATTGGCGAGGGCGAGAAACGCCGCGGCAAAAGCGAGCGAGCGCAACAGCGCACTGCGGGTGCGGGCGTAGAACAAGAGGCTTGCGACGATCAGTGCGGCAATGCCCGCCGCGATGAGAAGCGGCAATGAGAGCAGCGGATCGAAGGTGATGCCGTAACCCATGTCACTGGCCCAAACGTTCGATCAGCGCCGGTGCGTGCACCTGATCGGCCTTGTAGTTGCCGGTCAGCACATACATCACGATGTTGGCGCCGGCCCGATAAGCGAATTCGCGCTGGCGCGGTTCGTTCTGGGTGATCGGCAGGAGCGGCTGGCCGTCGGGATTGATCGCCCAGGCGCCGGCAAGATCGTTCGAGGTGATGAGGATCGGCGAGACGCCGTCACCGGCGCGCGCCGGGCGCGACTCGCTCTCCGCCGCAGCATCGGGCAGCGCCTCGACCCACAGCTTGCCGGTCGCGAAGCGGCCGGGGAAATCGCGCAAGAGATAAAACGATTTCGTCAGCACATGATCCTGCGGCACCGGCTCAAGCTCGGGGATGTCGAGCGAGGAGAGGATCTCGCGCAATTTTGTGAGCGCGGGCGACACGCCGTTGCCGCCGAACGACGAAAAGGCGTCGCGCGTATCGAACAGGATCGTGCCGCCCTGTTTCATGTAGGCGTCGATCTTGGCGAGCGTCGCAGCGGGCGGCTTCGCTGCATCGGCGCTGATCGGCCAGTAGAGCATCGGGAAGAAAGCCAGCTCGTCGCGCGCCGGATCGACGCCGATCGGATCGCCGGGCTCGAGTGCCGTGCGTTGCGCGAGAAAGAGCGACAATCCCTGCAGGCCGGCGCGGCTGATGTCGTCGACCTCGCGATTGCCGGTGACGACGTAAGCGAGGCGCGTCTTGAGTGTCGCGCGCAGCGCAAACTCATCCGCAGCGGTCAGCTTGTTCGGTGCAGCCATGTTCGACTGTGCGAAGGCACGGTCGGCGCTGAAAGCGAAAGCCGCAAAGAGAAGCAGCGCGGCCGTGCCGGCCCGCCGCCAGTTCAACCGATTCAATCCGCCGGAGAGCCAAAGCACGATCAAGCCATCCGCGAGCAGCAGAATCATTACGCCCGCCAGCATAACGGCCCTGAGATCGATTGCACCGGTCTGGCGATAGGGCTCGAGCTTGAGCGCGCGGAAATCGAGCGGCTTCAGGCGCTCCGTCGGCGAAAGCGTGTTGACGGCGACCGCGCTTTCCGGCGGGCCGTAGAAACCGGGCGGATGATCGGGCCCGGCGTGCTCGTTGAACTCGGCGGGGATCGGCCGCGCCGTCGGGCCGGGCGCGACGAAAGTGCCGAAGCCGTCCAAGAGCCGCGTGGGTGCGAGGGTCTGTGCGGTCTGCGGCGTCGGGGAGGCGGGCGTCGTCGCTTCGCTCGCCGTGCCGGCAAGTGCGATCGTCCGGCGCAGCATTTCGACGAAGGCGCCCGAGATCGGCAGATTCGACCAGCGCGTATCGGCGGCGACATGAAAGAGCACCAGCATGCCGCGCCCGCGCTTGGTGGCGGTGACGAGCGGCGTGCCGTCGGTGAGCGTCGCCCAGGTGCGGTCGGCAAGCTGTGCGTCGGGTTCGGCCAATACCTGCCGCGAGACGGTGACATCGCCCGGCACCGCGAGATCGCGGAACGGGCTCTCATGCGGGAAGGCGCCGAGATGCTGCGGCTGCTCCCATGAGAGGCTGCCGCCGAGCACGCGGCCGCCGCGCCTGAGCCGTACCGGAACGAGATCGTCGTCCTCTGCGGCGGCGAGACGCGGGCCCGCGAAGCGGATCAGGAGACCGCCGTCATCAATCCATTTTTCGAGCTGCTCGCGTGCGGCGGGCGCGATGGTGCCAACGTCAGAAAGTACCATCACCGGCAGGCGCTGCTCGATGAAGCCGCTGATCGCTTCGCTTGGCGCTGCGCTCTCGGCGGTGCGAATGCCGGCGAACGGCGAGAGCGCGCGCGTAAGGTAATAGCTCGCGGATAGAAGCGGCTGACGGGTATCGACGGTGCCGCCCGAGACGATGCCGACCGTGCGCCGCCGCCAGCGTTTGTCGAGAAGCTGCACGGCGCCTGCGGAGCGCTCGTTCGCGATCTCGATGCGGGCGATGTCGTTGCGGATTTCGACGGGAAGATCGAAGCTCGCTTCGGTCTCAAGCTCGCCCGCCTTGAAGGCGAACGGGGCCTCGCCAAGCAGCAGGCCGCGCAGATCGCGCGCCTGCAAGAGGCCGTCGGGCGCTGTGCTATCGGCGCGCAGGACCTTCACGGTAAGACCGCCCGCGGCATTTTCCGGCGCTGCCAGCGCACGCGGCGCGACGATGCCGCCGCTCACGACGGTGAGACGGTCGCCGGCAACGTCGCCAAGCTGACGGATGAAGTCGGTGCCATTGCCCGTGTCAGTGCTGTCGGAAAGCCAGATCAGCGAGGCGTCGGCATGCTGGCGCAGGAACGATGAAAGCGGCGCGATCGCATCGGTGCGCGCGGGCGTGTGCGGCGCGGGCGCGATCAGGCGCAATGCATCGCGCGCTTCGCCGGGGCGCAGCAGCGAAATGTCCTTCGGCGGGGCGGCGCTGGCGATCAGCGCAATAGCGCGGCGCTCGTTTTCGGCACGATTGATGATTTCGCTCGCGGCACGGCGGCGCTGCTCCCAGGTTGAGGCCGACGCCCAGCCATTATCGATCAGGAGCGCAATCGGGCCGGCCGCGCGCATGCCGGCGGGTGCGGGATTCCAGATCGGCCCGGCAGCGGCAAGAATTATGAGCGCCGCGAGCAGGAGGCGCAGCGCCGTCAGCCACCATGGCGTCTTCGCCGGTGTCTCTTCCTTGGGCTCGATGTCGAACAAGATGCGTGTCGGCGGAAAGGCGATCTTGCGCGGGCGCGGCGGCAAGAGGCGCAGGAGCCACCACAGCACCGGCAGCGCCGCAAGTGCGGTGAGAAGAGCAGGAGAGGCAAAGTCGAGCGGCAGGCCTGCGATCATGCGGCCTCGTTTCCGTACTGGCTTGCGTGGCGCGAGCTGAGATTATGCGTCTCGCCCATACGCGAGCGCAGCGCCAAGAGCGGCTCACTCGCCGGATGATCGGTGCGGTGGATCAGGAAGTCCCAGCCATGGCGGCGCGCTTCATTGCGGATCGCCTCGCGGTGGAGCGCGATCAGGCGCGTGTAATCGTCGCGCCAGGTTTCGGCACGGCCGACGGTGATCGAGCCCGCGCCTTCGGGTTCGAGGAATTCGACGCGACCCACATAGGGGAACGTTTCCTCGGCAGGATCGACGATCTGTACGATGTGACCGGGGGCGCCATTCGCGGCGATCGCCGCGATCGAGGCGGTGACCTCAGCGGCCGGACTCCAGAAATCGCCGAGCAGGCAAACTTCGTCGCGCGGCCCGGGCGCGAAGGCGGGCGGCAGGCTCTCGAGCGTACCGGCTTGATGAAGGATGGCATCGGCCATGCGGTCGATCACGGCGCGGTTTGCGGTCGGACGCATTGCGCCGGGAATGCCGACGCGTTCGCCGCCGCGCACGAGCAATTCACCCAATGCAAAGGCGAGCACGAGCGCGCGGTCGAGCTTCCATTCGGTGTCGTGGCGGGAGCCGAAGTCCATCGAGGGCGATCGGTCGGGCCAGATCCAGACAGTATGCGCCGCTTCCCACTCACGCTCGCGCACATATAAATGTTCGTCGCGTGCCGAGCGCCGCCAATCGATGCGGTTCGCCGGCTCACCGGAATGAAAGCGGCGGTACTGCCAGAAATTTTCGCCGGGGCCGGCGCGGCGGCGGCCGTGCAGACCGTGAAATACCGACGCCGCAACACGCCGCGCTTCCAGCACGAGCCGCGGCATTGCCGCGACCAGCCGCTCGGCCGATTGCCGTGCGGCGCCGACCGGATCGCTCGTCGCGATGCGGTTCTTGCTCATGCCATGCGGGCCTTGAGTTTCGCGATGATGCCTTCGACGCTCTCGCCATCGGCGCGTGCCGCGAAGGTGAGTGCCATGCGGTGTTTCAAAACAGGCTCGGCGAGCGCGACGACGTCATCGACCGACGGCGCAAGCCGGCCATCGAGCAAGGCGCGGGCGCGCACCGCGAGCATCAATGCCTGGCTCGCGCGCGGGCCGGGGCCCCAGGCGATCAGCTTCGACACTTCGGATTTCTCGCCGGGCCGGGCGGCGCGCACGAGATCGAGGATCGCGTTCACCACCGACTCGCCGACCGGGATGCGGCGAACGAGGCGCTGCGCCGCCATCAACTCGTCGGCGGTCATCGCCGCGCGCGGCTTGGTTTCCTCGACGCCGGTGGTGTCGAACAGAATTTTGCGCTCGGCATCGCGATTAGGGTAGCCGACATCGATCTGCATCAGGAAGCGATCGAGCTGCGCTTCGGGAAGGGGATAGGTGCCTTCCTGCTCGATCGGATTTTCAGTTGCGAGCACATGGAACGGGCGCGGCACGTCGTGGCGCGTGCCGGCGACGCTGACATGATATTCCTGCATCGCCTGCAGGAGCGCGGACTGCGTGCGCGGGCTCGCGCGGTTGATTTCGTCGGCGAGCAGAAGCTGCGCGAAGATCGGGCCCTTGATGAAACGGAAGCCGCGCTTGCCGCCGGCGTCTTCCTCGAGCACTTCGGCACCCAGAATATCGGACGGCATGAGATCGGGCGTGAACTGAATGCGGCGCGCGTCGAGGCCAAGCACGGTGCCCATCGCATCGACAAGCTTGGTCTTGGCAAGGCCCGGCACGCCGACGAGCAACGCGTGGCCACCGGCAAGAATGGTGATGAGCGCGCGGTCGACGACCTCGTCCTGACCGAAGATGACGGCACCGATCGCACTGCGCGCGGCGCGGATATTGGCGGCGGTCGCTTCGGCGGTGCGCACGATCATGTCGTCGAGCGTTTCGGGGGTCTCGGCTGCTTCGTTGGGGGCGGAGGTCATGCGGATCTCGCGGTTGGGTTTTTCGTTGCCGGGTAGCGATCTTAGGCCATAAAGCTGGAACGCGATGCCAGTTCCCTCAGGAAACGCCTTCACTTCGTTACAATCAAGGCAGGTGCGGGCGTCCCGATGCGGTACTCTGCCTGCAATAATGCCGATACATCATCACGAGTTCGGGAGACCGGATTGGTCGGGACTGAAGGCAAAGGCTTGAAATTAGAGGGTTTGGAATCGCTGGCGGCCCGGATCGGCCGGCAGCAAACGCCGCCGGTCGAGCGCTGGAATCCGCCCTATTGCGGCGACCTCGATATGCGGATTGCCACCGACGGCACCTGGTTCTATCTCGGCACGCCGATCGGCCGGCCGGCGCTTGTCCGGCTGTTCGCCTCGGTGCTGAAGCGGGAAGGAGATCGGCACTATCTCGTGACGCCGGTCGAGAAGGTCGGGATCACGGTGGACGATGCGCCGTTCATGGCGGTTGAGCTGGAGGTTGAGCGGCGCGGGCCGGAGCAGAGCCTGATCTTCCGCACCAATGTCGACGATGTCGTGCGCTGCGACGCCGATCATCCGCTGCGCTTCGAGCCGGAAGAGCACACCGGCGGCATCAAGCCTTATTTATATGTGCGCCGCGAATTATGGGCCAAGGTGACGCGCGCGCTGTTTTTCGATCTTGTCGAACTCGGTGAAGTGCGCGAACAAGACGGCACGCGCCTGTTCGGCGTGCGCTCCTCGGGTGTGTTTTTCCCCATCGCGCCGGAAACGGCTCTCGAAGGTTTTTCATGAATCATCCGGTGGATATTGCGGCGGAGATTCCGATATCGCTGCGCGACTTCGTGGCGCGCACGCGCGAGCGGCTGTCGCTGCGCGTTCCCGGCAATCTGAATGCGCCGGCTTCGCTCGATGAGCTGATGCATCTGCAGGGCGATCATCAGATGGCGAAGGACATGGCGGAAGTTCTCGCCGACAAGCCGTTTCGCCCGGCGGCCGTGCTGGTCGCGGTGGTGGCGCGCGAGACGCCGACGTTCCTGCTCACGCAGCGCGCGGCGCATCTCTCCACGCATTCGGGGCAGGTGGCGTTTCCCGGCGGGCGGATCGATCCGGGCGACAAGGACCCGGCGGACGCCGCGATGCGTGAGGCGATGGAAGAGATCGGGCTCGCGCGCGAATACATCATGCCGCTCGGCTATCTCGACTCGTATCTTTCGGGCACCGGTTTTCGTATCGTGCCGACGGTGGCGCTCGTTCGCCCGGATTTCACGCTCACGATCAATCAGGCCGAGGTGACGGAAGCGTTCGAAGTGCCGTTCGATTTTTTGATGTCGTCCGACAATCACCAGCGGCACAGCCGCGAGTGGAAAGGCATTTTACGGAATTACTACGCGATGCCTTACAATGAGCGCTACATCTGGGGCGCGACTGCGGGTATGATCCGGCGTCTTTACGAGCGAATCTATTCATGAGCCGAACGCTTCTCGAAATTGCACTCTTCCTCTCGCCGTTCATGCTGTACGCGCTCTATTTGTTCGCGACCCAGCGCGATGCGCGCGAGAAGGAGCATTGGCGGCTGCAGGTGTTGATCATCTGCGCGATCGGCGGTTGCGTGCTGGTGATCGCGAGCCTTCTGTATTTTGCGCATTTCGGCGGTGTCGGGCCGGGCAATACTTATATTCCGGCACATATGGAAGACGGCAAGCTGGTGCCGGGGCACTTCAAATGAGTTCGGGCGCGGAATCCGCCAGGCTCGATTCCAGACAAGCGCCGTGGTTGTTCGGCGGCCCGCTCCCCGGACTGCTTGAAGTTCTCGACAAAGATGGCGAAGAGGCGCGTGTCGTCGGCGGCGCGGTGAGAAATGCGCTGCTCGGCGAACCGGTCACGGAAGTCGATCTCGCGACGACGGCGCTGCCGGAAGAAATCGTGCGGCGCGCGAAGGCGGCGGGCTTTCAGCCGGTGCCGACCGGCATCGAGCACGGCACCGTCACGGTTGTGATCCACGGCAAGCCGTTCGAGGTAACGACGCTGCGCGAGGATGTCGAAACCGATGGCCGCCACGCCAAAGTGCGTTTCGGCCGCGACTGGCGGCGCGATGCCGAGCGGCGCGATTTCACCATCAACGGGTTGTCGCTGAAGCGCGACGGCACGGCGGTCGATTTCGTCGGCGGCCTTGCGGATTTGAAGACGCGGCGCGTGCGTTTCATCGGCGAGCCTGAGACGCGCATCCGTGAGGATTATCTGCGTGTCCTGCGCTTTTTCCGTTTCCACGCCGGCTACGGCGAAGGACTACCAGATCGCGCGGCGCTTTCCGCCTGCATCCGTGCGCGTGAAGGACTGGCGACGTTGTCGCGCGAGCGCATCCGCGCCGAGCTATTGAAACTCTTGATAGCGAAGCGTGCCGTTCCGGTGCTCGCGACGATGAGTGAAGCCGGCATTCTCGGGCAGGTGCTCGGCGGCGTGCCGCTTCTCGCCAGTTATTCAAATCTGGTGAAGGCAGAAGCTGCGGCGAAACTTCCCAAGGATGCCATTCGGCATCTCGGTGCGCTTGGCGTGTTCGTCGTTGACGATGCCGAGCGATTGAAGGAGCGGCTGCGGCTCGCCAACGCAGAATTTGACCGATTGCACTCGATGGGCGATCGCTGGTGGCAGGTTTTGCCCGCGCAGGGCGAGCAGGCGGCGAAGGCGCTGCTCTATCGTATCGGCACTGAACATTACCGCGACCGCGTGCTGATCGCGCTCGCCCGCTCGCAGGCAAGGGACGACGACAAAACCTGGCTCGATATGCTGGCGTTGCCGGAGCGCTGGACAGCACCGTCATTCCCGCTGAAAGCGGCTGATTTCACCGCTCGCGGTGTCGCCAAGGGGCCGGCGCTGGGCGCGGCGCTCGCCCGCGCGGAGAAGGCCTGGATCGCGGCGGGCTTTCCTCAAGATAAGGTGAAACTGAATTTAATTGCTGACGGGGCGGTCTCTGCCTAGCCTTCCAACAGGGAGGACGTCATGCGCAGCTTTCTTCGCAGCGTAACGATCTTTTTTATCGGGGGTATTCTCGGCACGGCGTTCGGGATCGCGCTCGGCTTCTTCTTTTTCCCCTATGTGTTTCCGCCGCCGCAGGCGACCGAACAACTGACCGAAGCGGATCGCTCGGCACTCGTGGCAACCGGCACTTTCATTCACGCCAACCCGTCCGATCCCGTGCATTGGGGACGCGGCAAGGTGAGCGTCTACGAGCGCACGGTGTTTCTGGAGCAGGATTTCGAGGTTGGGCCTGGCCCTGCCTTTCACGTCTATCTCGTGCCGAAAGCTTCGGTGCGAAACGCGGGTGACGTGAAGGATGCGATGTTCATCGATCTTGGCGGCCTGCGCGCCTTCAAGGGCAGCCAGCGTTATCCGATCCCGGCGGGCGTCAACTTGAAAGACTATCCGAGCGTCGTGATCTGGTGCGAACGTTTCTCGGTGCTGATCTCGCCGGCCGATCTGCAAGCCGCGCGGTAACTTACGGCCACTTCACCTCCGGCGGCATCGACGAGAGGATGGAGTCGACATTGCCGCCGGTCTTCAGCCCGAAGATCGTGCCGCGATCGTAAAGCAGGTTGAATTCGACATAGCGTCCGCGACGCACGAGCTGTTCGTGGCGCTCGGCTTCGGTCCACGCCGTCGCGAAATTGCGGCGGACGATCGCTCCGTAAACGTTGAGGAAGGCCCAGCCGACTTCGCGCACGAAGGCGAAGTCGGTCTCCCAGTCGCCGCTGTTCCTGTAGTCGAAGAAGATGCCGCCGATGCCGCGCGGCTCGTTCCGGTGCGGCAGGAAGAAATAATCGTCGCACTGCTTTTTGAATTCGTCGTAGGGCGCGATGCCACGATATTTATCGCAGGCCTCTTTCATCGCAGCATGGAATGCAATCGTATCCGGATCGTCCTGCCGCCGCCGCTTGTCGAGGACGGGCGTAAGATCGGCGCCGCCGCCGAACCAGGCTTTCGTTGTGATGACATGGCGGGTGTTGAAGTGCACCGCCGGAACCTGCGGGCTTCGCGGGTGGATGATGAGTGAAATACCGGCCGCCCAGAAACGCGGATCGTTCTCGGCGCCGGGGATTTGCTTGCGGAATTCGGGTGCGAACTCGCCGAACACCGTCGAGACATGAACACCGGCTTTCTCGAACAATCTTCCGTGCAGCATCGCCATCGTGCCACCGCCGCCCGGCTTGCCGCCGTGATCGCGGCGCTGCCATGGGGTCTTCTCGAAGCGTCCCGGCTTGCCGGCATGAAGGTTCGCCGGGGCCTCGTCCTCTAATGTTTCGAGTGCAGCGCAAATCTTGCCCTGCAGTTCGGCGAACCACGCGCTCGCCTTGTCTTGTTCGGCCTTGCTCATTTCGGGAATCCATCGGTCTGGCGCAGCGCCTCGCCCAATACGATGGCGAGGCTGACCGCCACATTGAGTGAGCGCAAGTCCTTCCGCATCGGTACCTTAATGCGTGCATCCGCCGCCTGATGCACCTCGTCCGGGACGCCGGCGGATTCGCGGCCGCACAGAAGCACATCATCGGGCCGGAAGGCGAAGCCGGTATGCGTCGTTTCGGCCTTGGTCGTCAGCAGGACGAGACGGCGGTTCTCGCTTCTCAGCCAGTCGTGGAAATGACCGAACGAGACATGGTCCCGGATTTTGACGTGGTCGAGGTAGTCGAGACCGGCGCGGCGGAAGGCGCGCTCATTGGCCGGGAAGGCAGCGGGGCCGACGATATGCACGTCGATCCCGAGGCAGGCGCCGAGTCGCATGATCGTTCCGGTGTTCTGCGGAATGTCGGGCTCAAACAGTGCGACAATCATGCTTTTTCCAGGCGGTGAAAAATAAGCCAAATCATTGTTCTCATTCGACGAATTGTCCAAGAAAAGAGTCGAGAACGAAGGTATGCGAACACTGGACAATAAAGAGCAACGATGTAATTAGAAGCTCTCCAAAGGCGCCTATTTGCGCCGCGCGCGGCCCGGCCCAAGCCGGAAACCGTGTCGCGGCGTCTCTCTGGGTGGGGCGCTATAGCTAAGGAACGAAATCGTGGCTACGAGCAAGACCGTCACGACCGAACATACGCGCCGTGATTTTCTCTACATCGCTACTGCTTCGGTCGGTGCTGTAGGCGCCGCGGCTGTTGTTTGGCCGCTCATCAATTCCATGAATCCCGATGCGTCCGTTTTGGCGTTGTCGTCGACGGAAGTCGACCTTGCGCCGGTCGCCGAAGGCCAGATCATCACGGTGAAATGGCAGGGCAAGCCGGTGTTCATTTCGCACCGGACGAAGAAAGAGATCGAGAGCGCGCAGAATGTGAAGCTCTCAGAGTTGCCGGATCCGCAGGCCGACTCGGATCGCGTCAAGAAGGGCAAGGACGAGTGGCTCGTCGTGATCGGCATCTGCACGCATCTCGGTTGCGTGCCGCTCGGCCACGAAGGCGAATACAACGGCTGGTTCTGCCCCTGCCACGGTTCCGTTTACGATACTTCCGGCCGTATCCGTAAAGGACCGGCGCCGCTCAACCTCGCGGTGCCGCCTTACGAATTCACGTCCGACAAAGCCATCAAGATCGGCTGAGGGGGACGGTCATGTCACACAGCGATTTCCAGCCGAAGAATCCCGCCCTGCAGTGGATCGAGCGCCGTCTGCCGATCTTCAGCATGATGCACGGTTCGTTCATCAGCTATCCGGTGCCGCGTAACCTGAACTACTGGTGGACGTTCGGCGGCATTCTTGCGTTCATGCTCGTCGTCCAGATCATCACCGGCATCGTGCTGGTGATGCACTACACGCCGACGACGGCGGAAGCCTTCGACTCCGTCGAAAAGATCATGCGTGACGTGAACTTCGGATGGCTGCTCCGTTACATCCACGCCAACGGCGCCTCGATGTTCTTCCTCGCGGTTTACATCCACATTTTCCGCGGCCTCTACTACGGATCCTACAAGGAGCCGCGTGAGGTGCTGTGGATCCTCGGCGTCATTATTTTCGTGTTGATGATGGCGGCGGCCTTCATGGGCTACGTGCTGCCGTGGGGCCAGATGAGCTTCTGGGCCGCGACGGTCATCACCAATCTGTTCACTGCCATCCCCGGTGTCGGCAAGGCGATCACGCAGCTCCTGTGGGGCGGCTACTCGGTCGACCAGCCGACGCTGCAGCGCTTCTTTGCGCTCCACTATCTCCTGCCGTTCATGATTGCGGGTGTTGTGGGGCTGCACATCTGGGCGCTGCATCACGTTGGCCAGGGCAACCCTGCGGGCATCGACGTAAAGTCCGATCGCGACACGATGCCTTTCACGCCCTATGCGACGGTGAAGGACAACTTCGCGCTGATCTGCTTCATGGTCGTGTTCGCGTGGTTCGTGTTCTACATCCCGAACTATCTCGGCCATCCGGACAACTATATCCCGGCGAACCCGCTGCAGACTCCGCCGCACATCGTGCCGGAATGGTACTTCCTGCCGTTCTACGCGATCCTGCGCGCGATCCCGAACAAGCTGATGGGCGTCGTGGCACTGTTCTCGGCGATCCTTGTGCTGGCGTTCCTGCCGTGGCTCGATACCTCGAAGGTGCGTTCGGCACGGTTCCGTCCGCTCTACAAGCAGTTCTTCTGGGTGCTTGTCGCGGTTTGCATCGGCCTCGGCTATCTCGGAGCGAAGCCTGCGGAAGGCGCTTACGTCATCATCGCGCGCATCCTGACGGCCTATTACTTCCTGCACTTCCTGGTGATCCTGCCGGTGCTCGGCTATTTCGAAACACCGAAGCCGTTGCCGAAATCGATCTCCGAGCCGGTGCTCGGCAAGAGCGGCGCAGCGTCCGGTATCGGCGCGCGTGCGCCGGAAAAGAACTGAGGAGAGCCCATCATGCGTAAAACTGCTCTTCTCATTGCCGCTGCCGCCATGTTCGGCCTCGGCTCCATCGTTTCGGTGCAGGCCGCCGAAGGTCACATCGTCATCCAGCGTCAGCCGTGGAGCTTCGCGGGGCCGTTCGGCACCTTCGATCGTGCACAGCTTCAGCGTGGCTACCGCATCTACAAGGACGTCTGTGCGGCTTGCCACGCGATGAAGCTCGTCTCGTTCCGCAACCTCGCGCAGCCGGGCGGACCCGGCTTCTCCGAGGCGCAGGCCAAGACGGTGGCGGCGGGCTTCCAGATCACCGACGGTCCGAACGACAAGGGCGAGATGTTCGAGCGCCCCGGCCGTCTGTCCGATCACTTTCCGTCGCCGGATCCCAACGAGCAGGCTGCTCGCGCCCGCTTCAACGGCGCCTATCCGCCGGATCTCTCGGTGATCGCGAAAGCGCGCGGCGTCGAGGCCGGCCTGCCGCGCGGTCTGATCGACATCATCACTCAGTACCAGGAAGGCGGCCCGGATTATCTCTACGCGCTGCTCACTGGCTACGGAAAGCCGCCGGCGGGCGAAACGATCGGCGATACGCAGCACTGGAACCGGGCGTTCCCCGGCCACCGGATCTCGATGCCGCCGCCGCTCTCAGACGGTCAGGTCGAATACACCGATGGCACGCCGGCGACGGTCGATCAGTACGCGCGCGATGTCGCGGCCTTCCTGATGTGGGCGGCCGAGCCGCACATGGAAGCCCGGAAGCGTATCGGCTTTCAGGTGATGATCTTCCTGCTCATCTTCGCGGGGCTCGCTTACTACACCAAAAAGAAGGTGTGGGCGGATCTGCACTGAGCCCGCAGCAAACATTTCAAAGACGGCCGGGAGTTTCCCGGCCGTTTTCATTTGAGCGATGCTAGGTTCATGTCCGGGACGAGGCGATATGGACGAGCCAATACGCGCTACTGATCTCAAACGGCTGATCCGTACGATCCCGGATTATCCCCGGCCGGGCGTGATGTTTCGCGATATCACGACGCTGCTCCTAGACCCGCAGGGCCTGCGCGCCGCGGTGGACGAACTGATGCTGCCGTTTCTCAATATGCCGATTGACCTTGTCGCGGGGATCGAGGCGCGCGGCTTCATTCTGGGCGGTGCGGTCGCGCACGAACTCGGTAAAGGCTTTGTGCCGGTACGCAAGAAAGGCAAGCTGCCGCACAAGACGATCGGGCAGGAGTATCAACTCGAATATGGCATCGATGCCGTCGAAATTCACGCTGATGCAATTGCGGCCGGGCAGAAGGTGCTTCTGATCGATGACTTGATCGCGACCGGCGGCACGGCGGAAGCGGCAATCGAGTTGGTGAGGCGCTCAGGCGGCGAGCTGGTGGCGGCCGCTTTTATTGTCGATCTTCCGGAGCTGGGCGGCAGCGCGAAGCTAAAGCAGCGCGGCGTCGGCGTGCACACGCTGGTTTCGTTCGAGGGGCACTAGCGCCTCAGGCTGTGCGCTCATCCCGGAATGCCGGACGCAGGAACAGCGCAAGCGGGATCGTCAGCAATACTGCGCAAGCAACGACGATGAGTGTCTGGTTGATGCCGAATTGGTCGCCGATCAGGCCGTATAGCACGGGCGAAAGCGCGCCCGCGCCGATGGTGCCGGTGTAGAAGATGCCGAAAGCCCGCGGCCGTTTCTTCGCGGGCACCAGGTCCGGAACCGAGCCGTAAAGTACCGATGAGGTGCCGTTCAGCGCAAAACCGATGAACGGCAGCAGTACGAACGCGCCCCACAGCGGCAGCGGCAGAAGCGCAACGATGCCGAGCGCGGTAAAGCCCTCGGTGATCAGGACGGTGCCGATGGTGCCGAGGCGGCTGCCGAGGAAGGCGCAGCCGAGCTTGCCGAGCGCGCCGCCGGCAAACACCAGCATCAGGGCAAGGCCGATCTCCGGCAGGCTGGCGCCCTTCATCTTCAGAAGGAACGGCAAAAAGGTGAGGAAGGCCATGCGCGTCGCACTGTCGAGGACGCCGATCGAAAGCAGAAACCAGAAGCCTGAATTGCTGGACGGCGCTGCTTTCGATACTTTTTCTTCCGTCTTGTGGACGTCGCGGACGGCCGGCGTGAACATGAAAATGAGCACTGCGGCAACGATGCCGAGCGCGCCCATCAACGAAACGGTGTAGCGCCACGCGAGTACGACGAGCAGGAGAGAAGTGAGGGCAGGGATCGCCATCTTCCCGAGATCGCCGGCGAAATTGTAGGTGCCGATCGCAGTGCGGGCGCGCGCCCCGTAGGCGCTGGCGACAAGGTTCGAGGCGACAGGATGCTGAACGCTCGCGGCAAGGCCGCCGATGAACAGCGCCGCGAGCAGCGTGATAAAACCGGCGCTGGCGCCGACCAGAAAATAAGCGCCGCCGCACAGCGCCGCCGCGGCGGCGAGGATCGCGCGCGTACCGGTCTTTTCGGCAAGCTTCGTTGCGGGAATCTGGAAGCCGGCCATGGTGCCCGAGAACATGCCGCGGATGATGCCGACCTGCGCATAGCTTAGTCCGAATTCGGCCTGCCAGATCGGCAGCATGATGAAGATGAGATCCGTGTAGCCGTCGAACAACGCGTGCGCGCCGCCGGCAACGCCCATGGCGCGGCGCTGAGTAGCTTTGGTATCGGTCTTGTCGGAAGCGGTGGTTACGGTCATGCGGAGCGACGCTCGATAAAGACGATGCCGTCGAACTGATAGACCGGCACGCCGTTTTGGTTGTGGCCGGTGAAACGCGTCTTGATGACGCCCCAGCCGGGACGGGATTCGCTCGCGCGTTTTTCGACGACCTCGCTGGTGAAGGTGATGGTGTCGCCGGCATAGACCGGCTTCAGCCATTTGAGATCGTTGAAGCCGGGCGAGGGGCCGCTGCGCGCGGGCTTTTCCCCGCGTTCGATCATCTCGGCGCCGAGCCGTTTGGTGGAGTCGACGATCATGCGCATGCAGACGGCAGCGGTGTGCCAGCCGGAGGCGCAGAGCGCGCCGAAGTTCGATTGTTTCGCCGCTTCCTCATCCATGTGAAACCGCTGTGGATCGTAGCGGCTCGCGAAACGCTTGATCTCCTCGGCTGTAAAGACATGCTTGCCGAGTTCCCTGCGCCAGCCGACCTCGATGTCGTCGAAGAAAAACATCAGGCGGCGCTCCGCTTGGTGAACATCGACGTGAAGCGCATTTCCATCACCGGCTCGCCGCGCTGATTGAGCACTTCGCATTGGTGACGGACGAGGCCGATGTCGGGCCGGCTTTTCGAGGCGCGCGTTTCGAGCACGGTGTGGCGGACGGTCAGCGCATCGCCCGGGCGGACCGGCTTTTTCCACAGCGTCTCGTCGATGCCGGGCGAGCCTTGGGAAGTGGAGTTGAGGAGCAGGCCGTCGCAGAACATCCGCATCATGATGGCGCAGGTGTGCCAGCCGGAAGCGGCAAGGCCGCCGAGGATGCTCTGTTTTGCCGCATCCTCGTCGAGATGCATTGGCTGGGGATCGAATTCGGAGGCAAACGCAACGATTTCCTCGCGCGTCACCGTGCGCGGCCCCCATTCGCGGACTTGTCCCGCGGCCAGATCCTCGAAATAGATCAGACTCATCTGGGTTTTGGCGTTTGTTCTGTCATTAAACCTTCAAAAAGCACGGAACGCCGCCATTGTCATCCGTAAGGCCCGCAGCCCTGCCTTGTGGTTTTGGCAACCGGCAGCGCTGGCGGGGCAGGCTTGCCAGTTGGCGCCGCCTGTACGCGTGGCGACCCGGATGCCGCGCAGGCGATCCGGCAGCGCGTGCCGGACCGTAGCGAGCGCGGAGCCCGGCGATTAATTGGCGAAGCGGAAGTGCAGTACGTCACCGTCGGCGACGGTGTAGTCCTTGCCTTCAAGGCGCAATTTGCCGGCATCGCGCGCGCCGGCTTCGCCCTTCAGCGCAACATAATCGGGATAGGCGATGGTCTCGGCGCGGATGAAGCCCTTCTCGAAATCGGAATGAATGACGCCGGCGGCCTGCGGGGCGCGTGTGCCCTTGGTGATCGTCCAGGCGCGCGTCTCCTTGGGGCCGACGGTGAAATAGGTCACGAGATGCAAAAGCTCGTAACCGGCGCGGATCAGGCGGTCGAGGCCGGGCTCCTCAAGGCCGACTTCCTTCAGGAATTCGGCGCGGTCTTCCGCGGGCAACATGGCAATCTCGGATTCGATCTTGGCGGAGATGACGACGCTCACGGCGCCTTCGGCTTTCGCCTTATCCTCGACCTTTTTCGAGAAGCCGTTGCCGGTTGCAGCCGAGCTTTCCTCGACGTTGCAGACATACATCACGGGCTTCGCGGTGATGAGGCCAAGCGCGCGGAAGGCGTCTTCCTCTTCGTCCTTGCGCTCGACGAGTCGTGCAGGCTTGCCCTCGGAAAGAAGGGCAATCGCGCGTTTCATGAGATCAACGGTGAGAAGCGACTCCTTGTCGCCGCCCTTGGCTTTTTTCTGCAAGGCGTCGACGCGCTTTTCGAGGCTGTCGAGATCGGCAAGCATCAATTCGGTTTCGACCGTCGCGGCATCGGCGATCGGGTCGATCTTGCCTTCGACATGCGTGATGTCGCCGTCCTCGAAGCAGCGCAGCACATGCGCGATGGCATCGACTTCACGGATGTGGGCGAGGAACTGGTTGCCGAGGCCTTCGCCTTTCGAAGCGCCGCGCACGAGGCCGGCGATATCGACGAAGGTGAGGCGAGTGGGAATGATCTCGGCGGAACTGGCGATCTTGGCGAGCGCATCGAGCCGCGGATCGGGCACGGCGACTTCGCCGAGGTTCGGCTCGATGGTGCAGAATGGATAGTTGGCTGCCTGCGCTGCCGCCGTCTGCGTGAGCGCGTTGAAGAGGGTCGATTTGCCGACGTTCGGCATGCCGACGATGCCGCACTTGAATCCCATGATGGCTTATTCCGTTTCCTGATCGGGCGTTTCGCCCGGCGCCTCGGTAGGTGCCTTGCCGCTCGATTGAATGTCGAGATGGACGCGATTTTGAAATGCATCGGGCTGGCCGGAGGCGAGAAGATCCGCGCTGTCGGAGACGGCCGAAAGCACCGCCTCGACCCAGCCGTGCTCGTCCTTGAAGAAGTCGGAGAGCACGTAGTGATGCACGAGATTTTTGTCGCCCGGGTGGCCGATGCCAAGGCGCACGCGCATGTAGTCGTTGCCGCACATCGCGCTGATCGAGCGCAGGCCGTTGTGACCGGCATTGCCGCCGCCGACCTTCACGCGCACTTTTGCCGGCGCAAGATCAAGTTCGTCATGGAAGACGGTGATGTCCTTGAGCGGAATTTTGTAGAAATTCTGCGCGGCCTGCACGGCGTTGCCGGATTCGTTCATGAAGGTTTCGGGTTTCAACAGCAGCACTTTTTGTCCGCCAATCTCGCCCTCGGCGGTCATGCCCTGAAAGCGCCGCCGCCACGGCCCGAAGAGGTGGCGACGGGAAATCTCGTCGATGGCCAGGAAACCGATATTGTGCCGGTTTCCGGAATAGCGCGGCCCCGGATTGCCGAGCCCCGCGAACAGAAGCATTCGTCGCCTCCGCGGCCGCGCCTATTCCGTTTACTTCTTGGCCTTGTCGCCGCCGGCCTTGGCATCGGCGGCGGGAGCTGCGCCCTCGGCGGGAGCAGCGCCTTCCGCCGGAGCGGCGGCAGCACCTTCGGCGCCCGGAGCCGCGGCAGCCGCAGCTGCGGTCGCATCGGCTTCGGCCTTCGCCTTGGCGGCGGCCTGTTCTTCGAGGTAGCCCGACGAAGAAACGATCGTCGCCACCGTGAAGTCGCGGTCGCTGATGACCGGCTTGATGCCGTCCGGCAGTTTTACCGCCGAGATGTGCAGCGACTTGCCGATCTCGAGGCCGGTGAGGTCGGCCGTGATGAATTCCGGAATCTTCTCGACCGGGCAGATGAATTCGACGGTGTGACGCACGATGTTGAGCGTGCCGCCGCGCTTGATGCCCGGCGATTCTTCCGGGTTGACGAACTTCATCGGAATGGCGACGCGCAGCGTCGAACCCGGCGCGATGCGCTGGAAGTCGACATGCGTCAGCGAATCACGCAGCGGATCGAGCTGGAAGCCGCGCGGGATGACCTGATGCTTCGTGCCGTCGAGTTCGACGTCGAGCAGCGTGGTCAGGAAGTGGCCGACTTTGAGCCGCTTGGAGATTTCGGCGAAATCGAGCGAGATCGCCACGGGGGGTTTCTTATCGCCGTAGATCACGGCAGGCACTTGGCCTGCGCGGCGCGCAGCGCGAGCGGCCCCCTTGCCGACTCCCGGACGCGCGATAGCTTTCAATACTGCTTTGGCAGCCATGACTTCATCCTTTGTGTGGTGCTTGCGCCGCCTCCAGGGGTGCGGGGCGTCAAGCGCGCGTTTCTATAACGAAAATGGCCTGTTTGCGCAATGCGAAGGAACCGGCTTGCGCCTTTTACCGTTGCCGTGCGAGGACCGATAATCGGTTGTTTTTATTAAGGATTAATCGCCCATGCCAATCCGCCGCCGAGCCTTTGCCGCGTTTGTCCTGGTTTTGGGGTTCAGCCTTTCGGCCTGCTTGCAGTCCCATGTCCCGCTGTTCGACGAGGCCAAGGCCGTGACCCCGGCGCCCGCCGGCCGC
The DNA here is from genome assembly GCA_035555855.1 of Xanthobacteraceae bacterium. GTDB lineage: Bacteria > Pseudomonadota > Alphaproteobacteria > Rhizobiales > Xanthobacteraceae > Palsa-892. Next base: position 25,034 of record DATMGD010000029.1, read on the forward strand.
TACGAGGAACAGGAGAGCAAGCTCGGGCAATGGAGCGTGAAGCAGCAGGGGACGTTAACGGTCGAGAACCGCTCCTACAGCTGGAAGATCGACGGCGACAAGGGCGGCGCGGAGTTCTTCACGCTGCAGGATATCGGCGGCGGCTTCTATGTCGCCGCGGCGCGCAAGAAGAATCCGTCGCCGAAAGACCCTTACACCTATGCGCTGCTCGAGAAGGTGAAGGAAGGCTACCTCGCTTACATGCCGACCTGCAGCAACCTGATGCGCTTGCGGCTGTCAAAGGAGAATATGCCGGAGATCGAGGACGGCGATTGTTTCTTCAAGGATCGCGATACGCTGGTGCGCGTGTTCCGGCATTATGCCGAGGTCATGAATCCGTCGGCGCGTTACGTGCCGATCAAGCCTTGATGAAATAAATTGTAACCGCCGCGGCGAGCAGCGCGAGTACGGCAAAGACGATCGAGAAGCGCCGCCGGTCTGCCTGCATCCGTTCGCCGAGCCGTTCGATTTCTTCGCGATAGGGGCGCACCGAGGCATCGTGCGTGATCTTGTCGAAAGTGCCGGGCGGGCGGCTGAAAGCGCGGTCGAGCGCGCGGTGCTCGTCGGCGACGAAGAAGGCGTTCAGCCCGTCGTGATAGACGTAGTGATAGCCGAAGGGCTTGAGATAAGCGGCATATTCGTCGGCGCGGTCCGGCACTTCGTCGACGCGGTCGACCATGTTGATGGTCACCGGCATCTTCGATTCGAGCAGGATGATCTTCGGCCGATGGCGGCGAAGATCGATGCCGCGCAGCACCGAAAGCTCCGTGCCTTCAACATCGATCTTGAGAAAGTCGATGGCGGCGTTGCTCGCGTGTTCGTCGAGTACGTCGGAGAGTTTGCGCACCGGCACCTTGTGCTCGATGACCTCGAGGCCGTCCTTGCGATGCTGCTCGACGATCCCCGCGTCGGTTGTCGAATAGCCGTGCCATTTGCCGATCTCGAAGAAGGTGATCGCGCCATCCTGCTCGCCGACGGCGATCTCTAAATTTGTGTCGCGTGGTCGTTTGGCGCGCAGCGTGCGCATGTTGGCAGCAAGCGGCTCGATGTTGATGCCGCGCCAGCCGCGCTCGTAGAAGGCACGGGTCACGCTGTCGATGTCGGGATCGTTGGCGCCGATGTCGACATAAAAGCCCTCGCCGCCGGGGAAGGCACGGGCGAGCATGACATCTTCGAAATTCTGGGCGTAGCTGGTGATCGGCACGGGAACTCCTTACGGCCGATGCTCTACGAGAATGTTCAGTAGAACAAGCTCGAAACCGACTCTTCCGACGAGGTGCGGGCGATCGCCTCGCCGAACAGCGGGGCAATGGAAAGAATGCGGATGTTGTGGGCATCGCGCACGGCTTCGGTCGGCTGGATCGAGTCGGTGATGACGAGCTCTTTCAGCCTCGAAGATGTCACGCGCGAAACGGCGCCACCCGACAGTACACCGTGTGTGAGGTAGGCGTAGACTTCCTTGGCGCCCTTTTCGAGCAGCGCATCGGCGGCGTTAACGAGCGTGCCGCCGGAATCGACGATATCGTCGATCAGGATGCAGGTCTGGCCGGCGACTTCGCCGATGACGTTCATGACTTCGGATTCACCCGGACGCTCGCGGCGCTTGTCGATGATGGCGAGTGGCGCGTCGATGCGCTTGGCAAGGCCGCGGGCGCGCACGACGCCGCCGACGTCGGGAGATACGACAGTGACGTCCTTGAGGTTGCGCTCCTTGATGTCGCGCACCATCACGGGCGAAGCGTAGAGATTGTCGGTCGGAATATCGAAAAAGCCCTGAATCTGTCCGGCATGCAGGTCGAGCGTCAGCACGCGGTCGGCGCCGGCATGGGTAATGAGGTTGGCGACGAGCTTTGCCGAAATCGGCGTGCGCGGGCCGGGTTTGCGGTCCTGCCGGGCGTAGCCGAAATAAGGGATCGCCGCGGTGATGCGGCGGGCCGACGCGCGCTTCAGGGCGTCGATGATGATCAGCAATTCCATCAGATGATCGTTCGCCGGGAACGAAGTCGATTGCACGACGAAGACGTCGCGGCCGCGGACGTTCTCCTGGATCTCGACGAAGATCTCCATGTCGGCGAAGCGCCGGACGACCGCCTTGGTCATCGGCGTATTGAGGTAGTTGCTGATGCCTTCGGCAAGCTCTCGATTGGAATTGCCGGCGACGATTTTGATATTCCCGTTATTGCGGGCCGTCATGGCAATTCCCTCGTTCAGATCGCGCTGCGCAAGTGCCTAAACTCGCGGTTCGACTGTGTAAAGTTGATGACAGTGCCATCCAGAGACTTCTTTGGACGAAAGCCCTTCAGTGGCCTGAATCGGCGAAAGCAGTGTGAGCGGGAAGCGCCGCCACCGGCGTGCCCATATCGGCCGGGCTGCCGGCGGGCGCCGCCTGCGGTTCGACCGGTTCGGCAACAGGGGCCGAATCGGCGGGCGCAGGGTTACGGGCCCCGCTCATGATGGCGTCGAGGCTGTTCGCTGCGATGCGGGCGAGCACGGCATTGTCGGCCAGCGCCCAGACATCCTTGCGGTTGGTGCCGAGCGGTTCTTCGCCCGAGACGCGATAGGCGCGGTTGAGGCGGGCGTCATAGACGTCGCCGACCCAGGAGATCGACGCCTGTTTTTTCTGGGTGTGCGCAGCGAGATAAAACCGCACGTGCCACGCCGCCTGGTTGGTGCGCGAGACGACCGGCAATTCCCGGGTCTCGGCTTGCGTCGAAAGCTGCGCGACGAGCCGCTTGAAGACTTCGGGCGGCGGGCCGTCGATGGAATCGAAGGCGATGGCGCGCGGCGCGGCGTTGATGGAGCCGGTCGTCAGGTTGTCGTCGGTCTGGCAGGCCGTAAGCAGCAGGCACGCGAAAGCCACAACCAAATGCGCGCGTAAAAAACGCGGCCAGCAATGGGCCCTAAGCAACGGCATGAACGCTTACCCTGTGCCGCCCCGCGCCGATTTCGACCGGCTTCGAGGACAGGCCGGTGTTCTAAAGACAAACCCGGCTCGGGTCTAGGTTAAGATTCGAGCGCGATCGCCGCGACCAGCCGGCCGTAATCCGGCTCGCCTTTGTGGGTGGTGCGGCGGTAACTGAAGAAGCGTTCTTCATCCGAATAGGTGTCGAGGCAGAGATCGTCGATCTCGCTCAACCCGGCCTTCTTCAACCGCATGGCGATGTAACCGGGCAGATCGAACAGCGAATGATGCTCGCGATCCGATGGCGCGAAGAAGCGGATATTCTTGTGATCGGCTTCGTGAAAGCGCGTGACGAATTCGGGGCCGACCTCGTAGCTGTCCTGCCGGATCAGCGGGCCGATGGCGGCGACGATGCGCTCGCGCTTCGCGCCAAGCGTTTCCATTTTATCGAGCGTCGCTTCGAGAACGCCGGTGAGCGCGCCTTTCCAGCCGGAGTGCGCGCAGCCGATGACGCGCGCTTCACTGTCTGCGAACAGCACCGGGCCGCAATCGGCAATCGAAACGCCGATGGCGAGTTTCGGCGTCTTGCAAACGATGGCGTCGGCGCGCGGGGCGTTTTCGCGTGTCCACGGCGTTTCGGCGACGACGACCTCAGCGGAATGAATCTGGTAGCAGCTCACGAGCGTCTCGGCGCCGAGCGCCTGCGCCATGCGGCGGCGGTTCTCCGCGACATGGGCCGGATCGTCGTTCGAGCCGATCCCTCCGTTCAGGCTCGTATAGATGCCGGTCGAGATGCCGCCTTGCCGCGTGAAGAAGGCATGACGGATGCCGGAAAGCGCGCTGAGCGCGGGCGATTGCACTTTCATGATTTGAACGTTCGCTGCGACCCGCTCAACTGTCAAATCCCGGCGGTGTCGGCAACTCAGAATGAGTAAAGGCGAATGCCTTGAACAGTTCGCCCATCTGGCGCGGCGCTTCGCCGATAAGGCGATGAAGCGCGGCGTCGATGTCGGCGCGGGTTTTGGCGTCGGCATCGCGCTTCAGGCGTTCGGCGCGCGGCTCGATGCCGAGACGGCGCAGGAAAATGCCTTGCGCGATCGGGCCCCACGGTTTCGTGCCTTGCCGTTTTACGCAGTCCGCAAGCGCCTCGAAATCGACCAGCGAAGTGAGATCGGCCTCGCCCGGCAATTCGAGCGGGTCGGCGAATTCATGCGCGCGCACCGCTTGCAGCGTGTGCGCGAGCGTCGTGCGGCGGTGGCCGTAATCGACGATGAGCGCCGCGCCGCCGGACTTCGCGATGCGCGTGGCGATCTCACGCAGGGGCGCAAGCTCACGCCGCTCCAGCACGGAATCGACGAAGGCTTTTCGCAGCCGCGGCGGTAGGCTCTCGTCGATACCCGGCACCGGGCGCGGATCGAGACCGAAGGCGAGCTTGTCGTCGGCGATACCGACGCGGCGCTCGCGCCAGCCGTCTGTCGTTTTGACGAATTGATCGATGGGCAGCGCATCGACGAATTCGTTGGCGACGACGATGAGCGGTCCTTGAGGCAAATCCTCGACGCGTGTGTGCCATGAAATTTTCGGATGCGCATTCGCGAGCGTCTCGCGCTGCCGTCCGGTAAGCACGGGGCTGGTCTCGACGAGATGCACTTCGATGGCGCTCAAGAAATCCGGCACGATCTTCGCGGCGCGCAAGAGATCCTTCATCAATGTGCCGCGGCCCGGCCCAAGCTCGACAAGATGCAGGCTTTGCGGCGTGCCCCTCACGGCGTCCATGGCGCGCCAGACTTCGACGCACCAGAGGCCGATCAGTTCGCCGAACATCTGGCTGATCTCGGGCGCGGTGGTGAAGTCACCGGCGGCACCCAAGGGATCGCGCGTCGTGTAATAGCCGTGGCGCGGGTCGGAGAGGCAAAGCGCCATGTAGCGCGAGAGCGGCAGCGGCCCTTCGGCCTCGATGATGGTGCGGATCCGTCGCTCGAAGGCGTTCATGCTTTACGGGGTTCGCTGCGCAGCGCGCAGACGATGGCGATGCCGCCGACAACGAGCATCGGGATCGACAGCAGCATGCCCATCGTCAAACCGCCGGCGAGGAAGCCGAGCTGCGCGTCGGGCTCCCGGAAGTGCTCGCTGACGATGCGCGCAAGCCCGTAGCAGAATACGAACAGCCCGCCGACCAGACCCGGACGTTTCAATGCGCCCATGCGCACGGCGATGATGCCGATCAGGAACAGCGCAACGCCTTCGAGCGCCGCTTCGTAAAGCTGGCTCGGGTGGCGGCCGTCGGGTCCGGCATGCGGAAAGATGATCGCCCACGGCACGTCGGTGACGCGGCCCCACAATTCGCCGTTGATGAAGTTGGCGATGCGGCCGAGGAACAAGCCGATCGGCGTCACCACCGCACCAAGGTCGAGCATCGATAGCATCGAGATCTTGTGGCTGCGCGCATAAAGCAGAAGCGCGAGGATGGTGCCGAGGAAGCCGCCGTGAAACGACATGCCGCCGTGCCACAGCATGAAGATTTCCGCCGGGTGCTCGAGGAAATAGGTCTTGCCGTAAAACAGCACATAGCCGAGGCGGCCGCCGAGTACGATGCCGAGCGCGCACCAGGTGATGACGTCATCGACATCGGCGGGCTTCATCGGCGAGGCGCCGCCCCACAACTTCTGATTCCCGGCGAGCCAGCGTGCCAACCACCACGCGCCGAGGATGCCGCCGATATAGGCGAGCGCGTACCATCGGATGGTGAGCGGGCCGACCGAGAAGACGATGGGGTCGAAGGCGGGGAAGGGGATGGCAAAAAGCGGCATGGAACTGGCTGAATCCGCTCAAGGGGCAGGGAAGTCAAGCATCTTAGGCCTATTTATGCGGGACGCCTTGCAGGCAGGCGCGGCAATCCCCATCCTTCTATGCGCTTGCGGTTTTCCAAACGTATGACTTAAGTGCCCGCGTCCACTGGAGCTGACCATGCAGACGTCTAACCGCTTTTTCGACGAGATTTCCCGGCTGATGAACGATGCCGCTGGCGTCGCGGGCGGCGTCCGCAAGGAAGTCGAGACGCTGTTTCAGGCCCAGGCCGAGAAATTCCTGCGCAACATGGATGTCGTGACGCGCGAGGAGTTCGAAGCCATCAAGGAGATGGCCGCGAAAGCCCGCGACGAGAACGACCGGCTCGCCGCGCGCATCGCCGAACTCGAGAAAAAACTCGGCGGCGCTTCGGGCGTCTGATCTCTCCACCGAAAAAGCGGGGAAACTTCCCGACGCCTGTGGAATCGCGGCCTCGCGGCGTTGCGGAGGCGACGCGAATACGATTCCTTCGACCTGCGGCGAATGCGGACTGATTCGCGTCATCTTCACAACATGACGCGAACAATGATCCGCCCAAATCGGCGCGCATTGGGGCCGACCGGGCGAAGAGGCAAGCGATGTCGATTATGGATATTGAGACCGAAGTGCGGGGCAATCCCGTCGATCTGGTCGAGCGCCTCGCCGCCCTGAATGACTGGTCGTTCGAGCGTTCCGCCGACGGCGAAATCACGCTGTCGATGAAGGGGCGGTGGACCGACTATCACATCTCCTTTCAATGGATGCCGGAGATCGAGGCGCTGCATCTTGCCTGCGCCTTCGACCTCAAGGTGCCGGAGAACCGGCGCGCCGAAGTGCTGAGGCTTCTGTCCATCGTCAACGAGCAGATGTGGGTCGGACATTTCGACCTGTGGTCGGACGAGGGCCTGGTGATGTATCGCCACGCGCTGCTGCTCGCGGGCGGAGCCATCGCGAGCGGACGCCAGTGCGAAGCCCAGCTCGAACGCGCGGTCGATGCCGTCGAGCGTTATTATCCGGCGTTTCAGTTCGTGGTCTGGGCGGGCAAAACGGCGCGCGAAGCGGTCGACGCGGCGATGTTCGAGACCGTCGGCGAGGCCTGATCTTGGCGGAGAGCCGTTCCCTGCAAGGCAATGTCCTCCTGGTCGGCGCGGGCAAGATGGGCGGCGCGCTTTTGGAGGGCTGGCTGTCGCATGGCCTGAGCCCGGCCAATATCGCCGTGCTTGATCCTGCGCCGTCTTCGGACATGGCGACCTTTCTCAAAGAGCAGAAGATCGAGCGCATGCCGCGGCCGGGCGCATTCATGCCCGACGCGGTGGTGGTCGCCGTGAAGCCGCAGGTCGCGGGCGAAGTGGTGCCGAAGATCGCGGCGTTCCTCCGGCCGAAGACGCTGGTGATTTCCATCATGGCGGGACGGACGCTCGCCTCGCTGGAAAAAGACTTGCCGTCCGGCAGCCTTGTCGCGCGCGGCATGCCGAACACGCCGGCTTCAATCGGGCAGGGCATCACCGTCGCAGTCGCGAACCACTATGTCTGCACCGGCACCAAAATGTACGCGACCGAACTCCTGAGCGCCGTCGGTGCCGTCGAGTGGATCGAAGACGAGGCGCTGATGGATGCGGTGACGGCGGTTTCCGGCTCGGGCCCGGCTTATGTCTTTTTGCTTGCCGAAGCGCTCGCCAAAGCCGGTGTCGATGCCGGCCTGCCGCCGGAACTCGCGACGAAGCTTGCGCGGGAAACCGTTTCGGGGTCGGGCGAGTTATTACGGCGCTCATCGCTCGACGCCGCCAAGTTGCGCGAGAACGTGACATCGCCCGGCGGCACCACTGCCGCAGCACTCGAAGTCTTGATGGGCAAGGACGGATTTCAGTCGCTTCTGCAGCGAGCGGTTGCGGCTGCGACCAAGCGTTCGCACGATCTTGCCAACTGACGCTTGAACCAGCGCCTTTCCGGCGCCACATCAAAATCGTAGGATCAGTCCAATCCGGGCGTGCCACCGAGCGCGCTTTAGGAATTTGTCTTTCCAGGAGTGTGTCATGGTCGATAAACCTGCCGACAACACCCGCGAAAAAATCATCACCGCGTTTTTGTCGCTGCTCGCCGAAACATCGTTCGAGAAAATCGGGCTTGCCGCCGTAGCCGACAAGGCCGGGGTGTCGCTGGCCGAGATGCGCAAATATTTCGGCTCGACCTTCGACATGGTCGCGGGCTTCGTGCGCACGACCGACGAGAAAGTGCTCGCCGGCGGCGATGTCGAGGACGCGCAGGCGACGATGCGCGACCGGCTGTTCGATGTTCTGATGCGTCGCTTCGAGGTGCTGACGCCGAACCGCGCGGCCGTCCGCTCGCTCGCCTGTACGGCGCGGCGCAATCCGCGTTTTGCGCTCGGCATGAACAAGCTCGCGGTGCGCTCGCAGCAATGGATGATGTCGGCGGCGGGGCTCGACTCTTCGGGGCTCGCCGGCGGCATGCGCGCGCAGGCGCTTGCCGTCCTGTTCGCGCGCGTGATGCGGGTCTGGCTCGATGACGAGGATCCGGGGCTCGCGCGCACCATGGCCGAGCTTGACCGCGAGCTTGCCGCCGGTGCACGGCTTGCGACATTGTTCGACGACCTCTGCCGGTTTGTGCCGCGCTGCCGTCCGCGGCGGACGCGCGAACCGCGCCGCAGGCCGCCGCCCGAACCGCAAACCATGCAGGCCTGATCCAAATGGCAGAACAGAAAGAACCGGAAATCAAATTCGACGATTTCCGGAAAGTCGACGTGCGCGTCGGCACGATCGTCGAGGCGCAGCCGTTTCCCGAAGCGAGAAAGCCCGCAATCAAGCTCGTTATCGATTTCGGAGCGGAGATCGGCCGCAAGAAATCCTCGGCGCAGATCACCAAACACTACAAGCCGGAAGAACTCGTCGGGCGTCAGGTGGCGGCGGTCGTCAATTTTCCGCCGCGGCAAATCGGGCCGTTCATGTCCGAAGTGCTGACGCTCGGCTTTCCCGACGAGGAGGGCGCGGTGGTGCTGATCGCGCCGACGCGCAAAGTCCCCGATGGCGGGCGGTTGTTCTAAGCCGGAACGCGGATCGTCGCGCGCAAGCCGCCGAGCGGACTGTCGGACAATGTGATGTCGCCGCCGTGGGCGTTGGCGATGTCGCGGGCGATCGAAAGACCCAAGCCTGTTCCGCCCTCGTTCTGGTTGCGCGCATCGTCCAGCCGCAGGAACGGGCGGAAGACGTCATCGCGCTTTTCCGCCGGAATGCCGGGGCCGTCGTCATCGACATGCACGATGAGCCAGCGCGGCTCGCGCGCGCCGGAAATTTCGATGGTCTTGGCGTAGCGCGCGGCGTTGGCAACGAGATTGCTGAGGCAGCGCCGGAACGAGTCGGCGCGAAGTTGCACGATCGGCGGTCCCGAGAAACTTGACTGGGCGCGCTTGCCGCGCCGTTCGGCGTTTGCCGCGAATTCCTTCAGGACTTCCGAAACATCAACCAGCGAGGGCTGTTCGCCGACATCGCCGCGTGCAAAGGCGAGATACGCCTCCAGCATGCGCTGCATCTCGTCGACATCGCGGCGCAGCGCCTCGACGTCGGGGCTGTCTTCGAGGATCGCAAGCTCGAGCTTGAAGCGCGTCAGGATGGTGCGGAGGTCATGCGAGACGCCGGCGAGCATCGTCGTGCGCTGCTCGATCTGCCGCTCGATGCGGCGCTTCATTTCGAGGAAGGCGAAAGCCGCCTGCCGCACTTCGATGGCACCGCGCGGCCGGAAATTCGTCACTTCGCGGCCCTTGCCGAAAGCGTCGGCGACCTCGGCGAGCTTGAGGATCGGCCGGATCTGGTTGCGCAGGAAGATGATGGCGACGCCGATCAACACCAGCGAAGTGCCGACCATCCAGAGGATGAAGATGTGCGAATTCGAGGCGTAGGTCTGGTTGCGCGGCGCGAAGACCTGCAGCGTGCTGTTGTCGAGCAGGATGCGGATTTCGATCAGGTTCGAATTGCCGACGGTGTCGATCCAGAACGGCCGCTTGATCTGGCGGCTGATCTCCTGCGAGAGCACCTGATCGAGGATGGAGAAGAACGGTTTCGGCGCGGGCGGCGGCAACTGGCCGCCGGGCAGGAAGTCGATGCGCAGGTTGAGCCGTTCGCTGGCGATCTGGCGCAAGAGGTTTGCATCCTTGTCCTGCGGATATTTTTGATGAACGTCGATCAACGCGGCGACATCCTGCGTCACGGCCGACGACAGGCGGCGGGTGACGAGGTTGTAGTGGCGCTCCATGAAGACGAAGGCGACGACCGATTGCAGGATCACCATCGGCAGCACGATGATGAGGAGCGAGCGCGCATAAAGCCGTTTCGGCATGCGCGCGGTTACCCAGGCGCCGGCTCTGTTCCAGCGGCCGTGAACGAAGCCGATCACCGACCGGATACCGTTCACGCCGTTCTCGATCGTCGTCATGACCGCCTCACGGTGATACGACGAGCCGGTAGCCGCCGCCGCGCACGGTGCGCAGATAAAGCGGATCGGTGGGGTTTTCCTCGATCTTGCGGCGCAGGCGATTGATTTGCACGTCGACCGCGCGCTCGTTCACGTCGGCACCCGGCGCGGCGAGCAGCTGGCGCGCGACCGTCTCGCCGGGCTGTGCCGCGAGAATGCGCAGCATGTCGCGTTCGCGGTCGGTGATGCGGACGGGCTTGTCGTCGCGCAGAAGTTCGCCGCTTTCGATGTGAAAGGTGAAGTCGCCGAAACGCACGGTTTCAATGGCGAGCGGCTGTGGTGTCGCCGCGCGGCGCAGGATGTTGTTGATGCGCAGGAGAAGCTCGCGCGGATCGAACGGCTTGGTGAGATAGTCGTCGACGCCGGTCTCGAGCCCGCTGATGCGGTCGTCGGTTTCGGCGCGCGCGGTCAGCATTAAAATCGGCACCTGCGAGTCGCTGCGGATCGAGCGCGCGAGATCGAGGCCGTTCTCGCCCGGCATCATGATGTCGAGAACGAGAAGATCGAAGGTGAGGCCGTCTCGCTTGGCGCGCGCCTGCGTGGCGTCGCCGGCGGTCGTCACGCGATAGCCGTGGTCGGTGAGGTAGCGCGACAGGAGATCGCGGATGCGCGCGTCGTCGTCGACGACGAGAAGATGCGGCGCGTCATCGGGAAGCGGCTTCTTGGCGTGCGCCATCATGGCGTCTCGCTCCTTTCCTCAACGCGGCTTGTTCTCGTTCTTCTTGTGCTCGGCGCTTGCCATCAGCGCCTCGACTTCGCCGCGCGCCGAAGGCTCGATCATGGCGGCAAGAAAGCGGCAGGCTTCGGCGCGGGCCCCGGCGCCGCACTCGTTGAGCGCGCGGGCGAAGCGGCGCGTTTGCAGAAGCGCCAATTCGAGCGCGAGCGCCTCGCCCTTCGGCGTGGTGTAGAGCAGGCGCTGGCGGCGATCGGCCGGGCCGGCGCGCTGGACGATGTAGCCGTTGTCGACCAGCTCGCGCAGCACGCGGCCGAGGCTCTGCTTGGTGATCTTCAGGACGTCCAAGAGGTCGGCGACGCGCATGCCGGGATGGCGATGGACAAAGTGCAGCACCCGATGATGGGCGCGGCCGAAGCCGATGCGGCCGAGGATCTCGTCGGCATCGCCAATGAAATCGCGATAGGCGAAAAACAGCAGCTCGATCAGGTCGTAAGCAGGGCCTTCGGCCGAACCCCGGTCACCCGATGAAGCAGCTCGCGAAGATGAAGATAGCGTCGAGGCGTTTATGTCAGCCATATTGACGTATTTCGATTTGTTTGTTACAAAACTGTGCGTGTCGGCGAAAGGATCGGTCGCGGAGACCCCGGGCCACCTGGTCGATCGTTGCGCCGTAAGGTTAGACACGCTCTCATTGGACTTAGTCATATCGGGTTTATCGGTTTAGGCAAAACCCGAAAAACGACAAAAAATAGATCGATCGCCGGCCGCCTGCCGGGGTCTTCGATGCTTGGTAGGAGAGACGACGATGGCTGCAGCCGGTTTGCCGTTCGACAAACGCCCTGGTGTGATCTGGTACGACGGCAAGCTGGTGCCGTGGGAAGAGGCGAACCTGCACGTTCTCTCGCACGGCCTGCATTACGCGAGCGCGGTGTTCGAAGGCGAGCGCGCTTACGGCGGCGAAATCTTCAAATCGACCGAGCATTCGGAGCGCCTGAAGCGCTCGGGCGAATTGCTCGATTTTGAAATCCCCTATTCGGTCGCCGAGATCGACGCGGCGAAGCGCCTCGTGCTCGAGAAGAACGGCCAGAAGGACGCCTATGTGCGGCCGATCGCCTGGCGCGGTTCGGAGATGATGGGCGTCTCGGCGCAGCACAACAAGATTCACCTCGCCATCGCGACCTGGGAGTGGCCGAGCTATTTCGATCCGGCGCAGCGGCTGAAAGGCATCCGGCTCGAGCTTGCCGAATATCGCCGCCCGGATCCGGCGACGATCCCGTGCAAGGCGAAGGCCGCGGGTCTCTACATGATCTGCACGATCTCGAAGCACCGCGCCGAACGCAACGGCTATGCCGATGCGATGATGCTCGATTGGCGCGGGCTGGTCGCCGAATGCACCGGCGCGAACCTGTTCTTCATCAAGGACGGCAAGATTCATACACCGGCGCCGGATTGTTTCCTCGACGGCATCACGCGCCGCACGGTGATCGAGCTTGCCAAGAAGCGCGGTCATGAAGTGATCGAGCGGCACATCAAGCCGGAAGAGCTCGACGGCTTTTCCGAATGCTTCATCACCGGCACCGCGGCGGAAGTGACGGCGGTTTCCGAAATCGCCAAGTGGCGCTTCACGCCGGGCGAGATCACCAAGCAGCTGATGGACGACTACACCGCGGAAGTGCAGCCGAAGAAGCGCGCCGCCTGAAGCGGATTTCAGAAGTCTGCAAATGGCCGGGTGAAAGCCCGGCCGTTTTTGTTTTGGCGGGCTGGATTATTCGAGGCGTGCATCATCGTTACCGCGCGAGGTTTTTTCCTCGCCGGATCATCATCAGCCTCCGCTCGCTCATTTTTTGCGCGAATGGGGTAAACCCCAAGCGCGCGCAAATAAAATGAGGGCGGCGCGGGACGCCGGAGACTTGCCGGTCTCCACGGTCTGGTGTCGAAAAGTGGGAAGACACCAGAGTTGTCGTTCCGCAGTCGCCGGCTTGTAACCGGCGTCCCGCGCGCGATGGGTTACGGCCTTATCCCTGCGAGCCCCGGCGGACTGACCAAGCCTTCCTTTTGGGAGAGGCCCTTTTATCCGCCGCTGATCGGAACTCTCACCGGGTGCGCCGTATGTGGGCCATACGAACGCTC
>DATMGD010000030.1:0-7595 GCA_035555855.1 Xanthobacteraceae bacterium
ATGGGCGTGACGCTCCAGAACACCGCCTATTCCGTGAACATCAAGGAGCGGCTCGATTTTTCCTGCGCGGTGTTCGACGGCGAAGGCAATCTCGTCGCCAATGCGCCGCACATGCCGGTGCATCTCGGCTCGATGGATCGCTCGGTCGAAACGGTGCTGCGCGAAAATCGCGACACGCTGAAACCGGGCGACGTCTATGCGCTGAACGCGCCCTATAACGGCGGCACGCACCTTCCCGACATCACCGTCTGCACGCCGGTGTTCGACGATGCCGGCAAGGAAATCATCTTCTGGGTCGCGAGCCGCGGCCACCACGCCGATGTCGGCGGCGTGACGCCGGGCTCGATGTCGCCGCGCGCGACGACGATCGAGGAAGAAGGCGTCTATATCGACAACTTCAAGCTGGTCGATCAGGGGCGCTTCCGCGAAAAAGAGCTGCGCGAGCTTTTGACCGGTGCGCAATATCCGGCACGCAATCCGCAGCAGAACATCAACGACCTCAAAGCGCAGATCGCCGCCAACGAAAAAGGCGTGCGCGAACTGCAAAAGATCATCAACGATTTTGGCTTCGATGTCGTGAAGGCCTATATGGGCCACGTACAGGACAACGCCGCCGAAGCCGTGCGGCGCGTCCTCGACCGGCTGCACGATTCCGAATTTTCCTACGTCATGGATCAGGGCACGACGATCGCGGTCAAGATTTCGGTCGATAAGGAAAAACGCGAAGCGACGGTCGATTTCACCGGAACGAGCGAGCAGCAGCCGACCAATTTCAACGCGCCCGCGCCGGTGACGCGCGCTGCCGTGCTCTATGTCTTCCGCGTCATGGTCAACGACGAAATTCCGATGAACGCGGGCTGCCTGCGCCCCATTCACATCGTCGTGCCGGAAGCTTCGCTTCTCTCGCCGCAATATCCGGCGGCCGTCGTCGCAGGCAATGTCGAAACATCGCAGGCCGTCACCGACACGCTGTTCGGCGCGCTCGGCGCGATGGCGGCGGCGCAAGGCACGATGAACAATCTTACGTTCGGCAACGACAAGTATCAGTATTACGAGACGATCTGCTCGGGCTCGTCCGCCGGGCCCGGTTTCGACGGCACCGACGCCGTGCACACGCACATGACCAATACGCGGCTCACCGACCCGGAAGTTCTGGAATTCCGCTTTCCGGTGTTGCTCGAAGATTTCCATATCCGGCCGAACTCCGGCGGGCGCGGCCTGTGGAATGCCGGCAACGGCATCTCGCGGCGCATACGCTTTCTGGAAAAGATGGACTGCGCCATTCTCTCGGGCCATCGCAAGATCAGGCCGTTCGGGCTTGCGGGCGGAGAACTCGGCCAGCTCGGCGAAAACTGGGTGCGCCGCCTCGACGGTCACATGGAAAAGCTGGAAGGCTGCGACCAGACCTCGCTCGCGCCCGGCGAAGCGGTCATCATCATCTCCCCGACCGGCGGCGGCTATGGCGACCCGAAGATGCGCAAGGACGACGCCTAGTTCTTCAGCGCCTTCAGCGTCGCATCGCCGACAGACTTGGCGCTCGGCGGATTGCCTTGCGCGGCGATCGGCACCGGCGAGAACAGATTGCTGCTGGCCATCGAAGCCGGCTTGCGGGCGGCGGGTTTTGATTCTGCTGCTTGCGGCAGCGGCTTCACCGGCGCGGGCTTCGGCGCGGCATGCTTCACGGCGTGATGCGGTGATTGCTTCGCGTGCGCCTTCTTCTTGTCCTTGCCGATACTGGCGGTCACGATGTCGTCGTCGCTCTTGCGCTTCGCGCCGACATTGCGCGGCGGCAGCGGCCGATAGGGATCGGCTGCCGGATATTGCGGCTCCGGCGCATAGGCCGGCGCGCGCATCGGCGGTTCGGCATAAGTCGGCTGCGCATAGGATGGCTGCGGCGAAACCTGCATCGGCTGGCCGCCCATCTGCCGCTGCGGATAGCTGCGTGCCTGCGGCGCGGCTGCATATTGCGGCTCGTAACGCGGCGCGTTGCCGCCGAGCGGCAAGTCCTCGCTCTGGCGCGGAGAGTAATTCGCACGCGGCGCGGGCTGGTAAACCGGCTGCTGCACCGGCGCTTGTTGCGGAACTTGCGCAACCTGCTGGCCGCGCGAAACAGGCCCGCGCGCATAGGCGCGGTTCGGCGGCGTCAGCCGCGCCACCTGCGGCTTGCAATAAGTATTGCCCGAAGCGCGGCGCGAAAGATCGAGGTGAATGTGATCGTAGTGATAGACGTTAGAGCCCGGCGCAAGCACGGTCGCGAAGCGCTCGCAGGCATCCATCGCGACATCGCGCAGGAAGCCGCGCTCCTCATACGAGCCGTTCTTCCACGCCTTCTTGATGACGACCTCGTGCCCGCTCTGCAATTTGAACGCCGCGATGTCGAGCGCGTTGCCGAAAGCGTGCTCGGAGATATGCGCACCCGGCTGGCCGTTCATGCCGCGGCATGAGTAAGCGGAAATCTGCTTGATCTCGGCGACTTGCTCGCCGAACCAGGTCATCGCCGAGCGCTGCACCGAATCCGAGATCCAGCGATCGAGCTCGCTGATGACCGGGCATGCGAGCGTCGCCTTCGGCGACACTTCGACAGTGCCATTGTTCATCGCCGCGACCTTGAACGGGTGCACCATGCCGCAGGTGCCGGCGCCATTGATGGAGGATTCAGGCTCGATATAAGCCGAAGGCTGCACCAGCTTTTCAGCCAGGCACTTTTCCTCAGCCTCGGCGCGCCATGGCTCACGCTGCTCAAAGTCGAACACCCGGCAGCTCGAGAGCGCCAGGGATGCAAAAAGAGCGACGAGCGGGACGACGCGATACAAACCATTCCCACGCATGGCGCGGAAAATGCCCCGAATTCCGTTAAGAGCGTATCAACGACGCCTATTAACGGATGGTCAACGATACGAATCCTTGCGATACAAGACGCCGCAATGAATATCTCGAAGGCGCTCAAGAGCCGCTGGCGCGCGATCCCCATCCTCGGCTTCGCGCAGATCCTGTCCTGGGGCGCGATCTACTATACGCCGGTCCTCATCGTACCGCTGATCGCCGAAGAACGCGGCTGGTCGCTGACACTCGCGATGGCGGGGTTCTCCGTCGCCCTGCTCGCCGCCGGCGTCACTTCGCCCTTCGTCGGCAGGTGGATCGACCGCTATGGCGGCCATGTGGTGATGCCGGTCGGCTTCCTGCTTGGCGCCGCCGCGCTGCTCGCGATCACCTTTGCGACCCATATCGTCGCCTATTTCGCGGTCTGGATCCTGATCGGCCTTGCGATCCCGGCCACTCTTTACGATCCGGCGTTTGCGACGCTCGCGCGCATCTTCGGCTCGAGCGCGAGGAGCGCGATCACGCTGCTCACCTTCATCGGCGGCTTTGCATCCACCGTAAGCTGGCCGCTCACGCATCTCCTGATCGAGAAGATCGGTTGGCAATCGACCTATCAGGTCTATGCGGCACTGCTTGCGTTTACCGGGGCGCCACTTCTTGCTTTCGCGTTGCCGCGCGAACAGGCGGCGAAGCTGCCGCTGCCGGAAAACCCCGTGCGCAAGGCAAAGTATCTGCCAGCCAAGGGGTTGCCGTTCCTGCTCGTCGCCTGCGGCTTCGCGCTCTACATGTTCATTCCGTCGGCGCTCTCGGCGCATATGCTGGCGATCTTCCAGCGCGAGGGCATCGATGCCGCAACCGTCGTCACCATCGGCGCGCTGTTCGGCCCGGCACAGGTTTCGGCACGGCTGATCGAATTCACCTTCGGTCGCAAACAACATCCGCTCGACATCGCGCGCGTCGCGCTCTGCATCCTTCTGATCGCCTGTGCCGGCCTCGTCTGGTGGGGCTTCTCGCCGGTCATGGCCGCGGGCTTCACCATCATGTTCGGCATCGCCAATGGCTGGATGACGATCGCGCGCGGCAACGTGCCGCTCGCATTGTTCGGGCCGGACGGCTACGGCCGCATGATCGGCCAGATCGCCGCTCCCGTGCTGCTCATGCAGGCGGTCGGGCCGCTATTGCTCGCGCTCGTTTCCGAACGGCTTTCCGATGGCGCGGCGATCGGCACGGTCGGGCTGTTCGCGCTCGGCGCGCTCGGCTGCCTGATCGCGATCCGGCGGCCTTAAGGTTTCGTCAACCATATCGCAAGACGCAGCGCCGCGAGGGGGCGGCGTTTACCGGCCGTTGGCAACGGCCGGTTAGGGATAAGCAATCCTTTCGGCGATCCAGTCACGAGTACGTCGATGCGCAAGACCTTCCTTCTCTCTCTCTTCATTGCACCCGTTCTGACCGCGGCGGCACTTGCCGATCCGCTTGATGCGCCGCGCGATGCGCAGCTCATCGCGGGCGCGCAGCACACCGATGCCGGTTTCGATCCCGACATCACCGGCACCGTCTCGCAGCAAGACAAGAAGCGCCGTTATCGCGCGCAGCGGCGGCAGCCGCAGGACGAGCGCTCCGACTTCTCCGATAACCGGCAGGGCGCGGCCCGGCCCGGCCAGATGGGCGGCGGCTTCATCGAATTCCTGTTCGGCGGCGCGCAGCGCGGCGAGCTGCCGCGCGCGAGCGGCCAGCGCCCGTGGGAAGACATGTCGGCGAGCCGCAGCAATTATGAAGCCAATCCGCGCGCGGGCTGGGGCAATCCCTACGACCAGCCGCGGCGCGGCAGCGTCAATCCGAAATACTTCAAGCAAGTCGTCGAATATCCGACGAACGAGAAGCCCGGCACCATCGTCATCGATACCCCGAACAAGTTTCTCTATTTCGTGCAGGAAGACGGCAAGGCGATCCGCTACGGCATCGGCGTCGGCCGCCCCGGTTTCGAATGGGCGGGCGTGAAGACGATCACCGCGATGAAAGAATGGCCGGACTGGCGGCCGCCGGCGGAAATGCTCAAGCGGCGCCCGGATCTGCCGACCTATATGGCCGGCGGCCCGCAGAACCCGCTCGGTGCGCGGGCGATGTATCTCGGCTCGACGCTCTATCGCATCCACGGCTCGAACGAGCCGGACACCATCGGCACGGCGGTGTCCTCGGGCTGCATCCGCATGCGCAACGAGGATGTCATCGACCTCTATCAGAAAGTGAAGGTCGGCACGAAAGTGATCGTGATCTAGAGCATGATCCCGAAAAGCGGGTACCGGTTTTCGGAAAGGATCATGCTCAAATAAAGAGCCGGAAAGAATACGGGGAGCGGAAGCGAACGGGGCCGTCTTGGGGAAGACGGCCCCGATTTTTTACTTCACCAGCTCATATGCCGGGATGGTGAGGAATTCCTCGACATCCATCGACAGCGACATGTCCTTGAAGATCTGAATGGCTTCGTCGAAGTGGCCCGCGTCGTAGTTGGTCGGCCCGAGCACTTCGCGGAGCTTCTTCATTTCGTCTTCGAGGACTTCCTCGAACAGGTCGGCCGTGACGGTGCGGCCGTCTTTCAGCTTGGCGCCGTGGTAGATCCACTGCCAGACCTGCATGCGGCTGATCTCGGCGGTCGCGGCGTCTTCCATCAGGTTATAGAGCGGCACCGCACCGCGGCCCTCGATCCATGCCTCGATGTACTGGATGCCGACACGGATGTTGAGGCGAAGCCCCTCTTCCGTGCGATCGCCGTCGTGCACTTCGAGGAGCTTGTCGCGCGAGGCCTTAACGTCTTCGCGCAGGACGTCGAGCTGGTTCGACTTCGGCATCATGCGATTGAAGACTTCCTCGGCGACCGGCACGAGGCCCGGATGCGCGACCCAGGTGCCGTCGTTGCCGGAACCGGCTTCACGCTCCTTGTCGGCACGCACCTTCTTGAAGGCTTCGTTGTTGGCCTTGTCGTCGCCCTTGACCGGAATCTGCGCCGCCATGCCGCCCATGGCGTAGGCGCCGCGGCGGTGACAGGTGCGGATCAAAAGCTGCGCGTAGGCCGACAGGAACGCCTTGTCCATCGTCATCACGCTGCGATCGGGCGTGAGGAAACGCTTGTTCTTGCCGAGGCGCTTGATGAACGAGAAGATGTAGTCCCACCGCCCGGCGTTGAGGCCGAGAATGTGGTCGCGCATCTCATAAAGAATTTCGTCCATCTCGAACGCCGCCGGCAGCGTTTCGATCAGCACCGTCGCCTTGATGGTGCCGGTCGGCAGCTTGAACTGCTGCTGCGCGTATTCGAAGACGTCGTTCCACAGCCGCGCCTCGAGATGGCTCTCGATCTTGGCGATGTAGAAATACGGCCCCGTGTCGGCGCCGACGAGGCGCTTGGCGTTGTGGAAGAAGTAGAGGCCGAAATCGAACAGCGAGCCGGAGATCGGTTCGCCGTCGATCACGACGTGATCCTCGGTGAGGTGCCAGCCGCGCGGGCGGACGATCAGCGTCGCGACCTTGTCGTTCAGCTTGTACTGCTTCTTGCTCTTCGGATCGGTGAAGGCGAGCTTGCCCGCCCAGCGATCCTTGAGGTTCAGCTGGCCTTCGATGAGATTGTCCCAGCTCGGCGAGCAGGCATCCTCGAAGTCGGCCATATAGACCTGCGCGCCGGAATTGAGCGCGTTCACCACCATCTTGCGATCGACCGGGCCGGTGATCTCGACGCGGCGATCCTGCAAATCCTTCGGCACCGGGCCGATCTTCCAGCCCTGCTCGCGGATCTTTTTCGTCTCGGCGAGAAAGTCCGGCAGCTCGCCCGCATCGAAGCGGCGCTGGCGGTCGGCGCGGCGCTGCATCAGTTCAAGGCGGCGCTTGTCGAACTTGCGGTGCAGCCCGGCGAGAAATTCGAGCGCGGCAGGGCTGATGATCTCGCTGTAACGCGCGCGCATCGGACCCGACACGACGATCATTTTGCCGCGGCCGGTTTTCGCTACGGTCTTTTTCGCAGCCTTTTTGACCGACTTCTTGGCCGCCGGTTTGGCCTTCTTGTTCGCCTTCTTCGCGGAAGTTTTGCGAACGGCTTTACGCGCCTTGTTGCGAGCTTTGGGGCTCGCCTTCTTTCTCTTCTTCGTGGTTTTGGTGCCCGCTTTTGGGCGCTTCTTCCGTGCCATTATTCAGTCCCCCGGTGAGTTTTTCGCTTAGTGCAGGCCGAAGCCCGCCTTCTGCAGTGTCTCCGGCAGCGGCCCGCCCGTCGCCCAATCGAGGAGCTCGACGGTGTGCACCACCGGAATTTCGGTGCCGCTCGCGATCTGCGTCATGCAACCGATATTGCCGGTGGCGACGATCTGCGAGGCGGTGTTCTCGATATTCGCGACCTTGCGCTTGAGCAGGCGGCCGGCGATCTCGGATTGCAGCATGTTGTAAGTGCCGGCGGAGCCGCAGCATAGATGACCTTCGGCTATGTCGCGGACGACGAAGCCGGCGCTAGCCAGAAGCTCTTTCGGCTGGAGCGTGATCTTCTGGCCGTGCTGCATCGAGCAGGCCGAATGATAGGCGACCTTGATGCCGCTCGGGCTTGCGGGCGGCTTGATGCCGAGTTTGACGAGGTATTCGGAGATATCGTTCGCGAGCGACGAAACCTTGGCGGCTTTATCCTTGTAAGCCGCGTCGGTGCGCAGCATGAAGCCGTAGTCCTTGATCGTCGTGCCGCAGCCCGAGGCGGTAATCAGGATGGCGTCCAGCCCCTCGCCTTCCATCTCGCGCGTCCACACATC
>DATMGD010000031.1:0-11756 GCA_035555855.1 Xanthobacteraceae bacterium
CACCTGCTAGACTTGTTTCCCGACGCCGAAAGTGTCGGCCCGATGCTTAAGATTCGCGACATCCCTAAATACTATCCGCTCTATAAGAGCGCCATGAATAGGCACATCAAACAGTTCTGGCAAAAAATTCCAGAATGGAGCGAAACTAAATTCGGGACTATCGCAACGATACCATGCACGATTGATACTACGTTCGCTTTAATCCGAGCTGGCGAGCCATTCTTTAGGCAGAAGAAAGCGCGCCGCGTTTACTATCCTTATGAAGCCCGGCATCTCGACTGGTATCAAGACAACGACGCCTACCGTTCCTCTAATTATTTCCAGACATCATCGAAGGATGTAGCGCACTGGTCTAATCGAACAGTGCACGATGAGTTTGTTAAAGAAGAACTGGAATACGACCACCTCTACTACGTCGAGATGGATTTAGACGGGTCACTTAAAACGAGACGGGAAGATATTTTAGGATATGGCTTTACCTAAACGTACTGATCGCCCAATGAAAGAAGGCCCGCGGGCGCGAACATCAATTCTTCGCTTGGCACCATTCTTCCAAATTATTGCGAGCGACCGAGCCTCGTTCAATCCGAAATCTGTATTCACGGATGAATATTCAACAGTGCTCTGCGTGTCGGATGCTTTGAGCCGGGAAACTTGCCATCAGGAAGAAAGTTTTATCGCCTCGCGTCTTCGAGGCGAGGCCCTTTCGTCTCAGCGTCAAAAAATCTTGTCGCTTGTCGCTCGGCTTCAAGCTCTTGATCCGAGTATCGGTGAATTTGAGTTTGGCAATCATTGTTTGGCTCCCGCTAGGGCAACACCTGAGCAACATTTTTTGGGCGCTGTAGCGTCTACCAACGTTGCATCACGGGCACACAAAACGCCGGGTTTCCAGCATTCGTAAAAGATTTGCCGCAAAGAAGTTGTCACGTGTTACATCGTGAAACCACAGTCTGGAACTTTGGCCTATTTCCGCGTCATACCTCTTTAATTCCCTGCCATGCACCCCACCTCCGGAGTCACCATGCAAAAATTTCTGCCGATCGCGGCCGTGCTGTTTGCCGCTCTGCAGCCGGCGGCGGCACAGTCGCCCGACGCGCAATCGGCGAACGCGCGCCTTGGCGGTGGCCAGAGCGTGAAGGTGAGCGCCGTGAGTCCCACCGAGGGCGCGATTTATCTTGAAATCGCGTTGCCTGAAGGTCCGCAGAAACTCGAAGGTCTCGGCGAGCGTTTCCTGCCGATCATCGCCGGCGGGCGGCCGGCGCCGATCGCCGCCGCCGACCTCAGCGGCGACAACATCGACGAGATCGTCGTGCGCGGTCAGGTGACCAGCGGTTCGAGCGCGCTTGTCGTGCTGCGCTGGGAGTCGGCACAGAAGCAGTTCATGCCCGTCGATTTCATCGATGACCGCGACGACAAAAAGCCGTTTCTGTTCACCGACAACAGCAGCACCGTTTCGCTCGCCAAGGGCGGCATCGAAGTAAAAGTCACGCGCGTCGATCAGAGCGGCCGCAGCGCGGTCGTTCTCGAGAAGTATCGCTGGGACAACGGCACATTGAAATATTCCGAGGATCATTGAGCATGACTGAATTGAAGAGCGTTTGCGTCTTTTGCGGCTCGTCGCCGGGCGCCGACCCTGCCTATATCGAAGCGGCACGCGCCTTCGGCCGCACGCTCGCGCGCGAGAATATTCGTCTTGTCTATGGCGGCGGCCATATCGGCATGATGGGCGAACTGTCGCAAGCGGTTCTCGATGGCGGCGGCAAAGTGCTCGGCATCATTCCGGAATTTCTCGTCGTTCGCGAACATGCAACCGAAGGCAAGGGCGAGCTCAAGATCGTGCGCGACATGCACGAGCGCAAAAGCCTGATGGTGATGGAAGCCGACGCATTCGTTGCGCTGCCCGGAGGCGTCGGGACGCTGGAAGAACTCGTCGAGCAGATGACCTGGCTGCAGCTTGACCGGCATGCCAAGCCGATCCTGCTCGCCAACATCAAAGGCTACTGGAATCCGCTGATCGCGCTCATGCAGCACATGTTCGATCAGAAATTCCTCTATGACGGCGTGCGCTATTCTGCCGCCGACCGGGTCGAGGACATCATCCCCCAGCTACGCGCCGCAGTCCGGGCGCAAGGCGAAGCGGTGAAGGTCGTCGCCCACGGCATGTAGCGCAGCCGGCACGCGCCGCTTTTATGCGCGCCGCTCGCCGGGGCAGTTTGCTCCACATCAATGGAACTTTTCGCGGGATGGCGCATTAGTGCGGAAACCATCTCATCCCGCAGGGGGACCATCATGGCTACCGCCGACCCGACGACCAAATTCACCAAGAATGCCTCGGCCACACTCGATAGCTTGCAGGAGGATTTTTCCGCCATGCGCGACGATGTCAGCAAACTGAGCCAGCAGGTTGTCGATCTCTTACAGGCCAAGGGCAACCAGGCTTATAAGCGCGCGCGCAAGCAATTCGACGATTCCACCGGCGAAGCCGTCGATGCCGTGCGTGAAGTGCGCGACACCCTCAGTGAAGCGATTGAAGACTCCGTGCAGGAACGCCCCTACGCGACACTCGCGATGGCGCTTGGCGTCGGCTTCGTGCTCGGCGCGCTGTGGCGCCGCTAATCGCTTCGCATAGCAGGCTTATCCGGTGCTCGAACAAATCAACGGGCTCGTAAGAGCGACGATCTATGGCGCGATCGCGGCGGCGGCGGGCACGGCTGCCTTCCTGTTTGCGGTCGTTGCCGCGTTTCTGTGGTTTCAGCAGCATTACGATGCAATCGTCGCCTGCTTTGTCGTCGGCGGCATGTTTTTGCTCGTCGCGGTGATTGCGCTTGCTTTGCTCGCCGTTGCGCGGCGGCGTGCCGCGCGGCGCAAGGCGCGCGAGGAGGCCGAAGCCGCCAACGCCATGCCCTCATGGCTTGCAGATCCGGCAATCATGCTGACAGCGCTGCAGATCGCCCGCACCATCGGTTTTAGAAAGATCATCCCGCTTGCGCTTGCCGGCTTTGCCGCATTTGGCGCGGCGAGCGCTTTCGGGGGCCGCGACAAGAGCCGGGCTGCCGCCAAGCGGGCGGCGCGCGAAAAGAGCGCGAAGGAAGAACAAGCCCGCCACGTGGCCTGAATCCCGGCTTCGGGAGGCATATATTACCGTAATTTCATTTGCGGAAACCTGCTTTGGCGGACAGGATTACCTCTATCGGTACCCGGTTACTTTTGGGTACCTACGAGGGAGATTGCGATGTCTACGACGACTACTTCGTGGTTGATCGCCGTTCTCGTCCTGTTTCTCGTAGCGGCGCTGCCAGCCTGGCCGCATAGCGCGGAGTGGGGTTACGGACCGAGCGGATTGCTCAGCCTGTTCCTGATCGTTGCCGTCATTCTTGCTTTGAGCGGACAAATCCGCGCCGCGAAGGGCAAGTACTAGCAAGCCAGCGCAAACACGAAAGCCTGCGCTTTTTGCAAGCAGCTCAGGCTTTCTTTTTTGTTTTCTGACGCGCTCCGCGCCGCCGCGTGGCGAGCGCCTTCTTGTATTCGCGCGCACGGCCGGAAGTCTCGCTGGCGTGGCGATGACAGGCCTTCTGCAATTCCTCCAGCTCGACGTCGGACAATTCCTCGATCGAGGCGACACTATTCGGCGCGCCCTTCATCGCGATCACCAATTCCGAGAGCTTGATCTGGAAGGCGAGCGAGTCGCGGTTCTGGGTGTTCTGAATCAGAAACACCATCAGAAAGGTGACGATGGTCGTCGAGGTATTGATGACGAGCTGCCAGGTATCGCTGTAATGAAACAGCGGGCCTGTCGCGGCCCACACGACAACAAGCGCGACGCAGATCAGAAAGGTCAGCGGCTTGCCGGCCCATTTCGAGGTCGCCTGCGCGAAGCCGCCAAACCACGACAGTCCGGTATCGGGCTTGTCGAAGAATCGGGCGACCGGAGTTTTCTTTTTCGCTCGTGAGTGATTGGAATCGTTATAGGCCATATGAACTCTCGCGCCAGATAAGTCCTCGCCGCGGAAAAAGTTCCCGTATTCACAACCGCGTCATGACGCTTGCCGAATTGCCGCCCGCTTCTATCTTCACGATCCTTGTCATGACGATCAGCCAGCCTTCTTCCACCTCGTCCCTTCCTCGCCGCAGGCGACGCCCGCTCGTGCTGTTCTTTCTCGCTCTCTTCCTGCTCCCGATCGGCGCGCGCGCCGCGCTGTACGCGCTCGATGACACGCGCCCGCGCAGCTACGCCGATGCCGACTGGTCGAGCACGCATACGCTGCCCGCCGCGCGCGACTTTCCGGACGCTCGTGTCATCGTCATGTCCGGCCGTACCGGCGGCTGGAAGGGCGTCCTCTCGGTACATAGCTGGGTCGTGCTGAAACGCGCGGGCGCGAAAAGCTGGACGCGTTACGATGTCGTCGGTTGGGGCAATCCGGTGCGCACCAACGGCTGGGCGCCGGATGGCCGCTGGTACGGCAATGCGCCCGCCGTCCTTGCCGATGTAAAAGGCGCCGAAGCCGAACGGCTGATCCCGAAAATCGAAACGGCGGTGAAGGATTATCGCTGGCGCAACGCCGGCGACTATCGCATCTGGCCTGGGCCGAACAGCAATACCTTCATCGCGAGCGTGCTGCGCGCCGCGCCGGAGCTAGGCGTCACGATGCCGCCGAACGCCGTCGGCCGCGACTATCGCCCCGGCTTCTATGCCGGGCTCAGCGACAGCGGCACCGGCATCGAGCTGAACCTCTGGGGCTATCTCGGCATGAAACTCGGCTGGGTCGAAGGCTTCGAGGTCAACTTCCTCGGCCTCGTCTCGGGCCTCGATTTGCGCAAGCCCGCGCTGAAGCTGCCCGGCTTCGGCCGCATCGGTTTTGGCGAATGGGGCACGGCGAGCAGCTAAGGCGTCAAGCCGGCGCGTTGCTCTTGAGCAGCTTCCAGGTGATCGAGTCGACGAGCGCCTGAAACGAGGCATCGATGATGTTGGTCGAAACGCCGATCGTCGTCCAGCTATCGCCCGCTTCATCGGTGGATTCGATCAGAACGCGCGTCACCGCCTCGGTGCCGCCGTTCAGGATACGCACGCGATAGTCGGTGAGCTTGATGCCCTTGATGTAGGGCTGGTACTTGCCGAGATCCTTTCTCAGCGCGACGTCGAGCGCGTTGACCGGACCGTTGCCCTCGCCCGCCGTCATCAGCGTCTGGCCATCGACTTTCACTTTCACCGTCGCTTCCGCAACCGATGTAAGCTCGCCCTTGGCGTTGTAGCGGCGCTCGACGCTGACGTTGAAGCGTTCGACATCGAAGAAATCCGGCACCGTGCCGAGCGCGCGGCGCGCGAGCAGCGCGAACGAAGCGTCCGCCGCTTCATAAGCATAGCCGTTAGCCTGCCGCGCCTTCACTTCATCGAGCAGGCGCGCGAGTCTCGGATCGTCCTTGTCGATCGCGATGCCGAGCCGATCCAATTCCGCCAGCACGTTCGACTTGCCGGCCTGATCGGAAACCAGAAGACGCCGGCGATTGCCGACCGCATCCGGCGTGACGTGCTCATAGGTCTTCGGATCTTTCAGAATGGCCGACGCGTGGATGCCCGCTTTCGTGGCGAAGGCGCTGTCGCCGACATAAGGCGCGTGACGATCGGGCGCGCGGTTCAGCATCTCGTCGAACGCATGCGCGGTGTGCGTCAAATGCGTGAGCTGCTCGGGCTTCACGCCGACCTCGAAGCGCGAAGTGTATTCGTCCTTCAGGAGCAGCGTCGGGATGATCGAACACAGGTTCGCATTGCCGCAACGCTCGCCGACGCCGTTGAGCGTTCCCTGAATCTGGCGCGCACCGGCGCGCACGGCTGCGAGCGAGTTCGCCACCGCCTGCTCGGTGTCGTTATGGGCATGGATGCCGACATGATCGCCAGGGATCAGCTTCAGGACTTCACCGACGATCTCCTCGATCTCGTTCGGCAGTGTTCCGCCGTTGGTATCGCACAATACGACCCAGCGTGCACCGGCATCGTAAGCCGCCCTGGCGCAGGCGAGCGTGTATTTCGGATCGTCCTTGTAGCCGTCGAAAAAGTGCTCGCAGTCGATCAGCACTTCGCGGCCCGCAGCCTTCGCGGCTTCAACCGACTCCTTGATCGAGGCGAGATTTTCCTCGGGCTGCACGCCGAGCGCGACGCGCACCTGATAGGCCGAGGCTTTCGCCACCATGCAGATCGCATCGGCCTTGGCTGCAAGCGTCTGCGCGAGACCCGGATCGTTCGACGCCGAGCGGCCGGCGCGCTTGGTCATGCCGAAGGCGGTGAATTTCGCGCGCGATGCGCGCTTCTCGGAAAACAGCGCCGTGTCGGTCGGGTTGGCGCCGGGATAGCCGCCCTCGACGTAATCGACGCCGAGTTCGTCGAGCATCCGCATCACCTTCAGCTTGTCGGCGAGCGTAAAGTCGACGCCGTCCATTTGCTGGCCGTCGCGCAGCGTGGTGTCGAACAAATAGAGGCGCTCTTTACTCATCTTTATGCCCTGTCTGCGATCATCATGACGCGCCGCAAAACCCGCTCACAAACCGATTCAAGTTGCCCTTGAACGGACGGCTCCGCCCGCATTTTACCGATGCAAAAACGAGATTCTTTTCAACGGGATAGAATCCCGTCTGAAGGTTCCTGTTTTGATTCAAGCCGTTCAGAAATTGATTCAACGCCCTCATGACGGCCTCCCGGCAGGCGCCGCCTGCAGCGCCTTCTTCATGTAGGTGTTGCCGAGCCATTCTTCGCCCAACGGGATCGTGTTCCGGTGCACGCCCTCGAAGCCCCGCTTCTCGAAAAACGGCCGGGCGGTGTCGCTGGCATCGACCGTGAGCGCCTTGGCGCCGCGCGCCGCCGCGAGCTTTTCTATCGCTTCGTAAAGCATCGTCGCAACGCCCTGCCGGACAACGCCCGGATGCACGTAAAGCATGCCGATGTGATCGGTCCCCTTGAGCGAGATGAAGGCTACCGGCGCGCTGGCAATCGTCGCAACGAGCGTAAGCTGCCCCGAAAGCTTTGCCGGGAAATCAGCATCGTCACTAGCCTCGGCCCAGGCTTCCTGCTGCGCTTCCGAATAGTCGTCGGAGGTCAACTCCATGACACTGGCGCGATAGATCGCCGCGAGATACGGGGCATCCGCCGGCAGCATCGGCCGCAGCGCGGCTTTGGGTAGGCTCTGGCCCATCAGCGCGCGACCTCCCAGCTCGTGGTGCCGTCTTTGTTGTCCTTCAGGACGACACCCATGGCTTTCAGTTCGTCACGGATGCGGTCGGACTCGGCGAAGTTCTTCATCTTGCGCGCGGCAAGGCGAGCGTCGATCAGCTTACCGACCGTCGCTGCGTCGACCTTGATCTGGTCGGCCGGCCGCTTGAGGCCTAGCGCGCGCAAGGTCGGTGCAAGTTCGTCGAATTTTTTCGCCTTATACAGCGCGTGCAATTCGGCAATCGCCTGCGGCGTGTTGAGATCGTCCGAGAGTGCCTCCTGCACCGAAGGCGCGATCGCTTCCACGCCTTCGTTGGCGTAGCCGGAAAAATCGGTGAGCGTGCGCAAAATCTTCTGGCTCTCTTCCAGCTGCTTGCCAGTCCAGTCGAGCGGCTGGCGATAATGCGTCCGCAGCATGTTGAAGCGTACGACTTCACCGGCCCAGCCGTCGTTCAAGAGTTGCCGGATGGTGATGAAGTTGCCGAGCGACTTCGACATCTTCTCGCCCTCGACCTGCAGGAAGCCGTTGTGCATCCAGACATTGGCCATGACGCCGGTATGGAAAGCGCAGCGCGATTGCGCGAGTTCGTTCTCGTGATGCGGAAAGACGAGATCGATGCCGCCGCCGTGGATGTCGAAGGTTTCGCCCAAATGCTTCCAGCTCATCGCCGAGCATTCGATGTGCCAGCCGGGGCGGCCCGGTGTCTGGATGCCGAGCGGTGACGGCCATCCCGGCTCGCCGGGCTTCGACGGCTTCCACAGCACGAAATCCATCGGATCGCGCTTGTAAGGCGCGACATCGACGCGCGCGCCCGCCATCATTTCATCGAGCGTGCGGTTCGAGAGCTTGCCGTAATCCTTCATCGCCGCGACGTGGAACAGCACGTGATCTTCCGCGACATAGGCATAGTCGGCGTCGCGCAGCCGCTCGATCAGCAGCTTCATCTCTTCGATGTGCTCGGTCGCGCGCGGCTCGACGGAAGGCGGCAGGCAGCCGAGCGCCGCGACATCCGCCTTGAATTCAGCATAGGTCTGCTCAGTCAGTTCACGAATGGAGATATCGCGCTCGGCCGCGCGCGCGTTGATCTTGTCGTCGACGTCGGTGATGTTGCGGACGTATTTGACATGATCCGGCCCATAAAGGTGCCGCAGCAGCCGGAACAGAACGTCAAAAACGATGACCGGCCGCGCATTGCCGATATGGGCGAAGTCGTAGACCGTCGGCCCGCAGACATACATCCGCACGCGCGCGGGATCGATCGGCCGGAACGGCTCCTTCGATCGGGTCAGCGTGTTGTAAAGCTTCAAATCCATCGCGTCCTTGCCCTGCGGGCCGGACGTTCGTCTCAGGATTTAGAGAAAACGAGCCCGCCCGCACTCCTTATGCGGCAATAATCTCGCGGCAAATGCCGAAGAAACGGTTGCTGGCCGGGTTCATGAGGGGACCATGCGGGGCAATGCCCTGCCCCGTCAAGGCTTTTGGGAACCGCAATCCGGGCTCTGCGTTACAGCGCCACAGGCGTGATGGCCGTCACAGGCGATCCACATTCCCTGCATTAACAGTGATTCAACTCTCTTTGGCGATTCTGCCCGCCTGCCGAATCAGGAATTCAACCCGTGAAGCGCATTCTTCTGCTGGCCGCCTGCCTGCTGGCCGCGACCCCCACTCTCGCCGAAACCCAGATTTTCGTCGTCGACAACACCGACGGCTATGAGATCGACCGCTGCCTTGCCGCCGGCGAGCCCTGCGGGGCGCTGGCCGCCGCCGCCATCTGCCGCACCCGGCAATACGAGAAGGCAGTCGAGTACGGCAACGTCCGGGCCGAAGAAATCACCGCCAGCGTCGCGCAGCCCGCAGTCAGAACCGCGCAGGTCGTCGCCGTTACTTGTTCGCGCTGACCTCTTCGCGAGATCCGTTCCAACGAAAAGGCGGCTGCAAAAGCAGCCGCCTTTTTGCTTGAGAGAGACGTCTAGGAGAGGCTTCGGATTTACTTCAGAGCCGACGCGAGAACGTCGAAGGTCAGCTTGGCGACGAACTGGCCACGGCACCAGCCATCGACCTGATTGCCGACCGCCGTATTGGAACCCGTCGCCCAGAACGCCTGGCAACTGCCGGCACTCAGGTTGGTGTCGCTGTAGCGCAGGTCGAGCGTGAGGGCCTTCCAGGTGAAACCGATACCGGCGTTCCAGGTCGAGTAGCTCGGGATCTTGATGCCGGTGTTGCCGTTGTCGCCATTGGCAACGTGGAAGTAGCCGTAAGCACCCGACACGTAGCTGCCGAATGCACCGAAGGTCGGCCCGACCCACTTGGCATTGGCTTCCCAGTAGTCGGACTGGTTGCCGTAGTTCAGGAGGTTCGGCGAGTAATAGACCGCGCCGCCGATGGTCAGCTGATCGGTGACCGCGTAGCTCGCCTTGCCGTAGATTTCGTAGAAGTCGGCGTTATAGAAGCCGGCCGAGACCGGCAGGATGCGGGCGTAATTGTAGTAGATGTAGCCGATATCGAACGTCCACTTGCCGACGGTCGGACGCCAGCCGCCGTAGAAATCGACCTCGGCGCTCGGGTCGTTCAGGCTGACGCTCGAGCCCACCCAGTTGAGGCCGGTACCGGCGACACCGACATAGAATTCCTTGTAGCGCGGCTCGAAATAAGCCGTCGCGGTCGCACCGTGGTTCGTCTGCGTGATACCGCGGACGAGATAATCGCTCATCAAGCCGCCGCCGAAGGCGACATCGAAGTCCGGCGCGGCCGGCGCCGGTGCGGGCGCTGCCTTGACCGGCAGATCGGCGGCAAGCGCCGGACCGGAAAGCGCGAGCGCCAAGGCAGCGGCACCGAGCACTGTTTTGAAACCTGAGTTGCGCATTTGACCCCCAATCACGTTTTCTTCGGAAGCCGTCTGAAGATTCGTGGCTTCCCGTTCGCATTGGAAAATCGGGCCGATGCAGGTTTTCGGCAACGACATGATTTGGGCAACGTGCCTATCCGCTATGCAAACAGGGGGTTTTCCGGAAGTGCGCGGCGGGCCGTGACAAAAATGACACAAACACGGGACCGGGTGCGCAGGCACCTTTTCTCTCGGCTTTTTGTGCGCCAAATAGCGGGGCGCTGCTCGACTTTCGCTTCATACTTCGGTCAACATCGCGCTGCTTCGTCGGCACGTTGAGGCCACCGAGCCCACTGGAACCGCCCAGGAACCGCATATGATTGCCATGCGAATTGCCGCCCTTGCTGCCCTCGCTGCAGGCTCGCTGGCTACAGCGAATCTCGCGCTTGCGCAGCCGCTGCCGCCGGGCAACGTGCCGGGCGGCCCGCCGCCGGGCGTTTATGGGTCGCCGCCGCCGGTGACCGGCGGGCCGCAATCCGATAGCGGCAATTCGGTCTGTCTTCGGCTCGAAGGCGCGCTCGCACAGTTAGACGCCGGCGGCAATGCCGGCCCTGACGCCTCGCGCCGCTACGAAGAAGCGATCGGACGACAGCGCTTCGAACTCGACCAAACGATCATGCAGGGCCGCAGGCTCGGCTGCGATTCCGGCGGCGGCTTCTGGATCTTCGGCAACCCGCGCCCGCCGCAGTGCGATCAGATCAATGCCAAGATTTCGCAGCAGCGCTCCAACCTCGAGCGCATGACGAGTGAGATGAGCCGCTCGCGCGGCGGTTACGACATCAACCGCGACATGCAGCGGCGGCAGCTCCTCGCCTCACTCGAACAGAACAACTGCGGCTCGCAGTATCGCAGCTCGGCGCCGCAGCAGCAGGCGCGCCAGCGCGGCTTCCTCGAGAAGCTGTTCGGCGGCTGGCAAGAGGAGAGCGACGTCAACGCGGCGCCGCTCGAGATGCCGTCATCCTCGACGTTCCGCACGCTGTGTGTGCGCACCTGCGACGGCTACTATTTTCCCGTCAGCTACGCGACGGTACCGGCGCGCTTCGGCGAAGACGAACGCGCTTGTCAGCGGCTGTGCCCCGCTTCCGAAGTTCACCTCTACACCCACCGCAATCCGGGCGAGGAAGTCGATCAGGCGGTCTCGACGCAGGGCGTGCCCTATTCGCAGCTGCCGACGGCGTTCAAGTACCGCACCGAATACAATCCGAGTTGCTCGTGCCGCGCGCAGGGCCAGAGCTGGGCGGAAGCGCTCGGCGTCGGCAAGGACCAGACGGTGCAGCAGGGCGACATCGTCGTGACGGAAGAACGCGCCAAGCAGCTCGCACAGCCGAAGCAGCGCGGCAGCACAAGTGCGGCGAATGCGCCGGCGAGCGGCGATGGCGCGCAGAAAATCGTCACGCGCCCCGATGGCGAGCGCAAGATCCGCATCGTCGGGCCGGAATTCTATCCGGTGCGATAAGCGCCGGACGGACACGCGTCTTCGTTCTCGCGATCGCTTTTGAGCGCCGAGGCTTCGTCAGCTTCCGCTCGCTCATAAAAAATGAGGGCGGCGCGGGACGCCGGAGACTTGCCGGTCTCCACGGTCTGGTGTCGAAAAGTAGGAAGACACCAGAGTTGTAATTCCGCAGTCGCCGGCTCGTAACCGACATCCCGCGCGCGATGTTTCTAGGCTTGCT
>DATMGD010000032.1:0-53911 GCA_035555855.1 Xanthobacteraceae bacterium
ATGCCGAGAAACGAGAAGCCGGCGATGACGGAAATAAACCCTTCCTTGCGGCGCGCGCGCAGATAGCGCAGCGACAGCATCCATTCGAAGGGTGCAAAAGGTAACGTGCCAGTCCGTGCCGCCATACCATTTCCTCGCCGCTAGGGCGCAAGCCGCGCGACGACGTCTGCTGGCGAGACGTTTTCGCGCGATCCGTCCGAACGGCGTTTCAACTCAACTTTTCCATCCGCGAGCCCTTTCGGACCTACAATGACCTGCCAAGGCAGGCCGATCAGGTCCATGGTCGCGAATTTGGCCCCTGCCCGTTCGTCAGTGTCATCATAGAGCACATCCACGCCCCGTGTATTCAGTTCACGATAGAGTTTTTCACAGGCTGCGTCGGTCGCTGCATCACCTTGCTTGAGGTTCAGGAGCCCCACCTTGAAGGGCGCGACGCTTTCGGGCCATTTGATGCCCGCCTCATCGTGCGAAGCCTCGATGATCGCACCGACGAGGCGCGAGACACCGACGCCGTAGGACCCGGAGTGAACGGGCTTCTCGGCACCATCCGGGCCGGTCACGTTCGCCTTCATCGGCACCGAATATTTCGTACCGAAGTAGAAGATTTGCCCTACTTCGATGCCGCGCGTGTTGATGCGCTTCTCTACCGGCACTTCGCTCTCGAAGCGCGACGCGTCATGGACGTCCTCGGTCGCAGCATAGGGCTTCGTCCATTGCTGCACGATCGGTGCGAGATCGCCGTTGTAATCTACATCCTCGCTCGGAATCGGCAGATCGAGCACATCCTT
Organism: Xanthobacteraceae bacterium; assembly: GCA_035555855.1. GTDB lineage: Bacteria > Pseudomonadota > Alphaproteobacteria > Rhizobiales > Xanthobacteraceae > Palsa-892. The sequence continues at coordinate 789 of DATMGD010000032.1, forward strand.
GTTGCAAAACACCCCGGACTCGCCGGTCTCGGCAAGAATGATGAACTCATGCGAAAGGTCGCCGCCGATCGGCCCCGTTTCGGCGCGCATCGGGATTGCTTTCAGCCCCATGCGCGCGAATGTACGCAGATATGCGACAAACATGCGGTTGTAGGAAAGCCGTGCACCCGTTTCGTCCACGTCGAACGAATAGGCGTCCTTCATCAGAAATTCGCGGCCGCGCATCACGCCGAAACGCGGACGCTGCTCGTCGCGGAATTTCCACTGGAAATGATAGAGATTCATTGGAAGATTTTTATAGGAGCGGACATAGCTCCGGAAAATCTCCGTGATCATCTCTTCGTTGGTCGGCCCGTACAGCAACTCGCGCTCGTGGCGATCCTGAATTCGGAGCATCTCCGGGCCATAGGCCTCGTAGCGTCCGCTCTCGCGCCAAAGGTCGGCAAGCTGGAGGGTCGGCATCAAAAGCTCGACCGCACCCGCCCGGTCCATTTCCTCGCGCACGATCTGCTCAATTTTTTGCAGCACCCGGAAGCCAAGCGGCAGCCAAGCATAGATACCTGCTGCTTCCTGCCGGATCATCCCCGCCCGGAGCATCAGGCGGTGCGAGGCGATTTCGGCTTCTTTGGGGGTCTCGCGAAGAATGGGCAGGAAATAGCGGGACAGGCGCATGGAATACTTTTCGATTCGCGGGGTGATGAAACTGAGGCGAGTGAACGTGGAAGATTACGGAATCACAAGGGCCTTAGGCCGAATTCAGACATTTGCTGCACTGCGAAAGGATGAATTACGGCACTGGCATGACAAGCACTCGATTTTCTGTCTAAACTGACTCACGCCGAACACCGGTCCGCTTCGCGGATAAGGTCCAAGTCGGGGGAGGAAATCCGCAATAACGCGCCCTAGCTGCGCGCCAAAACAAGCGGAAACTATTCGGAGGCGAGCCTTAGGGCTCGCCTTTTCTTTTGCCTGACGTTCACACGTTACGAGCGAATGCGATCCGAGAGATACTTCTGCGGCATTACGTACTGGTCGATGATGCCGGCCTGCCACAGGCCGTACAGCGTTCCGAAGATGATTGCCGAAATCAGCGTCGTGAGCAGAAGCTTCTTCAACATCACCGGCTTGGCGGGTGCGCCGCGCTCGCTGCCACGCGCGACCCTGCCCTTCTCGGCCTGGCTCTCGATGCCGATCGGCAGAATGATGAACAACGTCAGCCACCAGACGATGACATAGACCGCCGCCGCGAAAACGATCGAGCTGACCATTACGCCTGCTCCAACTCGACCAGCGTGCCGAAGAAATCTTTCGGGTGCAAAAACAACACCGGCTTGCCATGCGCGCCGATCTTGGGCTCGCCATCGCCAAGCACACGTGCACCTTGCGCTTTCATCTGGTCGCGCGCTGTTTTGATGTCGGCAACCTCGTAACAAATATGATGGATGCCGCCATCGGGATTACGCTCGAGAAATTTGGCGATCGGCGAGTTTGCGCCGAGCGGTTCCAAAAGCTCGATCTTGGTGTTCGGCAGATTGATGAAGATCGTCGTGACCCCATGATCAGGTTGCGGCACGGCCTCGGAAACCTGCGCACCGAGCGTCTCGCGATAGGTCTTGGCGGCGGATTGAATGTCCTTCACCGCGATGGCGACATGATTGAGCCGGCCGATCATTGTTCTTCCCCAATGGTCTTATACTTGTAGCACCAAAACATGGCACACGGGCTTCTTGCCCCAGATGCTGTTGACCTGGCTGCGGATCGCGCGCGAAATGGATTCCTCGATAGCCTCGGGATCGCGGCGCTTATGTTTCGGCAGGGAATCGAGGCAGTCGTAGATCGCATCCACTACGAAGTTTTGCATCGGCTGGTTGGGTGCCGAAAATTCCGGTAGTCCGGCAATTTCAACCTCCGGCTCTCCGACAAGCTCCCCGCGTTCGCTCAAGGCAACCGCGACGGAAACGACCCCCGCAAAACTGAGCTTGCGCCGTTGCGAAATCGTCGGCGATTGCGCATCGACCAGAATTTGCCCATCGCGATAAATTCGGCCTGCCGGCACATCGCCAACCACTTCCGCACGGCCCGGCGCGAGCCGCAGGATATCGCCGTCGCCGCACAGCGCCACTTCCGGCACGCCCTGTTCCCGCGCCAGTGCCGCGTGCTCGGAAAGATGCAATGCCTCGCCATGCACCGGCACGACGAGCTTCGGCTTCAGCCATTGATAGAGCCGCGCCACTTCGCCCCGGCGCGGATGGCCGGAAACATGCACGAGATGCGTGCGGTCGGTGATGACCTTGACGCCGCGGCGGATCATCTCGTTCAAGATCCGGTTCACCGGTTTCTCGTTGCCGGGAATGGTGCGTGACGAGAAGATCAGCGTGTCGCCGCGATCGAGTTCAATGTCCGGGTGATCGTCATTGGCGATACGGGCAAGCGCGGCGCGCGGCTCGCCCTGGCTGCCCGTCAGCAGCACTAGCACCTGGCTGCGCGGCAGGCTGGAGTAGGCATCGATGCCGCGAAACGGCGGCACGCCCTTGAGATAGTGCAACTCGCGCGCGACGTTGATGACGCGCTCCATGGCGCGGCCAGCGACGACAACCTCGCGTCCGGCCGCCTGCGCGGCAAGCGCCGCCGAGCGAATGCGCGCCACGTTCGAGGCGAACGTCGTGACGGCGACACGGCCCTTGGCGCCCTTTACGATCTCCACAAGGCTCTTGGCGACATCCGTTTCCGAGGGCGACTCACCGTCGCGGATCGCATTTGTGGAATCGGCGATGACGGCATCGACGCCTTCTTCGCCAAGTTCGCGCATGCGCTGCTCGTCCGTAACCGCACCTGCCACAGGATGCGGGTCGAGCTTCCAGTCGCCGGTATGGACGACAAGCCCAAGGTTTGTTCGGATCGCAAGTGCATTGCTTTCCGGAATGGAGTGCGCGACCGGCACGAACTCGACTTCGAACGAGCCGATCTGCACGCGGCCACCCTGCTTGATGACCGTCACCGGAATCGGAGAGGCGTTCGGCTCCATCACGCGCTTTGAATCAAGAAGCGCCGCCGTGAACGGCGTGGTGAATACCGGCACCTTGAACCGCGGCCAAAGGTCGTACATTGCGCCGACGTGGTCCTCATGGCCATGCGTGAGGACGATGCCCTTGAGATTGCGGCGTTCCTTCTCGAGGAACTGTACGTCAGGCATGATGATATCGACGCCCGGCACTTCCGCGTCGGCGAAGGAGATCCCCATATCGACGCAGAGCCACTCGCGCTCGTTGCCCGAACGCAGGCCGTAGAGGGCGAGATTCATACCGATTTCGCCCACGCCGCCGAGCGGTACGAATACCAATTCCTTGTAATCCGCCACGTTGGACCTTTATGCGCTGAGGGGGAAAACGTCGCCTGCCGCGACTGCGATACGCTCGCCGTCCGGCCTCCGCAAGAGAAGCGCGCCCTCCTCGTTAACGGACTCGAAGATGCCCGAAAGCGTCTGCTGCGGCAAACGCACCTCGACCGCCGCACCGATGCCTGATGCACGCAGCACCCACGCTTCGCGGGTTGCGGCAAAGCCCTCCCCCCGATCCCATTCCTGCACGCGCTGCTCCCATCGCGTGCCGAGATGCGCCAGCAGGTTTCCCGGCGGCAGCGAAAATCCAACCTCCGCGAAATCGGTCGCCGGGTATGGCGTCTCCGAAGGGTGATGCCGGCAGTTCACGCCAAAGCCGATTGCGACCGCGATCTTCCGGTCCGCAATGCCGACGCCCTCGATCAGGATGCCTGCGACCTTCGCCTGATCGAGCAGGAGATCGTTCGGCCATTTCAATTTCAGCCGGGACGGCGCAAGTCCCGCGCAGCCATCGAGCACCGCGTCATGCAACGCAAGCGCCGCGACGAAACAAAGCTGCGCACTGACGAACGCCGGCGCCGGGTCAGAGATCAGAAGCGTCGTGTATAAATTACCGGGCTCTGAAACCCATTCGCGGCCCCGCCGCCCCCGGCCTGCGCTTTGCCGCTCGGCGGCGACGAACAGCGGTCCGCGCTCGCCTTTTGCAGCGAGCGCCAATGCTTCTGCATTGGTGGAGCCGACAAGATCGTGCGCGATGACGGGTATCGAACCGGCGGTGGCCGGAAATCCGCCCATCAGAACAATGATTTAGCGGCTGCTTCCGCGGCCACGACGAGTGGCGACGGATAGGCGAAGAAGAAGATTACGAACAGGCCGAACACGCCGAGAATGACACGCAAGCCGTTCGGCATCGGCAGAAATGGCTCCGCCGGTTCGTCCATGTACATGATCTTCACGATGCGCAGGTAGTAATAAGCGCCGATCACGCTCGTCACGACACCAATCACCGCGAGCGTATAGAGCCCGGCGTCGATCGCTGCGAGGAAGACGTAGAACTTCGCAAAGAAGCCCGCGAGCGGCGGAATGCCCGCAAGCGAAAACAAGAGCGCCCCGAAGAACATCGCAACCAACGGCTGCGTGCGCGCAAGGCCCGCGAGCTGGTCGATCTCCTCGACATTACCGCTCTTCCTGCGCATCGCGAGAATGCAGGCGAACGTACCGAGCGTCATAGCGACATAGATCGCCATGTAGATTAGGACACCCTGCACGCCCTGCGCCGTTCCCGCCGCAAGCCCGACCAGCGCGAAGCCGATATGACCGATAGAGCTATAAGCCATCATGCGTTTGATGTTGCGCTGACCGATCGCCGCGAAGGAGCCGAGGATCATCGACGCGATCGAGATGAAGATGATGATCTGCTTCCACTGCGGCACGATGGTCGGGAATGCATCGAACGCGACGCGAATAAGCAGTGCCATCGCCGCGACCTTCGGCGCCGCTGCGAAATACGCCGTCACCGGAGTCGGCGCGCCTTCGTAAACATCGGGCGTCCACATATGGAACGGCACCGCCGAAATCTTGAACACGATACCGGCAAACAGGAAGACCAAGCCGAAGATCAGCCCCGTTGAGGCAGATGCCTTTGCCGCCGCTGCAATGCCGACGAACGACACCGTGCCGGTAAAGCCGTAGATCAGCGACGAACCGTAGAGCAACATGCCCGACGCCAGTGCACTCAGCACAAAATACTTCAAGCCCGCCTCGGTCGAGCGCAGATTATCGCGATCGATCGCCGCGATGACGTAAAGCGAGAGCGACATCAACTCAAAGCCGAGATAAAGCGTGATGAGATCCCGCGCAGAGATCATGATCATCATGCCGGCCGTTGCCGTGAGCAGCAGAATGCTGAATTCGAAACGGCGGATATTGCGCTGCTTGAAGTATTCGAAGGCGAGCACGATCGCTGCCGCGGCGGCCAGCAAAACCAGAACCTTCATGAAGCGCGAGAAATTATCGATCACAAAACTGCCGTTGAACGTCTCCACCGGCGTTCCCGGCTCCAGCACGACGATGGCCGTGGCTGCCAGCAGGACCGCAATCGCGGCGTAATCGATGACATCGACCGACTTGTCGCCGCGTATCGCACCCCACATCAGCAGCACGAGCGCGCCAACGAGCACCAGAAGCTCAGGCAAGATGGGGCCGAACATCGGGATATCGATATGCATCACTGTGCCCCCATCAGCATAGCGGTCTTGTGCACGGCCTGAATTGCCGTCTGCGCCCGTTCGGCGACAAAGGCTACGGAATTGGCACTGGTGTCGAGGATCGGTCCCGGCCAGACGCCGAACAGCACGGTCAGGATCAGGAGCGGCACGAACAGTACGATCTCGCGCGGCGTAAGATCGCGCATCCCTTGCAGGCTCGGTTTGGTAAGCGCGCCAAACACAACTCTGCGGTAGAGCCACAGCGCATAGCACGCCGACAGGATGACACCGAGCGTTGCGAAGAAGGCAACGTTCGGATTGGCCTTGAACGCGGCGAGCAAGGTCAGGAATTCACCGACGAACCCGGATGTCCCCGGCAATCCGACGTTGGCCATGGTGAACACCATGAACACGACGGCATAGGCCGGCATGCGGTTTACGAGACCGCCATAGGCGTCGATGTCACGTGTATGCAGGCGGTCGTAGACAACGCCGACGCAAAGAAAGAGCGCGCCCGACACGAAGCCGTGCGACACCATCTGGAACACCGCGCCCTGCAAGCCCTCCTTCGTCAGCGAGAACATGCCGAGCGTGACGAAGCCCATATGCGCGACGGATGAGTACGCAATCAGCTTCTTCATGTCCTCCTGCATCATCGCGACCAGCGAGGTGTAGACGATCGCGACGACGGAGAGCGTGAACATCATCGGTGCGAATAACTCGGAAGCAAGCGGGAACATCGGCAGACTGAAACGCAGGAAGCCATAGCCGCCCATCTTCAGGAGGATCGCCGCCAGAATGACGGAGCCTGCGGTCGGCGCCTCGACGTGCGCATCCGGCAGCCATGTGTGCACCGGCCACATCGGCAGCTTCACAGCGAACGACGCGAGAAACGCGAGGAACAGCCAAGGCTGCCACGCATGCGGGAAATCATGCGTCAAAAGTTTCGCGATGTCGGTTGTCCCTGACTCCATGTACATCGCCATGATAGCGAGCAGCATCAGGACCGAGCCGAGTAGCGTGTAGAGGAAGAACTTGAAGCTCGCATAGACCCGGCGCTTGCCGCCCCAGATACCGATGATCAGGAACATCGGGATCAGGCCGCCTTCGAAGAAGACGTAGAACAGCACCATGTCGAGCGCGGCGAAGGTGCCTATCATCAGCGTTTCGAGCACCAGAAACGCGATCATGTATTCCTTCACGCGCATCTCGATGGCGCGGAAGCTGGCGAGGATCGCGATCGGCATCACGAAGGTCGTGAGGATTACGAACGGCAGCGAGATGCCATCGACGCCGAGGTGATAGCGGATGACACCGCCAAGCCACGGATGATCTTCGACAAACTGGAACCCAGCCTGCGTGCGATCGAAGCCGGTGACAAGAAAGATCGACACGAAAAGCGTAATTAACGTCGTCCATAGCGCCGCCCAGCGGGCATTTTTCCGCACGGCCTCGTCGTCGCCGCGCAGCAGAAGAATGAACAGCGCACCGGCGAGCGGAAGAAAGATCGTCAGCGAAAGAAGCGGAAGGTTGTTCATCCCGTCGCTCCCTTCACGAGGAACCAGGTGATCAGAGCCGCGACGCCGATCAGCATCACGAACGCATAATGATAGAGATAGCCGGTTTGCAGCAGCACCGTGCGGCGCGTGACATCAAGCACGCGCGCCGAGACGCCATCGGGGCCGAAACCGTCGATCAACCAGCCGTCGCCTTTCTTCCAGAAGAAACGGCCGAGCCATTTCGCCGGGCGCACGAAGATGAAGTCGTAAAGCTCGTCGAAATACCACTTATTGAGCAGGAATTTGTAGAGGATCGGGTTTGCGTCCGCGAGGCCCTTCGGCAGGCTCGGGTTGGCGATGTAGAACCACCACGCGACGACGAAGCCGAGTGCCATCATTGCCGTCGGGATGTACACCGCCCACATCGGGATGTGGTGCATTTCTTCAAGTATTTTATTTCCCGATGCCGAGAACAGTGAAGTGCGGAAGAACTCCGCTACGTCATGTGCGTGGGTGAACACGCCCTTAAAGGCGAAGCCAAGCACGAGCGCACCGGCGGCGAGGAACGCAAGCGGCACCAGCATCACCAGCGGCGATTCATGCGCATGCTCGTAGGTGTGACGGTCGGCGCGCGTCTCGCCATGGAAAGTCAGGAAAATCAGCCGCCAGCTATAGAACGAGGTGAGCCCTGCTGCGATCACCGTCATCCAGAAGGCAAAGTCAGCGGCACTCGTGTGCCCGGCCGCAGCCGCCTCGATGATCGCATCCTTGGAGTAGAAGCCGGCGGTAAACGGAAAGCCGGTCAACGCCAGCGTACCGATCACCATCATCCAGTAGGTGAACGGGATTTTCTTGCGCAGGCCGCCCATGTTCCGCATGTCCTGCTCGTGATGCATCGCGTGGATAACCGAACCGGAGCCGAGGAACAGAAGTGCTTTGAAAGCGGCGTGCGTGAACAAGTGGAACATGCCGACCGAATAAGCGCCGACGCCCATCGCCACGAACATGTAGCCAAGCTGCGAACAGGTCGAATAGGCGACGACGCGCTTGATGTCGTTCTGTACGAGGCCAACAGTCGCGGCGAAGAATGCCGTGATCGCGCCGACAACCGTGACGACCGTCAGCGCCGTCGGTGAAAGCTCGAACAACGGCGACAGCCGCGCCACCATGAAGACGCCCGCCGTCACCATCGTCGCGGCATGGATGAGCGCCGAAACAGGCGTCGGGCCTTCCATCGCGTCCGGCAGCCAGGTGTGCAGCAGGAACTGCGCCGACTTGCCCATCGCCCCCATGAACAATAGAAGGCAGATCACCGTCAGCGCATCGTAAGCGTGACCGAACAGCATGATGTGCTGGCCGACGAGCGATTTGGCCGAGGCGAACACCGTCTCGAAACCAACCGCACCGGTCATGGCAAATACCGCAAAGATGCCGAGCGCAAAACCGAAGTCGCCGACACGGTTGACCACGAAGGCCTTGATCGCGGCGGCACAAGCCTCGGGCTTCTGATACCAGAAGCCGATCAAGAGATAGCTCGCGAGACCTACGCCTTCCCAGCCGAAGAACAGCTGTACGAGATTGTCGGCCGTCACCAGCATCAGCATGGCGAAGGTAAAGAGTGATAGATACGCGAAGAAGCGCGGGCGGTACGGCTCCTCGTTCATGTAACCGATGGAATAAAGGTGCACGAGCGCGGAGACGCTGTTCACCACGACGAACATCACGGCCGTCATCGTATCGATGCGAAGCGCCCATTCGACCTTGAGATCGCCTGCGGCGATCCAGGTCATCAGCGGCACGCGCGTGTCGTGGCCCTGGAACGCGACGTAAAACAGCGCCACCCACGAGAGCGCCGCCGAAACCATCAATAAGCTTGTCGTTACGATCTCCGCCGGGCGCGAACCCCAAGCCGCGGGCTCCTGCGGGCCGTGATCGTCATGTTCATGGTGATCGTGATGAATGACCGCGCCGCCCGAAATGGCGGGCGCATGATGGTGGGCATCGTCATGGCCGTGCCCGCCTTCCATCATTCCGCCGGGATGACGCGCGCGCGCACCGATCAGCGAGATCGCGCCCGCGATCAGGAAGCCGACGAGCGGCAGGAATACGATGGCTTGATACATCCCCTCCGCCCCCTCAGCCTTTCATCGTGTTAATGTCTTCGACGGCGATCGATCCGCTGTTGCGGTAGAACACCACGAGAATGGCAAGCCCGATGGCAGCTTCCGCCGCTGCAACGGTCAACACCAACAACGCATAGATCTGCCCGACGATGTCGTTCAGGAACGCCGAGAACGATACGAGGTTGATATTCACCGACAGCAGAATGAGCTCGATCGACATCAAGATAATGATGACGTTCTTCCGGTTCAGGAAAATGCCAAGCGTGCCGAGCGTGAACAGGATCGCGCCGACCGTGAGATAGTGTGAAAGCCCGATCGCCATCTCAGATACCCTGCCCCGGCTGCACCTTGCGGACCTCGATTGCAGTCTTCTTGCTGCGCGCGTTTTGCGCCGGAATGCTCTGGCGATGCACGTTCTTGCGGTGCTGCAGCGTCAGCACGATCGCACCGATCATCGCGACCAACAGCACGACGCCCGCGATCTCGAAGTAATGAACATAGGTCGTGTAGAGCACCCGGCCGATGGCCTCGGTATTGGTGACCTGCGCTGCCGGCGGGATCGGCGCCTTAATCGCGGTTGCAACATCCGGCCCCATCACCCACGTACCGACGACGAGCACAAGTTCCACGAGGAAGATCAGCCCGACGAGCACACCGATCGGCAGGTACTGCAAAAAGCCTTGTTTCAGCTCAGCGAAATCAACGTCGAGCATCATGACGACGAACAGAAACAACACCGCGACCGCGCCGACATAAACGACGATCAGGATCATCGCGAGGAATTCCGCGCCGAGAAGTACGAACAATCCCGCGACATTCACGAAGGTCAGGATCAGAAACAGCACCGAGTGCACCGGATTGCGCCCGGCGATCACCATGAACGCGGAAGCGACCGCGACGGTGGAGAAGAAATAGAAGAACAGACCTGCGAGGTTCATGGCATCCTCACCGGTACGGCGCGTCGAGCGCGATATTCTTGGCGATCTCGCGCTCCCAGCGGTCGCCGTTCGCTAGCAACCGCTCCTTGTCGTAATAAAGTTCTTCGCGTGTTTCGGTCGAGAATTCGAAATTCGGCCCCTCGACGATGGCATCGACCGGGCACGCTTCCTGGCAGAAGCCGCAATAGATGCATTTCACCATGTCGATGTCATAGCGTGTCGTGCGGCGCGTGCCGTCATTGCGGCGCGGACCGGCTTCGATAGTGATCGCCTGCGCCGGACAAATCGCTTCGCACAATTTACAGGCGATGCAACGCTCTTCGCCATTCGGATAGCGGCGCAGCGCGTGCTCGCCGCGGAAGCGCGGCGACAGCATGCCCTTCTCGAACGGATAGTTGAGCGTCGATTTCGGCGCGAAGAAATAACGCATCGCCAGGATCGTCCCCGAAATGAATTCGAGGAGAAGCAGGCTGCGCGCGTGAAAGCCGAGTTTCATAACATCCTCACTTCGGCGCGAGCCCGGTGAAATACAAAAACGCGGCGATCGCGAACACCATGAAGATCGAAAGCGGCAGGAAAACCTTCCAGCCAAGTCGCATCAACTGGTCATAGCGATAGCGCGGCACGATCGCCTTTGCCATCGCGAACGGAAAGAACATCAGGCAAAGTTTGAGGACAAACCAGACAACGCCCGGCACCCAGGTAAACGGCGCGACCGGGAATGGCGGCAGCCAGCCGCCGAGGAACAGGATCGTGCCCATGGCGCACATCGTCATGATCGCCACGTATTCGCCGAGCATGAACAGGAGATATGGCGTCGACGAATATTCGACCATGAAACCGGCGACGAGTTCGGATTCCGCTTCGACAAGATCGAACGGCGGGCGGTTCGTTTCGGCAAGCGCCGAAATGAGGAAGATCACGAACAGCGGCAAAAGCGGCAGCCAGAACCACTGGAACATGCCGAGCGGTCCGTTCTGCGCCTCGACGATTTTCGAGAGGTTCAGCGAGCCGACACACATCAACACGCCGACGAACACGAAGCCGATCGAAACTTCGTAGGACACCATTTGCGCTGCCGAACGAAGTGCCGCGAGAAACGGATATTTCGAGTTCGACGCCCAACCCGCCATGATGACGCCGTAGACCATCAAGGACGAGATCGCGAAGATATAGAGAACGCCGACATTGATGTCAGCGATCGTCCAGCCCTTGGCGAGCGGGATCACCGCCCAGGCCGCTAGCGCCAGCACGCAAGTGACGAGCGGTGCCAGCAGGAATACGCCCTTGTTGGCGCCCGCCGGAATGATCGGCTCTTTCAGCACGAACTTGAGAAGGTCGGCGAACGACTGGAACAGGCCCCAAGGCCCGACAACGTTCGGCCCGCGCCGCATCTGCACCGCCGCCCAGATCTTGCGGTCGGCGAGCAGGATATAGGCGATGAACACCAAAAGCGCGACGAGCAGAACGAGGCTCTGCACGACGATCACGCCGATCGGCCAGATGTAGGTGGACCACAGCCAGGCAAAATCCATCGCGCTACTCCGCTGCCTGACGCGGCTGGCCGGCCGCCAGCGCCGCGCATTCGGCCATCGTGGCGGAAGCGCGCGCAATGGGATTGGTGAGATAGAATTCGGTGACTGCCGAAGTGAACCCCGCCTTCAGCGTCTTGTCGCCGAGCTTGGAGAGCTGCGTAAGCACGCTCGCGTCGGCGCGCTCGATCTGACCGATCCGGCCGAGATGCGGATGCGCTGTGACCATCGTTGCACGCAGATCGGAGAGGCGGTCGTAAGCGAGCTTGGCGTCGAGATGCTCGGAGAGAGCGCGCAGGATCGCCCAGTCTTCGCGTGCATCGCCCGGCGGAAACGCCGCGCGGTTCGCAAGCTGCGGGCGGCCTTCGGTATTGACGTAGATGCCTGATTTTTCCGTATAGGCCGCGCCCGGCAAGATGACGTCGGCGCGATGCGCACCGCGGTCGCCATGCGTGCCGATGTAAACAACGAACGCGCCCTTTTCGATTTCGATCTCGTCGGCGCCTAACAGGAACAAAACCTTCAGCGCGTCTGCCTGCGCCATCTTCGCCGCGGTCAGCCCGCCTTCACCCGGTACAGCACCAATATCGAGCGCACCCACACGAGACGCGGCGATATGCAGCATCGAGAAGCCGTTCCAGCCATCGCCAATCGCACCCGACGCAAGTGCAGTCCTGGCAAATGCAGCGAGCACGCCCTGCCCGTCCTTGCGCATGAGCGCGCCTTGCCCAATGAGCCAAAGCGGTTTCTGCGGCTTGTTCCGGCCGGCCTTATAGGCCGCGAGCGTGTCAGGCCCCGCGCCGAGATATTCGTAATCGTAGGTGAGATCGGCGCGCTCGCCGATCAAACCGATCTTGAAGTTACCGGCGCGCCAGCGCTTGCGGATGCGCGCATTCAGAACCGGTGCTTCCTTGCGCGGATTCGACCCGACGATCATCAGCGCGTCGGCTTCTTCAATGCCGGCAATCGTTGCGTTGAAGAGATAGCTTGCGCGGCCAAGCGACGGGTCGATCATCACGCCGTCCTGGCGGCAGTCGATATTCGACGAGCCGAGTTTCCCGAGCAGATCCTTCAGCGCGTAAATTTCTTCGGTCGAAGCAAGATCGCCGACAATCGCACCAATTTCCTGAGCGCTCGTGCCTTTCACTTTTTTCGCGATCGCAGCGAAAGCTTCGCTCCAGCTCGCCGGGCGCAGCTTGCCGCGCTCGCGCACATAAGGCTGGTCGAGCCGCTGCGTGCGCAGGCCGTCCCAGATGAAACGCGTCTTGTCGGAAATCCACTCTTCGTTGATTTCCTCGTTGAGCCTCGGCAGCACGCGCAGCACTTCGCGGCCACGTGTATCGACGCGGATGTTCGAGCCGACTGCATCCATCACGTCGATGGATTCGGTCTTGATGAGTTCCCACGGCCGCGCCTGAAACGCGTAAGGCTTCGAGGTCAACGCGCCGACCGGGCAGAGATCGATAACGTTGCCCTGCAACTCCGACGTCATCGCGTGCTCGAGATAGGTCGTGATCTCCATATCCTCGCCGCGGCCGATCGCGCCCAATTCCGGCGTGCCCGCGACTTCGGTCGCGAAGCGGATGCAGCGCGTACAGTGGATGCAGCGCGTCATGATCGTTTTGACGAGCGGGCCGATATATTTGTCCTCGACCGCGCGCTTGTTTTCCTTGTAGCGCGAACTGTCGACGCCATAGGCCATCGCCTGATCTTGCAGATCGCACTCGCCGCCCTGATCGCAGATCGGGCAATCGAGCGGATGATTGATGAGCAGGAACTCCATCACGCCTTCGCGCGCCTTCTTCACCATCGGCGTCTTGGTGTTGACGACCGGCGGCTCGCCATTCGGGCCCGGCCGGCAATCCTTCACCGCCCAGGCGCAGGAGGCGACCGGCTTCGGTGAGCCCTTCACCTCGACGAGGCACATACGACAATTGCCCGCGATCGACAGGCGCTCGTGGAAGCAGAACCGCGGAATCTCCGCGCCCACAGCTTCGCACGCCTGCAGGAGCGTGTACTCCGGCGGCACGTCAATTTCGGTTCCGTCGACGATGAGCTTTGCCATCGCTTAGCTCTTTCTCACTTTGCATTCAGGCGGCGCAACACCATTACGCGCCATCTCTTCCCTGACGAACTGCTGGGTTCGCAATCCGAAAGTTTTCATGAAATCGCTGTCGGCTATCTCTTTTTCGCAGAGAAATGGAAGGTGATCGACGACGTCGTAGCTACACGAGGCTTCCCATTCGGAATCCTTCGGGAACGCGTGAAGTACTTCTCCGCACGCATACAACATGTAGGCTACATAAGCCTGATACTGCGAGATCGCTTCCTTCCCCGACGCCTTCAGCTTTTCATAATCGGGATCCGCGTAAAGCGGATATTTGAACTGCACATCTGCGTAAGCGAGATAAACCTGACGGGCACTGGTTGCCCGATTGTTATTTTTGATCTCGTTAAGTTGGTAGATCACCGCGACGAAGCCGAGGAAAGCGAACAGCGCCGATCCGATCTGCGCAATGTTCCCGTATTTCTGCCACCACTCGATCCGTTTCGCGGCCATCGCTTATTACTCCGCCGCCTGCAGCACGGGTTCGCTATGCGGGTTTGCCGCATATTGATCGATGCGCTTCTCGATCTCGTGCCGGTAATGCCGGATCAGGCCCTGCACAGGCCACGCCGCTGCGTCGCCGAGCGCGCAAATGGTGTGCCCCTCGACCTGCCCCGCAACTTCGAGCAACTGATCGATCTCGCGCTTCTGTGCGCGGCCCTCGACCATGCGCGTCAGCACCCGCCACATCCAGCCGGTGCCTTCGCGGCACGGCGTGCACTGGCCGCAGGACTCGTGCTTGTAGAAATAAGAAATCCGCGCGATCGCCTTCACGATGTCGGTGGACTTATCCATCACGATCACAGCTGCCGTGCCGAGGCCGGACTTCAAGGCTTTCAGTGAATCGAAATCCATCGGGCAATCGATAATCTGTTCGGCCGGCACGACCGGCACCGACGAACCGCCGGGAATGACGGCCATGAGATTGTCCCAGCCGCCGCGAATGCCGCCACAGTGCTCTTCAATGAGCTGCCGGAACGGGATACTCATCGCCTCTTCGACGTTGCACGGCTTGTTGACGTGCCCGGAGATGCAGAAAAGTTTCGTGCCGAGATTATTCGGCGCACCGAAGCCGGCGAACCACGCCGCGCCGCGCCGCAGAATATCCGGCGCGACTGCGATCGACTCCACGTTGTTCACTGTCGTCGGGCAGCCATAGAGGCCGACATTCGCCGGGAACGGCGGCTTCAGCCGCGGCATGCCCTTCTTGCCCTCGAGGCTTTCGAGCAGCGCCGTCTCTTCGCCGCAGATATAGGCACCGGCGCCGTGATGAACGTAGAGATCGAACGGATAACCGTGGATATTCTTCTGGCCGATAAGCTTGGCTTCATAAGCCTGCTCGATCGCAGCCTCTAACCGCTCGCGCTCGCGAATATATTCGCCGCGGATATAGATATAGCCCGCCGTCGCTCCCATCGCGAAACCGGCGATCAGGCAACCCTCGATGAGAAGATGCGGATCGTGCCGCATGATCTCGCGGTCTTTGCAGGTGCCGGGCTCCGACTCGTCGGCATTGACGACGAGGTAGCCCGGACGGCCATCCTTGTATTCCTTCGGCATGAACGACCATTTCATGCCCGTCGGGAAGCCAGCGCCGCCGCGGCCGCGAAGACCCGACGCTTTCATCTCGTTAATGATCCAGTCGCGGCCCTTTTGCAGGATGGCCTTGGTGCCATCCCATGCGCCGCGCTCACGCGCGCCTTTGAGACCCCAATCATGGAGCCCGTAGAGATTCTGGAAAATGCGATCCTTGTCGGCGAGCATCACTTCCTCGAATCTGAGTTCTTGCCGTTCGTCCGCTTCGGCTTTGTTGCGCGCGCAGCAGCATCGCCGGCATCCAGCAGCGTTGTCAGGCCACCAATCGGTGCCGAGAATTGCCTATCGATCTGCGGGCCGGTTTTCACTTTTTTGCCGGCGGCAAGATCATCGAGCAACTTCTCGAAATTTTCCGGCGTCAGGTCTTCGTAATAATCGTAATTGATCTGCACCATCGGTGCATTCACGCACGCGCCGAGGCACTCGACCTCGCGCCACGAGAACAGCCCATCCTTGGTGATGTGTTCCTGTGCCCCGATGCGGCGCTCGCAAACTTTCCGGATGTCTTCTGCGCCGCGCAGCATGCACGGCGTCGTGCCGCAAAGCTGGATGAGATATTTCCCGACCGGCTCGAGATTGAACATCGTGTAGAAGGTCGCGACTTCAAGCACGCGGATATAGGCCATGCCGAGCATGTCCGCGATCACACGGATCGCGGGCTCGGTGACCCAACCTTCCTGCTCCTGTGCCTTCCACAAAAGCGGGATCACCGCCGAAGCCTGACGGCCTTCGGGATATTTCGCGATCTGTCCCTTGGCCCACTCCAGATTCTTTCGCGAGAAAGCGAAATTCGCGGGCTGCTGCTCGGCGAGACGACGGACGGCCATTAGCGATCAACCTCCCCGAACACGATGTCGAGCGAGCCGAGAATGGCCGACACGTCCGCAAGCATGTAGCCGCGGCACAGGAAATCCATCGCCTGCAGGTGCGCAAAGCCCGGCGCGCGGATCTTGCAGCGATAGGGCTTGTTGGTGCCGTCGGCGACGAGGTACACGCCGAACTCGCCCTTCGGCGCTTCGACGGCGGCGTACACTTCGCCGGCCGGCACATGATAGCCTTCGGTGTAGAGCTTGAAGTGATGGATGAGCGCCTCCATCGAGCGCTTCATCTGGCTGCGCTTCGGCGGCACGATCTTGTTGTCCTGGAAGGCAACCGGCCCCGGTTCCTTCTTCAGCCGCTCGACGCACTGCTTCATGATGCGGATCGACTGCCGCATCTCTTCCATGCGAATGTGATAGCGGTCGTAGCAATCCCCGTTCTTGCCAACCGGGATGTCGAATTCCATTTCGTTGTAGCACTCGTAAGGCTGCGCACGGCGCAAGTCCCACGCCGCGCCAGAGCCGCGCACCATGACGCCGGAGAATCCCCACGCCCAGGCGTCTTCCAGTTTCACGACGGCGATATCGACGTTGCGCTGCTTGAAGATGCGGTTATCCGAAAGCAGTGTTTCGAGATCGTCGCAGACCTTGAGGAACGGATCGCAGAACTCGCCGATGTCCTCGACGAGCTTCATCGGCAAATCCTGATGTACGCCGCCCGGCCGGAAGTACGCCGCATGCATGCGCGAGCCGGAAGCGCGCTCATAGAACACCATGAGCTTTTCGCGCTCTTCAAAGCCCCAGAGCGGCGGCGTCAGCGCGCCGACGTCCATCGCCTGCGTCGTGACATTGAGAAGGTGCGATAAGAGACGCCCGATCTCGGAGTAAAGCACGCGGATGAGCTGCGCGCGTTTCGGCACCTGAATGTCGAGCAGCTTCTCGACCGCAAGGCAAAACGCATGCTCTTGATTCATCGGCGCGACGTAATCGAGCCGATCGAAATACGGTACAGCCTGCAAATAAGTCTTCGCTTCGATCAGCTTCTCAGTGCCGCGGTGAAGCAATCCGATATGCGGATCGACGCGCTCGACCACTTCGCCGTCAAGCTCCAGCACCAGGCGAAGCACGCCGTGCGCCGCCGGATGTTGCGGACCGAAATTGATCTGGAAATTTCGCTGATGCGGGCGCTCGTTCATCACGCAGCCCCCTTGCCGTCGCTCTTCTTCTCGTCGCCGGGCAGCACGTAGTCCGTGCCCTCCCACGGCGAGAGAAAATCGAAATTGCGGAATTCTTGCGTGAGCTTCACCGGCTCATAGACGACGCGCTTTTGTTCGTCGTCGTAACGCACCTCGACGAATCCCGTGAGCGGGAAGTCCTTGCGCAGCGGGTAGCCGTCGAAACCATAGTCGGTCAGCAAGCGGCGCAATTCCGGATGACCCGTGAACAGAATGCCGTAGAGATCGTAGGCTTCGCGCTCGAACCAGTTGGCGCCGGGATAGATGCCGCAGATCGACGGCACCGGCGTCGCCTCGTCCGTCTGCACCTTCACGCGCACGCGCACATTATGCTTGGGCGATAGCAGGTGATAGACGACGTCAAAGCGCTTCTCGCGCTGCGGCCAGTCGACCCCGCAGACGTCGACGATATTCCAGAACCAGCATTTCGGGTCGTGGCACAGGAAGCGCGCAACGTCTTCGATCGCCTCGGCATTGGCGTCGATCGTGAGTTCGCCGTGAGCGATGTCGTAGCCCTTCACCGCCTTCGGCAGCGCACGGCCAACATGCTCGGCAATCTCGCGGAGCTTATCGTCAATCGCGGTCATTTTTAACGCTCGATTGTGCCCGTGCGGCGGATTTTCTTTTGCAGCAGTAATATTCCGTACAGCAACGCCTCCGCCGTCGGCGGGCAGCCCGGCACGTAAATATCGACCGGCACGATCCGGTCGCACCCGCGCACAACGGAATAAGAGTAGTGATAGTAGCCGCCGCCGTTCGCGCACGACCCCATCGAGATCACATAGCGCGGCTCCGGCATCTGGTCGTAGACCTTGCGGAGCGCCGGTGCCATCTTGTTGGTGAGCGTACCGGCGACGATCATGACGTCCGACTGGCGCGGCGATGCGCGCGGCGCAAAACCGAAACGTTCGACGTCATAGCGCGGCATCGAAACCTGCATCATCTCGACGGCGCAGCACGCGAGGCCGAAAGTCATCCACATCAGCGAACCCGTGCGGGCCCAGTTGATGAGGTCGTCGGTTGTGGTGACGAGGAAGCCCTTGTCGCCGAGTTCGTCACTGAGCCCGGAGAAAAACGGATCCTTCTCCGCGGCGGCCGAGCCGGTGCGCGGATCGATCAACTGCTTGCTCGGAGCCATCAGTCCCAATCCAAAGCTCCCTTGCGCCACTCGTAAACGAAACCGATCGTCAGCACCCCGAGAAACACCATCATCGACCAGAAGCCGAGCGCGCCGAGTTGCCCGAACGTAATCGCCCAGGGAAACAGGAATGCGACCTCAAGATCGAAAATGATGAAAAGAATGGCGACGAGATAAAACCGCACGTCGAACTTCATGCGCGCGTCGTCGAATGCGTTGAAGCCGCACTCGTAGGCGGAGAGCTTCTCGGGGTCCGGCTTCGAATACGCGACGATGAACGGTGAAATCAGAAGCGCGACGCCAATAAATAATGCCACGCCAATGAACACGACGATGGGCAGGTAGTCCTGAAGCAGCGCGTCCATCATTCCCTCGCGCGGTGTTCGTTGGCCAGCGAAAGCAGCATGCGCTGCACGGGTAAGCCATTGATCCGCAGATGCGAATAATTCGAAAGCGGCCTAGCCCTTAGCCCACGCAATACCGCTAAGCAAGGCCAACCGGACGGCGTCTGCCCAGCTTTCTCGTCAGCTTTCTCAAGGGCTTGATCGGACCGGATAAGGTATTTTCAAGACAGCATCCGATTCGTTCAGGCACCTTCATGCCTTCACCAAAAGTACAAAAAAACGCATCCGGAATCCCTTCCGAACTCGCCGCAGGGCTCGCTGCGCAGCGTCTCGGGCGGCTTGCCGAAGCGGAAGTGCTGTACCGGGCGGTGCTAAAGAACCACCCGAAGCACTGGCAGGCCCTGCATCAGCTCGGTTCCGTTCATCTTGCTCGCGGTGAACTCGCCGAAGCGCTCGAATGTATCGGCGCGGCGATGAAATCGAATTCCGGTTCCGCCGAAATCACTTCTAATTATGGCGTCGTGCTGCGGCGTCTTAAGCGCGATAGCGAAGCCATCGAATATTTCAATCGTGCGCTGATCCTCAAGCCCGGTTATGCACCCGCCTTGCTTACGCGTGGCGCCGCCCTGCAACGCCTCGGACGGCGCACCGAGGCGCTCGCCAACTTCGATCGCTTGATTCAGGCCAATCCGGCACACGCCAAGGCACATTATAACCGCGCGTGCATATTGCATGAGTTGCAGCGCTTCGACGAAGCGCTTGCTGCGTACACACGCGCCCTTCAGCTCGCGCCGGACGACGCCGACATCCACTGGAACGAAAGTCTGACGCGTCTCCTGCTCGGCGACTTTCAGCGCGGTTGGGAAAAATACGAGTGGCGAAAGAAGCGCCCCGGCTATGAGGACCGAAAATTCGCACCGCCGCAGTGGGGAGGCGAGCCCATCGCGGGAAAGACCATTCTCGTCCATGCCGAACAGGGATTCGGCGATACCTTGCAGTTCGCCCGTTATGTCCCAATGCTCGCAAGCATGGGCGCCAAGGTCGTGCTCGAAGTACAGCCGCCGCTCAAATCGCTGATGGCCACCCTGCCCGGCGTCTCGACGCTGATTGCGCGCGGTGAGCCGCTCCCGGCCTTCGACATCCACTGCCCGATCATGAGCCTGCCGCTTGCGCTCGGTACGACCTTCGAAACGATCCCTGCCGTCGTCCCGTATTTGAAAGCGCCCGAATACCGCGTTCAGGATTGGCAGGCGCGTTTGCCGCGAAACGGCAAGCTGCGCGTCGCTTTCGCATGGTCCGGCAGTGCGACGCATGAGCATGACGCCGTTCGCTCCATCCCACTCGAAAAATGGCGGCCGTTGCTCGATCACCGCGACATTCAGTGGATCAGCATCCAGCGCGATCTGCGCGCCGGCGACGAAGCCATCCTCGCGGCCTATCCCGGCATTGTGCATGTTGGAGCGGAACTGAAGGATTTTGCCGAAACCGCCGCGGTGATTGCGGCCTGCGATCTCGTCGTGTCTGTCGACACCTCGGTCGCGCATCTTGCCGGCGCGCTCGACCGCCGCGCCTGGATTCTGCTGCAGCACTCGCCCGACTTCCGCTGGCTGCTCAATCGTTCCGACAGCCCCTGGTATCCACGCACTCGACTGTTCCGCCAACCAAGTTTTGGCGATTGGGAAAGCGTGCTGAAGGCTCTGAGCAAAGAAATGGAGAGCCTGCGCGAGGCCCTCCACTTTCCAGCGAGCTAGTTGTTCTTGTTCTTGTCCTGAGACTTTGGCGCGGACCGAGACGGCTGCGATTGCGGCCGGGTCTGCTGTTGTACACGCGGCGCGGAATTGTGCTGCTGCCGCTGAACATTCGACGGCTGATTATTTTGCCGTTGCGGCTGGATGTTCTGACGCGGCGCATTGTGCTGCTGCATGCTGCGCGATCCATCATTTTGCTGCGTCCGACCGGACGGCGTGTTCGCAGAACCGCTCTTCTTCTGGAATTGCGGCTGGTTATTCTGCCTCTGCAGATTTTGCTGCGAGCCTCGCGGCTGGGTCGTCCTTTGATCCGTGCCTTTCTGCTCCAGCTTCTTTTGATCGAAACTCTTGCGATCAGAATTCTGCCGGTTGCCGTCGAACTGCCGGCTGCGATTGTTGTCGGTCGGCGTCGTCGTGTTCGACTTCTGCTGCATCGTATTCGGCAGCCGCTGATTACTCGGATTGATCTGCTTCGTTTGCAGCTGCGGATTGCCCTGCGGTGAACCCGCGGGCCGCGACCGGAACTGGCGCTGCCCCTTGGTCTGCGCATCGCTTTTCACCTGCAACACCGGCGTGCCGCCACGCGCGCCGCGCGGCGCATTGTTGCCGAGCCGTCCACGTTCCCCCTTGTTCAGGCCGGGAAGCCGCTGGAAACGCTCGCCGGGGTTATAGACGCGGTCTGAATTCCGCACATGGATGCGTGTGCGCGACCGATCGCGGAAATTATTGTGCAGGATTACGGCACCCACCACGCCGATTGTCCCCGCGATCACGATCGGAGCAATGACCGAGGAGTGAAAAGGCCGCCCCGTCGCGGAGGCGATATAGGCTGGCGGAATGCCCGGGTTCACCGCACCACGGTGGTCGGAAAAATAGATCGTGCGGTTCACCAGCGTGCTGCGATGGTAATAGTCGCGCCGCTCGCGATACGGGATGAACACCGTATAGACTTCCGGCGCCATGAGATCGCCTGCACGCACGAACATGTAGCTGTCGGCGTAGGCCTCATCGTCATCGATAAACTCATCGGGCGGCGTCGGCGCCCAGCCGACGAAATTGTCGCCCTGCCGCCAGTTGACCCACGCCGGACCCCATTTGTCATTCGGGATCCAGACCCAGCCGATCTCGCGGTCGAGATACCAGCGGCCGTAGTGATATGTGACCCAACCGAACGGCTCGTCGGAATTCCAGTACCAGCCCCACTCGTCGGTATAGAGCCAATGACCGATTCTATAAGGCTGCCATTCCTGCGGAACATTATCCGGCACCCATACGTCGCCGAGCCGCGGGTGCTGCACCCAGTGACCGTAACCTTCGAGCGCTGCGTCGAAGTCGATCTGTTCCTGCTGCGGACCGGGCGCGGGTGCTTGCGCCTGCGCGCTCGATACAAAACCTGGCACGCCTGTTGGCGCGATGCTCGTGAGTGCAAGAATGCTTGCGAGAGCACCCGCCGAAATACGAAAGCTGCGTCCGAATCCTGCTGGCATGGTCGTCCCCTTTGTTATGACGATATCAACGCGGCAACTCGTGACCGCAATAGGGCGGCGCAAATACGGATATGGTTTTCTTTTTGTAATGTCGGCGCGGTTTGCGCCTGATAAGCCAGTTCCAGATCGTGAACTGGCGGGAGCGACGGGACTCGAACCCGCGGCCTCCGGCGTGACAGGCCGGCGCTCTAACCAACTGAGCTACGCCCCCTTCTTGGGGAGCCGCTCGCTTAAGCTGCGCGCTGCGGCAAGTCAAGAAAATGGCATCAACGACGGCAGTCTTTCTGTTCAAGACGGCAAAATCGCAACAAGTGTAGAGCGTCGATTTCACACTCAAGCCGCAAAGAAGAACTGCCTGACGAAAGCGATTCACGACCAGCAAAAGTGTCTTCTCGACGCATTCTGGTACTGCTATGCCGCCTTCAAGGCGGGTGAAAACCACGTAACCAACTGATATTGTTTAATATTAACCCAATTCTATCGCTCCGGGCTTTAGCTATACAAAAACCTCGATAAATCGCTGTTTTCTGCGGATGATGCGCTTCTTCTGTAGCGAAAAAGCCCACGAATCGCATAAGTCTGATCGGTGAAAGGGCCTTTTCTGAAAGCAATCTGGCTCAAGCCGCAAAAGGGGGTCACGCAGCCATGTCCACGTCTCCGAAGGTTACGACCGTCACGCTGAAGCACATCGCCGCCAAGCTGGCGGAACGGCATGACATGCCGAAGAAGCAGGCTGAGACACTGATGAACGACATTGTCGACTCCATCGTCGGCCACCTCAAGAAAGGTGAGCGCATTCGTTTGGTCGGTCTCGGTGTTCTCCAGGTTCGCAAGCGCGCCGCGCGCATGGGCCGCAATCCCGCGACCGGCGAACCGATCCAGATCAAGGCCAGCAAGAAAGTCGCCTTCCGCGCCGCGAAGGAACTCAAGGAAGCAATCTAACCGCTTCGCGTGGCCCGAAATAAAAAGGCCGAGCCTTTCGAGGCTTGGCCTTTTCTTTTTGCGCAATTCTCTTTCGGGCAATTCATACAGCGCGAATACGCAAGACCTGTTTCGCGGCCGTATTCCGTTCCATTTCTACCTCTGCTTGCAAATTGGCGGCGTCCCGGAAAATCGACGCAACCGCACAAACGCGGCCGTCTCTCCGGTAACGCAGCAGGCAATCCTTCGCGCGAAGGTCGCCTTCGATCTCGATGTCGTCCCACCTTTCGGCATGCCCGACATAGTTGATCGGAATGTCGTAATGCTGGCTCCAGAAATACGGCACGGCGTTGAACGCCTTTCGCGCGCCCAGCATATTCATTGCCGCCACCTGCCCCTGTCGCTGGGCGACAACCCAATGCTCGACGCGGATATTCTCGTTTGAATGCGGGTCCGGCCAGCGTGCGATATCCCCGGCTGCGAAAATACCGGGCACGTTGGTTTCCAGAAATTGATTGACCGTCACGCCACGGTCGACCGCGATCCCGGCCTGCTCGGCAAGCGCAAGCCGCGGGCGAACGCCGATACCGACGATCACCATGTCTGTCGCGAACGCCTCGCCATTCGCGAGTTCCACCGTGCCACCGGCAAGCGAAGCGACCTTCTGCCCAAGATGGAAGACGACGCCGTGCTCTT
The DNA here is from genome assembly GCA_035555855.1 of Xanthobacteraceae bacterium. Taxonomy (GTDB): domain Bacteria; phylum Pseudomonadota; class Alphaproteobacteria; order Rhizobiales; family Xanthobacteraceae; genus Palsa-892. The sequence goes on from DATMGD010000032.1 coordinate 24,515, forward strand.
CATGCAAGGCCCGGATGGTATCTGCCATCTCGGGGCCGAAAATCCGCGCCATCGGGCGCTTTTCCGGCGCCACGACATGCACTTCAAGGCCTCGCGTGCGCAATGCCGCAGCCGTTTCCAGCCCGATGAAACTCGCTCCGATGACGAATACGCGTCGCGCCTCTTTCGCTGCGCGAATGATCGCGCGGCAATCAGCGAGCGAACGCAAGATATGAACGTAAGGCTCGTTCGCACCGGGCACTTCGAGCCGTATCGGTTCGGCACCTGTCGCCAGTAACAGCCGATCGTATGAAAGACTGCCGCGGTTCTTGACGAATACTCGCTGCTCCGCGGTATCGACCCGGGTGACCTCTGTTTGCAGATGAAGCTGAATGTCCGCATCGAGATAATAACTCTCGGAGCGAAGCGGCAGCCATTCTTCCGGCGCCGTACCGGCAAGATAATCCTTGGACAGATTGGGCCGATCTACCGGAGCGGATGTTTCGCTGCTCAGGATAGTAATGCGGCCGGAAAATTTCAGCCGGCGCAGCATTTCCGCCGCGGCGAAACCAGCGGCTCCCCCGCCTATGATCACGATATTCTTGACACTCGTGTTCGCTGCCGGTTGCGCCGCTGTTTTCGTTTCTTTCTTCGTAAAGACGAAAAAGCGCCCGCCTCGCACTTCGACATGCCATGCGTCGAGTGGGCTAAATGCCGGGGCGCATGTTGCTTCACCGCTGCGCAAATCGAAACAGGCATGATGCCATGGGCAGCGGATGCTGTTTTCGACGACCACTCCATCGGCAAGCGGAGCGTGGTAATGGCTGCAATAGGGGCCGACAGCGAATACGCCGTCCCTGCCCTGCACCAGCAGCACCTCCTCATTGCCGACATGACCGAGGAGTTTGCCGCCAACAAACGCTTCAGGGCCAACACCAAGCGTGAGATCAGGCCCAGCCGGAATTGTTTGCTCCATGTTCCCGCTCACTTCTCGTTCACTCCGCGAGACGCACAAATTCCTGCCGCAGCAAGGGATCGCTGCGGAAGCAGCCGAGCATCCGGCTAGTCACGAGATCGGTGTCCGGCTTCTGGACGCCGCGCGTGATCATGCAATGGTGCGAAGCCTTGATGATGACGCCGACGCCGCGCGGCTTCAGCACCTCGTCAATCGTATTGGCGACCTGTGCCGTCAGTTTTTCCTGCGTTTGCAGGCGTTTTGAATAGATTTCGACGACTCGCGCGAGCTTACTGATGCCGACGACACGGCCGCTCGGCACATAGGCAACCCATGCCTTGCCGGCGATCGGCGCGATATGATGCTCGCAATGGCTGTTGAAGCGCACGCCGCGCAGCACCACCATTTCGTCATAGCCCTCGATTTCAGAGAACGTCTTTTTCAGAAGCTCCGCCGGGTTCTGCGTATAGCCGGAGAAGAACTCCTCCATCGCCCGCACGGCACGCGCCGGCGTTTCCAGAAGCCCTTCGCGCCCAGGGTCTTCACCCGTCCAGCGCAGGATCGTCCGGAAAGCATCTTCCACTTCGGATCGCGCCGGCTTCGTAGCCTCGGTACGGGAAGCGGCTCTTTCGAGCGCGCGAACATTCGAACTCATAGGACGTCTCCTCTTGCCGGCTGCATTGCCGTGCCGGCGGGTGATAGACGTCAGTTAGATGAGCTGTGCCTGAAATGGTTCCCGGATCAGGCCGGGAATCCAAGCCGCCGCAGAACGGCCTCGGTCACGCGCTCGCAGCGCTTGCCGGCAAAGGGAAACGCGTCCATCAGCACCGGACCGATTTGTTTGTCGAGCTGCTCGCGAACGAGCTTGCGCGCGCGATGCAGCCGTGTCTTCACGGTTTCCGGCGGGATGCCGAGAATTTCCGCCGTCTCCTCGACATTCATTCCTTCGATGACGCGCGTGACGAATACCAGGCGGAAATTCTCGGGAAGGTTATCCGTCGCCTGCTCGACCAGTTGCAAAATCTGACGCTGTGCCATCGTCTTTTCCGGATCTTCGTTCGTCGTCATTTGCGGGAATGGAATGATCTCAGCCTCTGTTCGCTGATCTTCGACTCGGCTGACTTCCTTCATCGTACGCTTGCGGCGCAGACGGCCAAGCGCCTCGTTGATCGTGATGCGCGAGAGCCAGGTCGCGAGACTCGATTCGCCGCGAAAATTGGCAAGGTGCATAAAAGCCTTCACATAGGCCTCCTGCACGATGTCCTCGGCATCGCTGTCGTTGCGCACGATGCCGCGCGCGATCCGGTAAAGACGCCGGTTATACCGCGACATGATGATGCGAAAGGCTTGATCGTCGCGGGCAAGCGAACGCCGGACAAGTTCGCGCTCGTCGAGCGAGATCGCAGGCTTCGGGTTGGGCATAGAGCTCATGGGCTCGGTCCTCTGCTACACATTACACATTAGATGGCCTCTGCCGGCAGAGGTTCCCGGCAAGGGCGGAATATGAGTATCGAATATAATGTGCAGCCTTAGCGGGGCCGCTAGCGAATACCCCGGGCCTTGAACACACGCCGGGGTTCCGGCCTTTCCGGCAGCAACTGATTATGGTCCGGAATGCGCGTGAGATTCACCGGCCGGTAATGGGCCAGTGCCTGTACGCCCTTGAGATTGCAAAACCTGACGTACCGATCCTGCAACGAAATCAGGCCGTCTGAGCGCAGCCGCGCGAACATGCGATTGAGATGCGGAACGCTGAGACCGAGCGTATCGCTCACGATCTCCTGCGAGAAACAAAGCTCGAACCCGTCCTCGGTCGCACGGCCGCAAATTAAGAGACGCGAGTGGATCTCGAGCAGAAAGCGCGCAAGCCGCTCGATCGAGGTCCTGCGGCCAATATCGACGATTCTGTCGGCGTGTGCTGTCGCCTCCTCGACCGCAAGCCAGCTCAACGCGAGGCCGAATTTCGGCCGCCGGTAGCACAGCTCGACATAGGCATCGAGCGGACAAATCTGGAGCTTGAGCTCGCTTATCGCCACGACGGAATAAGTGGCACGGTCATAAAAGCTGCCCGGCAGGCCGACGACATCGCCCGGCACCAGGAGATTAATGATCTGCCGCTTGCCGTTATGCAGCAGTTTGTAACGCGCCGCGAAACCATCGCGGATGAAACAGAGCTTGCGAAATTCGTAACCGTCAACGACAAGATCGCGACGTTTTTTTACGGTAATCTCGACCTCGATCAACGAGCGCAGCATATCGACATCGGTCGAGCTCAAGTCGAGATAGCGCTCGAGCCGCGCGAACAACGGATCGTCGTACCTGCTTCCCGTGATGACCCGGACCGGACCGTGCATGATGTCCTTCTGAAAAGAACTGCAGCCGTCTTTAGTCTATTAATCTGCATCAATAATCTTGAGCAAAGCTAGCCCTACTAAAGGCAGTCAAATTACCTCCCACTGGATTCTCAATTTACAAGAAACAGATTTGGGAGGATGCTGTGACATCACAGAAAACACCGTCAAATAAGGGCTTTTCGCGCCGCACACTTTTGAAGAGCGCCGCGTTAACCGGCGCTGGCTTCAGCGCGTACACCCTCGGAAACAACTCGCCGTTCATTTTTGCCAGCGCCGAAGCTGCAACGCATCCGGCGATCGGAACCTATCCGGCCGGCTCGGAAGGCAACTCGATCACCATCGGCGCCGCCGTGCCGCGCACCGGCACCTATGCCGTGCAGGGCGAAGACGAACTCAAGGGCATGCAGCTCGCCGTCGAACACCTCAACAGCGGCCATGAGCTCGTCAAGAAGATCTCGCCGAAGACCAAGAAAGGCGTGCTCGGCAAGGAAGTGAAGCTGGTCGTCGCCGACTCCGGCGCAAAGCCGAACATCGCAGTGCAAGCACAGCAGCGCTTCATCACCGAGAACAAGATCGTTCTGATGACCGGCTCGACCTCGTCGGCGGTGGCCGTTGCGCTCAACAAGCTCGCGCAGCGCGAAAAGGTGATGTACGTCGCCGCCATCTCCGGCTCGAACGACACCACCGGCAAGGACTGCGTGCGCTACGGTTTCCGTCAGTGCTTCTTCGGCCAGACGGCCGCCGCCGCGATCGGCCCGCAGCTCGTCAAGACTTTCGGCAAGGGTAAGAAGGCGGCGTACATGACGCCGGATTACACCTATGGCCACACCGTCACCAAGTCGATGCAGGATTATCTTGCAACGGCCGGCTGGACGACGGTGACCAACCAGGTCTCGCCGCTCGGCGCGCCCGACTATTCGTCCTACCTCTTGAACGTCGCCAACTCCGGCGCCGACGTACTGATCAACGTCAACTGGGGTCACGATGCCGTTCTCTCGATCCAGCAGGCCAAGCAGTTCGGCGTGCTCGACAAGATGAAGCTCGCCGTTCCGTACCAGATTCCGTTCCTCGCTCCCGAGGTCGGCGGCAATCTGCTGGCTGGCGTCTATTCGGCGACTGATTACTGGTGGACGATCGAAGACAAGTATCCGCTCGCCAAGATGTTCAACGACGCGTTCAGCAAGAAGTTCGGCTACAAGCCCGAATGGGGTGCGGAGAACGGCTACACCAGCTTCGTGCACTGGGCCCGCATGGTTGAAGAAACCGGCAGCTTCTATCCGCCGGACATCATCAAGACCTGGGAAAAGGGCGAAACGATCCCCTCCCTCGTCGGCGATGTGCACTATCGTCCGCAAGATCACCAGTGCGTCCGTCCGGTCATCATCGTCCGCGGCAAGCTGGCCAAGGACATGAAGAACAAGGAAGACTTCTGGGAGGTTGTCGAAATTGTTCCGGGTGAAGGCTTGATGCAGAAGCCCGACGCCTTCGGCTGCAATCTCGGCGACTATACCTGATCGCTTGCTGAACTCGGCGCCGACACCCGATACGACTTAGTGTCAGGTGTCGGCCCGAATAATTATCAGCCACACTTCAAAAAAGCGACGCCGACTGAATCGCTGGGGAGCGATGGTCGGCGGTCGCCACTTACAAAAACAATTCGCGGGCGGGAAAAAGTGATCAACTGGGCAAATTTCGTTTCGCAGATGTTCAACGGGCTCGTGCTCGGCGCGCTGCTTGCGCTGATCTCGTCGGGACTGACGATCATCTACGGCACGCTGGGCGTTCTGAACCTTGCGCATGGCGCAATGTTCATGCTCGGCGGCTACGCAGGCTATGTGGCCTTCAGCTACACGGGTTCGTTCATCGCGGCAGTGATCGCGGGCTCGCTGTTCGTCATGGTTGCCGGCATCTTGATGGAACGTGTCATCATCCGGCACTTCTACTCCCGGCCTGATGCGGATCAGTTGCTGGTCACCTTCGGCATCGGCATGTGCCTCGTTGAGATCGTCCGCTTCTTCTTCGGCAGCCTGTCGTACCTTGTTCCGGCCCCGCCTGCTCTTGCCGGCATTACGTCGCTCGGATTCATGTATTACCCGACCTACCGCCTGGCCCTGGTCGGGATCATTGCCGTGGCGCTTTTTGCCCTATTCCTTGTTCTCTATCGCACGCGCATCGGCATGATCGTGCGTGCCGGCATCGAAGACTCGGTGATGGTCGGCTCGCTCGGAATCAACGTCTATCGCGTCTTCATGATCGTGTTCGGCATCGGCGCGATGGCCGCCGGTTTTGCCGGCATCGTCAACGCACCCGTCGTCTCGCTGACGCCCGACATGGGTGAAGCGATCCTCGTGCAAACTTTCGTCGTCGTCGTGATCGGCGGCGTCGGTTCGTTCCCTGGTGCAGTCGTCGGCGGCCTGATCGCCGGCGAAATCATTAGCCTCACCTCCATGGTGAACCCCGGTTATGCCTATGTGATGCTGTTCGCGGCCATGACGCTGGTCCTCGTTCTGAGGCCCTATGGTCTGTTCGGCACGCAAGGCCGCAATTAAGGCGGTCTGAAATGCTTAAGCAACGTCCATTCCTGATTGAAACATTGACTGCGCTAGGCCTGATCGCCGCGCCATTCATTCTTCCGCATCTCGGCTTTGCACCGAATACGGTGAACCGCATTCTGGTCTGGGGCCTGTTCGGTATCGGTTTCGATATTCTGTTCGGCTTTACCGGCCTTCTCTCTTTCGGCCAGTCCGCATTCTACGGAACCGGCGGCTTCGTCGCCGCTTACCTGCTGACCCAGGCAGGCTTTCCGCATGTAGTAACGGCGATCTTCATCGGCACGATCGTTGCTGCCATCGTCGGCTATCTTGTGGGCCTGATCGCGCTGCGCAGCACCGGCATCTATTTCGCGATGATTACGATCGCGATCGCCGAAGTCTTCTTCTTCGTGGAATTCAATCCATTGTCGGATTGGACCGGCGGCGAAAACGGCCTTCCAGGAGTGCCTTCGCCAAGCTTCGATCTTGGCTTTATCAAGCTGCAATTTACCAGCGGCTGGTCGCTCTATCAGTTCCTTGCGCTCTGCTATTTCATCGGCATCGTACTCGCCCTGCGTGTTGTGCGCTCGCCGGTCGGCTCGATCCTGAGCGCCATCCGTGACAACCCGCTCCGCGCCTCCGCTGTCGGTCACAACATTCACGGCTACAAGCTGACGGCTTTCGTGATCGCCGCGGCTTACGCCGGCTTTGCCGGCGGCCTGCTCGGCGTCATGCAAGCTTTCATGCCACCCGACGCCTTCATGTTCGACACTTCGGGCCAATTGGTCATGCAGGCGGCAATCGGCGGTATCGGCACGCTGTTCGGCCCGCTGCTCGGCGCCGCGGTCTGGCTGTTCCTGCAGGACTTCCTGCAGGCGGCTCTCGGCCTCGGTGCGGCCTGGAAGCTCGTTCTTGGCGTCGTGTTTGTTCTGTTGGTCTGCTTCCTGCGCCGCGGTCTGATCGGCGGAATTGGCGATCTTTATAAACTCGTCTTTGGCAAAAAAGCCGTCGAGCCTGTCGAGGACTCGCCGCAATCCGGTCTCACTGCGATCGAGGAGCAGGCCGCAGCCGAAGCCGCCGTCGAGAAAGAACCCGACGCTGCGCCGATGCCTCCCCATCGCCGGGCTCCCGAAGGCTACTCGGGTCCCATTCTTCAGGCGAAGGGTCTGACCAAGCATTACGGCGGCATCGCCGCGAACAGTGACATCGACTTCACCGTCAACTATGGCGAGTTGCGCGGCATTATCGGCCCGAACGGTGCCGGCAAATCCACCTTCTTCAAGATGCTGACCTGCGAAGTGGCGCCCACTTCCGGCCAGATCATCTTTGAAGGCCACGACATCACCGGCAAGAGCGTCACTGATGTCTGCCAGCTCGGCCTCACCAAGAGCTATCAGGTCAACCAGCTCTTCACGCACCTTACGGTGCGCGAGAATGTCGAGGTCGCGGCGCTCGCCGAGATCCGCGGCAAGTTCAAGCTCGATCTCTTCCGCAATCCCAACAGCATTCCGGGTTTGAACGAGCAGGTCGATCATACGCTCGCGATGGTCAATCTGACCCGGCGCGCGAACACGCCGGTCTCCGAACTCGCCTATGGCGAGAAGCGCCGCCTTGAGATCGGCCTCGCGCTCGCCAACTCACCAAGCCTTCTTCTGCTTGATGAGCCGCTCGCCGGCATGAGCCCGCGCGAGCGCGTCGAAACCGTGAAGCTCCTGAAATCGATCAGCAAGGGGCGCACGATGATCATCATCGACCACGACATGGATTCGCTCTTCGAGCTGGTCGAGCATGTCACCGTTCTTCAGGAAGGCCGCGTGCTCGTTGAGGGAACGCCCGAACAGATCAAGAGCAACGCGGTCGTGCAGGAAGCCTATCTCGGCGGAGTGATGGAAAAATGAGTTTGCTCGAGGTCAGCAACCTGAACAGCTATTACGGCGACTCCCACATTCTTTTCGACGTCTCTCTGCGCGTCGACAAGAACGAGGTGGTGGCGCTTCTCGGCCGCAACGGCGCCGGCAAAAGCACGACGCTGAAAAGCCTGATGGGCGTCGTCACGCCGCGTAACGGCCAGATCGTTTTTGACGGGACCAACGTCGCAGGCCGCAAGAGCCACGCCATCGCGATGGCGGGCATGCAGCTCGTTCACGAGGACCGGCGCATCTTCGGCAGCCTCAATGTCGAGGAGAACATCATCCTCGCGGGCCTCACCGCTGCCAATAAATGGCCGCTCGGGCGCATCTACGAGATGTTTCCGCGCCTCAAGGAGCGCCGCACCAGCCGCGGCACCGATCTCTCGGGCGGCGAACAGCAAATGCTCGCGATCGCCCGCGCTTTGGTGCGCGACCCGAAGATCATCCTGCTCGACGAGCCGTTCGAGGGCCTCGCCCCGGTGATTGTGCGCGATCTGATGAAGGCCTGCCGGAACCTCGCCGATGCCGGCCAGACCATCGTGCTGGTCGAGCAAAACCTCGCGGCGACGCTCGCCCTCGCCCAGCGCGTCTATATCCTGAACAACGGCCATATCGTGCACGAAGGCCCGGCGCAGGAAATCAAGGCGCAGCCCGAGATATTGCAGCGCCATCTCGGCGTCTGAGGCGCTGGAGCGGCATAGCGACACTCGCCGAGAATGCAGAACGGACTTTTAAATAAGGATATTTTGCAAAGCGCAAAGATTCACTATGCCGATCTTAAGAGGTCGACCTAACCACACTTGGAATCGCGGCGTAGGTTTTTCCTCCTTTTGCTTCAGCCGCTAATGTCGGATCGAAGGTTATCTCCATGACCTTCCAAGCTTCATACTTCCCGGGAGGAAGTATAAAAGGCTGACATTTGCGGATGGCGGCAAAAGCACTCTGTGTGCTTTCAATAGGAATTTGGCCCGGCGAGTCACTCACAATAGGTGTGCCGCTTTATTGTTTTGCGCCGAGCGGGAATTTCCCAGCTATTATCTGTTACGGCGCGGCTCGGCATTCACGCTTTAAATCGACAGTCATCAATCAGGGACGGCTTCTCTTCCGACAAGTGCCTTATTGACTCGCATCGTAGTTCTACACCTTTACAAAAATATCGTTTTAAATCAATCTGTTAACTCAGAGCAGGATCGTTGCAATTCAGCAACGCAGCAAAAGAAAAGCATCCTAGGTTGCGGATTTGGCCAAATCTGCTGGACGTTGCCCGCGATTTCCTGCAACTTTAGATTATAAATTCTATCAAAGCGCAGCTATGCGCTAGGTTGATTGATCGAAGATGGGGGCTTTCGATGAAAAAAACCGTTTTAGCGACCGTCTCGGCACTTGCACTGGGATTAGTCAGCCCAGCAGACGCCGCGCCGCCATCTAGTCCCTTCACTTGGACCGGGTGCTATGTCGGCGGCCATGTCGGTTATGGCTGGTCAACGAACCGTGGGATGGATTACGGATCGCCGAGTTATTCCATCAATTATAATGGATCCGGGGGAATTTATGGCGGCCAGGTCGGTTGCGACTATCAGGCAATAGGAAATCCTTGGGTGTTTGGTGTTCAGGGTGCCTATTCCGGAGCAAACATCCACGGCAACGGACAAAATAATCAAGGAACTGACGTAAGCAATAAAATCAAATCATTGGGCAGCATTACCGGGCGCATCGGTTATGCCGGGTTCAATCCGCAAGTCATGATTTACGGCAAAGGCGGTTGGGGCTTCGCAAAACAGGATCAATTTCTTGATGGCGCTGGTACCGCGTCTGTTAGCCGGAGCGGCTGGACAGCGGGCGGTGGTGTGGAGTGGGCTCTTGACCCCATTGGCCTTCGAAATTGGAGTACCTTTCTCGAATACGAACACTACCAGTTTGGGACTAAGACCTACTCTGTTGGGATATTCGAGGAGACAACTAAGACCTCCGTCGATGTTATCAAAGTGGGTTTGAATTACAGGTTTAATTTCGGCGGCGTAAGATAGCCGCCTGTCACCTTCAAGATCATCAAAACCCGGCTGTCGCGCCGGGTTTTTTTGGTCGATCATAAAAATATTTTTACGCTGGAGGCCAAGCGTTCAGTCGCCCTCCAAGCAAAAATCAAATCATGGCACTTCTTCCAGGGCCTGTAGCAATGGTTGCAGTTCGTTCTGGTAACGCCGCCAACGCTCGATGGATCTATTATAAACAGGCTCACGGACTTGAGCGACACTCGCAGTAAGCACGGGTCGACTGTTCTTATAAAATGACAGACAAGAATCGTCCCACTGCAGGCCGCAATGCTCAATGATTAATCTGGCCTCTGCTTCGAGGTCGCCAACCATTTTTTCGTACTCAACTTCGATCATGGTGCCTTTCGGCAATACCTTGCGCCAATGACCCATTATCTTTTCATAAGCACGAAGGTAGTGCCCGAGTTCCGCTAAATCATAAGTGTGAGCTTGGCCAACCGCGAATAAAGTTGAGAAGCACGACATCGCAATATCCCGAAGATCGCGACGGGTATGAATGATACGCGCGTTCGGAAGCGCGAGGTGTATCAAGCCGATATTGAGGAAGTTGCTCGGCATCTTGTCGGTGATCCTCTCGACGCCGGGTGCCAAGCTTCGGATTGAATTTAAGTACTGCGCACCGAGGGTTCGCACCTGCTCCTTCGACATGAAAGCGGCAGCTTCCGGGAATGTGCTGCCATCTGGACCGACGATCTTGTTTGCCAGATTTCCAAACTCGCGCAATTCGCCCGCACCAAAGATGCTCGGATGGCTCGCCAACACCTGTTCAATCAGCGTGCTTCCTGATCGCGGCATCCCCACGATAAAAATTGGAATATTGGATGGATCGCCGAAATTTTTCTTTTCCTGCAGCATTTCTGATGAGAACGTCGAGCTAATGCGCTCGAATCTCGCCAAACTTTCTACCTCATCATATTCGACAAATTCCTGGCGTTTGAGTGCATTTCCTTTCCGGAAATGTTCGAATGATCGCTGATAATCGTTGACGTCGTCGAAGGCTTTGCCAAGCGCAAAGTGCAGCGAAATCTGGTTTTCCGTGTCGAACGTGTCGATCTTGTCCGCTAATTTTTTTGCGGCGATAAAATGCTGATCGTCGACCGTCATTCGCTTCGAATTTACTAGGCTGTGATATATCCCCACTTCCGACGGCATGCTGGCAATCGCTTTTTCATAATATTGCGTGGCTTCGTTCATGCGTCCCAACGCCCTCAGGCTGGTGCCAAGTTGAGCTAGGGCCCCGGCGTGATCGGGCTTCATGGCTAGCGCTTTTTCGCAAGCCGTGACGGCATCATGTATTTTTCCAAGCCGATAAAAAGCAAAGCTCGCACGGGTATATGGTTCAGGGTTGAGTGGATCGCTCGCGATCGCTTTTTGGTAATGCGCCAAGGCATCTTGCGGCCGGTCAACCGGGCCCAACGCATTGGCAAAATTTATGTGTGCTTCGGGGCTATTTGGTGCAATCGCCAAAGCCATTTCGCAGTGCTTGATAGCTTCCGTGTAGAGGTTGAGTGTTGTCAACGCGCTCGCAAGTCCATTATGAGCTTCAAAAAATTTCGGCCGCAATGCGAGCGCCTGCCGATATTCTTGAATTGCCTCCTGAGGCTTTTTTAGCGACTGCAGTGAATTTCCGAGATTGTTATGTGCTTCAGCATAACCTTGATTAATCGTCAGAGCCTTGCGGAACTCCTTCACTGCCTCATCGTGGCGACCAAGCTGCTGCAACGTATAACCTAAATTATTATACGTCTCGGCTATATCCGGCTTGAGCGATTGCGAGTTTCGATAGTGTTTGATTGCTTCTTCTAGGCGCCCAACCCCGGTCAAAGCGATCGCAAGTTTATGCTGTGCATCGGCCGATTTTTTGTCGCTCTTAACTGCGCGCCGGAAGAAAACTTCTGCATCAGCAAAACGGTTCTGCTGCAACCGGATATGACCCAATTGATAAGTAGCATCGAAATTGCGGCGGTCCTCTGCAAGCACGGCACGATAAAGCATCTCAGCTTCCCATAGTCGGCCTTGGGAGTGCATAGTGGCCGCTCGCCGGAAGACTCGCTCCAAATCCATTTCCCCGCTCTTCATAATGTGTGACTCTCAAGAGCTGGGACTGAGTTAGAGTCCGTGAATGACACTCTATCAAACGTTCGGGAACATAAGAGAAATGTTTCCCGTAAAGGGCTATCTGGAAACCGCGACCCGGGGCCGACCTTGAAATCGAAAATCAATACAAGCGACCCACAGCACAGGTATCGTATGGGTCGAAAGCCCCTACTCACAACCCTTTCGCCACCTCGAAATGACAGCGTCGTCACCGCTACTTCACATAGAGTCTAGCGGGTCGAGTTGTAGCCCCAATCGTAGCCCCGAGCCGAGCGGTGCGAGGAGCAGAACGAATTTTTCCGTATAAGCATTTGAAATATTTGGTGGGCGGTGAAGGGCTCGAACCTCCGACCCTCTCGGTGTAAACGAGATGCTCTACCAGCTGAGCTAACCGCCCAAAATTCAAATGCTCCCGCCAATGGCGGGAGCATGGGATCGTATAGGTCCTAAAGCTCGACCTCGTCTACGGGAAATTCACTGCGTCTTTCAGACCCTTGCCGGCCGTGAATTTTGGCGCTTTCGACGCTGCAATCTGCACCGGCTCGCCCGTCCGCGGGTTGCGGCCTTCGCGCGCCTTACGCTGCGCGACGGTGAAGCTGCCAAAACCGATAAGCTTCACTTCATCACCATGTTTAAGAGCGCCGGTGATTACATCGAACGTCGCCTCGACAGCCTTAGTGGCGTCGTTCCGGTTGAGCTGAGTCCGCTCAGAAACCTGCGCGATCAATTCGTTCTTCGTCATCGGGTGGTCCTTTGCAATGCAAGACCGGAGAGAATCCCCGGCTGCGGCCTTGATCGACGGTTAGGTTGGCCGCTTACCGGGCGAAAAGAAGGCCATCCCGCCGAAAAAGTCGCCAATTTCCTCGATTGTTGATGACCACACCGTAAAAACATGAAAGCGGCGGAGTTCATCCGCCGCTTTCGTTTATTTCGCTAAGTCTTTGTTCTGACTAGTGAGCGACAACCCCCGAGGAATCCTCGTCCTCAGGCTTTGCAACCGGCATTGCAGCCGATTGTTCATCCCACTCGACCGGCACCGGCTTGCGGGTCAGCGCATGCGCCAGCACCTCGTCCATTCGCGAGACCGGCACGATCTCGAGGCCGCTCTTCACGTTGTCGGCGATCTCCGTGAGATCCTTGGCGTTCTCCTCGGGGATCAAGACCTTCTTGATGCCACCGCGGTGCGCCGCCAGGAGCTTCTCCTTAAGACCGCCGATCGGCAGCACCCGGCCCCGCAGCGTGATCTCGCCGGTCATGGCGATGTCACGGTGGATCGGAATGCCGGTCATGACCGACACGATGGCGGTCGCCATCGCGACACCCGCCGACGGACCGTCCTTCGGCGTCGCGCCTTCCGGCACGTGGACGTGGATGTCCCGCTTCTCGAACAGCGGCGGCTTGATGCCGAGAGCCGGCGCCCGCGAGCGGACATACGATGCCGCCGCCGAGATCGACTCCTTCATCACGTCACGCAGGTTGCCGGTGACCGTCATCTTGCCCTTGCCGGGCATCATCAGACTTTCGATGGTGAGCAGCTCACCGCCGGTGTCCGTCCAGGCAAGGCCCGTGACCACGCCGACCTGATCCTCGAGTTCCGCTTCGCCATACCGGTACTTCGGCACGCCGAGATACTTCTCGAGATTGCCGGCCGTGACCGCGACCGAGGTCTTGTTCTCGGCGATGATCTCCTTCACCGCCTTGCGGATCAGTGTCGCAATCTCGCGCTCGAGACTACGCACACCCGACTCCCGCGTGTAGCGGCGGATCAGGAGAAGCAGTGCTTCCTGGTCGATCGACCACTCCTCGGATTTCAGGCCGTGCTTCGTCATCTGCGCCGGAATCAAGTGACGGCGCGCGATCTCGACCTTCTCATCCTCGGTGTAGCCGGCGATACGGATCACTTCCATACGGTCCAGAAGGGCCGGCGGAATGTTGAGCGTGTTCGCCGTCGTCACGAACATCACGTTCGAGAGGTCGTAATCGACTTCGAGGTAATGGTCGTTGAACGTCGCGTTCTGCTCGGGATCCAACACCTCAAGCAAAGCCGATGACGGATCGCCGCGGAAATCGGCGCCCATCTTGTCGATCTCGTCGAGCAGGAACAGCGGGTTCGACTTCTTCGCCTTCCGCATCGATTGGATGATCTTGCCCGGCATCGAGCCGATATACGTCCGGCGATGGCCGCGAATCTCGGCCTCGTCCCGCACGCCGCCCAGCGACACGCGCACGAATTCACGGCCGGTCGCCTTCGCGATCGATTTTCCGAGCGAAGTTTTGCCGACACCAGGTGCACCAACGAGGCACAAAATCGGGCCCGACAGCTTGTTCGAGCGCGTCTGTACCGCGAGGTATTCGACGATGCGTTCCTTGACCTTGTCGAGGCCATAGTGATCGGCGTCGAGCACTTCCTGGGCGAACGAGAGGTCCTTCTTGACCTTGCTCTTGTTGTTCCAGGGGATCGACAACACCCAGTCGAGGTAGTTGCGGATCACCGTCGCTTCCGCGGACATCGGCGACATCTGGCGGAGCTTCTTCAGCTCGTGGTTCGCCTTGTCGCGCGCTTCCTTCGTCAGCTTGGTGCGCTTGATCTTCTCTTCGAGTTCCGCAAGCTCGTCCTTGCCGTCTTCGTCGCCGAGTTCCTTCTGAATGGCCTTCATCTGCTCATTCAAGTAGTACTCGCGCTGCGTCTTCTCCATCTGACGCTTGACGCGCGTGCGGATGCGCTTCTCGACCTGCAAGACCGAGATTTCGCTCTCCATCAGCCCGAGCACCTTCTCGAGCCGTGCGGCGACCGAAGTCAGCTCCAGCACCGCCTGCTTTTCGGGAATCTTCACCGCGAGGTGCGAGGCGACCGTATCCGCAAGCTTCGAGTAGTCCTCGACCTGCGAGATGACGCCGATCACTTCGGGCGAAACCTTCTTGTTGAGCTTCACGTAGCTCTCGAACTCGTTGACGACCGAGCGCGCGAGCGCCTCGACCTCGATCGGGCTCGAAACGTCGCTCGGCAGCACGATGGCTTCGGCTTCGTAGAATTCCGGCCGTTCGTTGTAGCTCTTGATCTGCGCGCGCTCGATGCCTTCGACCAGCACCTTCACGGTGCCGTCCGGCAGCTTCAGAAGTTGCAGAACCTGCGCGAGAACGCCGATCTTGTAGATCGAATCCGCCGACGGATCGTCGTCGGAAGCGTTCATCTGGGTCGCGAGCAGAATGTAGGTGTCGTTCCGCATGACCTCTTCGAGGGCGCGAATGGATTTTTCGCGGCCGACGAACAACGGCACGATCATGTGCGGAAACACCACGATGTCGCGGAGCGGCAACACCGGGAAACTCTGCGCGACGCCAGCTTTCAGCGGAGGACGGGGCTTCTGTGTGGTCATGGAGACCTCTTTCTTCTTGCCCGGCAGAGTTCTCATGCGCCCCAAAGGCGGCGCCTTACAGGTCGGAAGCTCCTGGAAAACCCCTTACCGGAATCGGTTTCGCTCCATTAGGTGGATACCGACTATAGCAGTGTCAAGGAGCCAAACCGCCGGAAATCCGGCGATTTTCCAGCGTTTTTAGGCGATTTCCGCCGCCATGCTTACCAGCCCTGCACTACGGGCAAGGCACTCGAGATCAGGCGCTGGCCGGCGCGCCGCTGTCGCTCGCGCGGTCGGCGTAGATGTAGAGCGGACGCGCCCCACCCTCCACGACCTCACGGCCGATGACGATCTCCTCGACGCCTTCGAGGCTCGGCAGATCGAACATCGTATCGAGCAGGATGCCTTCCATGATGGAGCGCAGGCCGCGTGCACCGGTCTTGCGTTCGATCGCCTTGCGGGCGATCGCGCCGAGCGCATCCTCGTGGATCGAAAGTTCCACGTTCTCCATATCGAACAGCCGCTGATACTGCTTCACCAGCGCATTCTTCGGCTCGACCAGGATGCGCTTCAGCGCGTTCTCGTCGAGATCTTCGAGCGTCGCGATGACCGGCAGACGGCCGATGAATTCCGGGATCAAACCGTACTTCAGAAGATCTTCCGGTTCGACATGACGGAACACTTCGCCCGGCTTGCGATCTTCAGGCGAGGCAACCTGGGCGCCGAAACCGATCGAGGTGCCCTTGCCGCGCGACGAAATGATCTTCTCGAGGCCGCCGAAGGCGCCACCGCAGATGAATAGGATGTTCGTCGTGTCGACCTGCAGGAATTCCTGCTGCGGATGCTTGCGGCCGCCCTGCGGCGGAACGGAAGCGACCGTGCCTTCCATGATCTTCAGGAGCGCCTGCTGCACGCCCTCGCCCGAGACATCGCGGGTGATCGAGGGATTGTCGGACTTCCTGGAAATCTTGTCGATCTCGTCGATGTAGACGATGCCGCGCTGCGCGCGCTCGACGTTGTAGTCGGCGGCCTGCAGCAGCTTCAGGATGATGTTCTCGACGTCCTCGCCGACATAGCCGGCTTCGGTCAGCGTCGTCGCGTCGGCCATCGTGAACGGCACATCAAGAATGCGCGCGAGCGTCTGCGCGAGCAGCGTCTTGCCCGAGCCTGTGGGCCCGATCAGCATGATGTTCGACTTCGCAAGCTCGACGTCGTTGTGCTTGGTGGCGTGATTCAGCCGCTTGTAATGGTTGTGAACCGCGACCGAGAGCACCTTCTTGGCGTGCCCCTGGTCGATCACATAGTCGTCGAGGACCTTGCGGATTTCCTTCGGCGTCGGAATGCCGTCGCGCGACTTCACCAGCGAGGTCTTGTTCTCCTCACGGATGATATCCATGCAGAGTTCGACGCATTCGTCGCAGATAAAGACCGTGGGGCCAGCGATCAGCTTGCGGACTTCGTGCTGGCTTTTGCCGCAGAACGAGCAATACAGCGTGTTCTTCGATTCCCCGCTCACCTTGCTCATTCCGTCTCTCCTTCAGTCCTTCGCTTCGACTTGAAATTTACGGCCTTGCCGCGCTTCGCCCCCGGAATTTACTTCCCAATCCTTTCAAGCATGACACCACGACGACATGCTAGTCAGGCCCCGCTCAACATTCCATTAACGCTACAAATCCGAATTCGGCGCATGGAATCGTCTTAAATCCTCGCCATTCGAGCCGGCAAAGGCAATGCCGAACTGCGGGGGGAACCGCCTTTTTCCATGCCAAAACAGTCAAATCGGAGGCCTTTTTCTAGGCCTGTGCCCCGAATACCACTATTGGCTGAATGCTCTATCGTCACCGCCGCGCTCAAATCGTCATTCCTTAACGGAAATGCCAATCAAGCTCGCGTGAACGTCAGCTTTTCGCCGGAGCTTCCTCGACCGGGCGCTTGTCGATCACCTTATCGACGATGCCGAATTCCTTGGCGCCGGCGGCGGTGAGAAACTTGTCGCGCTCCAGCGCGTCCTCGATCGCTTTCAGCGGCTGGCCGGTGTGGTGCACGTAAATTTCGTTCAGGCGCTTCTTGAGCGCAAGAATTTCAGCGGCGTGCAGCATGATATCTGTCGCCTGGCCCTGGAAACCGCCCGAAGGCTGATGAACCATGATCCGCGCGTTCGGCAGCGCGAAACGCATGTCCTTTTCGCCGGCGGCAAGCAACAGCGATCCCATCGAGGCCGCCTGCCCGATGCACAGCGTCGAAATCGCCGGCCGGACGAACTGCATGGTGTCGTAGATCGCCATGCCCGATGTCACCACGCCACCCGGCGAGTTGATGTACATCGAGATTTCTTTCTTCGGATTCTCGGCTTCGAGGAACAGAAGCTGCGCAACGACCAGCGAGGCCATGCCGTCTTCAACCGGGCCCGTGACGAAGATGATCCGCTCCTTCAGAAGGCGCGAAAAGATGTCATAGGCGCGCTCGCCGCGGTTGGTCTGTTCGACCACCATCGGCACGAGGTTCATGTAGGTCTCAACCGGATCACGCATGCTCAATATTCCTCCGCGCGCCAAACATCGCGATTCTTCGCAAATCTAACATAGCCGATGAACCGTGATATGGGGCGCGCCTGTCGAAAGCGAAAGAGGGTTATTTTTTCTTGCCGCCCTCTTCGTCGTCTTCCTTCATCAGCTCGGCCTTGGTGACCTGCTTTTCGGTTACCTGAGCAAGTTCGAGCAGGAAGTCGATGACCTTATCCTCGTAGATCGGCGAGCGGATTTCGGCGAGCGCCATCGGGTTCTTGCGGTAATAGTCCCAGATCTGCTGCTCCTGGCCCGGATAGTTGCGGGCCTGATCGACGATCGCGCGATTGATCTCTTCCTCCGAAACCTTGATGCCGTTCTTCTCGCCGATCTCGGCGATGACAAGACCAAGGCGCACGCGGCGGTCGGAAATCTCGCGATATTCCTTCTTCGCGTCTTCTTCCGTGGTGTCTTCCTTCTCGAAGCTTGAGCCGCGCTGCTGCATGTCGCGGTTCACGGCCTGCCACACGCCGTTGAATTCCTGTTCGAGAAGCGTCGGCGGCACCGCGAACTGGTGCATCTTGTCGAGTTCGTCGAGCAGCTTGCGCTTCGCCTTCAGGCGCGACGCGAAGGTATGCTCGTAGCCGAAACGCTCGCGCGTAACCTGCTTGAGCTTGTCCAGCGACTCCAGGCCGAGGGCCTTCGCCCATTCATCATCGACCTTCACTTCGCCCGGCCCTTCGACCTTGCTGACGGTCACTGCAAATTCAGCATCCTTGCCCGCGACTTCCGGCGACGCGTAGTCGTCGGGAAATTTCACCTTCACCGTGCCGCTCTCGCCGGCAGCAAGACCAATCAGCTGTTCTTCAAAGCCCGGAATGAAACGCTTCGAGCCGAGCACCACCGGAACGTCGTCGCCCTTGCCGCCTTCAAACTCGACACCGTCGATCTTGCCGACGAAAGAAATCGTCACGCGATCGCCATCGGCCGATTTGCCCTGCTTCTCGTTATAGGGCCGCGTGCCTTCCGCCATCTTGGCGATGGCTTCATCGACTTCCTCGTCGCTGACCGGCGCAACGGGCTTCTCGATCTTGATCTTGGAGAAATCGCCGAGTTCGATCTTCGGCAGAACTTCCATCGCGACCGTGTAGGCAAGATCGGCCTTGCCCTCGATCACTTCCTTCATCGCCTGTTCGTTGTCGTTGGCGAGCGTGATCTTCGGCTCCATCGCGAGCTTGAGGCCGTGGTCTGAAATGATCTTGTTGTTGGTGTCGGCGATCGCCTGCTCGATCACCTCACCCATGATCGCCTTGCCATGCAGGCGCTTGAGGTGCTGCATCGGCACCTTGCCCGGACGAAAGCCCGGCATGTTCACGCGATCTTTGATCGAAGCGAGGCGTTCGTTCGCCTTGGTGTCCAACTCGGCGGCCGGTAGCACCACCGAATACTCGCGCTTCAATCCTTCCGACACGGTCTCTGTAACTTGCATCGAATTTCTCTTTCTAAAATCCATAGGAAATGGTGCGGGCGGAGGGACTCGAACCCCCACGTCTTGCGACACGGGAACCTAAATCCCGCGCGTCTACCAGTTCCGCCACGCCCGCGAAGCTTTGGGTGAAGCCTGGGCCGCGAGCGCCAGCGCCGGCCCGGCGGGGATATAGCACGCTCAATCGGCGGCGCAAAAACAATGCGCATCCGAAAACCGTGTTTTTGCTAGGCTTTTCCCCGAGGAACCGGTTATCCTGATTCCGAGGCCGGAGACCTAGCACCCGATTCATGCCGCATCATTCCCCGTTAATTGGCACTGTCGTCGCAGGCCTCGTTCTGGCTTTCGTTTTTGGCACCCTCGCCAATAGGTTGAAAATCTCGCCCCTGGTGGGCTACCTGCTCGCCGGTGTCGTCGTCGGCCCCTATACGCCCGGCTACGTCGCCGACCAGGGCCTTGCCGGAGAGCTCGCCGAGCTCGGCGTCATCCTCCTGATGTTCGGCGTCGGCCTGCACTTCTCGTTGAAGGACCTCCTGTCCGTTAAGGGAATCGCGCTGCCCGGCGCGCTGGCGCAGACGACCATCGCCACCCTTCTCGGCATGTTGCTCGGCAAGCTCTTTGGCTGGGACTGGTCGACCGGCTTCGTCTTCGGCCTTGCCCTTTCCGTCGCCAGTACCGTCGTCCTGACCCGCTCGTTGCAGGAGCGCCGCATCATGGAGACGGAGCGCGGCCGCATCGCGATCGGCTGGCTCGTGGTCCAGGACATGGTCATGGTGCTGGCGCTCGTTTTCATTCCGGCCATGGCGAGCGTCGTGAACAACGGCAGCGCTTTCGATTTCTCCGACCTCGCCCAAACCCTCGCCGTCACCATCGCCAAGGTGGCGGCTTTCATCGCGCTGATGTTCATCGTCGGCCGGCGCGTCATCCCGGAAATTCTGCACTACGTCGTGCATATGGGCTCGCGCGAGCTGTTCCGGCTCGCGGTGCTCGCGATCGCGCTTGGCGTCGCCTATGGCGCGGCGGAATTGTTCGGCATCTCCTTCGCGCTCGGCGCCTTCTTCGCCGGCATGATGCTGAGCGAATCGACGCTCAGCCAGCGCGCCGCAGAAGAATCGTTGCCTCTCCGCGACGCCTTCGCCGTGCTGTTCTTCGTCTCCGTCGGCATGTTGTTCAACCCGAGAATCATCCTCGAGCATCCGGGACCGCTGTTCGCGACGCTGGCAATCATCCTGATCTTCAATCCGATTGCCGCCTACCTGATCGTTCGGCTGTTCGGCCATCCGATCTCCACCGCACTCACCATCGGCGCGAGCCTCGCGCAGATCGGCGAATTCTCGTTCATCCTCGGCGGGCTTGGTCTCGCGTTAAAAATCTTACCCCAGGAAGGCGAGGATCTGATCCTCGCCGGCGCCATCATCACCATCCTGGTCAACCCGTTTTATTTCGTGGCCGTCACCTATCTCAAGAAACGCCTCCAGATCATCGACCGCACCGTGCTCACCAAGACACCACCGCCCGAAGAGCCGGAGGAAATTCCCGAGACAACGCTCACCAATCATGCCGTCATCGTCGGCTATGGCCGCGTCGGCACCATTCTCGGCGCGCGCCTCAAGGCGGAAAATCAGCCCTACCTTGTCATCGAGGATCGCAAGCAGACCGCCGAGACAATTCGCCAAAGCGGCATCGAAGTCGTGCAGGGCAACGCCGCCGACCCGCGTGTAATCAGGGCCGCCAACATACCCGGCGCGCGCTGGCTGTTCATCGCGATCCCAGACGGCTTCGAAGCAGGTCAGGTCGCCGAGCAGGCGCGCAAGCTTAATTCCAACCTCGACATCATCGCGCGCGCCCATTCCGATGCCGAGGTCGAGCACCTCGAGAAGCACAAGGCCAATTTCGTCATCATGGGCGAGCGCGAAATCGCTTACGGCATGCTGGAACACGCCTTCGGCGCTTTCCCGGCTGAGCCGAAACCGGACAATTCCGAGGCCCAGCCGTCCTAATTTAGACGCCGCAATACATGCGGCAGCGCCTCCGGCAAATCTTCCGAAATCAGCCCGCGGCCGACGAGTTGCCCGCATTCGCCGTGCAGCCAGACGGCGGCACAGGCCGCCTCGAATGCCGGCATGCCTTGGGCAAGCAACCCCGTGACGAACCCTGCCAGCACATCACCTGCACCGGCTGTCGCCAGATCCGCAGGTGCATTGGCGGCAACCGCCGCGCGGCCATCGGGAGCCGCCACGACCGTATCGGCGCCTTTCAGCAGCACGACCTGACCCATGGCCTTTGCGGCGGCACGGGTGCGTTCGATTTTCGATGGAATCTCAACGATTTCCTTCTGACCGCTGAAGAGCTTGGCGAATTCACCCTCATGCGGGGTGAGAACGGCTTCATGTACCGGTTTAAGTACTTTCGCGAGCGCAGGCGCCTGCCGCGCGAAGCTTGTGATCGCGTCGGCGTCCAACACCAATGAGCGGCGCGCCTTGGCCGCCGCAACCACCATGTTCTTGGTTGCGGTGCCGACGCCCTGTCCCGGCCCGAGCAGTACCGCGTTCATCCGCTTGTCTTTGAGAAGCAGCGTTAGCCCTTTCGCGCCCGCTGCCTGCCGCACCATCACCGCGGTAAGGCTTGCCGCAAGCACCGGGATCGCATCCTTTGCGGCGGCCACCGTCACCAGCCCCGCGCCAACCCGCAACGCGGCGCGTGCCGCAAGCCGCGCTGCCCCTGTCATGAACATCGGCCCACTCACGACGATGGCGTGACCGCGGCTATATTTGTGGCCGTCTAACTTAGGCTGCGGAAATGAACCGTGCCAAAGCTCGGGAACATTCTCGAACATTTGCGAGCCACACGCCGTCACCGTCGCATCCGCAATACCGATATCCGCAATCTGCACTTCGCCGGTGAATGCCCTGCCGGGTAACAGCAAGTGTCCCGGCTTCTTGCGGCAGAACGTAACCGTCTCGTCCGCCTGCACGGCAACGCCCTGCACGGCTCCCGTTGTACCGTCGACGCCGCTCGGCAGATCGACCGCGAGCACGCGCGCTCCCGCCCTTCTGGCGGCGTTGATGGCTGCGACCGCTTCAGCGGCGTCACCTGTGAGCGGCCGCGACAACCCCGCGCCGAACAGCGCATCGACGATCGCGCCGGTCTTCATCAAGGCTTCTTTGTCGACGCGCGTGACCTCACCGGTCCATCGCTGCAAGGCAAGCGCCGCATCACCCTTGATCGCATCGCGCTCACCGAGCAGCATGACATGCACGTTGCAGCCGCGCTCGGAAAGCAGCCGCGCGCAGACGAAACCATCGCCGCCGTTGTTTCCGGGACCACAGACCACCGCGACCGGCGTGCCGGCCGGGTGCCGGGCGAGGATCGTATCGGCGACCGCCCGGCCAGCTTTTTCCATCAGGACGATCCCCGGCGTCCCGTCCTCGATGGTGCGGCGATCAGCTTGAGCCATTTCGCCCGGCGTCAGGATTTCGTGCATTGTCCCATCTCTGTCTGCATCAGGTATATGCTCAATAAATAGGCATCATGATCATTTAGCAGGCACCTGTTCTTTGCCCACTTCGCTCAATGAGCAGGCAAACTCGGGCATCTGATTGATAATGCTGAACTTACGAGCGCCAGACCGGCTTGGCACAAGACCTGCAAATACCTTGCGGCTTGGCGCGCGCGAGCAGGCGAGAACCTGTCTGTGCCGATGCTGAGCGCCCGTTTCTCGGGCAGCAACGAAGGGAACGCCATGAAAAAGATCGAGGCCATCATCAAGCCGTTCAAACTCGACGAGGTGAAGGAGGCGCTCCAGGAAGTCGGACTGACCGGCATCACCGTAATCGAAGCCAAGGGTTTCGGCCGCCAGAAGGGTCATACCGAACTCTATCGCGGCGCCGAATATGTCGTCGACTTCCTTCCAAAGGTGAAGATCGAAATCGTCCTGAACGACGACATGGTCGAGAAAGCCGTCGATGCCATTCGCCGTGCTGCGCAAACCGGCCGCATCGGCGACGGCAAGATTTTCATTTCCAATATCGAGGAGGCGATCCGCATCCGTACCGGAGAATCCGGCAGCGACGCCATCTGATCCGTTTTTCATCTCACAACCATCCTCCCGCACAGGGAAACGAACCGCCATAAAGGGGCAAGTCAATGACGAAGTCTGCAAAGGATGTCCTGAAGCTGATCAAGGACCAGGACGTGAAGTACGTCGATTTCCGTTTCACGGATCCGCGCGGCAAGTGGCAGCATGTCACCTTCGACGTTTCGATGGTCGATGAAGAGATCTTTGCCGAAGGCACGATGTTCGACGGATCGTCCATCGCCGGCTGGAAGGCGATCAACGAATCCGACATGGCCTTGATGCCGGATCCCACCACCGCCTGCGTCGATCCGTTCTTTGCGGAGACGACGCTCTCGATCGTCTGCGACGTGCTCGAGCCGACGACCGGCGAGCCCTATAACCGCGACCCGCGCGGCATCGCCAAGAAGGCCGTCGCCTACATGAAGTCCACGAATGTCGGCGACAACGTCTACTTCGGACCGGAAGCCGAGTTCTTCGTGTTCGATGACGTGAAGTTCAAGGCCGACCCGTACAACACCGGCTACAAGGTCGACTCGGTCGAACTGCCGTCCAACATGGACACCGACTACGAAGGCGGCAACCTCGGCCACCGCATCCGCACCAAGGGCGGCTACTTCCCCGTCCCGCCGATGGACTCGGCGCAGGACATGCGCTCCGAAATGCTCGGCGCCATGGCCAAGATGGGCGTCGTCGTCGAAAAGCATCACCACGAAGTCGCTTCCGCCCAGCACGAGCTTGGCATGAAGTTCGGCCCGCTGGTGACGATGGCCGACCACCTGCAGGTCTACAAGTATTGCATCCACCAGGTCGCGAATATCTACGGCAAGACCGCGACCTTCATGCCCAAGCCCATCTTCGGCGACAACGGCTCGGGCATGCACGTCCACCAGTCGATCTGGAAAGGCTCGACGCCGACCTTCGCCGGCAACAAATACGCCGACTTGTCGGATACCTGCCTCTCCTACATCGCCGGCATCATCAAGCACGCCAAGTCGCTGAACGCCTTCACCAACCCGAGCACCAACTCCTACAAGCGGCTGGTGCCGGGCTTCGAAGCGCCGGTGCTGCTCGCCTACTCGGCGCGCAACCGCTCGGCGTCCTGCCGCATTCCCTTCACCTCCAACCCGAAGGCGAAGCGCGTCGAAGTCCGCTTCCCTGACCCGATGGCGAACCCCTATCTCGCCTTCGCGGCCATGCTGATGGCGGGTCTCGACGGCATCCAGAACAAGCTCGATCCGGGCGCCGCGATGGACAAGGATCTCTACGATCTTCCGCCGGCCGAGCTGAAGGAAATCCCGACGGTCTGCGCCTCGCTGCGTGAAGCACTGCAGTCGCTCGAACAGGACAACGCCTACCTCACCAAGGGCGGCGTCTTCGACAAGGACTTCATCGACGCCTACATCGATCTCAAGATGCAGGACGTCGTCCGCTTTGACCAAACGCCGCACCCCGTTGAATACGAGATGTATTACTCGTACTAATTCAACGGTAACGACCTCCATTAACGCTAAGGGCGCCTTCGGGCGCCCTTTTTTCTGGTCCGGCACACGGCTTGAAACGTATTGGCCCGGTTGTTCCGAAACGACACGGGGATCGTCAGTGGCGTCGCATTCCAGTTCGAAGGCTAAGCATGAGCACGTGCCGGTGCTCGACCTGTTAAGGCTGTTTGCCGCGCTCGGTGTCGTGCTGTTTCACTATGCCTTCCGGGGCGCCGCCGCCGAGAATTTCACTGTTGTCAGCCTGCCGTCGGTCGAATTCCTCGCCAAATACGGCTGGTTCGGCGTGCAGCTCTTTTTCATCATCTCCGGCTTCGTCATCGCCCGTTCGGCGGTCGGCCGCGGCCCCGTTCAATTCGGCATCGCCCGCTTCGCCCGCCTGTGGCCGGCCTTCGTGGTCTGCACCACGTTAACCGCGCTCATAACCTGGCTCTGGGGCGCGCCCCGTTTCGAGACATCCGTCCCGCAATGGCTCGCCAATTTAACCATGGTGGCGCCGGCGCTGCGGCAGCCGTTCATGGACGGCGCCTACTGGTCGATCGTCATCGAAATCACGTTCTATGCCTGGTTCGCCCTGTTCATCGCGCTCGGCCAGTTCCCCAAACGCACCGACGACATCGTGCTCGGCTGGCTGTCGATCGCGCTCGTCAACGAGGCGCTGATCCACTCCTCGATCATGCGGCACCTGTTCATGACCGAATATGCCGGCTTCTTCTGCGCCGGCATCCTGATTGCCGAGATCGCCAACGGCCGCCGCGGCTGGCAGGCCCCGTTCCTGATCGTCGTCTCGACCGTGATCGCCTCCAGCGAGGCGCTGGTCGGCGCCCGCGAGACCGCCGTTCACTACTCGGTGCCGTTCAGCACTACGATGATGATTACGCTCACCGTTCTTTCAGTGGCGCTGGTGTGGCTCGCGAGCCGCATCCGCAGCCTGCCGTTACCGAAGGGCATATTGCTCGCGACCGGCGGCCTCACCTATCCGCTCTATCTCCTGCACCAGCATATCGGTTACATCGCCTTCAACCGGCTGCATGAGTACGCACCCGCGTGGCTCCTCGTGCTCGGCATGACTCTCGCGATGATCGCGCTGTCCTATGTGATCTGGCGCTATATCGAACCGGCCGGCCGGCGGCTCGTGACAACTGTCCTGAATGCGGTAGCCGAAGTTGCGCTGCCGCCGCTCACGCAGTTCGCGAGCTGGTACGCGCGCAAGGCTTCGAGCTGGATTTCGGGAGTGCCGATCAGAATAAAATAAGCAGCAATGCCGCGAAGACGATGAGGCCGGCGACGAAGCCAGCTATCTGCTTCCAGGCATGGCTCTGCAGATACTCGCTGATCAGCGCACGATGCAATTCGTCAGCGGATTGATGCGGGCAAACCATGGCCCAGCCCGCGCCTTGCGCTGCGGCTTCGAGCCGCTCCAGCCGTGCATCGAGTTTGCGAGTCGCCTGTGTCGTCATGCGAGCAGTTTAGGCTCGCGATGGTTAACGAACTCCAACCTTCTGCGGCACGGCTAAATCGGACGCCGCAAGCGGCGGGCTCTGCACCAGCACCGGCTCGTTCACCGACGGCGGCCGCGGTCCCGGCTGCTCGGGGCGCCAGGCCTGTGACCGATCGGGATCGGCGATCTCGACGCGGTCGCGCCCGCGCGCCTTGGCTGCATACAGCGCGTGGTCGGCACGCGCGAGCAGGCTGTCGATCTCGGTTTCGCCCTCACGCAACAATGCAAGCCCCGCCGAGACGGTCGCGCCGACATTGTAACGGCCCTGACTGAGTTCGTTGGCGAATGAAATGCGGATCTGCTCCGCGAGCGCAAACGCCGTCGAAAGCTCGATGCCGCTCAGGATGGCTGCGAATTCCTCGCCGCCGAGCCGCGCCAGATAATCGTTGGGCCGGAGGTTCGCCCTCGCCTTGTCGGTGAAAATCTTCAGCACGAGATCGCCCATGCTGTGCCCGTATTTGTCGTTGATCTTCTTGAAGCGATCGAGGTCGAACAGGATCGCAACGAGCGGGCGCGCGTCCTTCGAACCGGGCTCGAGCCGCCGCATCGTCTCGTCGAAAAAGGCGCGGCGATTGGCGATGCCGGTCAGGGGATCGATCAGCGAGGCGAGTTTCTGTTTCAGTTCCAGCCGCTCTTTCGACATCGCCATCATGATGAAAGCGAAAGCGATCACGTAGAGCAGGGATTCCAGCAGCAAAATCGGCAGCCAGGAGCTATCTAAAATCGACGTGTGCTCGCCGCCCGATCCCACCGACAGCGCGATCGGAATGCGCAGCATGAACAGGCAGGCATGCGCCGCAAGCACGACGATCGCCGGCCAGCGCGAACCCAGCGGCTCGCCGCGCCCGCGCCAGAATTCGAACGCGATCACCATCGTGTAGCCGGAGATGATGATCGAGGAGAGCACCACGCGCGCGTCGAGCGAAGCCATAAAGCCCGGGATCTGGCAGGCGCCGACCCACATGAAGGTGCCGATGAGCATCGCCACCGGCTTTACGCCCCGGCCGTCGAACAGCCGCGCCCCGCTCCATGTCAGCCCGCAGGCGACGAACAGGAGCGCATTGGCGATATCGATCGATAGCAAATCCTGAATGGTGCCGCCGCGCGCGCCGAGGAGCCAGATCGACATGCCGCCGACGAGATAGGCCGCGCCCCACCAGGCGAGCGCGCGCATGCCACGGTTTTGCAGCCAGGTGCCGATGAGCAGGATGCCCAACAGCGCCATGACCAGCACCGTGACTGAAAACAGTGTACCGACGTCAAGATTCATCGCGGCCGTCCCGAGGCAGTCGCACCATCAGGCGGCATCCTGCCGCAAACGATTTAGAGAAGCGTCCGCGCATTCGGTAGAATTTGAACGATCGCCATCGCCCGCCGTTAAGACTTGTGCCGCCTCGCTCGGCCGCTCCGTGGCGAACGCCGCCGCAAGCCGCGCCCGCTGATCGGCGAGCGAACCAGCCACCACTGTCGCCACAGGCTCATCGGCACGGGCCGCCTCACCGGCTACGACGACGCGGTTGCGGCCGCCTGCTTTCGCTGCGTACAGCGCCTCGTCGGCGCGGGCGAGCAGCGCATCCACGGTCGATGTCGCATCGGTGGTGATGGCAATGCCGGCCGAAAGCGTACCCATGACCGGATGGCCGTCGATTTCCTTCGCCGCCTCGACGAAAGCCCGCCGCACGCGGTCGGCTGCCGCCAATGCCTCGTCGGCATTCATGTTCGGCAGCACGGCTGCGAATTCCTCGCCGCCGAGACGGCCAATGATATCGGTCGAACGGAGATTGGCCTTGGCGACGCTGGCAAACACGATCAGCGCGCTGTCGCCGGTAGCGTGGCCGAAGCGGTCGTTGATCTTTTTGAAGTAGTCGAGATCGAACATCAGCGCCGCCACCGGCCGGCCCGGCCGCGCGACGCTGCGGATCAGCCTGTTGCCGTCGCCGATCACGGCGCGGCGATTGGCGATCCCGGTCAGCGGGTCAATGGTCGCCGCGGTTTTGTGAACCTTTTCGTTCCGCTCCTTCACCATCGCCAGCACGATGAATGCGCTCGCGATGACGTAAAGCAGCGTTTCGAGCGCCAGCACCGCGATCCAGCCGTTCGTGGCGAAGGCAAGCTCCCGCCCTTCCGGCTGCCACATGGTGAGCGGAATCTGCGCCGGAAACACGAGGCCATGCAGCGCGAGCACGATCATCGCCGGCCAGCGCGTGACGAGCTTCTCGCTGCGGCTGCCCCACAGCTCGAATGCGGTAATTAACGTGTAATTCGAGACGATCAGCGAACTGATGATCATGCGGCCAATTGCGGAAGCCTGGAATTCGGGGATCAGGCAGGCAATCAGCCAGATCAACGCGCCCGCGAACATCGAGAATGGCCGGACATCCTTGCCGTCGAATAGCCGCGCCCCGCTCCATGACATGCCGCAGGCGGCGAACAACAAGGCGCTCGCAATATCGAGCGAGGCGGACTGGCTCATCGGCAGCAAGCCGGAGAGCATCGCGATCGAAAGACCCGCGATCAGGTACGCCGCTCCCCACCAGGCCAAAGCCTGAATCGAGCGGTCCTGCACCCAAACGAGCAGGAGCAGCAATCCGAGGATCGCCATCACAAAGATGGAAACGATCACGAGTGTCGGGATATCGAGCGGCATTTGGCTTTGCCTTCTGTGTGGGGGGAAGTTGCGCCCTGTCCGTTGCGAATTTCCTTACCGGATATTTGCAATGCGACGCTTCGTGGGCTGGCGTACCGGAACCTTTTTGCAAGGTTTTCGATTTGGCAGCGCGATCGTTCAAGTTTTCGGAGAATGTCTGACGCAATGTCAGGAAAGCGGGCAGCCGCCCGCATTACCGCGCGAGGGTTTTGCCTCACCGGATCATCGTCAGCACTCCACCCACTAAGATGAGGGCGGCGCGGGACGCCGGAGACTTGCCGGTCTCCACGGTCCATGTGCGAAAGGGCAGGAAAGCACACGGATAATGTCTTCCGCAGTCGCCGGCTCGTAACCGGCATCCCGCGCACGGTGTTTAATCGGCTTGCTCTGCATGGCCCCCGGTGGTGTGACTTTGCTAACCACCGCTTCTGACGCTCAACATCGGCCGA
>DATMGD010000033.1:0-10747 GCA_035555855.1 Xanthobacteraceae bacterium
TCGTTGACGCGAACGGTGACCGCTTTCATGCCGGGCTGAATGACCGCCGAGAGCGTCGCGCGCTGGCCGGGCCCGGTGAGCTTTGCCGCGAGCACCGGCTCGTTCGGCTCGATCGGCGCCAGCACGATGCGCTTGCCGGGCGCGAGCATTTCATTGATGGAAGCGAAGGCGCCGGGCGGCACGGCATTTTCCGGCCAGTCGACTTCGGCGAGGACGCCGGGCTGCAACGGATTGCCGAATCTGAGCGGCGACTTCGCGACGACGACCTTGCGCGTCGCCGAAGGCCTGGTATCCGCCTTCATTGCTTTCGAGCGCAGCGCATCCTGGCGCGAGAGCCACATCTGCGCAACGAACACTGCCGCAAGGCCGAACACACCCGCGAGCACAACCATGACAATCGAACTGACACGCACCGCTGATACCCCTATCCGATCGGGCGACTATCGCGGGCGGCGTGTCTAATAAGCGTTGTTTGGATCGCTCCAATTATTCGCAATCAGGCAAGGATTTGATTCATGTTAAAAGAGCGTTCAAAGCACTCGTTAAAAGGCGAACGAAACGCATCGCTCGAAAGCGACCGATTGCAGAACGGCGCCGTTCCCTTGGTGAAGAAATGCTTACGGCCGGAAAATCGGCGGGAACATGCAGCCCCATTTTTGCCCTTTCGGCGTGAGCGCCGGCACCTCGAAAAGTAACTTTCGGCCGATGCGCGTCTTCTTGCTCCATCCGGCTCGCAGTGCGGGAGCATGGCTGCCCTGCGGGCCGAAAGACTCATCAAAATAGGCGGAATCGCCGCATATTTGCGGTGTTTTCGACGCTAGCGTGAGTGGAATCGGCGGGCGGATTTCGGTACATACGCGGCATGACAAAACATGCACCCGCACGGGGCGTGTGGCCGGCCGCCTCGACGCCCTTCCGCCCCGATCTTTCGATCGATTTCGACCTTTATATCGCGCATTGCCGCACGCTCCTCGGAGAGGGTGCGCATGGCTTGGCTGCGCTCGGCACGACCAGCGAGGCCAATTCGCTCGACTTCGACGAGCGCAGGAACGCGCTCGAGAAGCTCGTCGCCGGCGGCATTCCCGCCGACAGGCTTCTGCCCGGCACCGGCGCACCGGCGATTGGCGATGCGGTGAAGCTCACGAAGCACGCGGTCGAACTCGGCTGCCGCGGCGTGCTGTTGCTGCCGCCCTACTACTACAAGGGCGTCTCGGACGACGGATTGTTCGCTTTCGTCGCAGAGGTCATCAAGCGGGTGAACGACCCAAAGCTCTCGCTCTATCTCTATAATTTCCCGCAGATGAGCGCGATCGCCTGGTCGCCGGATCTGATCGGACGGCTCCTGAAGGAATTTCCCGAGGTCATCGTCGGCCTCAAGGATTCCTCGGGCGATGTCGCCTACCAGAATACGCTTCTCGAGCGCTTTCCCGGTTTCGCCGTGTTCCCGGCGAGCGAAGCACTGCTGCTCGCTGCGCTCAAGAAGGGCGCCGCGGGCTGTGTTTCGGCATCGGCCAACGTCAATGCCGGTCCGATCAGCAAGCTCTACAACACCTGGCAGAGCGCGGACGTGAAAGAGCTGAACGAGTCCGTCACCGCCGTGCGTCTCGTCATGCAGAAGTTCAACGCCGTCGCGGGCGTCAAGGCTGTGTTGGCCGACCGCTACAAAGCGCCGAACTGGTCGCGCACGCGGCCGCCGCTCGTTCCATTGACGGACGCGCAAGCCAAAGAACTGCTCGGTGAACTGAAGAAAGTCGAAGCCGGGGCGCTTGTATGAGCAAGCGGGGGCTGCGCTCGCGTCTCGCCAAATACGGCGACGATGAGTTTTCATTGTTCCTGCGGCGCGGCTTCCTCAAGGGCGCGGGCTATGACGACGAGGCGCTCACCAAGCCCATCGTCGGCATTCTCTCGACCGCTTCCGACTTCAATCCCTGCCATCGCACGGCGCCGCAGCTCGCGGAAGCCGTGAAAGAAGGCGTGCTCGCCGCCGGCGCGCTGCCTTTCGTGTTCCCGACGATTTCGCTGCAGGAATCCTTCGCCTTTCCGTCGTCGATGCTATGGCGAAATCTGATGGCGATGGATGTCGAAGCGATGTGCGCGTCCTTGCCGATGGACGCGGTCGTGCTGATCGGCGGTTGCGACAAGACGATCCCTGCCGAACTGATGGGCGCGATCAGCGCCGATCTGCCCGCGATCGTGCTGCCAGTCGGGCCGATGCTCGCCGGCCGCTTCGAGGGCACGCAACTCGGCGCCTGCACCGACTGCCGCCGCCTGTGGTCATCGTTCCGTGCAGGCTCAATCTCGGAGCACGATCTCAACCGCGCCCATGACCAGTTGATGCCGACCGCCGGCACCTGCATGGTGATGGGCACCGCGAGCACGATGGCGACGATTGCCGAAACGCTCGGCTTCACGCTGCCGGGCGCGGCCGTCGCGCCCGCGGTTTCCGCCGAGCGCATGCGGATCGCAACGGCAACCGGACGGCGCGCCGCCGAAATGGCCAAGACCGGCGGGCCGAAGCCTTCCGAGCTCATCACCAAAACATCGCTGCGCAATGCATCCGTCGTACTGCAGGCGATCTCGGGCTCCACCAATGCCATCGTGCATCTTGCGGCAATTGCCGGACGTGCCGGGCTTACATTCGACTTGCAGGAACTCGATGCCGTCGGCCGCGAAGTGCCCGTGCTCGTCAATCTCAAACCCGCCGGATCCCAATTCGCCGAGGATTTTCACGCCGGCGGCGCGGTACCCGCGCTGTGGCGAAGGCTACGCGATAAGCTCGATTTTTCGGCAAAATCCGTTTCGGGCGAGACGCTCGGCGACGTCGTCAAGCGCTGGCCGGAATATGTCGACGACGAAGTCATCCGGCCGCTCAACCGCCCGGTTGTCGAAGGCGTCGCGATCGCGGCGCTCACCGGCAACCTCGCGCCGCAGGGCGCAGTCATCAAACTTTCGGCAGCGACGCCTTCGCTCACTTCGCATGAAGGTTCGGCGGTCGTGTTCCGCTCGCTCGACGATCTTTCGGAGCGCATCGACGATCCTGATCTTCCTGTCACACCCGACAGCGTGCTCGTGCTGCAGAACGCCGGCCCCATCGGCGCGCCAGGCATGCCGGAAGCGGGCGCACTACCGATCCCGAAGAAGCTCGGCTCGAAGGGCGTCAAGGACATGGTGCGCATTTCCGACGCGCGCATGAGCGGCACGGCATTCGGCACGGTGGTGCTGCATATTGCGCCGGAAGCGGCGGCGGGCGGGCCGCTTGCACTCGTCAGGGACGGCGACCGGATCCGGCTAGACGCCAAATCGCGCAGGCTCGATCTTCTGGTCGAAGATGCCGAGTTAGAAAAGCGCCGCGCCCAATGGACGCCGCCGAAAACGCCGAAGCGCGGTTACGAGCGACTCTACACCGAGCACGTTTCGCAGGCCGACGCGGGCTGCGATTTCGATTTCCTGACGAAGGATCCGGCGTAGACACTGCGCGCTACGGCATCTGCCGTTCTAGTTGCTGCAATAGCGGCATGCCGGCTTGAGGCCGCCGAGCGTGTTGTTGTGCTCGCCGACGATGTTGGAATATTCCTCCAGGAGCCGCTGATCGAGCCCGGCATTCCGGAGGAAGTTCGTCGTGTCGGACGACTGAAACTTCTGATAGGTGCCGTTCGGATAGACGACGATCGACCAGCCCGCCGGCACGTCGACGGTTGGGCCGTTCGGCTTGATCGTCACCTGCACCAAGCCGTTCGAGGTCGTCAGGTACAACTGCGTGCCGCTATTCGCGAAGGTGAACACCGTGCCGCGCACGCCGATCGTCGCGACCGGCGTATTGATCTGATAGCTCTTCGATTGCTGCGAGCCGGAAACGAAACGGAACACGCCCTTGCCGGCGCTCATCACAACATTGCCGTTGCCGCGGTTCGGGTCGTAGACGAAGCGATCGAGCTTCACTTCCGATTTCGCGCCGACGAGCAGCGTCGTCTGGTCGACGAACAGAAGCTGCGCCGAGCTCGCATCACCGGTACGAATGACTTCATTGGCGTGGACATTGCCGCCGGCCGCGAGCGCCTGGCTGCCGCCGAACACCTGGTTTTTCACGGTCGCGGCGACGCCGATCTTGTTCTGCGCGAATGCGCCGTTCGCGCACCATAGCGATGCGGCGGCAAACGCGACGAGCTTCAGCGCCTGTAATGCCCGCAGTCTCTTGCCAGCCAGCATGACGTCCCTCTCCCGTGGGTGCCGCGACACTACGCGAAGCGGCAGTTCTCCTCCAGCCCGGCCGAGCGCGAGATTTTCGCACCTGTGGCTGGAAAGCCACATACGCTAGCGCCCAATGGGGCCGGATTCCGTGATCATCGTCACAGGGGCTAAAAGTTCTGCCGGTTTACAGCCGGCCTCGCCCTTGTGAGCCAGCAAGCCCGCTGGCATTGTTCCGAAAATGGGCTGGGGCGGGGATTTCCTAGAAAAAACAACCCGCTTCGCAGGTCGCGTACAGGGGACACCGGCGCCGCGATGAAAAGAACGTTGCTCGTCATTGCAGCGCTGCTTGCGGTGAGCGTGTCCGCGCACGCCGCGCCAAGCGAGCTTGCCCGGCTGAACGCGCAGATCATCAACGACCCGCGCAACGTCGAGCTCAATCTGCGCTACGCGCGCGCCGCCGAAGCAGAAGGTGATTACGGCAAAGCACTTGCCGCCTACGAGCGCGTGTTAAGTGTTGAGCCGGGGAATGCCGAAGCACGCAAGGGCAGCGATCGCGTCAGCGCGCGCATGCTACCGAATACATTTCAGGTCTTCACCGAGACCGGCGCGGGTTACGAATCCAATCCGCAGAATTTCACGAACGGCGGGCGTGGTCAGGGTGAGTTGTTCGGCCGCGTGCTGCTGAAGGACGAGCGCACGCTCGGCGATACGCGCTGGCGCACGACGGCGCTGTTTGCCGGCAATCTCTATTCGAAGGATGGCGATCTCAATTACGGCTACGCCGGCACGGCGTTCGGTCCGGTCTATGCGGTGACGCCGGCGATGACGTTTCATCCGTCGATCGGCGTCGGCGGCGCCTA
Organism: Xanthobacteraceae bacterium; assembly: GCA_035555855.1. Classification (GTDB taxonomy): domain Bacteria; phylum Pseudomonadota; class Alphaproteobacteria; order Rhizobiales; family Xanthobacteraceae; genus Palsa-892. The sequence continues at coordinate 5,049 of DATMGD010000033.1, forward strand.
TTTCGATCACCATTTCTTCTACAGCGAAGTGTTCGCGACGGCACTGTTCGAGGGAAACGAAGGCCCGATGAACTATATCGTGCGCTATCGCCTCGGCTATCGCGACTACAACGACTACTTCCCCTCGACGCATGGCGCCTTTGCCGACATCACCGCGAAATTCATGTTCCCGGCGGTGCTCGCCAAGGACGATCTTTTCGTGTTCTCGCCGTGGTGGCGCTGGAGCGGCATCGGCGCCGTCGACGACATCAACATCCTCGCCTCACCCGACGATTTCCGTACCGGGCGCTACAACGAAATCGGCGCGCGCGCCGAATACTTCAAGCCGGTCACGGACGGCGTAGTGGTCGGCGTCAACTTCTCGGCGCTCAAGCGATTTTACGCGCGCACTGTCGACGACACCGTGTTCCCGAGCGTCATCGTCGATCGCCGCGACTTCATCTATGCGCCGGGACTGTCGCTCATCATTCGCAACCCGTATGTGACGCACCAGAGCAGCATCCGGCTCGACTATCGCTACGAGCGCGACAACTCGAATGTCACGCTCGGCGATTACACCAATCACATCGGGATGATTACGTTCTTCAACCGCTACTGAGCGGCACGCGCGCCGAGCACAAACCAGGCGATCGCGATATAGGTTGCGCCGTGCAGGAACTGGTCGATGCCGAGCGCCCACCAGAACGCCGGCTTCTCGGCGGAAAGCTTCATCCGTTTGAGAAACTGCTCCTTTGCCCAGTCGATGTGGTAATGGACGATAAATTCGCCGGCGAGGATGAGCGCCGCCATCTTCAGACCCGGATTGATGTAGAGAAACAGGCAGGCGGTGCCGAGCACGTGCAGACCGGCATGCAATAAGCCGCCCGGATGCCCGTAAATGCCCTTGTTGCGGTACTGATAGGCGGTCTGCAGGAAAAAATCGCAGACCAGATGCTTGAACAGCAAAATCAGAACGACGATGAGCGCGATTTGGCTCTGATTGTGCAAGGCATCGCTCAAGACATCGCTCCAGCTTCTACTTTTACTTTTCCAGCGCGGTGTAGGCGCCATCCCAATCGGCTGGCGGCGGATCGACGCGATAGGCGGCGATCCGCGAGGCGAACAGCGCATAGTACGAATCGAGTTCTGCCGTGCCAAGCGCGGCCAGAAGCGCGCGTGTGCGTTCCATCACATTTTTCGCAGAATCCCAGTTCTGCCCGCGATAAGCGGCCAAAAACTCGGCCTGCAGGGCCGCAAGCTCTTCTGCCTTCTCCCCGCCGACCAGCACAAGCGGGGTATAGATCCGGGTCGGCCGCGCGCGGCCCTTGACGCGCACGACATCGAGTTCAAGCACGCGAGTATCCTTTACCCGCTCGACGGTTCGCTCGCTCATGATCACGGTGACGCCGTAGAGCTTGGAGAGGCCCTCGAGACGCGCGGCGAGATTGACCTCGTCGCCGATCGCCGAATAGTCGAAGCGCTGGGTCGAACCGAGATTGCCGACGCAGCAATTGCCGGTGTTGATGCCGATGCCGATCTTGACCCGAGCGAAAGTCTGTCCCGCGGCGTCTGCGCGTTCCTGCCAGTGACGATTGAGTTCCGGAATGCGCGCCGCCATGCCGAGCGCGGCCTCGACCGCGAGCCGTGCGTGCTCGGGCTCGTCGAGCGGTGCATTCCAGAATGCCATGATCGAATCGCCGATATACTTATCGATCGTGCCGCGGTGATCGAGGATGGTTTCCGACAGCGGCGTCAGCAATTCGTTGATGAAGGTGGTGAGCTCGCTCGCGCTCATCGTTTCCGAGATCGACGTAAAGTTACGCACGTCGCAGAACATCAGCGAAATTTCGCGTACTTCGCCGCCGAGTTCGAGCCGCTCGGGATGGGCGATCAGCCGCTCGACGACGGAAGGCGCGACATAGCGGCCGAAAGCGCCGCGAATTTCGCTGCGCTGTAATTCGACGCGGCGATAAATATGGAAAGTCGCCGCGCCCATCAGCACCATCAGCGCAAGCGCCGGATAAAGCGGATCGAGCAGAACATCGGCGTAGCGATAGGCAAGCCAGCCCGACAGCAGAAGACCGATGATGGTGACGATGCCTATCAGGCCGGCGCTGCGCGCCGATACCTTCGAGAACACAAACGCAAGCAGCACGCCCAAAATCACGATCACAAGCTGCTCGGCGGCGGGCGCGTAATCAGGCCGCGTCAGGCTCTGGCCGCTGACGATATGCTCGATCATCATCGAGATGACCTCGACGCCCGGCAGCACCGGATCAACGGGCGTAGCCCGCAAATCCAGCAGGCCCGGCGCGCTGGTGCCAACAAGGATGATGCGGCCGGAAATTTCGTCGTCGGGCACTTCGCCGGCGAGCACTTTCCACACCGGGATAAAGCTCTCCGGCTCGCTCGCACGGAATTTCATCCAGATCGCGCCCTGCGCATCGGTCGGTACATGGATGTCGCCGATCCGGACATGATTAAGTCCGGTCGTCTTGCCGAAAGCGGTCTCGCCGCTCGCATTTGACGACTTCAGCACATAGGTTGATGCGCCTTGCGCGATCCGGAGTGCCTCGGCGGCAAGCGAAGGCACGTATTTGTCGCCGAGCCGATAGATCAAGGAAACGCGCCGCAGAATCTGGTCGCGATCCGGCGTCCAGTTCAGCGCACCGAGGCCCTTGGCGGCATTCGTGAGAATAGGAAGATTGCCGGTCGCGCCGCTAAAGCCCGCGATGAACGATCGCGGATCGTCGCCGGCAACGGCGAAGCCCGCCTTCGGCTTATAGTCTCTGGCATTGTTGCCGGAGGTAAGCGTAAGGCCGATCACGCTCGGCGTTCTGGCGAGTGCCGCGGCAAAAATCTCGTCGTTCGACGGCAGCCCGCGCGCGCTGTCGCGCAGCCGTTCGGCCTGTTCGGGCGGCAGGCGCTTGGCTACTTCTTCGAGCGAGGTGCGGTCGGTCTCCGGGAACATCACGTCGAAGGCAATCGCCGAGGCGCCTTGCCCCGCAAGTTTGGTGACGAGATCGGCCATCACGGCGCGGGGCCAGGGCCATTGGCCGAGCCGGGTGATCGAGGCTTCATCGATATCGACGATACGGACCGGCAGCGAGGGGTCGAAGCGCTGAGGGGCAACACGCTGATACACGTCGAAGGGAATGAGGCGCAGCGCCTTGACGAAGAACGGATCGAAGGCGCGGATCGCGACCGCCGCCGCGATCACCCCGCACACCAGAAGAATGTAACTCCCCCGCCCCGGCTGCTTCATCGTGCCCGCTGGTTGGCCTTCGCCTAAACGAACCGGAGAGGTTATACATCGGATCGCGCTTAGGGGGAGGACGAGAATGCAGATCGGCAGCGTACATATCGGCTGGGCCGAAATCTTCGCCGTAATCGGCGCCCTGTTCTACGTGGCGACCTATGCGATGCAGACCATGGTGCCGCTGCGTATTGCCGGCATCGTCGCAACGATCTTCTTTATCCTCTACGGCTATTACGCCCGGGCCTACCCGACCCTGTTCATGTATCTCTTCCTGCTGCCGCTCAACGTCTTCCGGTTGTGGCAGATGCTGACGCTGGTGAGAAAAGTGAAGATTTCGGCGAGCGGCGATCTCTCGATGGCTTGGCTCAAGCCGTTCATGACGCGGCGGCAGTATTTTCGCGGCGACCTTCTGTTCCAGAAGGGCGACGCCGCCGACGAAATGTATTACACGGTGAGCGGCAAATTCCTGCTCACGGAACTGGGCATCGAAGTCGCACCGGGCCAGCTTGTCGGCGAGATGGGGTTACTCGCACCGGAAAACCGGCGCACCGCGACCCTGGAGTGCCTGACGGACGGCGAGGTACTTACCTTGAGTTACGAGAAATTGCGCGAGCTTTATTTCCAGAACCCGCAATTCGGCTTCTACTTTCTGAAGCTCACCAGCGAGCGGCTGTTGCAGAATATCGGCCGGCTCGAGGACAAACTCACGGAAAATACGCGCGCGTTGCAGGCCGTTGCTGCGCACTAGAATTTGAAATTGAACGAAAGACAGGTGTTCCCTTGAAAGCTCCCTTGAAAGTTGGCGTGGCCGGTCTCGGTGCGGTCGGACGCGAAGTAGCAAAGCGGCTCGTCGCCGGCATTCCCGGCTTGCAGCTCGCGGCAATCAGCGCGCGCGATCACGAGAAGGCGCGGCGCATTGTGCCCGATCAGGCCGTGAAGATTCTCGACGCCGAGGGGCTGGCCGAGACCTGCGACGTTATCGTCGAAGGCCTGCCGCCCGCCGAATTCCGGAATTTCGCAGAGCCTGCGATTGACCGCGGACGGATTTTCGTTCCGCTCAGCGTCGGCAAGCTTCTCGAAAATTGGGATCTCGTCGAGCGCGCCCGCGAGCGCGGCGCGCGCATTCTGGTGCCGACCGGCGCGCTGCTTGGCCTCGATGCCGTGCGCGCCGCCGCCGAAGGCACGATCCATTCGGTGACGATGGTGACGCGCAAGCCGCCGGAGGGCCTTGCGGGCGCGGCCTATCTTGTCGAGCGCAATATCTCGGTCGAGAACCTGAAAGAGCCGCTCAAGGTTTTCGACGGTAGCGCGCGCGAGGGTGCCCGCGGCTTCCCGGCGAACGTCAATGTCGCTGCCGCGCTTTCGCTTGCCGGCATCGGGCCGGACAAGACGACGCTGCAAATCTGGGCGGACCCGACGGTGTCGCGCAACACGCACCGCATCGATGTCGATGCCGATACCGTGCGCTTTTCGATGACGATCGAAAACGTGCCGTCGGAAAATCCGCGCACTGGCCGTGTCGTCGCGCTCAGCGTCGTCGCGCAGTTGCGTGGACTCGTTTCCGAACTCAAGGTCGGAACCTGATTTACAAATTCGCAATTCTATTGCGCAGCGCCGCCTTGACTTCGGCGCCTTTCAGCGAGAGCCTGTAGGTGCATCGGCAACGATGCAGAAGCGATCAAGCGATACGGAGGTTTGGATGACACCACCGGCTCAGCTTGCCGCGTTAACCGCCTGAAGCACCCGTTCGGGCTTCTCGCGCAGCGGCGCTCCGCGAACGTCTCGCCGGGAGCGGCTCAGGGGCCGTATCAGTGAGGCATGGCCCCACCCGCCCCTCCCGGCGCGTGATTTCTCCCCGACTTTAGCTCTCAAGCTGATGGATTGTGCGGTTGGCTGCGCGCAGCCGCAAGCTGAGTTCACGCCCGAGCGTGGCAATCAGCTTGATCGCCACCATCGGCGCTTCGCGCGCGAGCGCCGTGAAATCGGTTTTCGTCAGGCCGTAGCAAACCAATTCTTCGTTCGCGATGACCGACGCCGAGCGATTACCCTCGTCGAGCAGCGCCAACTCGCCGAACACGGTACCTCGCGTGAAGGTCGCGAGCCGAATATTGCCGCCGCCCGGCTGTTTGATGAAAATACTCGCACTTCCGCTCGCGATCAGAAACATCTCGTCGCCCGCATCGCCTTCGTGGAATACGGCATCGCCCGGAGCATAAGTTTCGCGCCGGATTTTCTGCACAAGCGCGGCCTTTTCGGAAGGCGAGAAACTTGCGAGCAGCCCCACTTTCTCGATCGGGATTTCGCTGGACGATGAAGCTGCCGGCATTTCCTTGCGCATCAGATCGTCTTCCGCCCATTCAATGGCGCGATCGACGTCGGGGAAAATCCCTCCAGGTGAATTCGCCATCACGCCGAAATCTCGAAGCCGGGCAGCAGGGCGGCTTTTCTCGTTCACGGCAAT
>DATMGD010000034.1:0-114995 GCA_035555855.1 Xanthobacteraceae bacterium
CAGCCGAACCCTTGGGACCTTCTCCAGCCCCAGGATGTGATGAGCCGACATCGAGGTGCCAAACGACCCCGTCGATATGGACTCTTGGGGGTCATCAGCCTGTTATCCCCGGCGTACCTTTTATCCGTTGAGCGATGGCCCTTCCACGAGGAACCACCGGATCACTATGGCCGTCTTTCGACTCTGCTCGACTTGTCAGTCTCGCAGTCAGGCAGGCTTATGCCATTGCACTCAGCGAACGATTTCCGACCGTTCTGAGCCTACCTTCGCACGCCTCCGTTACTCTTTGGGAGGCGACCGCCCCAGTCAAACTGCCCACCATGCGCTGTCCCGGCTCCGGATAACGGAACGCGGTTAGACATCCATGTTAGCAAGGGTGGTATTTCACTTGTTGGCTCCCCCCGAGCTGGCGCCCAGGATTCAAAGCCTACCACCTATTCTACACATGCCGGCACGAATGCCAGCGCAAAGCTACAGTAAAGGTGCACGGGGTCTTTCCGTCTGACCGCAGGAACCCCGCATCTTCACGGGGAATTCAATTTCACTGAGTCGATGTTGGAGACAGCGGGGAAGTCATTACGCCATTCGTGCAGGTCGGAACTTACCCGACAAGGAATTTCGCTACCTTAGGACCGTTATAGTTACGGCCGCCGTTTACCGGGGCTTCGGTTCAGAGCTTGCACTCCTCGCCTTAACCTTCCGGCACCGGGCAGGCGTCAGACCCTATACGTCCTCTTCCGAGTTCGCAGAGTCCTGTGTTTTTGTTAAACAGTTGCCACCCCCTGGTCTGTGCCACTTCTCGCCACTTGCGTAGAAAGAAGTCCTCTTTATCCCGAAGTTACAGAGGCAGATTGCCGAGTTCCTTCAACATCGTTCTCTCAAGCGCCTTGGTATGCTCTACCAGTCCACCTGTGTCGGTTTAGGGTACGGACTATACGGGAGCTATTTCCTGGGACCCCTTCGCTGCCATCTCAATCCAATAAGAGATGACAACTTACAGAATCCGTCACTACCCGTTGGCTGAGGAATATTGACCTCATTCCCATCGACTACGGCTTTCGCCCTCGCCTTAGGGGCCGGCTAACCCTGCGCAGATTAGCTTTACGCAGGAACCCTTGGACTTTCGGCGACAGTGTCTCTCACACTGTTTATCGTTACTCATGTCAGCATTCGCACTTCTGATACCTCCACCGGCCCTCACGGGTCCGGCTTCCGGCTTACAGAACGCTCCGCTACCGCGTGTCATTTCCGCAGAAACGACACACCCAAAACTTCGGCGCGTGGCTTGAGCCCCGTTACATCTTCGGCGCAAGGACCCTAGACCAGTGAGCTGTTACGCTTTCTTTAAAGGATGGCTGCTTCTAAGCCAACCTCCTGGTTGTTTATGGATCCTCACATCCTTTCACACTTAGCCACGACTTGGGGGCCTTAGTTGTTGGTCCGGGTTTTTTCCCTCTCGACGACGGACGTTAGCACCCGCCGTCTGTCTCCCATGCAGTGCTTTCGGGTATTCGGAGTTTGGTTAGGATTGGTAGACGGTGAAGTCCCCTAGCCCATCCAGTGCTCTACCCCCCGAAGCATTCACATGAGGCTCTACCTAAATAGATTTCGCGGAGAACCAGCTATTTCCCAGTTTGGTTGGCCTTTCACCCCTAACCACAAGTCATCCGAATCTTTTTCAACAGATACCGGTTCGGTCCTCCAGTGGGTGTTACCCCACCTTCAACCTGCTCATGGCTAGATCACTAGGTTTCGGGTCTAATCCAACGAACTTGTCGCCCTATTCAGACTCGCTTTCGCTACGCCTCCGCCTATCGGCTTAAGCTTGCTCGTTAGATTAAGTCGCTGACCCATTATACAAAAGGTACGCAGTCACCCAGGACGAACCTTGGGCTCCTACTGTTTGTAGGCATACGGTTTCAGGTCTATTTCACTCCCCTTGTCGGGGTGCTTTTCACCTTTCCCTCACGGTACTAGTTCGCTATCGGTCGCTGAGGAGTACTTAGGCTTGGAGGGTGGTCCCCCCGTGTTCAGACAGGATTGCACGTGTCCCGCCTTACTCGTGGATGAATGTTCGCGTTACCCGTACGGGGCTGTCACCCGCTAAGGCGCGTTTTTCCAAACGCTTCCGGTTGTCTCACATTCATCACTGGCCTGGTCCGCGTTCGCTCGCCACTACTAGCGGAGTCTCGTTTGATGTCCTCTCCTCGAGGTACTGAGATGTTTCAGTTCCCTCGGTTCGCTTAAAACCTCCTATTTTATTCGGAGGTCTCATACCTTCACTTGATAACTGGAAGTCCGAAGCCTTGCGGCTCGGCATCCCAAGACCTTTTGCTCTCGTTTCGTTTGTGCACGAAACAAAAGCGCAAGACCTCAGAGCTCCAGTTATCGAAGGTGGGTTTCCCCATTCGGAAATCTGCGGATCAAAGGTTGTTCGCACCTCCCCGCAGCTTATCGCAGCGTACCACGTCCTTCATCGCCTCTCAGCGCCAAGGCATCCACCATATGCCCTTCAGGCACTTGATTGCTCTTATCATCGATACCCACGCCTCGGCAGAAGCGTGTTCGCTCTCACGATCGCTTGCGCGATCGGTGGTTAAGACCGAATGGCATCGATGCAGTCATTTAGAAAAGACCAGCTTGCTTCGCAGATCCAAGTCCCGGGGATGTGGGTGTCGCTTGGCCGCGCTCGCGCGCGAACAAAAAACTAATACAGCATTCGTTTCAAACAACCTTGCGGTTGATCGGACGAACGCCCGGGTGATCTGCCTCTTCACGATGTCAAAGATTTCGCCGTCACGGAAACCGTGGACGGGAACGGAATACTTCATCAAACGGACATGACGATTTTAGTTTCGTCAGTTTCAGTTTCGTCAGCTTCAGGCATTTCAGTTTCGAGAGTTTCGTCTGCAACCCGCGTCGCTTCCATCATTGAAAAATGGTGGAGCCAGACGGGATCGAACCGACGACCTCCTGCTTGCAAAGCAGGCGCTCTCCCAACTGAGCTATGGCCCCGATCAGTAGAGACCTGGAAGGCGCGAACTTGCGCGGCAAGGAAAAGCCGCCGCGAGTTTAAGATGGTGGGCCTGGGAAGATTTGAACTTCCGACCTCACGCTTATCAAGCGCGCGCTCTAACCAGCTGAGCTACAAGCCCCAAACCAAGCTCAAAAGCCTTGAAAGCTCTGACGTGCCGAACGCCTTCTCGAACGAAGTCGAGAAAGCCTTTCGGCTGTCCGTGATGAAGAAAGAGAAACGAAGACGGCGGCGTCCCGCTAAATCGCCAACCCGAAGGCTGGCATTTTGTTCTGAAGAAATCCAATGAGCCGGAAAATTCCAGCGTCGAAGGATTATCCTTAGAAAGGAGGTGATCCAGCCGCAGGTTCCCCTACGGCTACCTTGTTACGACTTCACCCCAGTCGCTGACCTTACCGTGGCCGGCTGCCTCCTTGCGGTTAGCAAACCGTCTTAAGGTAAAACCAACTCCCATGGTGTGACGGGCGGTGTGTACAAGGCCCGGGAACGTATTCACCGTGGCATGCTGATCCACGATTACTAGCGATTCCAACTTCATGCACTCGAGTTGCAGAGTGCAATCCGAACTGAGACGGCTTTTTGAGATTTGCGCGGGGTCGCCCCTTTGCCTCCCATTGTCACCGCCATTGTAGCACGTGTGTAGCCCAGCCTGTAAGGGCCATGAGGACTTGACGTCATCCCCACCTTCCTCGCGGCTTATCACCGGCAGTCCCCTTAGAGTGCCCAACTAAATGATGGCAACTAAGGGCGAGGGTTGCGCTCGTTGCGGGACTTAACCCAACATCTCACGACACGAGCTGACGACAGCCATGCAGCACCTGTGTTCCGGCCAGCCGAACTGAAGAAATCCATCTCTGGAAATCATACCGGACATGTCAAAAGCTGGTAAGGTTCTTCGCGTTGCGTCGAATTGAACCACATGCTCCACCGCTTGTGCGGGCCCCCGTCAATTCCTTTGAGTTTTAATCTTGCGACCGTACTCCCCAGGCGGGAAGCTTAATGCGTTAGCTGCGCCACTGAAGAGCAAGCTCTCCAACGGCTAGCTTCCATCGTTTACGGCGTGGACTACCAGGGTATCTAATCCTGTTTGCTCCCCACGCTTTCGCACCTCAGTGTCAGTACCGGGCCAGTGAGCCGCCTTCGCCACTGGTGTTCTTGCGAATATCTACGAATTTCACCTCTACACTCGCAGTTCCACTCACCTCTCCCGGACTCCAAGATCGCCAGTATCAAAGGCAGTTCCGGAGTTGAGCTCCGGGATTTCACCCCTGACTTAACGACCCACCTACGTGCGCTTTACGCCCAGTGATTCCGAGCAACGCTAGCCCCCTTCGTATTACCGCGGCTGCTGGCACGAAGTTAGCCGGGGCTTATTCTCCAGGTACCGTCATTATCTTCCCTGGTAAAAGAGCTTTACAACCCTAAGGCCTTCATCACTCACGCGGCATGGCTGGATCAGGCTTGCGCCCATTGTCCAATATTCCCCACTGCTGCCTCCCGTAGGAGTCTGGGCCGTGTCTCAGTCCCAGTGTGGCTGATCTTCCTCTCAGAACAGCTAAAGATCATAGCCTTGGTGAGCCATTACCTCACCAACTAGCTAATCTTACGCGGGCCGATCCTTCAGCGATAAATCTTTCCCCCGAAGGGCTTATCCGGTATTAGCTCAAGTTTCCCTGAGTTATTCCGAACTAAAGGGCACGTTCCCACGCGTTACTCACCCGTCTGCCGCTCCCCTTGCGGGGCGCTCGACTTGCATGTGTTAAGCCTGCCGCCAGCGTTCGCTCTGAGCCAGGATCAAACTCTCAAGTTTGAGATTTAATCCGGCTTTAGTCACAACGTTTGACGAGTCCCAAGCACGGCGATCACTTGCGTAATCGCACGGCTTAGAAAATCGAAACGTAGGACCGCCGAAGTCTTTTGACTTCCACCCAGACGAGCTTTCGCCCGCAAGGAGGGAAATCCGCAAGGACTCCGCCGCCCACGTTTCTCTTTCTTCCGATCCACAATTTCAAACAGCGTTCGCGAGCGTTTCACTGCTCGCGCAGAACCCTTCGGAAAGCCGACAAGGTCCCGACGAATGTCGATTCCGGCCGAAACCAGAAAAGACCCCACAGTACGAATGATGGTTCGCAGGCGCGCCATCGCGCTAAGGCGGTAGCGCACCGTGGTGGGCGTATATAGTCGCCCAACCCCAGGCATGTCAACACCAAATCAGCCGAATCCGCCGCGCTGATTCGTATATTCTGCACCGGTCATCATGCCGCCATGATGACAGGGCGGTTTCAAGCTTCGGACCGGCTTCGGACTCTTGCCATCCACCGGCTAATGTAGCGTAGGCAGCCAATCGCCTGCCCGGATCAGGTTCGGGCGCGAAATCGGGGTCTCAGGGGGAAGCGTTTGGAAAGCTGGCAGCATAGCGCGAACGCTTCCGGCATGGGGCATGCGCCATCCGGCTTCGGCGCTGCCGATCTCGGCAACGAACCGCCGCTCGGTCTCGATCTGCAGTCCGAAGAGCCCGCCGATTTTCGCCGCATCTCCATTCGCTGGCTCGCCGCAACGGTGCTCACCGCGCTTTCCGGCGCGAGCCTGATGGGCGGCGCGGTCTATGCCGCGCTCGACGGTGAATATCAGTTCGCTTCGCTTCCCGAGATGGCGCGGCTTGCGATCAAAGAAGTCAGCGATCGCGTCTCCAATATCTCCGCCAAGGGCGATCGCATGTCGCTGCTCGGCGAACATGTCACGGCGCGCCAGATCATCCGTGTTTCGACGACGCAGCGATCAGGCGATCATGAAGTCGTTCGCGTGCGTCCGTTCGTGCGCATTGCCACCAACCTCGCGCTCGCGCCTTCCGCGCTCGCCGCCAATGTGCCGCCGTTCAATCCGGTGAAGCTGATGGCCGACGCCGACAATAACGGCATGCCCGACGATGCGCCGCAAGCCGAACCGACGGGCGATCTCACCATCGTCATGCGCGATCTCGCGATGCTGCCGCCGGGCACGCGCACTGTCGGCACGGTCAGGAGCGACGACATCCTGATGAAGTTGCGCGAGGCCGTGGAAAATTCCGAAACCGGCTCGAAGGCGATCGCCGCGCTCACCAAACCCGGTTTCTCGAACCAGTTCGGCAGCCACCTTGCCTACGCCGCCGACAGCACCGTTCCGTTTTCACTCGCCAGCATTCCGGCCGTTGCAGAAAATATGAATAGTGTCGCGAAAACCGCGAACGAAGCGAGCGGCGGCAACAACTGGACCGAGCGCACGCTGATCGTGAAGAAGGGCGACACCATCGAAAGCCTGCTGCGCTCGATCGGTGCCGCGCCCGCCGATATGCGCGGCCTTCTTGTTTCATTTGGTCCGCGCGGCCGGGCGAACGGCCTGCGCGAAGGCCAGCGCGTGCGCATCCTGCTCGCGCCGAATGGCGACCAGGCGGTGCCACTTCGCGTCAGCATCTTTAATGATCAATCGCACGAAGCCTCGGTCGCGCTCTCCGACAACGGCAATTATGTCGCGGTCGAAGACCCGCGCGATTCCACCTTCTCGCGCCTTTCCGACGAGGACGAAGGCGACGAGGGCAAGGGCATCCGCCTCTATCAGAGCATCTACGAGACGGCGCTCAAGAACCGCGTGCCGACATCGATGATCGACAGCATGATCCGCACCTTCTCGTTCGATGTCGATCTGCAGCGCCGCGTCCGCGCGGGCGACGCCATCGACATTCTTTACGCCGATGAATCCGACGGCCAAAGCCAGGGTGATGTGCTCTATGCCTCGATCACCATCGGCGGCGAGCCGCGCCGCTACTATCGCTTTCAGACCGACGACGACGGCATCGTCGACTACTACGACGAGGGCGGCAAAAGCGCGAAGAAGTTCCTAATGAGAAAGCCGATGACCGGCGGCATCTTCCGTTCCGGCTTCGGCGCCCGCAACCACCCGCTCCTCGGCTTCACCCGTATGCACACCGGCGTCGACTGGGCCGACGACATCGGTACGCCGGTCTTTGCCGCCGGCAACGGCACCGTCATCGGCGCCGACTGGAAAGGCGGCTACGGCCGCCACATCGAGATCCAGCACTTGAACGGTTACGTCACAACCTACTCGCACTTGTCGGGCTACGCGCACGGCATCGAGGAAGGCGTGAAGGTCCGCCAGGGCCAGGTGATCGGCTATATCGGCAATACCGGCCTCTCGACCGGCCCGCATCTCCACTACGAAGTGAAGATCAACGGCACCTTCGTCGATCCGATGCGCATCAAGCTGCCGCGCGGCCGCGAGCTCGACGGCAAGACGCTCGCTTCGTTCGAACGCGAGCGCGTTCGCGTCGACCGCATTCTCGGCAATTCGCAAACCGCGCCGCGCACCGCGCAGCTTTCGCAGTAAGACGCGCGGCGCTTATGCCGCGCGCTCCTTGGCAGCCGCCGTGCTGAACGTCAGTTCGCCCTTGGCAACACCGGCCTTGATGCGATCGCCTTCCTTGATCTCGCCCGCCAGGATTTTGCCGGCGAGCGGATCTTGCAGTTCCTTCTGGATGGCGCGCTTCAATGGCCGCGCGCCATAGGCGGGATCGTAGCCCTTGTTCGCCAGGAACTCGCGCGCATCCTTCGAGAGCTCAATGGTGATCTTGCGCTCCTCGAGAAGCTTCTGCAGCCGCGCCACCTGGATATCGACGATCGCGCCCATCTGCGCGCGCTTGAGCCGATGGAACAAAATAATCTCGTCGACACGGTTGAGAAATTCCGGCCGGAAATTTGCCCGCACCAGGCTCATGACCTGATCGCGCACTTTTTCCACATCCTCGTCCTCACCGAGTCCAACCAGAAGATCGGCACCGATGTTCGAAGTCATGACCAGTAGCGTATTCCGGAAATCGACCGTCCGGCCCTGCCCGTCGGTAAGGCGGCCCTCATCTAACACCTGCAGGAGCACGTTGAAGACATCCGGGTGCGCCTTTTCGATCTCGTCGAACAGGATGACCTGATACGGCCGGCGGCGGACGGCTTCCGTAAGCGCACCGCCCTCGTCATAACCGACATAGCCCGGAGGCGCGCCGATCAGCCGCGAGACCGAGTGCTTCTCCATGTATTCCGACATGTCGATGCGAAGGAGAGCCGTATCGTCGTCGAACAGGAACGAGGCGAGCGCTTTCGTCAGCTCCGTCTTGCCGACGCCGGTCGGCCCCAGAAACATGAACGAGCCGATCGGCCGGTTCGGATCCTGCAGGCCGGCGCGTGCACGGCGCACCGCGGTCGAAACGGCTTTGACCGCCTCTTCCTGGCCGATCACGCGCTTGCCAATCGCTTCCTCCATGCGAAGGAGCTTTTCCCTCTCGCCTTCCAGCATCCGGTCAACCGGCACACCGGTCCAGCGCGAGACGACCTGCGCCACATGGTCGGGCGTCACCGCCTCATCGACCATCGCCGAGCCAGATTTATTCTCGACGTCGGCGAGCTTCTTTTCGAGCTCGGGAATCTTTCCATAAGTCAGCTCGCCCGCGCGCTGGTAGTCGCCCTTGCGCTGGACGTTGGCGAGTTCAACCCGCGCCGCATCGAGCTGCGCCTTGATCGACTGCGCGTCGGAAAGCTTCGATTTCTCAGCCTGCCAACGCTGCGTGAGCGCCGCAGATTCCTCTTCAAGCGAAGCCAGTTCCTTGGCAAGCCGTTTCAGGCGCTCCTTGGATCCCTCGTCGGTTTCCTTCTGCAGCGCCTGCTCCTCGATCTTGAGCTGCATGATGCGACGATCGATCTCGTCGAGCTCTTCGGGTTTGGAATCGACCTGCATGCGGAGCCGCGCCGACGCCTCATCCACAAGATCGATCGCCTTGTCGGGCAGGAAGCGGTCGGTGATGTAGCGGTTCGAAAGCGTCGCCGCGGCGACGAGCGCCGAGTCGAGAATCTTCACGCCGTGATGCAGCTCATAGCGCTCCTTCAGGCCGCGCAGGATCGAGATCGTGTCCTCGACCGAAGGCTCGCCAACGAACACCGGCTGGAAGCGCCGCGCAAGCGCCGCGTCCTTCTCGACATGCTTGCGGTATTCGTCGAGCGTCGTCGCACCAATGCAATGCAACTCGCCGCGCGCCAACGCGGGCTTGAGCAAATTTGACGCATCCATTGCACCGTCGGCCTTACCGGCGCCGACAAGCGTGTGCATTTCGTCAATGAACAGGATGATGCCGCCCGCCGCCGCCGTGACTTCGGAAAGCACCGATTTCAAACGCTCCTCGAACTCGCCGCGATATTTCGCACCGGCGACCATCGCGCCGAGGTCAAGCGAAAGAAGTTTCTTGTCCTTGAGGCTTTCCGGCACGTCGCCGTTGATGATGCGGTTGGCGAGACCCTCGACGATCGCCGTCTTGCCGACGCCGGGCTCGCCGATCAGCACCGGATTGTTCTTGGTGCGGCGGGAGAGAACCTGGATCGTGCGGCGAATCTCGTCGTCGCGGCCGATCACCGGATCAATCTTGCCGGTGCGCGCGGCTTCCGTGAGATCGCGGGTGTAGCGCTTGAGCGCATCATAGGCGCTCTCGGCCGATGCCGAGTCGGCGGTGCGGCCCTTGCGCAAATCTTCAATGGCGCCGTTCAGCTTCTGCGGCGTGACCCCGGCGCGGGCGAGAATCTTGCCGGCCTCGCTGTCCTTTTCGATGGTCAGAGCAAGAAGCAACCGTTCGACGGTGACGAAGCTGTCGCCCGCTTTTTCGGCGGCCTTCTCGGCGGTGTCGAAGACGCGCGCCAGTGACGGCTCGATGTAAAGCTGACCGGCGCCCGCGCCCTCGACCTTGGGACGCTTGTTAAGCGCGGCTTCCGTTTCGCGCAACGCATCGCGCGAGCGCCCGCCCGCGCGGTCGATCAGGCCCGACGCCAATCCTTCGGGATCGTCGAGCAATACCTTCAAAAGATGTTCGGTTGAGAATTGCTGGTGCCCCTCGCGGAGCGCGAGCGACTGCGCCGACTGCACGAAACCCCGCGCACGCTCGGTGTATTTTTCGAAATTCATGTTGCCTCCACAGCCTGTCCCTGCCGTCCGAAAGGCCCGGCAGGGGCATCTGATTGTGCAATCCAGATAAGTATCGGCCCTGAACTCCGAAAGGGCCAGCGCCCGGTTTTTTGACTGCGTTAACCGGCCAAAACTCGCCTATATTGCCGGGCAAAGCGACACATCATGATCTCCCCCGCACAAGCCACCATCCGCTCCCTCTACCGCTATCCCGTCAAAGGCCTCTCCCCCGAACGGCTCGAAGCCGCGGCACTTGGCCAGCACGAGACGCTGAAGAACGACCGCGCCTACGCACTCGAAAACGGCCCTTCGGGTTTCGACCCGGCAGCCCCCGCCTGGCAGCCCAAGGTGAAGTTTCTCTGCGGCATGAAGAATGCGCGGCTCGCCAAACTCGATACACATTTTGCCGACGCCGATGAGACGCTCACCATCCGCCGCGGCGGCGAAACGGTGCTGCGGGAAAACATCGGCCGCGAAGACGGCCGCGCCGCGGTCGAGCGTTTCTTCGAGACGTTCATGGAAGACGAAAAGCGCGGGGCCATCCGGCTCCTGCGCGCACCCGGCCATGCTTTCACCGATCAAGCGAAGAAGGCCGTGTCGCTGATCAATCTTGCCACCGTTCGTGAGCTTGAAGCGATGGCAGGCAAGTCCGTCCATCCGCTGCGCTTTCGCGGCAACATTTATTTCGACGGCCTGCCTGCATGGTCGGAGAACGAGCTTGTCGGCAAGATGCTCCGCATCGGTACGGCGACCGCGACCATCTTCAAGACGACGAACCGCTGTGCCGCGACCGAAGTGAATCCGGACACCGCCATGCGCGATATCCCCATCCCGCAGATTCTGCGCGAGCAGCGCGACAGTCTCGTTCTGGGGATTTATGCCGAGATCGAAACCCCCGGCCGTTTCGCCGAGGGCGACACGCTCGAAATCCTGCGCTGATTATTCGCCCGTGACGTTGCCCGGCGCTGCATCCGGCTGCGACTGTTCGCCACCGGCCGCGTTCGGCTGCTGCTGATCGCCCTGATAGTTGTTGTTGCGATCGTTGCCGCCATTATTGCCGCCGTGACGGAAATGCCGGCGGTTACGGCCGAAACGATTGTTGCGCTCGCCGCGATTGCCGCCGCCCTGCTGTTCATTGCTGTCGTGGCCGTTCGGCTGCGTCTGGCCGCCGCCGGTGATGAAGGCAGGCAGGCTGCCCTGATTCGGCTGCGGGTTGGGGTTGTAGGAAGGCTGCGCCTGATTCTGCGGCTGCGGACGATGCTGCTGAACCGGCTGCACCGGCTGGCCGCCGGCGTAAGGCTGCGCGTTCGCATCGCTCGGTGTTTCTTCGCCCTCGCCGTCGTCGTCGCCGTCCATGTCGGGACGCTGATAGGCCGGCTGCGGCTGGTTGGGATTTTGCTGCGCGTATTGCGCCTGCGCCGCCGCGATCAAACGGAAATAGTGTTCGGCGTGCTGCAAATAACCTTCGGAGGATACCGGGTCGCCCGAGGACTGCGCGTCGCGCGCGAGCTGAATATATTTTTCGGCGATGTGGTGGGCGGTGCCGCGGATCTTCACATCCGGGCCGTTCGATTCGTAGACGCGGGTGAGCGGGTTGTGGCCGCGATTATTGTTGTTCCGGTTGCGCCCGCGCATCCGCTTCTGCTGATTGTGGTGGTGTCCGTTTCTCATTGCCTCACGTCTCTTGGTTGAACGGCCTCGTGCGCCCCCTCCCTTGGGAGCGTCTTCGCAAGCAACGACTCAGCGCCGCAGCGAAATCCTGTTTTCAATGAATATCCTTGCCCGCGTTCACGCGGCAGCTACCTCTCACGCAATCGCGTGATCTTTTGTTTTGAATCTTGCACATCAAAGCGGTCTTGATGAACCACCGTAATGATCGTTTAGAGAAGCGTTCGAACCGGAATGCCGCCAGCGAAATCGCCGGTCATTTGTCCCTGGCGGCCTTCAAAACCGCCCCCGGAGCCCTCAGTTCGAATCTGGTTTCACCCTAGGGCGGATCGAGAAACGTGCCAAGCGTTATTTTCGCGCCCGGGGATAAAGGATTAATGCCCGAGGAATACCGGCAAGATCGGGCCTGGCAGCGCCTGCCGCCACAAGACCCTGGCCATGCGCGATCCCGGTAACGGCCGCTTCCTGACCGATGCCAAGCTCAAGAACCGCAGCACCCCTATCCGAAAGCAATTGCGGCAATTCCGCGATGATCGCGCGATAGGCATCCAAGCCATCAGGGCCGCCATCGAGTGCAAGCCGTGGATCGAATGCGCGCACTTCACGTTCGAGCGCCGCGATCTCGTCAGAAGGGATATAGGGAGGGTTTGAGAGAATTAAATCATAGCGCGCGCCGGTTTCTTCGCCCTGTCTTGCCGCCGTCCAGTCGCCGCAAATCCATTGCGCCCGCGCACCGGCGCCAAGCCGTTCAAGATTGTCGCGCGCGACCGTGAGCGTTGCCTCACTACGATCGAGCCCGACGCCCTTCGCGTTCGGCCGCTCCAGCAAAATCGCCGCAAGCAGAATGCCGGAGCCCGTGCCGAGATCGAGCACGTTCAGCGCAGCATCACGATCGGGGAATAATGCGAGCGCGGCCTCGACCAGCGTTTCGGTTTCGGGGCGGGGCACCAGCGTCTCAGGTCCGAGCCGAAACGACCGGCTCCAGAATTCTTTCTGGCCCGCAATACGCGCAATCGGCTCGCCTTTGATCCGGCGCACGATCATGGCTTCAAGCCGCTCCTCCTGCGCCGCCGGAACCGCCATGCCGGAAGCAGCTATAAGCGCCGCATCGTCAAGCCCAAGTGCAAGCGACAGGAGAATGCGTGCTTCGGCATTTGCGCGTTCGATGCCGGCGTCCTGCAAGCGCGCCGCGATGCGCTGGCGCAATTCACGCGTCGTGTATTCTCTACTCACGCGCCCTGTTCGGCGAGGAGCGCGGCCTGATGATCGGCGACCAGCGCCTCGATCAATTCGTTCAGCCCCTCGCCTTCCATGATCTGCGGCAGCTTATGCAGCGTCAGATTAATACGGTGATCGGAAACGCGGCCCTGCGGATAGTTGTAGGTACGGATGCGCTGCGAACGATCGCCCGAGCCGACTTGGCCCTTGCGGTCGGCGGCACGGCTTGCCGCCTGCTTTTGCTGTTCCATGTCGTAGAGCCGAGCACGCAACAGCGCCATGCCGCGCGCCTTGTTCTTGTGCTGTGAGCGCTCATCCTGCACGAAGATCACGGTATTGGTAGGAAGATGCGTAATACGCACGGCCGATTCCGTCTTGTTGACGTGCTGGCCGCCCGCCCCCTGCGCGCGCATGGTGTCGATCTTGAGGTCCTTGTCGTCGATCTTGACGTCGACTTCGTCGGCTTCCGGCAACACCGCGACTGTCGCCGCTGAAGTATGGATGCGACCCGAAGCCTCGGTATCCGGCACGCGCTGCACGCGGTGCACGCCCGATTCGAATTTCAGTTTGGCGAACGCACCGCGACCGTGGATTCCGGCAATGATTTCCTTGAAGCCGCCTTTTGCGCCTTCACTCATCGAAACGATTTCGGTCTTCCAGCCCTGTAGCGCCGCGTAGCGCTCGTACATACGAAAGAGATCGCCCGCGAACAGCGCCGCCTCGTCGCCGCCGGTGCCGGCGCGTACTTCGAGGATGACATCACGCTCGTCCATCGCGTCCTTCGGCAAAAGTGCGACGCGTAATTTCTCTTCGAGCGCGGCAATTCGCTCGATGACGTTCGGTTTTTCTTCGGCGGCAAGCCGGGCCATCTCGGGGTTGCTGTCGGAAAGCATCGCATCGAGATCGGCCAGCTCCGCTTCCGCCTGCTTGTATTCTTTGGCGATCTCCACCACCGGCGAAAGCTCGGCGAATTCGCGCGAGAGCTTGACGAACGCATCCGGCGCGAGGCTCGTCGCAAGCTCCGCTTCGATCATGGCATGGCGTGAGATCAGCGCCTCGAGGCGCGCAACAGGCAGCATCGGTTCACTATAATGAAAGAGAGATACCGGACTTCTCCGCGAAGTCCGTGAGCTTTTCGCGAATTTGCAGCTTGCCGCGCGTATCCGCAAGCAGCGGCTCGATGAATTTCGCCGCCGCGCGCGCATCCGTGCTCAGGATCATGGCCTTTACCGGGCCCATCGCCGAAGGCGAGAGCGAAAGCCGCCGGAAACCGATGGCGATCAGCGCCAGCGCCTCGAGGGGTTTTGAAGCCAGCTCGCCGCAAAGCGCAACCGGCTTGTTGTGCGCCTTGCCGGCATCGACGATCTGCTTGAGCGCGCGTAGCACCGGCGCTGAGATCGGATCGAAACGGCTGGCGACCCGCGCATTGCCGCGGTCGGCCGCGAACATGAACTGTACGAGGTCGTTCGAGCCGACCGACAGAAAATCGACGCGCTCGAGAATTTCGTCGAGCGCGAACAGGAGCGAAGGCACCTCGACCATCGCTCCGACCTGAATCGTTTCGGGCAGATCGCGCCGATGGCGGCGGAGATGTGTCAACTCGCGCTCGAGCAGCACCTTGGCCTGATCGAACTCGGCGACATTGGCGATCATCGGAAACATGATGCGCAATTCGCGGCCCGCCGTCGCCTGCAAGAGCGCCCGGAATTGCGTGCGCAGGAGCCCCGGCCGGTCGAGGCTCAAGCGGATGGCCCGCCAGCCGAGCGCCGGGTTTTCTTCTTCAAGGCTACGCATATAGGGCAGCACTTTATCGCCGCCGATATCGAGCGAGCGGAATGTCACCGGCCTGCCTTCCGCCGCATCGATGACGGACTTGTAGAATTCCGTCTGCACCGCCGCGCGCGGCAAAGTCGACGCCACCATAAACTGCAATTCGGTGCGGAAAAGGCCGATGCCTTCGGCGCCGGTCTCGGCGACATGCGGCAGATCGACGAGAAGCCCGGCGTTGACCAGCATCGTCACCCGCTCGCCGTCCTTGGTGACGGAGGGCTTGTCGCGCAACTCGGCATATTGCGCCTGACGTCGCGCGCGCAGGCGGACCTTTTCGCCATAGGCGCGCTGCAAATCCGGCATCGGCCGCAAGTGCATCTCGCCGCTGTCGCCATCGACGATGATCGCATCGCCCTGATCGGCAAGGCCCGCGGCATTGGCGATCTCGCTGAGCGCCGGAATGCCGAGCGCGCGGGCGACGATCGCGACGTGGCTCGTCGGCCCGCCCTCTTCGAGCACGACGCCCCTAAGTTTTGTCCGATCGTAGTCCAAGAGCGCCGCCGGACTCATATTGCGCGCGACGAGAACGGCGTTCTCGGGCAATTCCATCTTTTCGTGATGGCCGTCGAGCTTGACGAGTTCGCGCATCAGGCGGTTCGCGAGATCCTCAAGGTCATGAAAGTGATCGCGCAAGTAAGGATCGGTCTGCCGCAGCATGCGCGCGCGGGTGTCGGATTGAATGCGCTCGACCGCGGCTTCCGCGGTCAGGCCCGTCGCGACCGCCTCGTGCAGCTTATGCAGCCAGCCGCGGTCATGCGCGAACATGCGGTAGGTTTCCATGACGTCGCGATGTTCGCCGGCACGCGCAAGGCCCTCTTCTTCCAGCATCGCATCGATCGAAGCGCGCAGCTTGTCGATCGCAAGATCGAGCCGCTGCTCCTCGCTCTGCGCATCGTCGGCGATGAAGTTCTTCACGACGACGCGCGGCTCGTGCAGCACGACATGCCCGAGCGCGATACCTTCCGACAGCACCAGGCCCTTGATGTTGACGGGACGGCGGACAGCAGGCTCCGCGCCGGGCTTGGCGAGCGACGTGAGCTCGCCCGACGCGATCATCTCGGCGAGCACCATCGCCGTCGTCTGCAGCGCCTCCATCTCCTCTTCGCTGTAGGTGCGCCGCGCACGGTTCTGCACCACGAGCACGCCGAGCGTGTTGCCGGCCCGCAGGATCGGCACGCCGAGGAACGACTGGTAAATTTCTTCGCCGGTTTCGGGCTTGTAGGAGAACGCCGGATGCGCCTGCGCGTTCGGGAGATTAAGAGCCTCGGCCTCCTGCGCGACGAGGCCGACGAGACCCTCGCCGGCATCGAGCACCGTGATGTGGACCGCCTCGCGGGAGAGACCCTCGGTGGCGTAAAGCTCGAGGCTGCCGTCAACGCGCAGCACGTAAACCGAACAGACCTCCGCCACCATGTTGGCGGCGATCATCACGACGATCTTGTCGAGCCGTTCCTGCGCACTGACCGGCTCCGCCATCACCTCGCGGAGACGTCTCAGCAATACGCGCGGTCCGCCGAGCGCGCCACGTTTGGGCATCGGCTATTCCTTCCCGGTGCCGCGCGGCCCGGCTGGAGGTTGCGAAAACGCGGGTTGCGGCGCCGCGCTAACTCTAAACGCTATCGGTCGAGTCCGTATAGCGAATGCAAAGTCCGGACCGCAAGTTCGGTGTAGGCGGCGTCGATCAGGATCGAAATCTTGATTTCGGACGTGGAAATCGCGCGAATATTGATGCCTTTCGCCGCCAGCGCCTTGAACGCGCTCGCAGCAACGCCGGCATGGGTCCGCATCCCGACGCCGATGACCGAAACCTTCACGACATCGTTGGCGCCTTCCATCGACTTGAAGCCGATCTCGGGCTTGGCCTTTTCGAGGATCGTGCGCGCCCGCTCGTAATCGACGTTCGGCACGGTAAAGGTGATGTCGGTGAAGCCGTCGGCCGAGATGTTCTGGACGATCATATCGACGTTGATATTGCCGTCGGCGAGCGGACCGAACAGCGCCGCGGCGATGCCCGGCTTGTCGGCAAGCCGCCGGATCGAGATCTGCGCTTCGTCCTTGGAGAAGGCGATGCCGGTGACAACCTGGTTTTCCACAATCTCCTCCTCGTCGCAAATGAGCGTTCCGACCGGCTGGCCATGCTTGTCGAGTTTCAGGTTCGCCGGATCGTCGAAGCTCGAACGCACCATGACGCGAACCTTGTTCTGCATGGCGTATTCGACCGAGCGCACTTGAAGCACCTTGGCGCCCAAGGATGCCATCTCGAGCATTTCCTCGAACGCAACCTTGTCGAGCCGCTTTGCCTTTTCGACGACGTTCGGATCGGTCGTATAGACGCCGTCTACGTCGGTGTAGATGTCGCAGCGCCCGGCGCCGATGCCGGCGGCGACCGCCACCGCACTCGTGTCGGAGCCGCCGCGGCCGAAGGTCGTGACGCGACCTGTTTCCTTGTGAATGCCCTGGAAGCCGGCGATCACCGCGACCTCGCGGCGCTCTTTGAATCGCTTGACGATGTCGTCGCCCTGCACGCCGAGAATATGGGCGGCCGCATGCGAACCATCGGAATAGATCGGGACCTGCCAGCCCTGCCAGGAGCGCGCGGTAACGCCCATCTCCTGCAGCACGATCGCGAGCAACCCAGCCGTGACCTGCTCGCCCGAGGAGACGACGACATCGTATTCGCGCGCGTCATGCAGCACCGATGCCTCGCGGCACCAGGCGACGAGCTTGTTGGTCGTCCCGGCCATGGCCGAAACGACGACGGCAACGTCGTTCCCCGCGTCCCACTCGCGCTTCACGTGGCGGGCGACGTTACGGATACGCTCGATATCGGCGACGGATGTGCCGCCGAATTTCATCACTAACCGGGCCATCTTCGGTCCTGAGGGTCCTGAAAACGGGGAGCAGCCCCGCGTAAGGCGCGGTATCCATACAGGGTGGCGCTATGGCCCGCAACGCCTTCTGGCGCTATGGAATTACGGCCAGAACAAGAGCGAGCAGCTTGGTGAACGAAACTGCCCATTCCACCGTCGATCCCGCGGAGGTCGCGCGCTTTGCGGCGCTCGCCGGCGAATGGTGGGACGCGCGCGGCAAGATGGCGCCGCTACACAAATTCAATCCGGTGCGGCTCGCCTTCATCCGCGATCAGGCCTGCGCGCAGTTCGCACACGATGCGAAACGGCTCGACTGTTTGGACGGGCTGAAAGTGCTCGACATCGGCTGCGGCGGCGGCATCGTTGCTGAACCCCTTGCGAGGCTCGGCGCGAGTGTCACCGGCATTGATCCGGCCGAGGAGAATGTCGCGGCCGCAAAGCTCCACGCCGAAAAAAGCGGACTTGCCATCGACTATCGCGCAACGACCATCGAGGCCGTCGCCGAGAAAGGCGAGATATTCGATGTCGTGGTCGCGTCCGAAGTCGTCGAGCATGTCGCCAATCTCGATCTCTTCGTCGGCTGCGCCGCGAAAGCCGTAAAGCCAGGCGGGCTCATGGTGATGACCACCATCAACCGCACGCTGAAAAGCTTTGCACTCGCCATCGTCGGCGCCGAATATGTCCTGCGCTGGCTGCCGGCCGGCACGCATGACTGGAACAAGTTCGTGACGCCTGACGAACTGGATAAAGCCATCGAAGCGCATGGCCTCAAGGTCGTCGAGGAAAGCGGCATCGTCTACGACCTTTTCCATGACCGCTGGATCGCGGGCTCCGACATGGACGTGAACTACATGCTCGCCGCCGAACGGCCCAAATGATCGCCGGCGGTTTTCTATGGGCGATCTTCACGGTGATCGCCGCCGCGGGGCAAACGGCGCGCAACGCACTGCAACGCGGGCTGACGCAAACCATCGGCACCGTCGGCGCAACGCTCGTGCGCTTTTTGTTCGGGTTGCCGTTCGGTGTTTTGTTTCTGTTGATCGTGTGGTGGTGGACCAAGGAGCCGCTGCCGGCGCTCACCACACCCTATCTCCTGTGGGCCTTTGCCGGCGCGGTATGCCAGATCGCCGCCACCGCTTTGATGCTGATGGCGATGAACGAGCGCTCTTTCGTCGTCACCATCGCCTACATCAAGACCGAACCGGTGCTGGTCGCGGTCTTCGGCCTCATGTTTCTCGGCGACAAACTCACGCTCGCCAGCGCCAGCGCCATCGTCATCGCGACCATCGGCGTCATGATGATGTCGTGGACGAAAAGCGCCAACTCGCCGCCGCTGCGCCCCCTGCTCTACGGCCTCACGGCGGCAGCACTATTCGGCCTTTCAGCGGTGACGTTCCGGGGCGCAATCCGTTCGCTCGGACTCGAAAACTTCGTGATGGCCGCGACCTTCACGCTTGCTGTTGGCCTGCTGATCCAGACCCTCTTGCTCACCGTTTATCTCGTGCTGTTCGACCGCCGCTCGCTCTATGCGATCTTGCGCGAATGGCGGCCGTCGATCCTGGCGGGCTTTCTCGGCGCGCTCGCCTCGCAGTTCTGGTTCCTGGGCTTTTCGCTGACCAGCGCCGCCAATGTCCGCACGCTCGCGCTCGTTGAAGTCCTGTTCGCGCAATTCGTGACCAAAGGTATCGGCGAGAAAACCTCGGCCCGCGAAATCATCGGCATCTTGATGGTGGTGAGCGGAATTATCTTCCTGCTCTGGGCGCATTAGATTTAGCGGTCAATTGCCCTTATCCGGCAACGGCGGTAGCGCCGCGATCTCGACGCCCTCCTCAATCAGCTCGCGCACTTCCTCGGCCTTCGCTTCGCCATAGATCGAGCGCGGCTTGATCTCCTCGTAATGCATCTGTCGAGCGAGCTTCGGAAATTTGTCGCCGACATGCTCGGCATTCTTCTTCACATGCTCATGGAGCGCCTGCACGAGCTTGCGCGTCTCCCGTTCTTTTTCCGAAAGGAGCGCCACCGGCTGCTGCGCCGGTGCTTCGGCGGGAGCGGCGCTCTTGCCCCGCTTGCGTTTCGTCGCCGCGATCTGCGGCGCCATGATCGCTTTTGCAACCTTGGTGGAATCGCAGACCGGGCACGCGACGAGGCCGCGCTTCAACTGTCCGTCGCTGGCTTTCGAATTTTGAAACCAGCTTTCGAACGTGTGGCCCTTGTCGCAAACGAGGCTGTAGCGGATCACGATGCCTTATCCACGAGATGCAGCCGCTCGCGCGCGACCGGCACCGTCAGCTCGAAGCGGCGGCCGTGCTGTAGCGACGGGATTCGCTGGCGTGCATCTAGAACCAACGCGGGGTCGATCTCGGCCATGATGACACCGGGCTCCGTGCCGCCCTCGGCGAGCACATTGCCCCAGGGATCCACGATGAGGCTGTGGCCGTAAGTCTCGCGGCCGTTCTCGTGCTTGCCGCCTTGCGCCGCTGCGAGCACGAAACTCCCGGTCTCGATGGCGCGGGCGCGCATCAGAATGCTCCAGTGCGCCTCGCCCGTGATTTTGGTGAAAGCTGACGGGACGGCGAGGAAATCGGCGCCCGCTTCGGCAAGCGCGCGATAAAGCGAGGGAAAGCGCAGATCATAACAGACCGTGAGGCCCATCCGGCCCCAGGGCAGCTCGGCGAGCACGGCCGTCTCGCCCGGACGATAGTTGTTCGACTCGCGATAGCTCTCGCCATCGCCCAGTTCGACATCGAACATATGGATCTTGTCGTAGCGCGCGACGATCTCGCCCTCAGGGCTGATGATGAAGCTGCGGTTCGCCGCTTTCTCCGGAGAGGCTTTGATCGCGAGCGAGCCGACATGAAAGTGAACGCTCAACTCACGCGCAAGTTCGCGGAAGGCTACGAGCGACGGATCGCTCTCTTCCTCGGTGATCGCCGAGAACAGCGCCTTGCGGTTCTGCTCCATCAGGTTCGTCATCTCGGGCGACTGGATGTAATGCGCGCCCAGGGCTTTTGCCTCGCGCGCGAGCTTTACCGCCGCGTCGATATTGGCATCGACGGTGCGACCGCTCTGCATTTGCAGCAATCCGGCGCGAAATTTTCCGCTAGAGGTCATCGGCACGCTCTCCTGCCGCTAATTTAGGTTCTTCAACTGGGCTCCACAACCCTCGCCAGAACCAGCACATCAACGCGCAATGCGCCCGCCCGCAGGAGCGCCTTGGTGCAGGCATCCGCCGTTGCGCCCGTCGTCAGCACGTCGTCGATCAGGATCAGCTTCTTACCCTTGACGGCAAGGCGCTCTTCCTTCGGCACCTGAAACGCGCCCTGCACGTTTTCGGCACGACGCTCGCGCGGCAGGCCGAATTGCGGCTGCGTCGCCCGCGCGCGCACCAGTACATTATCGTAGACCGCAACGCCGCTGCGTTTCGCGATCGCATGCGCGAGCGCCGACGACTGGTTGAAGCGCCGCTGCCACAGCCGCCGCCAGTGCAACGGCACCGGCACCAAGAGATCGGCGTCGGAAAGCAATTCACTTCCCGCGCGCGCCATCCATCCGGCGAGCGGCGGCACGAGATCCATCCGGTCGCCGTATTTCATCTGATGCACGAGATCGCGAACGACATCGCTGTAACGTGCCGCCGCGCGCGAGCGCGCATAGGCCGGCGGATCGGCAAGCGCCGCCGGCGAAACCAGCTCGCCCCCGTGATCGACCGGGAACGGCGTGCCGAGACGCTCGCAAAAAGGCCGTTCGATGAAACCGGCCTTGGTCCAGCAAGCCGGACAAAGCCCGCCCGCAAGGCCAATCGGCACCCGGCAGGCAAGACAGATCGGCGGCAGGAAAGTATCGGCGACGGTGCGCGTCAGCCCGCCGAACAGGCGGCCCCACCAGGCCTGCCTTTTGGGCGATTGCGCTTTCGCCAAAATCGTCATTTGTAGAGCCTACGCCGCTTCCGCAATATCGTCACGCTCAAGATCGTCACGTTCATGACTGCGCCCCTGTTGTTCGACCGCAAACTGCTGCTCGCCCGCCGCGAGCGCGCGCTGCGCCTTGGCGCGGAGACGTTCCTTTTGGAGCCCGTCGCGGAAGAACTCGTCGAGCGCCTCAGTGCTGTGAAGCGAAATTTCGCGCTTGCGCTCGATCTTGGCACGCCGGGCGATACGCTCATTCGCTTGCTTAAGAGCAACAGCCAGGTCGCAGGGGTCGCGGCGAACGATCTGCTTGCAAACGATGAAGAAGCTTTTTCGCTTCCCGACGCGAAATACGATCTCGTCGTCTCGGCGCTGGCGCTGCAATGGGTCAATGACCTCCCCGGCGCCCTGGTGCAGATCCGCCGCACATTGAAACCCGATGGGCTGCTGCTCGCGGCGCTTGTCGGCGGTGAAACACTTCATGAATTGCGCGAGAGCTTCGCCACCGCCGAAGCTGAAATCACCGGCGGCGCAAGCCCGCGCGTCTCGCCATTCGCCGAAGTGCGCAGCTTGGGCTCGCTCCTGCAGCGCGCCGGTTACGCTCTCCCCGTCATCGACAGCGATCGCCACACCGTGCGTTACGAGACGCCGTTCAAGTTGTTTCAGGATTTGCGCCGCATGGGCGCGACCAATGCGCTCATGGAGCGCAGCCGCAAGCCGCTGACGAAAAAAATCATTGCGCGCGCGGCGGAAATCTACACTGAACGCTTTCGCGATCCCGATGGCCGCCTGCGCGCAACCTTCGACATCCTCTGGGTCGCAGGCTGGGTGCCGCATGAAAGTCAGCAAAAACCCTTGAAGCCCGGC
The DNA here is from genome assembly GCA_035555855.1 of Xanthobacteraceae bacterium. Lineage (GTDB taxonomy): Bacteria > Pseudomonadota > Alphaproteobacteria > Rhizobiales > Xanthobacteraceae > Palsa-892. Next base: position 22,383 of record DATMGD010000034.1, read on the forward strand.
TCGGCCAAGATGCGGCTCGCTGACGCGCTCGGCAGCACAGAAAAAACTACGGGCGAGAAGCCTGATCGCTAACGCTGCGGCGGCAAGAGTTCGATCAGCGCCGGGATGAGCGGGAGATCAGCCGGCGGCATCGCGTAGTTGCGCAACTCGCGCGGCTTCGCCCATACGAGCTTCTGCCCTTCCTGCGCGCTCACCGTGCCCTCCCAGCGGCGGCAGACGTAAAGCGGCATCAGAAGATGAAACGTCTCGTAAGCATGGCTCGCGAAGGTGAGCGGTGCGAGGCAGTCGGCCTTGACGGTGATGCCAAGCTCTTCGTGCAGTTCGCGAATGAGCGTCGCTTCCGGCGTCTCTCCGGGTTCGACCTTGCCGCCGGGAAATTCCCACAGACCCGCCATCGGCTTGCCCGCGGGGCGCTCGGCCAAAAGCACGCGATGATCGGCATCGATCAACGCACAGGCGGCGACGAGAACAACCTTCGCCCCCGCGCTCACTTCAGCTCCGGTAGTCGCCGTTGATGGCGACATATTCCTTGGTGAGATCGCAGGTCAGCACGCGATCCTCGCCCTTGCCGAGCTTGAGATCGACGGTGAGATCGATGACATCGCCCTTCATGTATTCGGAGGCCTTGGCCTCGCTGTAGTTCGGATCGCGCGCGCCCTTGGTGGCGACGCGAATTTTGCCAAACCAAATGGCAAGCTTGTCGCGCTCGGCAGGCTCGCCCGCTTTGCCGACCGCCATCACGACGCGGCCCCAGTTGGCGTCCTCGCCCGCCACCGCCGTCTTTACGAGCGGCGAATTGGCGATCGAAAGCGCGATCCGGCGCGCCGATTGTTTCGATACCGCGCCTTTCACATGAATGCGCACGAGCTTGCGTGCGCCTTCGCCGTCGCGGGCGATCTGTTCGGAAAGATCGGCCAGCACCTTGTGCAGCGCCTTGCGAAAATCCTTGAGGCGTGGATCGTTTGCGCGCGTGATCTTCGGCGCGCCCTCTTTCGCGGCCGCGCCCGTCGCGAACAAGAGCAGCGTGTCGGAGGTCGAAGTATCGCCGTCGATGGTCACAGCGTTGAACGTATCGGTAACTTCCGACTTGAGAAGATCGCGCAAAACCTTCGCCGAAATCGGGGCATCCGTGAACACGAACGACAGCATCGTCGCCATGTCCGGCGCGATCATGCCCGCGCCTTTGGCGAAGCCGTTGATGCGCACCCGCGCCTTGCCGAGCTTCACACTCGCGCTTGAGAGCTTCGGGAAAGTGTCGGTCGTCATGATGGCTTGGGCGGCGTCTAACCAGCCATGCGCGTGGGCGCGGCCGGCGAGCGTATCCAGCACGCCGTCGAACTTGCGCGCGTCGAGCGGCTCGCCGATGACGCCGGTCGAAGCGAGAAACACTTCGCCCGGCTTGCAGTTCGCGGCCTTCGCCGCGAGCTTCGCCGTGAAATTCACCTGCTCGCGGCCGCTCTTGCCTGTAAAAGCATTGGCATTGCCGGAGTTGACGACGAGCGCGCGTGCACGGCCGGCTTTCAGTTTATCGCGGCACCATTCAACCGGCGCCGACGGGCATTTCGAGCGCGTCGTAACCCCCGCGACCGTCGTGCCCGGATCGAGCAGGACGAGCAGCACGTCGGTGCGCTCCTTGTATCGAATGCCCGCCGCACCCGTCGCGAGCTTGACGCCCGCGACCGGCGCGAGACTGGGTGTCGTCTTCGGCGCGAGCGGCGAAATCGCCGCAACTCCTCCCGTGCCCGCCATGACGACTTACTTCTTCTTCGCTGCGTCCGGCGTAGCCGAAGTCTCGGTGAGGTTCTCGATCTTGGCGTCGGCCCGGATCTTCTGCATCAGATCTTCGCCTGCCTTTTGGGAAAGCGCCGCCTTAATGCGGTCCTTGACCTGATCGAGCGCCGGCGGCTTGCGGTCGCGCTTGTCCTCGACCTTGATGACGTGCCAGCCGAACTGCGTCTTCACCGGATCGGAAATCTTGCCCTTGTCGAGCGCGAACGCGACGTTGCCGAATTCCGGTACCACCTGATCCTTGGTGATGTAGCCGAGATCGCCGCCTTCGGAGCCCGGATCCTTCGAGAGTTCCTTCGCGAGCTTGGCGAAGTCCTCGCCGGCCTTGAGCTTCTTCACGACGTCCTTCGCCTGGTCTTCGTTCTCGACCAGGATGTGACGCGCATGGACTTCCGGCACGGGTTTTAGATTTTCGTCGTAGAATTTCTTGACCGCCGCATCGCTCGTTGCCGTCTTGTTCTCGTTTTCCATCAGGCTCTGGACGAGCACCTTCTTGCGCGCGAACGCGATGCGCTGCGCAAAATTCGGCGCGTCGGCGAGTTTGCGCTGCTCGGCGGCCTGTGCGAGCAGGTTGACGTTGATGAGGTAGCTCAGCAGCAACTCACGCTTTTTCTCGGGCGTGGTGTCGGCCGGCAGGCTGTCGCCGATATCGGCTTCGGCGACCGCAATGTCGCTCTGCTTGATTTCGATGCCGTTGACCTTGGCGAGCACCGGATCGGTCTGAGCCGCGGCAAAATGCGCGCCCGCCGTCGTCACGATGAGGGCGAAGGCGAGCACGAGCGGCATTCGGTTAATGCGCATGGGAAACCTTTGAATGTGAAATCCCTAAAATCGGGCGCCGGAATGGCGTGGCGAAACTCGCGCATGCATAAGGCCGAACCAAGGCCGCGCCAAGGGATGTTTGAAGGGATGTTTCAAGGGATGATTCAATCGGTGATTCAAGTAATGATTCAGCACACTATCGGTCACCATATCGCGCTTTGCCGCGGCACTTGCATTGACAAGGGGATAGGTGGTCCATATCTCTCCGCGATATAGCCCTGAAACCCGCGAAATTCCGGACCCTTTCGATGATCGGCGCCTTCGCCCGCAAAATCTTCGGCTCGTCGAGCGACCGGCGCGTCCGCAGCTACTACCCCAAGGTCAACGCCATCAACGCCCTCGAGCCGGAGCTCGAAAAGCTCAGCGACGAGGCACTGCGCGCCCGCACCGAGGAATTCAGGCAACAGGTCGCGGGCGGTGCGAGCCTCGACTCCATTCTGGTGCCGGCCTTCGCCACTGTGCGCGAGGCCGCTAAGCGCACCCTCGGCCAGCGTCACTTCGACGTGCAGCTCGTCGGCGGCATGGTGCTGCACTCCGGCGCCATTTCCGAAATGAAGACCGGCGAAGGCAAGACGCTCGTCGCGACGCTCGCGGTCTATCTCAACGCGCTCGCGGGCAACGGCGTTCATGTCGTCACCGTCAACGACTACCTCGCCAAGCGCGACTCCGAATGGATGGGCCAGATCTACAAATTCCTTGGCCTCACCGTCGGCGTCATCGTGCACGGCCTTAACGACGAGGAGCGCAAGGCCGCCTACAACTGCGACGTCACCTACGCGACCAATAACGAGCTCGGCTTCGACTATCTGCGCGACAACATGAAATACGAACTCACGCAGATGACCCAGCGCGGCCACGCCTACGCCATCGTCGACGAAGTCGACTCGATCCTGATCGACGAAGCCCGCACGCCGCTCATCATTTCGGGCCCGCTCGACGACCGCTCGGAATTCTACAACACCATCGACGGCTTCATGCCGAAGCTCGATAAGACCGATTACGAGCTAGACGAGAAGCAGCGCACCGTGGCGCTCACCGAAGCCGGCATGGAAAAAATGGAGCAGCTGCTCCAGGCAGCGAACCTGCTCAAGGGCCTCTCGCTCTACGACATCGAGAACGTCTCTGTCGTCCACCACCTCAATCAGGCGCTGCGCGCCCACACGCTTTACCTGCGCGATCGCGATTACATCGTGAAGGGCGACGAAGTCATCATCATCGACGAGTTCACCGGCCGCATGATGCAGGGCCGCCGCTATTCGGAAGGCCTGCATCAGGCGCTCGAGGCCAAAGAGCACGTCACCATCCAGCCCGAGAATCAGACGCTCGCCTCGATCACCTTCCAGAACTACTTCCGCATGTACAAGAAGCTCGCGGGAATGACCGGCACCGCGATGACGGAAGCCGACGAATTCCTCGACATCTACGGGCTCGAGGTCGTCGAGATCCCGACCAACCGCCCGATGGCGCGCGACGACCAGGACGATGAGGTCTATCGCACCGAGGCCGAGAAAATCCGCGCCATTATCGAGGAAATCAAGAAGGCGCAGGAAAGCGGCCAGCCGGTGCTGGTCGGCACCGTTTCGATCGAGAAATCGGAGCACCTCGCCGACCTTCTGCGCAAGCAGGGCTGGGAGCAGCGCGACTTCTCCGACGCCCATGCCTTCGCTTCGCTTTATGATGGCAGCAACAAGAAAGTGTTCGCCGTTCTCAACGCGCGCTATCACGAGCAGGAAGCCTATATCATCTCGCAGGCCGGCGTTCCCGGCGCGGTGACCATCGCCACCAACATGGCCGGCCGCGGCACCGACATTCAGCTCGGCGGCAGCCCCGACATGCGCATCAAGCAGGAACTCGCCGCGATCGAAGGCACGCCGGAGCATGCCGACAAGGCCGAGAAGATCCGCGCCCAGATCGCCAGCCTGAAAGAAAAGGCGCTCAACGCCGGGGGCCTGTTCGTGCTCGGCACCGAGCGCCACGAGTCGCGCCGCATCGACAACCAGTTGCGCGGCCGTTCCGGTCGTCAGGGCGATCCCGGCCGCTCGAAGTTCTATCTCTCGCTCGAAGACGACCTGATGCGCATCTTCGGCTCGGGCCAGCTCGGCAACATGCTGACCAAGCTCGGCCTGCAGGAAGGCGAGGCGATCATCCATCCGTGGATCAACAAGGCGCTCGAGAAAGCGCAGCAGAAGGTCGAAGCGCGCAACTTCGACATCCGCAAGAACATCCTGAAATACGACGACGTCATGAACGACCAGCGCAAGGTCGTGTTCGAGCAGCGCATCGATCTGATGAGCGAAAGCGACGTCTCTGAAACCGTTTCCGATATGCGCCACTCCACCATCGAAGAACTGGTGAAGCGGCATATCCCCGAGAACGCCTACCCCGAACAGTGGGATTCCCAGGGCCTCAAGGACGAGACGCAGGCGCTTCTCGGCCTCGAATTGCCGATCACCGACTGGGTCAAGGAAGAAGGCATCGCCGACGAGGAAGTGCTCGAACGCATCACCCGTACCGCCGACGAGCACATGGCCGCCAAGGTCGCCAAATACGGCCCCGAGCTGATGCGCTATGTCGAAAAATCAATTCTGCTGCAGACCCTCGATCACTTGTGGCGCGAGCATCTCGTGATGCTGGAGCATCTGCGTCAGGTCGTGCATCTGCGCGGCTACGGCCAGCGCGACCCGCTCAACGAGTACAAGTCCGAATCTTTCCAGCTTTTCGACGCGCTGCTCAATCGCCTGCGCGAGATCGTCACGTCCCAACTAATGCGCGTCGAGATCATGAACGAAGCGCCGCAGCCCGAAAGCCTGCCGCCGATGCAGGCCTATCACGCCGATCCGGTAACCGGCGAAAACGAGGTCGGCGAGCCGCCGATGCCGCTCGTCACCCCTGCCTCCGCGACGCGCGACGCAAACAACCCCGCGTCATGGGGCAAGGTCGGCCGCAACGAGCCCTGCCCGTGCGGCTCGGGCAAGAAATACAAGCACTGCCACGGCGCGATCGCTTAAGCGGTCGGCCGCGTCATTCTTTTTCTTTAGCGAGAATTAGCGAAAGGTGCTGAAGCCGCCTGCGCCGAGGATCGGCGTCGAGCCGGCCAGCGTCGATGGCTGCTGCTGCGCTTCTTTCTGTTGCGGCGCCGGTTTCTCGGCGGGCACAGGCTTGGCGGCGGCCGTCTGCGTCGCGGGCTTGGGCGCCGGCGTCGCCTTGGGATGCGCCGTCGCAGTTCGTGCACGCGGCGCGGGCTGAGGCGCGGGCGCGGGGGTCGACGCGACCTGCGGCGCCGGAGCAGGCTCCGCAGCCGTGTCGGGATTACGCTTCAGCCACGAACCGATCTTGTCGAACACGCCCGGCTGATTGTTCTGCACCGAGGCCATCGCCGTCGGCGTCGGCGCGGCCTCCGCCAGCGCGGGCCCCTCTTCGGCTTCGCGCGGGCTCGGCGCCTGCGCGACGACCGGACCGCTCGGATTGCGGTCGGGGAAACGCGACGCGAACACCGGGTTCATGCCGCCGTCCTTGAACTGGTTGAGCGGCGCGATCGGCGTGCCGCGCTTCACGAGATCGGCATATTCGCGATTGTCGTTGTCGCGCTTTTCCTTGACCGCTTCGGCAACTTCGATCGGCTGGTCGAACACCGGGCACTGCCGCTGCGCGTTAAACGGCTGCATCGGATCGAACGGGATCGCGTTGAACACATAGCGGCGATCGCAGACATCGACCTTCGGCTCCTGGCGCGTGACCTCGAAGTGGTCGTTGCCTTCCTTCAGCATCCGCCAGAACGCCATGTTCGGATTGTTGCGATGACGCGCCATGTTCTTCGGCGTCATGCGGAACGGATAAGCCTGCACCTGAAAGCCGCGCTGGCCGCCGGTGAAGGATTCACGCGCCAGCGCAAAAATCTCGCCGATCTGCTCGTCGGTCATCGCGTAGCAGCCCGCCGACGAGCAATCACCGTGCACCATCAGGTTCGAGCCGGTGCGGTTGAGCGAGCGGTCGAAGGCGTTGGGAAAACCGGTGTTGAACGAAAGGTAATAGGCCGAGTTGGGGTTCATCAGGCCCGGCGTGATCGTATAGAAGCCTTCCGGCGCCTGACGATCGCCCGTCTTGATCTTGGGGCCGAGATCGCCCGACCAGCGGCAGATCGGATAGGTCTTGAGGAGATCGTATTTACCCTCGGCGGTCTGCTTCCAGACTTCGAGTTCGGATTCTTCCTTGAAGATGCGAACGAGGATCGGGGACTCTTTCGTCATCCCCTTCTTCTCGATGGTCTGAATCATTTCGGGCGAAAGCTGACGGCTCGCCTTCTCGTTCATCGAGTACATGGAATTGGGCAAACAGCCCGCGAGCGCGAGCGCTCCAAGCGCCGCGGCGGCTACCGCCCGAAAGCGTATCAACATGGGTCGGTTCAAGACGGAACCCCGATGCCCGTAAACTTCCACCATGATGGCCTAAATCGTTACCCTTGCCATAGTGTTACCGCAAGCCGTCGAGGCGTGATTCACCGGTAAACAGGCGGCTCGCGGAACCCCCGAAAATTACTGCGGACGGATTATAGGTTACGCCCAATCGCGAGGAATTTTTGTTGTCTTCCCGCCTTAATTTGCTCGCGAGAAAGGCCCTTCAAATCGTTGAGAGCAGCCGCGATGGCGTCTCCGGCGGCGGCAATCGTGGCAGCCGTGTGGCGATGCGCCCCGCCAGCGCGCTCCGGAATAATGGTATCGACCACCCCGAGCCGGTGCAGATCCTGGGCGGTGATTTTCATGTTGGTCGCCGCTTCCTGTGCCTTGGTTGTGTCGCGCCACAGGATGGAAGCCGCGCCTTCGGGCGAGATCACGCTGTAGATCGAATGCTCCAGCATCAGAACGCGGCTCGCGGTCGCAATCGCGATCGCCCCGCCCGAGCCGCCCTCGCCGATGATGATCGCGACATTCGGCACGCCGAGATTGAGACAGGCTTCGGTCGAACGCGCGATCGCCTCGGCCTGGCCGCGCTCCTCGGCATCGATGCCCGGATAGGCGCCAGCGGTGTCGACAAGCGAGATCACCGGCAGCCCGAAGCGGTCGGCAAGCTCCATCAACCGCACCGCCTTGCGATAGCCTTCGGGGCGAGCCATGCCGAAATTGTGCCGGATGCGCGATTCGGTGGTCGAGCCCTTTTCATGGCCGATCAGGCAGACGGCTTCGCCGCGAAAACGCGCGAACCCGCCCTGAATCGCAGCATCATCGGCGAATTTGCGGTCGCCCGCGAACGGCGTGAATTCGGTGAACAGGCGATTGGCGTAATCGGAAAAATGCGGCCGCTCGGGATGGCGCGCGACTTGCGTCTTCTGCCACGGCGTCAGATTGCCATAGAGATCTTCGAGCGCCTGCAGGGCCTTGGCTTCGAGGCGCGCGACATCGTCGCCGATCGCGGCGCCTTCGCCGGACGCCGAGAGCGTGCGCAATTCCTCGAGCCTTTTTTCAAGCTCGCCAACCGGCCGTTCGAAATCGAGAATGGTGCGCATCATGAGGTATGGGCGGCCCAAGCGCCGCAGCGGGCGGAAACTGGCCGTTGTGGAGGGTTAAAGTCAAGCTTGCGAAGAACAAAGTATGACGGCGCGATACTCATCAGCCTTCGGATAAGGGATGCAGGTCCCGCACCATGTTCTTCAGGCGGTCATCCAGGACATGGGTGTAGATCTGGGTCGTCGAAACATCGGCATGGCCCAATAGCGCCTGTACGACGCGCAAATCCGCGCCATTCGCCAGCAAATGACTCGCGAAAGCGTGCCGCAGCACATGCGGGCTCATCTTGCGCGGATCGAGGCTGGCGGCTTGCGCGAGCGCTTTCAATTCGCGCGCGACATGCTGGCGCGTCATGTGGCCGCTCGCACCGAAAGAGGGAAACAGCCAGCGGCTGCCGCCGTTCCGCGTTTCCGACAGGAGCTTGAGATAGTGACGCATCGCCTGGCGCGCCGCATCCCCGAGCGGCACCAGCCGCTCCTTGTTGCCCTTGCCGCGCACCGTGATCGTCTCGCCCTGCGACCGCGCGGCGGCGGCCGGCAGCGCGATCAACTCCGAAACGCGCAGGCCCGAGGCATAGAGCACTTCGAGGAGACAGAGGAGACGCACGCTGCGCAAGCGCTCGAGCGGCGAAAGTTTTTCGTCGTTCGCCGCCGCGTTCGCAGTCTCGAACAGCCGGGTCACGTCCTCAACCGAGAGAATTTTCGGCAGCGGCCGTCCGCGCTTGGGGCCCTCCAGCACGGCGGCGGGATCGTCGCCGCGCTTACCTTCCGCGTAGAGAAATCGATGCAGTTGACGAATCGCCGATAATTTACGCGCCGACGAATTCGGCGCGAGGCCGCGCTTGGTAAGCGCAGCGAGGTACGCGCGCACATCGTCGGTGGCGGCTCTCGCAATCGACGAGCGGCGCGCATCGAGAAATTCGTCATAGTCCGCAAGATCACGTTGATAGGCGTCGAGCGTATTTTTGCTCGCGCCGCGTTCCGAAGCGAGCATGTCGAGGAAAAGTTCGATCGCCCGGCCTCCGGCATTCGTGCCGGTTTTATCGGTGCGCGGATTTTTCCGCGCGCTCATTTGACGAGCCGCTCTTGCGGAATGGTGATCGTCATCTCGCGGGGCGACGGCTCGACGAAATGCGCGAGCGCCCACAGGCCCGCATAACCCAGCCCGATCAGGATGCCGACGACGGCAACAAAGCGCAGAAGACTTGGCATGAAAGACTCGGCATAACCGTTCCGATTCGCCCCGAAGGACATTTTGAGTCGTACAGGTTTCCAAAAGCCTGACAAGCGAACGGTAATTGCCCCCGCCCCGCGTTGGTGTAGGTTGCAACCCGATGACGGAACAGCCAACGAGCGGAAAATCCGAGCAGCCCGATAGCGCGAGTGCGCTGAAAGCCGCGCTTGCCGCGCGTTCGATCGTGCTGGTCGGTATGCCCGGCTCGGGCAAAAGCTCGGTCGGCCGCAGGCTCGCCCAGCGCATCGGCCTCGATTTCGTCGATGCCGACGCCAGGATCGAGGAAGCGGCCAACGGCATGCCGATCGCCGACATCTTCGCCAAGCACGGCGAGCCCGAATTTCGCAATCTCGAAGCGCGCGTCATCGCACGGCTTTTGGAGAGCGGTCCGTCGGTGATCGCGACCGGCGGCGGCGCCTTCATGCGCGCCGACACCCGCGACAAGGTTCGCGCCCACGGCATTTCGCTCTGGCTTTTCGCCGACATTCCGCTTTTGCTCGAACGGGTGAAGCGCAAGAACAATCGCCCGCTCCTGCAGGGCAGCGATCCCGAGGGCGTGCTGCGCAAGCTGCTCAGCCAGCGCGAGGCGGACTACCGACAGGCCGACATCACCGTCATCTCGCGCGACATTCCGCACGAGGAAGTGGTCGACGCCATCCTCGAGGCGCTCGATGAATTTCTCGATGCTGAAAGCGAATCCCGATCATGAAATCCGATAACGTAACGACCGTGCGCGTCGAGCTTGCCGAACGCGCCTACGACATCGCCATCGGCGGCGGCCTCTTGCAGGAAACCGGCGCGCGCATTGCAAAGCTCCGGCCCAAAGCCAAGGCCGTGATCGTCAGCGACGCCAATGTCGCAAAATTCCATCTCGAGAGCTGCGAGCGCTCGCTCAAAGCCGCCGGCATCAAATCGCACAACGTCATCGTCGCGGCAGGCGAAAGCTCGAAAAGCTATGCGACCTATCAGCAGGTGATGGATGCCATTCTCGATGCCCGCATCGAGCGCGGCGATCTTCTCGTCGCGCTCGGCGGCGGCGTCGTCGGCGATCTCGCGGGCTTCGCCGCGGCGACCGTGCTGCGCGGCATCGATTTCGTGCAGATCCCGACTTCGCTCCTCGCGCAAGTCGACTCCGCCGTCGGCGGCAAGACCGGCATCGACACCCGCCAGGGCAAGAACCTCGTCGGCGCATTTCATCAGCCGATCCTCGTGCTCGCCGATACCGGCGTGCTCGACAGCCTGCCACCGCGCCAGTTCCGCTCCGGCTATGCCGAAGTCGCGAAATACGGCCTCATCAACGACGAGAAGTTTTTCGCCTGGCTGGAAAAGAACTGGCAGGCCGTTTTCAAGGGCGGCAATGAACGCATCGAAGCGGTTGCCGCGAGCTGTCGCGCCAAGGCTTTGATCGTCGGCCGCGACGAACGCGAAGCCGGCGAGCGCGCGCTCCTCAACCTCGGCCATACCTTCGCGCACGCGCTGGAAGCCGCGACCGGCTATTCCGAACGCCTGTTGCATGGCGAAGCCGTCGCCGTCGGCATGGTGCTTGCGCACCAGCTCTCGGTGAAGCTCGGCCTATGCAGCGAGACGGACGCCGCCCGCGCCATCGCGCATCTTGCCGCCGTTGGCCTCCCGACGAAGCTCTCCGACATTCCGGGCAGCCTGCCGGGCAGCGCGGCGCTGATCGATCTCATGGGCACCGACAAGAAAGTCGAGCACGGCTCGCTCGTCTTCATTCTCACCCGCGGCATCGGCAAGGCCTTCGTCGCAAAAGGCATTGAAACCGGGCCTGTTCGCGCCCTGCTCGACGAGGCCGGGCGCGGCGCCTAAATTAGGCGCCATGACCACCCCCGAAATCGCGGTGCTTGCAGCAATCGTGCTGTGTCTTGCGGCCGCGTTCTTTTGCACGCTGAGCGAAACCGCGCTCGCCGGCGCCTCGCGCACCCGCATGACGGCGCTCGACGACGGCGGCGATCCGCGCGCGCGCCGCGTCAATCTCCTGCTGCAATCGCGCGAGCGCGCAAGTCTTGCACTTCTGCTCGCGAGCAGTACGGCGACGATTGCTGCGGCGGTGCTCGTCACCGTTTGGCTGCTGACGCGGTTCGGCGCGCCGGGCATCCTCTACGCATTCTTCGCCATCGCGCTCGGCACGGCGATTTTTGCACTGGCGCTGCCGCGCGCCATCGCGCTTTCGCATCCCGACCGCACCGCGCTCGTCGCCGCGCGCAGCGCCGCCGTTTTGATAAAATTGTTCGGCCCGCTTGCGGCCGTCTGCGAAGCGTTTGTTCGCGGCATCGTTTATCTTCTGCGCATCAAGCCGAGCACCGAGCATCACAGCGGTTCGGAAGAGTTGCGCGGCGCCGTCGATCTCCTGCACAGCGAAGGCGAGGTCGTCAAAGACGACCGCGACATGTTCGGCGGCTTGCTGGATTTGCGCGAGCTTGAAGTTTCCGATGTCATGGTCCACCGCACCAAAATGGCGGCGATCAACGCCGATGATCCGCCCGAGAAGATCGTCGGCGAAGTGCTCGCCTCTTCCTATACGCGGCTGCCGCTGTGGCGCGGCACGGCGGAGAACATCGTCGGTGTCCTGCACGCCAAGGATCTCCTGCGTGAATTGAACGCCGTCGGCGGCGACGAGAGCAAGATCGACGTCGATGCCATCGCGCTGGAGCCGTGGTTCGTGCCCAACACGACGGCGCTCGATGCGCAGCTCAAGGCATTCCGCAAGCGCAAGACGCACTTCGCGCTCGTCGTCGACGAATACGGCGAGGTCATGGGCCTCGTGACGCTCGAAGACATCATCGAGGAAATCGTCGGCGACATCGCCGACGAGCACGACCTGCCGATCAGCGGCCTGCGCCCGCAGGCCGACGGTTCGGTCAGTGTCGATGGCGCGATGCCCATTCGCGACCTCAACCGGGCGATGGACTGGCACCTGCCGGACGAACAGGCGACTACCGTCGCCGGCCTCGTCATCCATGAAGCGCAGCTAATCCCCGAAGCCGGGCAGATGTTCACCTTCCACGGCTTCCGCTTTCAGGTGCTGCGCCGGAACAGGAACCGCATCACGGCGATGAAGGTGACACCGCTGAAAGAATTCGTGCGCGAAAAGCAGCCTTCGGAGCGGGCGGCGTAACGGCTCACGCCTCGTTCAGCGCGCGCGCTTCGATCGCAAGCGCATGCAGACCCTCGGCGATCTCACCGGCAAGCAGATCGTTCACTATGCGGTGCCGTTCGATACGGCTTTTGCCTTTGAAGGCGTCGGACGAAATCTTGACACGCACATGCGTCGTCTTGCCCGGAACCGCTCCCGAGTGCCCGGCGTGCTTACCGCTCTCGTCGATCACCTCGATCCGTTCCGGCGCGAGTGCGCCGATGAGCGTTGTGCGTATCCGATCCACCGTGTTCATAAATCCGTCCGACTTCCTATATTGTATGCCGCGCTCTCTTTAGCACGAAGCATGAGCCGTCTCGTTTCCTTGTTTCATCAAGTCCGAAAGCCCATAATCGCGCCATGAAATTCGATTCACCGCTTTTCGATAAAATCCGCGTCAAACCGGAGAAAGACCGCACTCGCAAATCCGAAACGCCGGTTTGCGAATGGCCGGGCTGCAAGAAGCCGGGCGGTCACCGCGCGCCCAAAGGCCGCGGTAACGAAAAGGCCTACTGGAACTACTGCCTCGCCCATGTCCGCGAATACAATGCGAAATACAATTACTTCGAAGGTATGAGCAACGAGGACATCGCGGTCCATCAGAAGGACGCCCTGACCGGCCACCGCCCGACCTGGAGGATGGGTCAGCGCGGCGCGCGCTCGGCCGAGGAACGCACGGCGGAAGGCGCCACCCGTTCCGGCCGGGCAACCTTCGCCGACCCGTTCAAGTTGTTCGCCGAGGAGACTGCCCGGGCCTCGGGGGCAACCGAGCAGCGCACCGTTCGCAATGTGGAACGCAAGGCGCTCAATACGCTGGGGCTGGAAATCACCGCCACCAGCACCGAAATCAAGACCAGATTCAAGGAGTTGGTGAAACGCCACCACCCTGACTTGAATCAAGGCGACAAATCAACCGAGGATGTTCTTCGCGAGATCATTCAGGCCTATAACTACCTCAAGAGCGCCGGTTTCTGCTAGATTGCGGCCTTGCTAGCCCGGCCAGATGCAAGGCCCAACCGCTTCACCGCGGGAAGAGGAATTCATGAACGCCCCCGATTTGCTTGCCCCCCTCCCCGATATGAAAGTGTCGGTCCGTCAGGTCTTTGGCATCGACTCCGACTTCGAAGTGCCCGCCTACTCGAAGACCGATCCGCATGTGCCGGATACCGACCCCGACTATGTCTTCGACAAGGACACGACGCTCGCAATCCTCGCAGGCTTTGCCCACAACCGCCGCGTGATGATCTCGGGCTATCACGGCACCGGCAAATCGACCCATGTCGAGCAGGTCGCATCGCGGCTCAACTGGCCCTGCGTTCGCGTCAATCTCGACAGCCACATCAGCCGCATCGATCTCATCGGCAAGGATGCGATCGTGCTGAAGGATGGCCAGCAGGTCACCGAATTTCGCGACGGCATCCTGCCGTGGGCGCTTCAGCGCAACATCGCGCTCTGCTTCGACGAATACGATGCCGGCCGCCCGGACGTCATGTTCGTCATCCAGCGCGTTCTCGAAATCTCCGGCAAGCTGACGCTGCTCGACCAGAACAAGGTCATCCGGCCGCATCCGGCGTTTCGCATCTTTGCGACCTCGAACACCATCGGCCTCGGCGACACCACCGGCCTCTATCACGGCACACAGCAGATCAATCAGGGCCAGATGGACCGCTGGTCGATCGTCACCACGCTGAACTATCTGCCGCACGATCGTGAGGTCGATATCGTCAGCGCCAAGGCGCACAAGTATCGGACGCCCGAAGGCCGCGACATCATTTCAAAAATGGTGCGCGTCGCCGACCTCACGCGGCAGGCCTTCATCAACGGCGACATCTCGACCGTGATGAGCCCGCGCACCGTCATCACCTGGGCGGAAAATACCGAAATCTTCGGCGACATCGGCTTTGCCTTCCGCCTCACCTTCCTGAACAAGTGCGACGAGTTGGAGCGTCCGATCGTCGCTGAATTCTTTCAGCGCTGCTTCGGCCGCGATCTGCCCGAGTCGGCGGTGAACGTCGCACTTGGCTGAGATGTCGATCCCGAACACCGGCAAAGGCAATAAAAACGCGGAATCGCCCGTCGAGCCTTTCAAGCGCGCGGTGACGAGTTGCCTGCGCGCGATTGCCGGCAAGAACGAAATCGAAGTGAGCTATGCGACCGAGCGGCCGCTTGTCGCGCCGTTGCGGGTGCGGCTGCCGGAGCCGCCGCGCCGCATGAGCAAGCACGACGCCGCAGTGCTGCGCGGCATTGCCGACTCCGCGGCCCTTAAGCTTGCCTGCCACAACCCGACGCTCCATCGCCGTTTGCTGCCGCAAGGCGAGACGGCAAAGGCCGTCTTCGAAGCCGTCGAGCAGGCGCGCGTCGAAGCCATCGGCTCGCGCCGCATGAGCGGCGTTGCCTCCAACATCTCGGCGATGCTGGAAGACCGCTACCAGCGCAGCAATTTCGACCAGATTCAGGATCGCTCCGAAGCGCCCATCGAAGAAGCGCTCGCGCTCCTCGTCCGCCAGCGCCTGACCGGCATAGAGCCGCCGGCGGGCGCCAAGAAGGTCGTCGAGATGTGGCGCGAATTCATCGAGAAGCGCGGCGTCCGCGAACTTGATCTTCTCTCGCAGCAGATCGAGAACCAGCGCGCCTTCGGCGAGGTCGTGCACGATCTCCTCTCTTCGCTCGAGATGGGCGAGCAGCAATTCGCCGACCGCAGCGAAGATCAGTCCGAAGACGAGGAACAGGGCGAGCAGCAATCGTCCGACGACGGCGAGTCGGCGGAGAACGAAAACGCCGAGAGCGAGTCTTCGGAAGACACCAGCTTTTCCGACGAAGACACCGGCGAAGCGTCGGGCGAGAGCGATGAAGCGCCCTCTTCCGATCATCGCGACGACTCTGATGAAGGCGACTCGAACGAGCCGGGCGAGCCGTGGCAGCCGCGTAACGCGCTGCCGAACGAGCCGCGCGGGCCTGACTACAAGGCCTTCACCAACCGCTTTGACGAAACGGTCGGCGCCGAAGAACTCTGCGATGCGGAAGAACTCGCGCGCCTCCGCTCCTATCTCGACAAGCAGTTGAACAACCTGCAGGGCATCGTTGCGCGCCTCGCCAACCGCTTGCAGCGGCGCCTGCTCGCGCAGCAGAACCGCTCGTGGGATTTCGATCTCGAAGAAGGCATTCTCGATTCTTCGCGCCTGCCGCGCATGATCATCGATCCGTTCCAGCCGCTGTCCTTCAAGCAGGAGCGCGACACCGATTTCCGCGACACCGTGGTGACGCTGCTGCTCGACAATTCCGGCTCGATGCGCGGCCGCCCGATCACCGTCGCCGCGACCTGTGCCGACATTCTCGCCCGCACGCTCGAACGCTGCGGCGTCAAGGTCGAAATTCTCGGCTTCACCACCCGCGCCTGGAAGGGCGGACAGTCGCGCGAAGCGTGGCTCGCGGCGAACAAGCCGGTGAATCCCGGCCGCCTCAATGACCTTCGCCACATCATCTACAAGTCGGCCGATGCGCCGTGGCGGCGCGCCCGCAAGAATCTCGGCCTGATGATGCGCGAAGGCTTGCTCAAGGAAAATATCGACGGCGAGGCGCTTGATTGGGCGCACAAGCGCCTCCTCGCGCGGCCCGAGAGCCGCAAGATCCTGATGATGATTTCCGACGGCGCACCGGTCGACGACTCCACCCTGTCGGTCAATCCCGGCAATTATCTCGAACGGCATCTGCGCCACATCATCGGCGAGATCGAAAACCGCTCGCCGGTCGAGCTGATCGCGATCGGCATCGGCCATGACGTCACGCGCTATTATCGCCGCGCCGTCACCATCGTCGATGCCGAAGAGCTTGGCGGCGCCATGACCGAAAAGCTCGCCGAGCTGTTCGACGAGCAATCCTCCGCTCCCGTTCGCCGCAGGCCAAAGAGGCGCGTGGCGTGAGCGCCGCAACGCGGCGCTTTTTTTCTGCCTTGCAGGTCCGTACGGCAGGCTGGGCCTGCGCGGCATTATTGCTGTTCGCGCTTCCGGCGCTTGCCCAAACGCCGCCGAAGGACGGCGAACTCGCCGTCGAATTCGAAGTCCATGCCGCACCGGTCAAAGGCTTCGACCTGCGCGAGCCCGAACGGCGCATATTCGGCGCGCTGACCTTCCGCGGCGGCATCGAACTCAATTCGCATCAGCCGGGCTTCGGCGGCCTCTCCTCGATCCGGCTGTTCGACGGCGGCACGCGCTTCGTCATCATCAGCGATCGCGGCCGCTGGCTGCGCGGCAAGCTGAACTATGACGGCGAACGCCTCGCCTCGCTTAGCAATGTCGAGATGGCGCCGATGCTCGGCGAGGACGGCAAGCCGCTCGCGCTCAAGGGCTGGTTCGACACCGAGTCGCTCGCTATTGACGGCGATATTTTCTATGTCGGCATCGAGCGCGTGAACCAGATCGTCCGCTTCGATTTCGGCAAGGACGGTTTTGCCGCGCGCGGCAAACCGATCGACGTGCCGCCGCAAATCGGAAAGCTGCCCTACAACAAGGGGCTCGAGGCGATGGTCTTCGTGCCGCGCAACCTGCCGCTCGGCGGCACCCTGATCGCGATCTCCGAGCGCGGACTGGACGAGGCCGGCAACATCATGGGTTTCATGATCGGCGGCCGGACGCCCGGAATGTTCACCGTCGCGCGCACCGACGATTTCGAGATCACCGAAGCGGCCGTCACCCCGCAGGGCGACCTGCTCATCCTTGAGCGGAGTTTTTCGCTATTGAAGGGCGCCGGCATGCGCATCCGCCGCGCGCCGCTCAAAGACATCAAGCCGGGGGCGCTGATCAAAGGCGAAGTGCTGTTTGAGGCCGATCGCAACTACATGATCGACAATATGGAAGGCCTCGCCGTGCACACCGCGGCGAACGGCGACACCGTGCTGACGATCTTGTCCGATGACAATTTCAATCCGCTCCAGCGCATCCTGCTGTTGCAGTTTACGCTGACGCGCTGATCGGGCGGATATAATTAAGCGGCTTTGGCCGCGAGCTTCTTCGCGATCTTGCGCTTGAGTTCGAGCGCCTTCGGCGACAGGTTTTCCTTGCGCGCCTTCATCAGGAAGGCATCGAGGCCGCCGTTGTGGTCGACCGACTTCAGCGCATTGGTGCTGATGCGCATGCGAACCTTCTGGCCGAGCGCGTCGCTGGTCAGCGTCACCGCGCAGAGGTTCGGCAGGAACCGGCGCTTGGTCTTGATGTTCGAATGGCTCACCTTGTGGCCGACAAGTACGGATTTGCCGGTGAGTTCGCAGCGCCGGGACATCGGACGAAACCTTCTGATCAACAGGGGCCGCCGGGAACACTTCCCGTTTCAGGCCCGATTTGGCTTAAGGAATAGGCGTGGTCTTAATGGCCCCCCGTGCCACCGTCAAGGCAGGCAGCGTAATACCGGAGCCACAGTTAAGACTTAATCCAGCTTCACCCCGAAATCTCACGGGCTGGCAGACGATTATGCTAGTTTGGGAGAACTTTCCGGAAGGTCGAATGTGCCATGCTGAATGAAGCCGCTCGCAAGGTCGCGCCCGTTTTGCTCTTCCTCGCCAGCACGGCCACGGCGTTGGCCGATGCCCGGTTGAAGGTGAACTACGAGGGCTCGGTCACCGCAATTCCGGTGGGCCGCGGCGAGTTCGTCCTGGATATCGCCGACGGCGGCTATGCCGTGGTCGGCAGCGCCCGCGTCGCCGGTATCGCCAAGCTCGTCTCGCGCGGCCATGGCACGGTGAGCGCCAAGGGTACCTTCATCGACGGCTATCCTTCGCCTTCGGCCTACATGACCAATTCCGAAAGCGAGAAAAAGAAAGAAGATATCCGCATCTCTTTCGCCAATGCCGCCGTCTCGTCCTTTTCGGTGGTGCCGCCGACCGAGCCGTCGAAGGACCGCATTCCGCTGACCGAGAACGACCGCACCGGCGTCGTCGATCCGATGACTGCCGCCATCGTCTCGGTGCCGGGCACGGGCGATCTGCTCTCGCCGGACAACTGCAAGCGCACCATCCCGATCTTCGACGGCCGCCAGCGTTACGATCTCGTGTTCAGCTATGAGCGCACCGACAACGCCAAGGACATCAAGGGCTATAACGGCAAGCTCTTGGTCTGCCGCGTCGATTACCGGCCGATCGCCGGCCACAAGCCGGACCGCCTGCAGGTCAAATACATGCAGGACAACAAGAACATCTTCGTCTGGCTCGCGCCGGTCGCCGGCACGCGCGTCCTGTTTCCGGCCCGCGTCTCGATCGTGACCCTGATCGGCATCGTTGTCGTGCAGGCCGAGCACTTCGAAGTCAGCCCGCGCGAAGCAAGCATCAAGAACACCGACACCAAATAGACCGCGCGCCGGCGAACACGGCTCGCGCGAAATTAACAAATCGGAAGCGAAATACTGCCGGCTCTCGTCCGTCACGCAAGGAATTCGTGGCAAGCAGGGACGAAAACCCTATATCTAGGTGCGAACGAAAGCGCACTCGTTGCGAGTCAGCGATTCGGGCGCGATTCGTTCGGTGCGTGTTCCGCTTCGTTACCAAACGTATCAAAAGCGACGAAAACCGTCGCAATATGGTACAGAAAACACCCGAGATAGCCCGGCACGCCGATAATGTCCGTTTCCCTCACGCCGATTCCGCCCGCACAGCGCGGGCGTGGCGTCACCGCCGTGCTCGGCCCGACTAACACCGGCAAGACGCATCTCGCGATCGAGCGCATGCTCGCGCATTCCTCCGGCGTGATCGGGCTGCCGCTCCGGCTCCTGGCCCGCGAGGTCTATAACCGCGCCGTCGAGCGCGTCGGCGCCGGCTCGGTCGCGCTGATCACCGGCGAAGAAAAGATCAAGCCTGCGAACGCCCGCTACTGGGTTTCGACCGTCGAGGCGATGCCGCAGGATCTGGACGTTGCTTTCGTCGCCCTCGACGAAGTGCAGCTCGCCGCCGATCTCGAGCGCGGCCATGTCTTCACCGACCGGATGCTCAACCGCCGCGGCCGCGAGGAAACGCTGGTGCTCGGCGCCGCGACGATGCGCGGCCTGATCGAGCGGCTCCTGCCCGGCGTCAATGTCGTGCAGCGCCCGCGCCTTTCGAACCTCATCTTCTCCGGCGACAAGAAGATCACGCGATTGCCGCGCCGCTCGGCCATCGTCGCCTTCTCGTCGGAGGAAGTTTATGCCATCGCCGAACTGATCCGCCGCCAGCGCGGCGGTGCCGCCGTCGTGCTCGGCGCGCTCTCGCCGCGAACGAGAAACGCCCAGGTCGATATGTATCAGGCGGGCGACGTCGATTACCTGGTTGCGACCGACGCCATCGGCATGGGCCTCAATCTCGACGTCGACCACGTCGCCTTCGCTTCCGATCGCAAGTTCGACGGCTACCAGTTCCGCAACCTCAACCCCGCCGAGTTCGCCCAGATCGCCGGCCGCGCCGGGCGTCATTCGCGCGACGGCACCTTCGGCACCACCGGCCGCTGCGGGCCCTTCGATGCCGAACTGGTCGCCAAGCTCGAAAACCACGAGTTCGAACCGGTCAGGATCGCCCAGTGGCGGAGCAGCACCCTCGATTTCCGCTCGATCAAGGCGCTGCTCATGAGCCTTGCCGCCGGGCCGCGCGAGGAAGGTCTCGTGCGCGCGCCGCTCGCGGACGACGTATTGGTGCTTGAGCATGCGGCAAAGGATAAAGACAGCGCCGCGCTTGCCACGACTCCCGCCGCCGTCGAGCGGCTATGGGAAGCCTGCCAGCTTCCCGACTATCGCAAGATAGCCCCGGCCGCACATGCCGAATTGGCGATGACCCTCTATGGATTCCTGATGCGGAAGGGTAGAATACCGGCCGAATGGATTGCACGCCAAATTGACCACGCCGACCGAACTGATGGTGACATCGACACACTCTCGAACCGCATCGCTCAAGTCCGCACCTGGACTTTCGCGGCAAACCGGGCCGACTGGCTCGATGATCCAGAGCACTGGCAGGGCGTCGCGCGCGCGGTCGAGGATCGGCTTTCCGACGCCTTGCACGAGCGGCTCACGCAACGCTTCGTCGATCGCCGCACCAGCGTCCTTCTGCGCCGCCTGAGAGAGAACACCACATTGGAAACCGAAATTACCAAGACCGGCGACGTTGTCGTCGAAGGCCACATCATCGGTCATCTCTCGGGCTTTGAATTTTCACCCGCCGACGCTTCCGGCGATTCCGAAGCCAAGGCATTACGCGGCGCGGCGCAAAAAGCGCTCGCGAGCGAAATCGAGAACCGCGCGACGAAACTCGCCGAAGCCGGCGACGAGGTATTCGTGCTCACCGCCGACGGCACGCTCCGCTGGAGCGGCGACCCGGTCGCGAAACTCATTCCCGCCGACGATGTTCTCGAACCGCGCCTGCGCATTCTTGCCGACGAGCAGCTCACCGGCCCCGTGCGCGAAAAGGTCGAAGAGCGTCTCGTGCGCTGGATGAAAGCGCATGTCGAAAAACTGCTCGGCCCGCTCGTCGCACTCGGCAAGGCTGGGGACGTCACCGGCATTGCCCGCGGCGTTGCCTTCCAGCTCGTCGAAGCCTTTGGCGTGCTCGAGCGCGCCAAGGTCGCCGATGAAGTGAAGGGCCTCGATCAGCCGACACGCGCGATCTTGCGTCAGCACGGCGTGCGCTTCGGCGCGCATCACATCTATATGCCTGCGCTTCTGAAGCCCGCGCCGCGCGCCCTGAGCACGCTTTTATGGGCGCTCAAGAACGGCGGATTGCAGCAGAAAGGCGTCGATGACTTGCCGGCGCTCGCCGCGAGCGGCCGCACATCGATTCCGGTCGATCCGGAAATTGCCAAGCCGCTATATCGGCTTGCCGGCTATCGCGTTTGCGGCGCGCGCGCGATCCGCGTCGATATTCTCGAGCGTCTCGCCGATCTCATCCGTCCCGCGCTCGCCTGGCGTCCGGGCATGCAAGGCGACAAGCCGGCCGGAGCCTTCGATGGCCGCGGCTTTACGGTAACGGTAGCGATGACCTCGCTCGTCGGCTGCGCCGGTGAAGATTTTGCCGCGATTTTGCGCGCTCTCGGCTATCGCATGGATCGCCGCCCCGCACCGGCCGAACCGGCAGCGGCAGAAGCTGCGCCGAGCGACACGCCTACTGAAACGCAGACTGAAGCCGCTGCGGCAACCGAAACGGCGGCGACCGAAGCTCCATCTGAAGCACCGGCCGAAGCATCGGTAGAGACGCCAAGCGAAGTGCCTGCGGCAGAAACATCTGCCGCCGCAGAGACGCCAGCTGAAACAGCCGCGCCTGAAAATGCCGGCGAAAGCGCGAGCACTGAGCCGGGCGCCGAAGCCTCCGCTGCGGCAGCAACCGCAGAACCGGCAACGATTGAAGTCTGGCGGCCCGGCCGTCCGCCGGGCGAGCGCCGCGCGCATCGCTCGCACGATCGCGAGCGCAAGCGTCCGCAGCATGTTTCATTGCCCGCGCAAGGCGGCGAAAGCACTGCTGCCGAAGGCGAAGCGAAAACGCATGATGCCCGCCGCGAGCGTAAACATGATGAGCGCAAGCACGACGGCGCGCGGCGTCATGACCGTAAACCGCGTCACGACAATTCGCGGAACGAGCGTTCGCGCGACAAACCGCGCCGCGAATATCACGAGCGCCGCGACAAGCCGATCGATCCCAACTCGCCTTTCGCGGCCCTTCTCCAGTTGAAGGCTCGCATGCAATCGGCAGGCGAGTCGAAAGATGAGCCGGGAAAAAACGACGAAGATAAAAGCGGCCGTTGACCCCGCCGCCGCACGGCAGCGTATCGACCGCTGGCTGTGGCATGCGCGCATCGTGAAAACACGCAAGCTCGCCGCAATGCTCGTCGCCGCCGGTCACGTCCGGATCAATGGCCGCCGTGTTGAAAATCCATCGCATCCCGTCGGCCGCGAGGATGTGCTGACCATGGCGCTGCCGAGCATTGTCCGCGTCGTGCGCGTGATCGACTTTGCCAATCGCCGCGAAGATGCGGCCGCCGCAAGGGCACTATACGAAAACATCAAGCCGCCCGGCCCCAAAACTTGACGCATTTGCTTGCGCCGCCCCCGCACATGCGTTAGGCCCCGCCCGTCACTATATTCAGAAGATCATGACCTACGTCGTCACCGAGAACTGCATCCGCTGCAAATACATGGACTGCGTTGAAGTCTGTCCCGTCGACTGCTTCTACGAAGGCGAAAACATGCTCGTCATCCATCCCGACGAGTGCATCGATTGCGGCGTTTGCGAACCTGAATGCCCGGCTGAAGCCATCAAGCCCGACACCGTCGGCGATCTCGATAAATGGCTGACGCTCAACGCCGACTACGCCAAGGTCTGGCCGAACATCACCGTAAAGCGCGAGCCGCCGGCCGACGCCAAGGAATGGGACGGCAAACCGGACAAGGAAAAGTTGTTCTCGCCCGATCCCGGCGAGGGCGACTGAGCTTGCGCGAAGAAGGCGCCCCTTGCGCGACCGAAAATTGCGCAAAGCACCGGGCGTTTAACCCTCTTATTGTTTCAGGCCACTGTTTGGCCCCAAGACATTGATTTTCAGCCTATTTGTGGTAATATAGTCACAATCTCAAACGTACCGCCCAGGCTTTGGTGCTCCCTACGGAGCCTTCCATCTCGGAACTGAACTATTTATCCGGCGTTTCTCAGGCTGTCCTCGCCTCACAAGGGATGAGGACGGTATTCACACCTTACGGTTGAGCGAGTGCCCACGATGAATAAAAAACGCAAGGTAGTGGCAAAAGGATCAAAAGTGGCCAAAAGCAAAACCGCGTCCGTGAAGACCCCTCCTGCCGCAGCCCCGGTCAAGAAGCCCGCGCTGAGCCGCCAGGGTTTCCGCACGAATGAGCACATCGTCTATCCGGCGCACGGCGTCGGCCAGATCGTGCGCATCGAGGAGCAGGAAGTCGCGGGCTACAAGCTCGAACTGTTCGTCATCAGCTTCCAGAAAGACAAGATGACGCTTCGCGTTCCGACCGCAAAGGCGGCCGCCGTCGGCATGCGCAAGCTCGCCGGCCCGGATGTCGTCAAGAAGTCGCTCGACACGCTCAAGGGCCGCGCCCGCATCAAGCGCACGATGTGGAGCCGCCGCGCCCAGGAGTACGAAGCGAAGATCAATTCCGGCAATCTGATCTCGATCGCCGAAGTCGTCCGCGACCTGTTCCGCTCGGAAAACCAGCCGGAGCAGTCCTACAGCGAACGCCAGCTTTACGAAGCGGCGCTCGATCGCATGGTGCGCGAACTCGCCACCATCGAAGACATCACCGAGACCGAAGCCGGCAAGCAGGTCGAAGGCTATCTCCTCAAGGGGCCGAAGCGCGGCCCCAAGACGGAAGAGACGCCCGCCGCCGAAAAGCAGGACGAAGCGGCCTGATCGCTTTTCCTTCGATGAAATAAAAAAGCCCGGCTGCAAGCCGGGCTTTTTCTTTGGAATTTATCTCTCGGAATTTATTCGACGACGATCTTCACCCGGTCGCCGAATTTCAGTTTCGCATCCTTGTCGAGGCCGTTCAGGATCAGGAAGCGTTCGAGCTTCTTGTCCGGCACCGCCATCTTGCGTGCGAGCCGCTCGACCGTATCGGTGAGGCCGACACGCACCACCGAAATACGCAGCGGCTTGATGTTCTTGATCTCTTCGGTGCCGACGCGGCGGAACGTATCGGCGGCCGTGCGGAAGGTCTGATCGTTCTGCGGCGTGATCTCGCGCGCGGCGAATACCAGCCGGTAGACATCGCTGCCGAAGCGGATCGCATAGAGCCGGAACGACCATTGCTGACCGCGCGCGATGGCCGTCGCCGCCGGAAAGCCGTTGATATTCATTGCCTGGATCGACGCCGGGTCGACGCCGTCGATCCAGCCCGAAGCAAGATAAGTCGCAAGCGGCGTTGTTCCCGGCACTCGCACGGCGTCGAGCCGCAGCGCCTCCTTGCCCGAAGCGGTCGCGCCAAGTACCGCTTGCGCCGTGTTCTCGAGCGAGAAGCCCTCCGGCGCGGTAAAGGTGAAGCCGAGATTCGGATGCAAAAAGCTCCGGCCCCGCACATAACCTTCCTTCGGATCGTCGCCATAGACCATGTCGTCGATCGCATCGAGGAAATCGGCCCGGTCGCGCTCGGCCTCTTGCGAGCCGTACTGACTGGCATTGGTGATGGCGAGAGAAACGCGCTCGGGTGTTGCCGGATGGCTCGAGATGAAATCGACCTGATCCTTGTTCTGGCTCACGGTGTTACCGGCGCGCAGATTGGCGTAACGGCCCATCGTCGCGAGGAAGCGCGATGCGCCATAGGGATCGTAGCCGGCGCGCGCCGAAATGCCGACGCCGACGGCGTCGGCTTCGAGTTCCTGATCGCGCGAGAACGCCGCGAGCGAAATCTTGTTCTTGGCGAGCGCCAGCGCACCCAAATCCGGATCCTGCACGACGTCGGAAATCACCCGGCTCACGATCATCGCCTGCCGCACCTGCGCTTCGCGGATCGCGGCATGGCGCGCGATGACATGCGCCATTTCGTGCGCGAGCACCGAGGAAAGCTCGGCATCGTCGTTGGCGAGCGCGATCAAGCCACGCGTTACATAAAGTGTGCCGCCCGGCAGCGCGAAGGCGTTGATCGCCGGCGAGTTGAGGATCGTCACGCGATAATGAATGTCGGGCCGCTCCGACGCCGATACCAGCCGGTTCACGACCTTGGTGATCTGCGCTTCGAGCGCCGGCGCGTGATAGACGCCGCCGTAAGCTGCAACGAGGCGCTCATGCTCCTTGCGCTGTTCGGGCGGCAGTTCGCGCGCAACATCGTCGCGCGCGACGGAGGCTTCCGACAGGCCGAAGCGATCGGTTTCCAGCGTCGAGCACGAGGCGAGCAGGAGCGAGACGGCGACCGCCGCCCCGGCGAGGCGAAAACCCGCCTGCCAGACCGCTCCCTTTTCCCTGCGCCGCATCATGTGCCGCGATCCTTCAACAATTCCAGCGACGCCGGCTGGCGGATTTCGATAGCCGGCCCGCCCGAGGAGAATAGCACGCCGCGCACCCGGACCCTCTGGCCTCGCAGGCTTTTGAACTCGATCCCGGCTGCCGCAAATGCCCTGCGCGCCGCGCGCGGAACCACAATTGTAAAGTCTTTGGTGTAGCGCCGCCCGAAATCGAGATAGGTGCGGCTTGCCGTTTCGCCAACATGGTGAACAACTCCCTCCACCACCGCGAACCGTCCCGTTGCCGCATTCAGCGCCGCAAGATCGTCGGCGGCCATCACGGCAAAGCGCGCTTCCTGCCAAAGGCCCTTCCGTCCGGCGCGCGCTTCGTTTTCGGCATCGAGTAACAAGGCCGCGCACGGCAAGGCGCTCGCCTCGGGCGCCGCCCGCAACCAACCGGCCGCGACGAGATCGGCTTGCAGCCAGCGGGCGCCGTTTCCCGCGAGAGCGGCCTGTGCGATCAGGCGTCCGTAACGATCGCGAACGTCGTTGCTGCCATGAAGCGTCAGCGATTTGCCCGCCGCCATTTCGTTAAGTGCATGTGTTGCCCGCGCAACAACCGATGCATCGCCGTCGAGCGCGCTCGCCGCAACAACACCGGCAAGACGAAGCTCGCGACCATCGGCAAGACGCAAGGTCATGCCGTCACGCGCGCCAACTGCTTCGACGGTTTCAAAGGAAGGTTTTGCTTCCGGACAAGCCGTGATTGCTTCGACGGCATATGCCGGAAGCGAAACAGCCATCGCAGCGGCGCCAGCCGTCCACCAGGCGATCGCAGAACTGTGGCGAACGCAGCGCACGCGTAACGATCCCCCTTCTCCCGCGTCTTATGAGCGGCCCATTATCAACGGCTTTATGGCGGCGATTTTGCGGCCTTCGGCACGCCGCTAAGCACGTCTGTCCATTGCAAAATTATTCGGCAGCTTCCAGCCGCTTGTGATCGAGCGGCAGGATTTCAACCTTCTTGCCGGCCTCGGCCACCAGCACGGCGTTTTCCGGCACGGGGGTCCAGGTGCTGTGGTCGCCGTCGAGGGGCTCGGAAACTACGACGACACCGGATCCCGATGTCCGGAAATAAAGCGTATTGGCGGCATCGTTCACCGCATACCGGAAGGCATAGAGATCGCGGCCATTGGCGAGCGCCGCCGTAAAGCGCATCGACACTTTATGTCCGTCTTCGCCCAGCATATCGGTGATGTGGCGGAGCACCCGGGCCGTCGCGGCAACCGGCGACGTTTCGGCACCAGCGCCTATGATGGCGAGAAATACCGCTTCGGAATCAGTGGTGCCGAGGCGCGAGGGATAAACCTCATCGGGGATCATGTTCTCGATCCGCCGCCTGAGCCGGCTCCAGTCGCCGATGAAGCCGTTATGCATGAACAGCCAGTTCCGGCAGACGAACGGATGGCAATTCGGCCGCGTGATCGACGTGCCGGTCGCCGCGCGAATATGCGCGAAGAAAAGATGCGAGCGGATGTGCCGGCACAGATACCGCAGATTTTCGTCGGACCACGCCGGCCGCACTTCGCGATAAAGTCCGGGATCGGAATATTCGCCGTACCAGCCGAGGCCAAAGCCGTCGCCGTTGGTGCTGACCGTCGATTCAAGTGCCTTGATGCTTTGCGAGATCAGCGAGTGTGACGGCTCGGTCACATAGTGCTCGAGCGCGATGGTCTCTCCGCGATAAGCGATCCACCGGCACATGTCCGTTACATCCCTCGCTGGCCTGTCTCGACGCGACCAATGGGCGAATTCGCGATTCTGGGCAAATCACTTCCCATCACAGATTATGAATCTGCAGCCAGTTTTCCAGCAGCACTGCCTGCCACAGTTTGGAGTGGCCCTTGGGGGTGAGTTCCCCCTCCGGATTGGCCAGCAGCCGCTCGACATAGTCGCGGTTGAACAGGCCCCGCTCTCGCGCCGCTTTCTGGTTCAGAACGTCGCGGGCATAGTCCAGAAACGGCCCGCGGATATATTTCAGCACCGGCACCGGAAAATAGCCCTTCGGCCGGTCGATGACCTCGGACGGCACGACGCCGCGCGAGGCTTCCTTGAGAATGTATTTGCCGCCGTCGCGCACCTTGAGCCCGGCCGGGATGCGGGCCGCGAGTTCCACCAGCTCATGATCGAGGAACGGCACACGGGCTTCTAAGCCCCAGGCCATCGTCATGTTGTCGACCCGCTTCACCGGATCGTCCACCAGCATGATATCGGTATCGAGCTCCAGCGTGGCGTCGATGGGGCGCGCTTCGGCGTGTTCAGTGAAAAAGCGCTCGATGAATTCGCCGCTGTAGTCCTCGCCGACATACTCGGGCGCGAGCGCCTCGCGCATTTCGGCATGATCGCGGTCGAAATAGACCCGGGCGTAATCGGTCGCCGGATCGTTCGAGCACATCATCTTCGGATACCAGTGATAGCCGCCGAACACTTCGTCGGCGCCCTGGCCGCTCTGCACGACCTTCACATGCTTGGCGACCTGTTGCGACAGGAGATAAAAACCGATGGCGTCATGGCTCATCATCGGCTCGGACATCGCCTCGATGGCGTCGGGCAGCGCCTTCAGCGCGGCATCGGACGGAATCATGATGCGCTGATGCTGCGTGCCGAATTTCTCCGCGATGAGATCGGAATATTTGAATTCGTCGCCTTTGAGATTGCCGACACTCTCAAAGCCAATGGCAAACGTCTTGAGATCGGTCTGTCCGCTCTCGGCCAGGAGCGCCACGACGAGCGAACTGTCGAGGCCGCCCGACAACAAGACGCCGACCGGAACGTCGGCGACCTGCCGCCGCTTGATTGATACCGTGAGCGCGTCGAGCACCGCCTCTTGCCACTCTTCCTTGCTCATCGCGCGATCCTGCGGGCGCGTGCCGACATCGAGCTGCCAGTAGGTTTCCTCGCGCCGCGTGCCGTCCGGCTCGATTGTCAGGATCGTCGCCGGCGGCAATTTGCGCACGCCCTTCAAAATTGTGCGCGGCGGCACCACGACGGCATGCAGCGACATGTAGTTATGAAGGCCGACCGGATCGATCGATGTATCGACGCCGCCCGCCGCGAGCAGCGCCGGCAGCGTCGAAGCGAAACGCAGGCGCTTGCCATCGTCGGCAAGATAGAGCGGCTTGATGCCGAGCCGGTCGCGCGCCAGCACCACGCGGCCTGAATCGCGCTCCCAGATCGCGAACGCGAACATGCCGTGGAAGCGCTCGACACAGCGCGGCCCCCACTCGGCATAGGATTTGAGAATGACCTCGGTGTCGCCGTCGGAGAAAAAGCGATGGCCCTTCTCCTTCAGCGTGCTGCGCAGCTCGCGGAAATTATAGATGCAGCCGTTGAATGCGATGGCGAGTCCAAGCCCGCTGTCGATCATCGGCTGGTTCGACGTCGCTTCACAGTCGAGAATGCTGAGGCGCCGGTGGCCGAGGCCGATCCGGTCCTGAATGAAAATTCCGCTCGCATCGGGTCCGCGCGCGGCCATGCTCTTCGCCATCGAAGCGATGCCGGCCGCCGAAGCTGGTTCCTGAAACGATATTTCTCCGCACAGCCCGCACATCAGAACTCGCCCCTGAAAAATGCGAGCCCGTTTTCCGAAGCGGGGCGAAGTCCGGAACGTTTTCGAGCGAAGTGGGTACCGGTTCGCGTCAAGAAAACGCGACAAAACAAAAGTTCAGAGACGCGCCTTATACGGATACACGCCCCCAATGCCTGAGCGCATTGGTGGTTGTTGGCTTTCACGATGCTCTCCTGATTGTCTTTCGTCGTGAAAACGCGGCCCGGCGCGAAAGGGTTCCTCACTTTTTCGCCAGAACACTCGCAGTGCGGGAGAACCGCGATCCGTGCATCACGAAAAATGCGAAGGGAAAAGCTTGATAGGATAAAACTATTAGACTTTCGTCTAGTGGTTGTACCCAACCCCTGTGTTGCACAGCAGCAAAAGCAACGCTTGCTACCATCGTTATATTTTTAGTTAGATGACGTGTGGGCGCGATAACCGCGCAACCAAAAGCACGGCGACAACTGACCACAACCACGCCGTCGGGTGGATTGAAGGAGGAAATCGATGACGAAGAAATCTGGCAAGCAATCGAGCGCGCCTATGGAAGGCCGCCGCAAGTTTCTGAAAGCCGCCGGTCTTGGCGTCGCCGCGGCTGCTGTTGCCGCGCCGAGTGTCGTGAAGGCGCAGGGTCCGGTGCATATGCGTTGGCAGAGCACCTGGCCGTCCAAGGACATCTTCCACGAATACGCACTCGACTACGCCAGGAAGGTCAACGACATGACCGGCGGCGATCTCAAGATCGAAGTGCTGCCGGCTGGCGCCGTCGTTCCGGCCTTCCAGCTTCTGGAAGCCGTATCGAAGGGAACGCTCGACGGCGGTCACGGCGTGCTCGTCTATCACTACGGCAAGCAGACTGCGCTCGCGCTGTGGGGCTCGGGTCCGGCTTATGCGATGGACGCCAACATGCTGCTCGCCTGGCACAAGTACGGCGGCGGCAAGGAACTGCTCGAGAAGCTCTACAAGTCGATCGACGCCAACGTCGTATCGTTCCCCTACGGCCCGATGCCGACGCAGCCGCTGGGCTGGTACAAGAAGCCGGTCACCAAGCTCGAAGACTTCAAGGGCCTGAAGTTCCGCACCGTCGGCATCTCGATTGACGTGTTCACGGGTCTCGGCGCTTCGGTCAACGCGCTCCCGGGCGGCGAAATCGTCGCGGCGATGGATCGCGGCCTGCTCGACGCGGCCGAATTCAACAACGCCTCGTCGGACAAGGCACTCGGCTTCGCCGACGTCTCGAAGGTCTGCATGCTGCAGAGCTATCACCAGAACGCCGAGCAGTTCGAGATCATGTTCAACAAGGACAAGTACAACGCGCTGCCGAAGGGCATTCAGTCGATCATCGCGAACGCCACCGAAGCCGCTTCTGCAGATATGTCCTGGAAGGCGATCGACCGCTATTCCAAGGACTACATCGAGATGCAGACCAAGGATAAGGTGAAGTTCTACAAGACGCCGGATGCGATCTTGAAGCACCAGCTGACGTCCTACGATGAAGTCGCCAAGAAGAAAGCGGCCGACAATCCGCTCTTCAAGGAAATCGTTGCCTCGCAGGTTGCGTTCGCCAAGCGCGCGACGCAGTGGGAGCAGGACACGGTTGTCAGCCGCAAGATGGCTTACGACCACTACTTCGGCCCGAACGGGGCGGCCAGCAAGCTCTAAGGTCGCTTCCCTTCACACAGAGCACCATCCGGCAACCCAGCCGGATGGTGTTTCTGCATTCAGGGGTTTCAATTCTTCTACATTGGTATGAAACCATGACCGTTCAACGATTTATCTTCGCCATCGATCATGTGAGCACATGGGTCGGCAAGGCTGTGTCCTGGCTGATGCTTGTGCTGACGATCGTCGTCTGCGTCGAAGTGATCAAACGCTACATGTTCGGCATGCCGACAGCGTGGATCTTCGACGCGGAAAACATGCTCTACGGCACGCTGTTCATGATGGCCGGCGCCTATACGCTGGCTCAGAACGCGCATGTGCGCGGCGACTTCCTCTACAGCTCGATGCGGCCGCGCACCCAGGCGACCCTCGATCTTATTCTCTACATCGTGTTCTTCTTTCCGGGCATCGCAGCCTTGATCTATGCCGGCTACGACTACGCGAGCTATTCCTGGCACATTCAGGAGCATTCCAACGTCACCGCCGACGGACCGCCGGTTTATCACTTCAAGACCGTCATCCCGATCGCCGGCGCGCTCGTCATGCTGCAAGGCATCGCCGAAGTCACGCGCTGCGTGCAATGCCTGCGTACCGGCAAGTGGCCCGAGCGCCTGAAGGACGTCGCCGAAACCGACGTCATCGAACAACAACTCGAACACAGCGAATACGTTGACGAAGAGTCACGCAAAATCGCGATCGAGCGCGCCAGTCAGATCGACGAAGAGGCGCGCCAGAGGGGCATGGGGGATAAACTTACATGAGCGATCCGGCACTTGGCCTGCTGATGCTGGCCCTCATCGTGGTAGTCATCATGATGGGGTTCGCAACAGCTTTCACGCTGATGGGCCTCGGCATCTTTTTCGGCTTCATCGCCTTCTATGTGCCCGGCGAATCCTGGGTACATAACAAGGTCTTCGATCTGATGGTCCATCGCACCTATGGCGCGATGACCAACGACGTTCTGATCTCGATCCCGCTATTCATCTTGATGGGATACGTGATGGAACGCGGCGCGCTGGTCGACAAGATGTTCTATTCGATCCAGCTCGCCTTCCGGCGGGTACCGGCCTCGCTTGCCGTCGCCTCGCTGATCGTCTGCACCTTCTGGGGCATCGCGTCCGGCCTCGTCGGCGCCGTCGTCGTGCTGATGGGCGTCATCGCCTTCAACCCGATGCTGCGCGCCGGCTACGACGTGCGGCTCGCATCCGGCGTCATCACCGCCGGCGGCACCCTCGGCATCCTGATCCCGCCGTCGGTCATGATCATCGTCTATGCGGCGGTCGCGGGTGAATCGGTGGTCAAGCTCTATGCGGCCGCGATGCTGCCGAGCTTCTTCCTGTCGTTCCTGTACCTGCTCTACATCATCGGCTGGGCGATGCTGAATCCGAAGATCGCGCCGCCTTTGCCCGAGGAGCAAACCAAGGTGCCGGTGCCTGCGGGCATGTATCAGTTCGCCGATGCCTATTCGCAGAACACCTTCGTCGCCATCCTCAAAGCCCTGCTCTCGCCGGGCCGCGCGAGCAAGATCGAGGTCGACGGCAAGCGTCTCACTTACCCGGCGCTGGTGAAGAACCTCATCATAGCACTGGTGCCGTTCTGGCTGACCGCGGGAACGCTGGGCACGGTCTGGTGGTACGTGATGATCTACACCCAGAAGAGCATCGCCAGCACGGCCGAGGAAGCCGCCGGCCTCCAGCAGCTCGGTTCCGCCGTCGTCGACAATACGCCGACGCCGGCCGAAATGGGCCCGCCGGAAAACTTCCTGATGTGGTTCGGCATCTGCGCGGCGATCCTCATCTTCTTCATGTGCCGCTACTACTACCGGGTCAACGTCGAGAAGTTCGAGGTGCTGAAGCTGCTGTCGTCGTCGGTGATGCCGCTCGGCATTCTCACCGTCGTCGTGCTGGGCGTCATTCTGCTCGGCATCACGACGGCGACCGAGTCGGCAGGTGTCGGCGCGGCAGGCGCTTTCCTCCTCGCGTTCCATGCCCGTTCGCTGAACTGGCAGAAGACCAAGGAAGCCGTCTTCCTCACGGCCAAGACCACCGCCATGGTGTGCTGGCTGTTCGTGGGCTCGGCCTTGTTCTCCGGCGTCTTCGCCATCCTCGGCGGTCAGGCGCTGCTGGAACAGTGGGTGCTCGCGCTGAACATGACGCCTGTGCAGTTCATGATCCTGTCGCAGGCGATCATCTTCATCCTCGGCTGGCCGTTGGAGTGGACGGAGATCATCATCATCTTCGTGCCGATCTTCCTGCCGATGCTGAAGCACTTCCAGATCGATCCGGTGCTGTGGGGCGTTCTGGTGTTCGTCAACCTGCAGGCGGCGTTCCTGTCGCCGCCGGTCGCGATGTCGGCCTTCTATCTGAAGGGCGTCGCGCCGAAGCACGTGACGCTCAACCAGATTTTCGCCGGCATGATGCCCTACATGGGGATCGTCATTGTCTGCATGGTCATCATGTATCTGTGGCCGGGCATGACGCTCTGGCTGCCGAAATATCTCTACGGCAACTGATCGAAGCCGGACCAAACATCGAGGGCGCCGCCGCAAGCGGCGCCCTTTTCATTTTTGTGCGGCCCCGTCCGCGCTCGCCCCCAGCTGCGGGTTGCGTTGGATCAAAACAGTTTTGCCGAACTTCGCTTAACTGTTCCGGCGCGGAGATCTCTCCCATCAACGAAATGCCGTTCGAGGGTGAGCGCTTCCTTGCATTACTGAGCGCTTCCTTGCATTACAAGGCCGGACAAGGCTGGAAGAACGGAGCGATGCAATGCTGAAACAATTACAGGAATGGGGCATCCTGGCTGCTGGCCTCGTTGTCGTCATTGGCGGCCTTCTGATCGCGTCCTTCAGTCAGACCGGCACGACATCTGCGCAACAAACGGCGCAGCAAACCGAAATTCAGCCATCGCCGGAAAAGCCGGCACAAGTCGCCGCCAAAACCCCGGCCCCTGCCGCATCTCCTGCGCCGAGCGTGAAGGTGGCGCCGCCTGCTTCACCCGCACCTGCCGCGCATCAGCACATGCAGATGGTGCAGGCTCCGGCAGCAAACACACCCGCCGCAACGCCAGCCGCCGCATCCGGTGCGGACGATCCATCCAAGGCAGGGCGTCTCGTCTTCCGCAAGTGCAGCGCATGTCACTCGCTTGAAGCGGGCAAGAACAGCCTCGGGCCGTCGCTTGCCGATATCGTCGGCAAGAAAGCCGGCACGGTCGCGGGCTACAATTATTCCTCGGCGATCAGGAACAGCAACCTGACATGGGATGCCGCGACGCTCGACGCTTATCTCACCGATCCGCAGAAAGTCGTGCCCGGCAACAAGATGCCGTTCCCCGGTTTGAAGACGGAGAACGAGCGCCGCGCGATCATCGCTTATCTCTCCGGCGGCGCCGCGGCCGCAGCGCCCGCTCAGGCAGCGGCAAAGCCCGCCGCCTCGCCGTCCGCTGCCGCTCCCGCTGCGAAACAGACGGCACCGGCCGCGCCTTCGGCAGCAACGCCGCCGCGCGACCAATCCGCCGGCGCGCAAGCCGGTTCAGCCTACCTTCCCGGATTACGCTACACGCTGAAATCGGGCATCGCCGAAGGCCGCATGGTGTTCATCGGCGTAGGCGGCACGATCGACGGCCAGATCAATCCGATGCTGTCGGCAGCCGAAGGCCAGGTCGTACAGATCACCCTCATCAACGGCGAAGGCGCCGAGCACGATATCGTCTTCTCCGATCAGGGCCCCGCGGGCAGCTCGCCGCACATCGTCGGCCGCGGTTCGAGCACGAATATCGCGTTCGTCGCCTCGAAGGCCGGCGACTATACTTATTACTGCAGCCTGCCCGGCCATCGCCTTGCCGGCATGGAAGGGCAATTCCTCATCACGCCGAAACCGCCGGAGCAGACCGTCGTCGAAGCGGATATTTCGCAACGCTCGACCGACGTCCCCGCGCCGATCGGCAAGCGCGGACCGCAGACGGTGCGCGTCGATCTCGTGACGGTCGAACTCGAGGGCCGTCTCGCGGAAGGCACCACGTTCGGTTACTGGACGTTCAACGGCCGGGTGCCGGGTCCGATGCTGCGCGTGCGCGTCGGCGATACTGTCGACGTGCATCTCAAGAATGCCGACGGCAGCGCCATGGTCCACTCCGTGGACTTCCATGCCGCGACCGGCCCCGGCGGCGGCGCCGTCTCGACGCAGGCCAACCCCGGCGAAGAGAAGAGCTTCAAGTTCAAGGCGCTCGTTCCGGGCCTATACGTCTACCATTGCGCGACGCCGATGGTGGCGCACCACATCGCCAACGGCATGTACGGCATGATCCTGGTCGAGCCGGAAGAAGGCCTGACGCCGGTCGATCGCGAGTTCTATGTGATGCAGGGCGAGATCTACACCGAGGCTGCCTTCGGCCAGCACGGCAGCCAGAGCTTCGACGTCACGAAGCTCCTGAACGAGCGGCCCGAATACTTCGTCTTCAACGGCTCGGTCGGCGCGCTGTCGAAATTCCATCCCTTGCAGGCCAAGGTCGGCGAAACCGTCCGCATCTTCTTCGGCGTCGGCGGCCCCAACTTCACGTCGTCGTTCCATGTCATCGGCGAGATCTTCGACAAGGTCTACAATCTCGGCGGTGTTCTCTCCGAGCCGCTGCGCGGCGTGCAAACCGTGCTCGTGCCCGCGGGCGGCGCGGTCATCACCGAGTTCAAGGTCGATGTCCCCGGCAACTATATTCTGGTCGATCATGCCCTGTCGCGGATGGAGCGCGGCTTGGTGGGCATGCTCCATGTCGAGGGCCAAAGCGTGCCGGAAATCTACGACGGCAAGGTCGAGCCCGGCAGCGGCCACTAGGATCGCGACTTGCTGAAACTGACACGGCCCGCTGCGCAAACAGCGGGCCGTTTTCAGCGTGCTGTCAGAAATTCGCGATAGGGCTTTGCGCAATCGCGGTCGTCGCCGATCGGTGGCAATGCTTCGTTCGAAATTGCCGCGCCGCAAAGCTCGGCTGCGGTCCGTAGCGTCGCGAGCGGATCGCCAACCATGTCTTCGTAATTGATAACGCGGCTGATTTTCGGAAATTTCTGCGCCAGAAGGTCGATCATCTGATTGTACCATTCGATATGCGCACGAATGGTATCCACGTCGTAGGCGTAAGGATTGCCGCGCTCATATTGCTTCATGAAAATGCGCAGCGTCAGATCGTCGGCATTGCGCTTGATGAATATGAAGCGCGCGTTCGGAATGATCGCCGCGATATGCGCCGCGTTCGTGATGTAAACCGGATGCGTGTTGGTAAAGACCTTCGCGGATATCGCGCCGCGCCGCGCCAGTTCATCGGCATACAGCTCGCGAACGCCCGGATAAAATTGCGGCGGCAGATAGCCGAGCCAATGCGTCGTCAAAAGCCCCGCTTCCTGGAACGTCCGGCTAATGGCGTTTTCGACGCTCGGATTTTCGTGACCGCACTTCACGCCCTCGAGGCGCGCCGCCAATTGCTCGAGCGTAGTTTTGCCCGAACGGGACGAGCCGAGGATAAACAGTGAAACCGGCAGCTTCTCGTCGTTAATGCCTGCGTTCGCAGGCGACAACTCTTTCAGCCACGCGAGGCGTATCTCGCGCTCGCGGATCTGCGCCGCAAGCTGATCCTTGATGTTCGGGAGAACGATCTGGTTGGCGGCAACCGCCTGTTGCCATGCTTCGCTGTAGCGGCCGGCCTTGTCGAGGGCGGCGGCTTTGACGAAGGCGAGGATCGTCTTGTTCTCCTCCTCGTTCAATCCGTCAGCGGGCCCGAGCTTCGCAAGATCCTGAAGCACATCGCGTTCGATAAACTGTTTGGGCAGCGACAAAAGAGAAATGAGCGCACCCAGCGAAGGAGAGCGCCGCGCGAACAGTGCGTTGAGCGTATCGACGGCCTTCCGATTCTCGCCCAGCGTTCCATAGACCGATGCCAAGCCGACGATCGCGGCTTCCAGATCCGGCTCTGCTGCGACGGCCTGTTCGAGCACGTCGCGCGCAAGTTCGTATTCGCGCTCTTCGCGATAGACTTCGCCGAGGGTGACGAGAATGCTCGCCTCATTCGGCTTGATCGCGCGCGCCTGTTCGAGCGCCTGCGCTGCCATCTCCTTGGCATCGAGCCGCAGATAAACGCCGGCCAGCGCCGTATAAGTGATCCAGCTGCGGGGATTGAGCATGACCGCCTCGACAAGCGGCGCGACGGCGCGGCGATAGTTTCCGCGATCCGCGTGGATCAACCCGAGTGTGTGAAGCGCGCCGAAATAGTCGGGATATTTTCGCAGCAAGTTGCTGCAGATCGATTCGGCGCGCTCGAATTTTCCTTGCCGGCGCAGCATTTCGGCATGTTCGAGCTGCTCGCGCGCTTCCCGCAGCGGATTGGTCTGTCCTCCGCTGCCTTCTCTTCCTGCCGGCTGCATCTTTATCCCCGCGCCCCCGCCGGAGCGCATTTCCGCGCGCGTCCGTTCCTCAGGTTATTTTGGCTCTGCGAACAGGAGTCAAATAGCCGATTTTAGGAAGCAGTTGCGAAACAGTCACATCCCGGATTTGAATACCTTTATATAACATCTTGATATTACTAACTAATATAATAAAACAATAAAAAGGTATCTAATTAACGGATGAACAAAATTGAATTTCCCGGACTCTTTTCCCCGCCCTTGGTAGGATTGGATAACGAATAAAACGGGGCGGGCTATGTCTAAACGTCTACTTCTCAGCACAGCATCAATCGTTGTTTTGGCTGCAACGAGCTTGCAGGTGTCCGCGGCTGATCTTCCGGTGAAGGCGGCGCCGATGGCGCCGGCCGCTGCGCCGCTATTCGCGGGATGGTATGTCGGCGGTCACCTTGGCTATGCTTGGAGCCGCTTCGACTTCAGCAACTTCTCGTCGTTTCCGCAGACCAAGGGCAACGGACCGGTCGGCGGTCTTCAGCTCGGCTACAACTACCGCACCGGCAACATCATCTGGGGCTTTGAAGCCGACGCCAGCGCCGCCAACTTCGGAACGGGCGACGGCGACTACACTCGCACGAATGTCGATTTCCTCTCCTCGCTGCGCGGCCGCCTTGGCATCGCCTTCGATCGCGTGCTGGTCTACGGCACGGCCGGCATCGGTTACGTGCACACCAAGAGCGCCGGCAACACTACGCCCCTGCACTGGCAATACGCAGGAACGTTCAGGCCGGTCGTCGGCGGCGGCATCGAATATGCCCTCCGCAACAATTTCACGCTGCGCGGCGAAGTGCTCGGCTATCTCGGCAAGCACGATTTCGACGTGAGCGGTGATACCGCCACCGTCAAGAACATCTGGGTGGCCCGCTTTGGCGTGAACTACCTCTTCGACGGCGCGGACAATTCGTCCAGGCATTCGGCCTTCCCGACGAAGGGACCCGCCATTCGTCCGTTCACCTGGGCCGGCTACTATGTCGGCGGTCACCTCGGTTATGGCTGGGGCCGTTTCGACTTCAGCAGCTTCCCGACCGCACCGCGGACCAGAGGCAATGGACCGGTCGGCGGTTTGCACACGGGCTACAACTGGCAGTCCGGCAACATCGTGTGGGGTCTTGAAGCCGACGCCAGCGCCGCCAACCTCTATACCGGCGACGGCAATTACGACTACGCCAATGTCAACTTCCTCGCTTCGCTGCGCGGCCGCCTCGGCGTCGCCTTCGATCGCGTGTTGGTTTACGCCACGGCGGGCGGCGGTTACGTGCATTCCAAGGGCGCCGGCAGCACGACGCCGCTGCACTGGCGTTACGGCAATATGTACCGGCCGGTGGTCGGCGGCGGCATCGAATATGCCTACAACAACAACTTCTCGATCCGCGCCGAAGCGCTCGGCTATCTCGGCAATCAGACCTTCAATTCGACGAGCGACGACACC
Organism: Xanthobacteraceae bacterium; assembly: GCA_035555855.1. Lineage (GTDB taxonomy): Bacteria > Pseudomonadota > Alphaproteobacteria > Rhizobiales > Xanthobacteraceae > Palsa-892. Next base: position 60,916 of record DATMGD010000034.1, read on the forward strand.
GCCACGATCAAGAACATCTGGGTCGCCCGTTTCGGCGTGACTTACAAGTTCGACTGATCGAACGAACAATCGGCAAAAAAGGCGAGCCGCGCGGCTCGCCTTTTTTTATGCGGGTATGAGTTCGCGGTGAATGTCGCGCGGGGAATGCCGAATGTGCCGAGCCCGGACTCAGGCTCACCACCAAAGGTTCACGCCTATGCGCGCGATGAAAGCCGTGTTGTCGAAACGGGCAACGTAACCGGAATTATTGATCGTCTTGTCGCCGAGATCGACGTAGAGCACTTCGATCTTCGTGGACCAGCTCGGATTAAACCGATGCTCGATGCCGCCGCCCAGCGTCCAGCCCCAGCGGGTCTGATGCATGGAAATTTCGAGGTCAGGCAGATCGTTCCGGACGCCGCCGGCAGCGAGACCGCCGGTGATATAAAGAAGCGTAGGCGGAGCGATCGTCACACCCCAGCGGCCGCGGAATGTCGCGAGCCAGCCCAGCTTGGAGTGAAAGGTAGACTCATTGCCGCCGTTATCCGTAAACCCCGTCGTTCCTGAAGCATTCGCCCAGTTCAGATCGAACTCGAGGCCATAGACGAAATTGTTGAATTGCCAGTTGTGGCCGATCTGCCCGCCAAAGGTGAAACTGGCGGGATTAACATTCGCTGAAAACGCGTCTGCAAAGATCCCCGACGCATCCGCGTCGTGCCAAATCGCGCCGAGGTTGAAACCCGCATACGGGCCCTGCCACATCATCGGCTCTACTGCGGAAGCCGCGCTCGTCAGCGCCAGCGAAGACGCTGCTACAAGAAAACCGAGTTTTGTTTTCTTCATCGGAAGACCCCAGCCCTGATCTCTTCCAAGAAAAGATTATCAGCGGTCAGAACCGGCAATCAATCTTCGATAAAGGCATCCGCACATCCTTACGGTGCCGCCCTACCCATGCGGGGAAAGAGATAGGTATTTAGGTCTGGATTTGCCGGCCATGCCTACAATTTAGTCAGTCTGTTTTTGCCGCTCAGGATTTAGCGAATTCCATCAAGCGCCGGCGATCGATCTTGCCTGTCGGCGTCATAGGAACTTTATCCGTGAGCCGGAAATGAGCAGGGATGAATTTGGCAGGCAAGGCGCGTTTGCAATGTGAAAGCAGCGCCTCCTCATTGAAAGAGTCGGACACGACCGCGACACAGATTTCCTCGATGCCGAGTGCATTCACGACGCTGAAGGCCGCAGCCTGCGATATTCCCGGAAAAGAAGCGATAGCCTGCTCGATCCGCTCGGGGCTGACTTTCTCGCCGCCGAGATTGAGAACGGATTTTTCCCGCCCCGATATGATCAGCAGGCCGTCGGGAGTGAGCTTGCCGATATCGCCCGGATAAAAAGCGCCGTCGCGAAACGCCTGCTCCGATCCGGGCGGATTTCCCATATAGCCGCCGACGTTCAGCGTGCTGCGAATCCGGATAAGCCCCTCTTTCCCCCGAGCTTGTATATTTCCGCCAGCGTCCACGATTTCGATCACGGCGCTCGGCGCCGCATAGCCGACGGCACCGGGGACATGAGCAATGGCGTGAGCCGGAGCCACTGCCGTCATTGTCGTTTCCGTCGATCCGTAGGTGCTGATCAAGGTCGAGCATAAACGAGCGCGAACGCGCTCCGACAATGTCGCGGACAAGAAGCTGCCGGTTGAAACGATGACTTCAAGATTTGAAGGGAAGCCCGGCGCCTGTTCATAAAGGGCGACGAACTCCGCGAGTGCCGCGGGCGGCCCGATCATGCACTGAATTTTATAGAGATCGAGCGCCTGAAAGGTTTCGGCGGCAACACTTCCCCGGAAGAAAACCGTACCGCCCCGCTGCAAGATACCGAGCCATGACACGAGGCCAATCGAGGTTGAAAGGCCCGGATCGACGAAAACGCGCGAGCAGTGAGATGCCTTGGCGCCAAAAACCCAAGTGTAGTGAAATACTCTTTGGGCGATCAGTGCATGACTGAAGCCGACCGCCTTTGGCTCTCCGGTCGTGCCCGAAGTCAGAACGATGTGAGCAAGATCTTCATCGCTTTCCGGCGCACTCGCCTCGAAAGGGGTGCCGTCGCCCTCGGCCCAGCTCGCATCCGCAATAATGAGCCGCGGCGCATTGTCGAACCGATAGGCCTTGGTGCTGATGACGGCGGCGATGTTCAGCTCTTTCGGCAAACGGAAATCGCGCACGGAAAAGGCCGCGGCGCCCAGCCGGTTCAGCGCGAGAATGAATGCCGCGTGCAGGATTTTGTCTTCGATGAAAAGCGCGACGATATCGCCGCGCCGGATCCCCTGCGCCTGCGCCTTCCGCGCGATGTTATGAATGAAATGCTCGAGCCGCCCGTAGCTGATGAGCGGAAACATGCCGCCAGGCGCGCACATCGCCGTAACGGCGGGCTGCAACCGGCACTGGAAAAGAACGAGATCGGAGAAAATCATTGGCTGCTACTCTTCCCGGCCCGCGCCCGATCCGGTCAGAAGGGCAATTCGCTGATGAAATCGCGCATGAAAGTATGCAGGAATGCCGGTCGAAAGAAAGATCGGCTTTTTCGGCGGTCAAACCCGATTCTCAGCCCGGCATGGCTGTGCTAGGAAAATCGCACGGTCCCGTAGCTCAGCTGGATAGAGCGGCGGTTTCCTAAACCGCAGGTCGGAAGTTCGAGTCTTCCCGGGATCGCCACTACCGTAATAATCGCGGCGTAGCGCCTCAACCCAGCGATTGCTGCAAGATTTCACACTGTCGCAGCATTTTCTCCGACTTGAGCGCATTCACAACTTCGAAGGCGATGCGTAATTCGGCTCCCGCCCCCATCTTATCTCCCAGCTTCAATTGAAGTGCCGCGATCTGCATACGCAGCCGCGTCGCGTTCAAACGGCAGTCGATGCTCGTCCATAATTGCCGTGCAAGATGCAGATGCCGTAAGGCTTCGTTGACCTCACCACGCTCACGAGCGAGCAAAGCAGATGCTTCATTCGTAAGCGCGCGAATGGACGGCATCGGCCAGCGTTTTTCCTGACCTGCCAGTTCGTCGATCAGCGATTTGGCTTTTTCATGCTTGCCTGCATGAGCTGCGACAAGCGCGAGATAGGCAAGCAGCATCCCCTGGCGTTGCAGGGTCCACCAGCTTTGACCGATCAGGCTGCGCTCAAGACTCGAATAAGCCGCTTCGGCTTCGCCTCGCTCCAGCAAAAGCATAGCCCTGCCCGGCTCAGGATTCCAACCAAGCGCATAAGACTGGTCGTAGGCGATGCTCGCTGCGTCAAGGTCACCGATCGCAGCATGGATATCTCCCAGCACTCGATAGGCATCACCCAGGGCCCAGGGCGCGTCATCGGAAAGTCGAGATAGCGCATCTTCGATATGCGCGCGAGCTTCGATCAGAGAACCGTGAACTCCCAGCACCTCCGCGCGATGCAACTGGCAGGAGCCGAAAAAACCCATCCGGCTTTCCGTACAGAACCGCTGGTAGCCGACCGTCCATTGGTTCGCCCGCGCCCAGTCGCCAAAAGTGCGGCAAGCCCAAAGAATGTTGCAATAGAGAATCCCGCCCGTGATCGGATCCGGCTTTTTGGAAAGTGCAAGCGCGGCGGCATGATCCTGATCCGCCAGTCCTTCGCGCGTTTCACCGAGGCTAAGCCGATAGAACCCGCGATACATAAGCCCCATCGCTTCGATCTTGTAATCGCCGCAAGCGCGGCCAGATTGGTACGCTGCGTCAGCGAGCTTCAGTGCCTCCTGCGGATCGCCATCGAAAGCGGCGATGCGCGATGCCAACCAAAGAACGCGGCCGTATGCTGGCGACTCCGGCACGTGGTTGGCCAGTTCCCGGGCGCGGGAAAGCCAACCCTTGGCGAGCGCTACTTCGCCGCGCTCAAGATGAATCGTGGAGAGTGTCGCCACACCTTCTGCCGCCCGTTCATAATCCTCTTCTTCCGAGTACATCGCTATTGAGCGAACGAGAACGGGAACCGCGTCGGAAGGCTGCCCGAGGCATTGCAACGCCAGCGCCCAGCCATCGAGATCGTCCGCCGTCAGCGAGCTTGCAGCATCGATTTCCCGAAACAGTTCGATAGCCTCGCTCCATCGCTGCTCGCGAATCGCGCGGCGGGCCTCTTCTCGCTGGTCCGGTGAAGAACGGACAGCCTGGACATTTCCGGCAGCATCCGATGTCGGCTCAAGGCAGAACCGATAGCCGCTCTTGGGAAAGTTACGGATCGCATTTTCCATCCCGCCATGCCGCAACGCCGCGCGTAAATTACTCACGGCACGCTGCAACGAATTGTCGGTGACGGTGACGTCGGGCCACAACTTGTCGAGCAATTCATCCTTCGAGACGACGCGAGCCCGGTTGCGGACCAGATAGGTCAGTAGATCGAAGACACGCGGCTGCAACGCAATTTCTCGCTCCGCCAATCGAAGCACGCGGGCCGATTCATCGAGTTGAAACGGTCCTATTTCGAACATGACCGGAAGGCTCTCCGTGGCTCGTCAGCCGATGATCAGAAAATGCTCAGCCCGGCGTCAGGACGCGGGTCCCGTCCCGTCACTATACCACGGCCATCACTGCAAAAAATCACGGTGAGCGGCAACGCGGGTGCCGAAAACCCGCAAATTAAAAGGACCACCCCCATGGATCTCTACGTCATTCGCCGGCCCAGCGCATGGGCCAATCTCAAAGAACTCGAAGCCGCCGGTGCCAAATCGGCCAGGATCGGCAACGAGGAAATGTCCGACCGCGTTCGCTGGATTCGCTCGTATGTCGTGAACGAACCGGACGGCCGTATCGGCACCTTCTGCATTTACGAAGCCCGTGATGGCGCCTCCATCCAGGAGCACGCGCGGCGCGTCGGAATGCCTGGCGACGAGTTCTATCCGGTCGCAACCACGGTCGTCGTGCGCAGCGATCCCGCCGAGAAAAAAGCGGCATAGGTCGTTCTGAAATGCCGTGTTGCCGGCAGCTTTCATTTCAAGCGGCGGGCCTTGTGCCCGCCGTTTCCACATCCAAATGGAGATTCAAATGATCACAACCTCGAACCAAGCAGTGCGCCATAAGCCCGCCGCGACGCTTCTTTCCAGGAGCCTGATGCTCGCTTACGGCTCTTTCGCCTACCTCATCTTTCTCTGCACTTTTCTATACGCCATCGGCTTCGTTGGCGGGGTCATTGTGCCAAAGACAATCGATAACGGCGCGGCAGGATCGATATTGCAGGCGCTGGTGATCAACTTGTTATTGCTCAGCGTCTTCGCCGTTCAGCACAGCGGCATGGCCCGTCATGCCTTTAAAGCATGGCTTACGAAACTTGTTTCGCCAGCGATCGAACGATCGACCTTTGTGCTGATGTCTTCGCTTGCTCTCATCCTGCTGTTCGTATGCTGGCAGCCAATGCCGCAGATCGTATGGCAGGCAACGGATCCGGCTTACGTTCTTCTGCTGAATGGCGTGTCGGTCTTTGGCTGGCTCATCGTACTTTACTCGACCTTTCTCATCAGTCACTTCGAACTGTTTGGTCTGACGCAGGTAGTCGTCAATTTCGCCAGCCGGCTGATGCCATCGGTAAAATTCAAGACGCCGGGTCTCTACCGTTTCATTCGCCACCCGATCTATCTCGGCTTCATCGTGGCGTTTTGGGCAACACCTGCGATGAGCGCGGGGCATTTGTTGTTCGCGATCGTGACAACGGCATACATCTTCGTCGGCATCTGGCTGGAGGAGCGCGATCTCATTCGGTTGTTCGGAGAAGAATACAGACGCTACCGACAACGCGTAGCGATGCTAATCCCGAAGCTGTTTTGAAACGGACGAGCCTTTCGGCGGCTACCGAAACCGGCCGCCGAAAGTTCATCATCGCCGCCCGCCCTGCCCCATGAACCGCCCTTACAATGACTGTGTAGCGACCCTTGATGTTTAAGATAGCGGGGTCGGGCTGTAAGACGGCCATCGGGCCGATACTTTCCGCGTGCCCAATCCAGCCATGTATCCAAAAGGACATCTCACAAGAGCGTGTGTCATAAGAGCGCATGTCATACGGCGATGAAATCATGGCCTGCGGTCAGGCGCTCTCCCTCGCGCGCGAGACCGGAAAGCGTGTCCGCATCGTCGATGCCGGCGGCAAGCGCCGGTGGGATGACCTGTGGCGGAATATCCCCGAAATCATTCATCCGCGCGAAAGAGTCAGGGACTGCTCCGTGCTCAGGAACGGCGTCGGCGCCCGGCCCTATCTCGATTACACGAATGAAGACGGCATCCGCGCGTCCCACACCGGTTGGCGGGCGCGGGATCACATCGGCCGCATCGTTTTCGATGCCGATGAAATCGAATTTGCCGAGAAGGCCTGCCGCGGTTTCGGATCCTTCATCCTGATCGAGCCGAACGTCGCGAAAGCATCTGCGACGGTCCGATGGGATTCCAACCCGAACAAACAGTGGGGCCGTGACAGGTGGCAACAGCTTGTCCGGCTCATGAAGCTGCCCGTCGTTCAGGTCGGCGCAAACGGAACGGAGGTTCTGGACGGCGCCTATTTCATCCCGACCGCGACCTTCCGGCTCGGCGCCGCCGTATTGCAGCGGGCAACCCTGTCGATTTTGCCGGAAAGCGGCCTTCATCATGCCGCGGCCGCTCTGGGAAAAAGGGCCGTCGTATTGTTCGGCGGGCTTATCAGCCCGGAGACGACAGGCTATCCTTTCCATATCAATATCTCGCGCGGCGAGCCTTGCAGGATGCTCGTCCCCTGCAAGCATTGCGAAGAAATCTGGCAAACTATTTCACCTGAGGAAGTAGCCGATCGGGCTTCCGAGCTTCTCGCCTCTCCGCCCGGCTAGTCGCGTATATAATTTCCTGCGAAGAACGCGATGACCCGCATTCCTCGATCGCCGAGATAACCATGCTCCGCCGCTTCGTCCGTCGCATCATCGGCACTGTGAATGATCCGCCCGAAGCCAAAGACGTCCGCATCTATCGATCTTATCTTGATCTTCTCCCGGACCGCCCGCCGCGCATTCTGATTCTGAAGCTCGACCACATCGGCGACATGCTGCTCGGCATGCGGGCCTTCCGCGAAATCAGGGATGCATGGCCCGATGCGGACATCACGCTGGTTTGCAGCCCGACCAACGCGCCGCTCGCGGCAAAACTCGCAATTGCCGACAAAATCGTTGCCTGCCGGTTTTTTGAAGACCGCTCGCATACGCCGCGTCCGCCCGATGATGTTCTCGCGAAACGATTTTGCGACCTGCAGCTTCCGGCCTTCGATATTGCGATCGATCTTCGTTTCGGCGAGGAGACGCGATTTTTGCTGGACCATGTCGAAGCCCGGTTCGCTTGCGGCTTTTTCACCAAAAACATCAAGCGCAAGCTCGATATCAGCGTGCAGATGAACGACATCCCTCCACAAAAGATTTCCAGCGACCCGAAGAGCATGCATGACGAGGCGCGCCAGCTGTTGCTGGCGCGAACCCTGATCGATGCATTCCAGCCCGAACGCCACCCGATCCAAAGTCTTCCTTCGGATGACACCCATATTCCGTTCAAGGACGCGCCTTACGCCGTCATCGCGCCGGCGGCAGGCGCCGAAATCAAGCAATGGCCGAACGAGAATTTCGCCGCCGCCGGACGCCGGCTGATCGAGAGCGGGCTTTCGATCGTGCTCGTCGGAGACCGAACGTCGCAAGCCGATTGCCATGAGATCGCCAAAGGGATCGCCAAAGGGATCGCATCCGAGCGCGTCCGCAATCTCTCGGGCAGCCTTCCGCTCGAACAATTGCCCGACGTATTGCGGCACGCCCGTCTTTTCATCGGCAACGATTCCGCGCCCGCGCATCTTGCCGCCGCGCTCGATATTCCGGCCGTCGTCGTCTTTTCCGGCGCCGTGAATATCGATGCCTGGCACCCGCGCGGAAAAAATGCCGTGGTGCTGAAGGCCGATATCGCCTGCTCGCCGTGTTACCTGACAAAGAAAGCGGAGTGCCGGAACGAGCGCCGCTGCCTCACGGCAATCAGCCCCGGCTACGTCGCGGATACGGCTCTCGAGCTCTTGCGGAACGCGGCAAACGCCACAAACGGCGATATTGCGGCCTCCGCTCTCGCCCGCGGCGGCATCGAACCGGGCCGGTAAATCCGGAACACCGGACGGAACCTTGCGCCGGCCATGGACGTTATGGCCCGGGTGGCGGCTGGCGGAAAGTGGAAGCGTTTCATCAATGCCGCTTAGCCTGACACTCGCCTTGCGTAATCTTTTTCACGATCGCCTGCGTTTCATCGCGACGCTCATCGGCATCGTATTTTCGGTCGTCCTCGTGCTGGTCCAGATGGGCCTCTATTCCGGCTTCGGCCGCATGGTCACGATGATGATCGATCACGCCGCGACCGATCTTTGGGTCGTCTCGCGCGGCACCAATTCGATGGAAGACATCTCCCAGTTCGACAGCGGCATTCGCGATAAAGTGCTCGCGATCGACGGCGTCGCCGAAGCCGTCCCCCTCGTCATCGGCTTTTCCGACTGGCACCTTCCCGAGGGCGGCGAGCGCACGCCGGTGTTCATCGTCGGATCGGATCCGAAACATCGCGGGCTTGAGCCGTGGAACGTCGTGGAAGGCGCCGCGACAGATTTGAGCGCGCCCGACGCCGTCGCCGTCGATCGCTCCTATTACGACCGGCTCGGCATTTCCGGCATGGGATCGACGGCCGAAATCAATCAGCGCAAGGTGAAAGTCGCGGTCGTGACCGATGGCATCCGCTCGTTCACGACGATGCCTTACGTCTTTTCCGGCCTCGATGCGGCCCGCACTTATCTCGATCTGCCGCCGAGCAAGATCAGCCAGATACTCGTGCGGGTGAAGCACGGCACCGATCTCAAGCGAGTTCGCGACGAAATCCAGTCGAAGGTTAGCAATGTCGAGGTGCTCACGCCGCAGGAATTTCGCCAGCGCAGCCGCACCTTCTGGCTGTTCAGCACCGGCGCGGGCGCGGCGCTCTTTGCCGGCGTTCTGCTCGGCGTCATCGTCGGCACCGCGATCCTCGCGCAAACGCTCTACTCCAACACCCGCGAGCATTTGCCGGAATTCGCGGCGCTCCGCGCCATCGGCTGCTCGAACCGCTATATTTTCCGCATCATCCGCTATCAGGCACTGCTCAACGCCGCGATCGGGCTTTGCCTCGCGGGTGCGATCGGCGCAGTCGTCGTTTACCTGACGGCGAAGAGCGCGCTCCCGATCATCATCACGCCGCTACAGGCCGGCGGGCTTGTCGTCATTATTCTATTGATGTGCCTCGTATCCGCGATCGTCGCGATCGCCCGCGTCGTCCGCATCGATCCCGTGACGGTGCTGACGCGATGAGCAAAACGCTTCTCGAAGCCAAGAATATCTCGAAGACATTCGGCGAAGGTCACGTTCAGGTCCGCGCCGTCGATAAGGCGAATCTCACGCTTAAAGGCGGCGAGCTCACGCTGCTGATGGGCCCGTCCGGCAGCGGCAAGACGACGCTGCTCTCGATCCTGGGCTGCATGCTAACCCCGGCCAAGGGAACGCTGAACATCTGCGGCAACGCGGTCGAAAATGCCGGTCCTGAACGGCTCGCGGAAATCCGCCGCTCGCATATCGGGTTCATTTTCCAGTCCTATCACCTCTTTCCGACGCTCACCGCCGCCGAGAACATTCAGCTCGCGCTCGATATCCGCGGGAAGAACGGCAGCAAGGCCGCGGAAAAATCGCACAGGCTTCTCGAAAAAGTCGGCCTCTCGCGCAAAAGCAAAGCTTTCCCGCGCCAGATGAGCGGCGGCGAGCAGCAGCGTGTCGCCATCGCGCGTGCCATCGTCGCGGACCCTTCGGTCATTCTCGCCGACGAACCGACCGCAGCGCTCGATACCAACAACGGCCGCGCCGTCATGAATATTTTGAGTGAGCTTGCCAGAGACCGGGACAGTGCCGTGCTGGTCGTGAGCCACGATCCGCGCGCCATCCCGTTCGCCGACAGAATCATTTATATCGAAGACGGCATACTCAAAAACGAAGACCCCGCCGCCCGGACGGAACGCAAGGGCACACGTCAGCGCAAGAATTGAAGCGGCCCAATAGCGCAAGAAGACGGACGGAATCGATGCCCGCCAAATCCGCTACACGCCAAGCCAAGAAAAAGACCGCCGGAAAAAATATCGCCGGCGGCATCGTGCACAAGGCGCCCGCCGATCTGCAAAAGGCCATCGGCCCGGACCGCGAGGCGCTCGCGGCCTGGAACGACATCTCGCCGATCGCGCGCAACGAATGGATCTGCTGGGTCGAATCGGCCAAGAAGCCGGAGACGAGAAGCCGCCGGATTGAACGAACGCGCACCCAACTGATCGACGGCGACCGCCGCCCCTGCTGCTGGCCGGGTTGCCCTCACCGCTGAGCGAATCTATTCGTCCGGCGCGCTGTCTATATAAGTCAGCCCGGCTTTTTCCAGCGCTTCGCGCATCTTGTACATGTCGAGACCAAGTTCGCCCGCTGCGAAGCGGCGGCGCTTTCCTTCTTCCTCTTGCGCCCGCGTCTGCGCCTTGCGCGCCGTTTCCGCGGCAACATCCCTCGGCACGACTACGACGCCATCGTCGTCCGCAACGATCAGGTCGCCCGGCTGAACCGCGGCCCCCGCGCAAACGATCGGCACGTTCACGGACCCCAACGTCGCCTTCACCGTGCCCTTTGCCGAAATCGCTCGCGACCACACCGGGAATTTCATCTCGTGCAGCGCTTTTATGTCGCGGCAGCCAGCGTCGATGATCAGTCCCTTGACGCCGCGCGCGGCGAACGATGTCGCGAGCAGTTCACCGAACATGCCGTCGGTATTGTCGGTCGTGCAGCCGACGACGACGACGTCGCCCGGCTGGCACTGTTCGACCGCAACATGCAGCATCCAGTTGTCGCCGGGCTGCGCAAGCACCGTCACCGCCGGGCCCGCGATCTGCGCGCCCGGCCAGACCGGCCGCAGATAGGGCTTCATCAAACCGCTGCGCCCGAGCGCCTCGTGCACCGTCGAAACGCCGAGACGTTCCAGATTGGCGGGATCGGCGCGCGTGATGTTGCGAACCACGACAGGCTTCATGGCATTCCCTCGAAGATCGATTTGAAGTGACGATTACGCTTTATTCAATGTGAAGTCCGGTCTGGGCGACGACCTTACCCCACTTCTCGCGCTCCTCCTTGACGAAGGCCGTGAACGCGGTGCGCGACAGCGGCTTCACCTGGCCGCCAAAACCCTCGATCAGCTTTTTCAAAGTGGGCGTGGCGAGCGCCTGATGCGTGGCTTTTTCGAGCTTGTCGAGAATGGCGGGCGGCGTCCCGGCCGGTGCAAACAGACCCCACCAGGTCGCCGCGTGATAGCCTGCATATCCCTTGGTCTCGGCGATGGTCGCGACATTCGGCAAGCCAGCAAGCCGTTCCGTGCCGGTCACGCCGAGCGCCTTCAGCCGGCCGGCCGTGATCTGCGGCGTTGCTTCCAGCGCGTTGACGACGACAAGCGGGATATGGCCGGCGATCGCGTCGGTGACGGCGGGATTACCGCCGCGATAGGGCGCGTGCCTGAATTGGAGATTTCCCGTTTGCTCGAACAGCACCATCGCCAGATGCGGCAGCGAGCCGTTGCCGGGCGTCCCGTAGACGGCTTCGTTCGGCTTCTGCTTGGCGTAGGCGATCAGTTCGGCAATGTTGTTGGCGGGAAAAGAGGGATTGGCAGCGATCACCGAAGGGATATCGCCGACGAGGGAGATCGGCGCGAGGTCCTTCTCGACGTCGAAACCGGGAAACTTGTAGAGCGTCATGTTGATGGCGACACCGTTGGTGCCGAGCAGAAGCGTGTAACCATCCGGCGCGCTGGTTGCTGCTGCGCGCGCCGCGATGTTCGAGCCCGCACCCGGACGGCTTTCGACGATAAAGGTTTGCCCGAGGCTTTTCGCCAACTCCGCCGCAACCGCGCGTGCGACGACGTCCACCGCGCCGCCCGGCGCAAAGCCATTGAGAATGGTGACGGGCCGCTTGGGATAATCGTTATCGGCAACGGCGGCAGACGCGCTCAGCATGGCGGCGGCAAGGCAGATCGCCCTCAACCCGTTCAATGGCATTTTTCCTCTCCTGTTTTTTCGAAATGATCTTGGTCACCGCGCGGATTCCGTCAGACCGGATCGAGCCGCTTCACGGTGGCGGGAAATACGCGTTGAAAACTTTCGGCATATTGCGCCGTGCCGAAATTGCGGCGGCGCGCAAGGTTGCCGTTCTTCTCGGCAACGCCCTTGTAATAATTCCACAGCGACGTCTGCCCCTTGAGGCATTGCATCGCCGACCACTTCTGGTCCCAGACTTCCGAGATATCGAGATAGGTGTCGGGCGTATATTCGCAGAGTTCGGGCTGATGCGGCTCGAAGCAATAGACCTGCGGGCCGCCGGCGATTTTGCCCCACGGCCGGCCCTGCGCCTGCGCGACCTGCCGCGCTTCGGTAGCGAAGCGAAATGTTTCGACGTGATCCCAGTTCGACGGATCGACGCGCGGATGCGTCATGATGAATTCGGGCTGCGTCTCGCGCAGCAGCCGGACGGTTTTCTCGAACATCTCGGGCGTCGGCCGCAGCGGGTAATCTTCCGCGTCGAGAAAATGAATGTCGGCCCCGAGAACCTTTGCCGCCTGCTCAGCTTCGCTGCGGCGGATGTCGCGCGCTTTCGCGGCGGTCATCGCCGGGTCTTCATAGAGTTTTGCCGACTCGCCGATCGCGCCATAGCTAAGGCAGACCACGGTCGGTTTCAGACCCAGCCGGGCATGGAGCGCAATCGCTCCGCCCGCGCGCCAGACGAAATCGCCGACATGCGCGCTGATCACGATAAAATTCTTCCCGGCCACGCCGCATTCCTCCTGCTTCCACGCGAAAACCTGATAGCTGCGGAAATGCTAGCGAGACCGGACCTCCCAAACGACAGCGATTTTCGGATGAAGCTATACCGAATTTGATATAGCTTCCGGGCAGGCCGCGGTGCCGGAGAGGATGACCAAACCATGCGGGAGCCGAGTTTTTCCCTGCTCAAGCAGCGTCTGCGCCTGCGGCAACTTCGCGTCGCGGTCGCCATCGCCGAGCATGGCAGCGTAATGAAAGCCTCGCAGCATCTGCGGATGACGCAGCCGGCGGCAACCCGCAGCCTGCTCGATCTCGAGCAATATCTGGATGTGAAACTGTTCGACCGGCTGGCGCGCGGCGTCACGCCGACACGCGCGGGCGAAACCGTGCTCGCGCGGGCGCGCCGCATCCTCGCGGAGGTCGACCGCATTCCCGTCGACCTGATGCTGCTGGAAACGGGCATGGTGGAATCGCTCACCATCGGCGTGCTGCCGTCGGCATCGAGCGGGCTGATGCCGCAGGTGCTCGCCCGTTTCAACGAAGATCACGTCGATACGATCGTTAAATTCGTCGAAGGCAGAACGCACGAGCTTCTGCCGCTTCTCGGCTCCGGCAAGATCGACGTGATCGTCGGGCGGCTCTACGAAACCGGAACCAGCGATAACTTCGTTCGCGACAGATTTTACGACGAACCGCTTGCGATCTTGGCGCGGCATGGCCACCCGATCTTCAGCCGAGAGCGCCGCCCTACGGCTGCTGCGCTACGCCGCTATTCGTTCATCCTCCCGACGCTCGAACAGCGTGTCGGCCAGGACATCGAGGCGGCGATGCGCGGGAACAACCTGATCCCGGAGAAGCCCGTGCTGCGGGCAAGCTCGATCTCGATGATCCGCGAGGTGCTCCTCACCTCCGATCGAGTTTCGATTCTTTCGGCCCTCGCGACCGTCGGCGATCTCATGCGTGGCGGTCTGCGGATCGTGCCGATACCCGTAGAGACCGGGACGCGGCCCGGCGGTTTCGTATACGGCCGTGGCGATTTGAGCCCCGGCGTGCGCGCGCTACGCGAGATCACGTTCGACTACGTGAACGAGTTGATCGCCGCCGGTTATGTGAAGGCTCTGCCGGGCGCTGCGCGCGTTTAGGCCGCAATAAGTAGCGTCACTCCTGCGGGAAAATCCACAGCGCGTCTTTCGGAAACTCGACGTAATGCGCGCCGGGTGAAATCTCGCGTTCGGCATAGGCGCGCACCAGCATTTTATCGAGCGCGAAGACAAGCTCGAAGCGCTCGCCGAGATACATCTGCGTCTTCAATTCCATCCTGATGCGGTTCGGGCCCGCGGCCTCCGCGACGCGCATGCGCTCAAGCCGAATGACGCCAACGGCAGGCGCGCCCGCCGCGACTTCACCGCGCGCGACGCCTTCGAGAATTGCGTCGCCAACTTTAAGTTTTCCGCTGCCCGTGCTCACGCCCACGAGACGGTTGTTGCTGCCCATGAATTCCGCCGCGAACAAAGTGCGCGGCGCGCTGTAAAGCTGGGTCGGCGTCCCCTCCTGCTCGATGACGCCGCCGTTCAGGAGCACGATCTTGTCGGCGATCGCCATCGCCTCGATCTGGTCGTGGGTCACGCACAGCGCCGAAAGATTAAGCGAAACAATGAGTTGCCGGAGCCAGGCGCGCGCTTCCTCGCGCAGTTTGGCATCGAGATTGGAGAGCGGCTCGTCGAGCAAAATAACCGGCGGCTCGTAAACCAGCGCACGCGCGAGCGCGACACGCTGCTGCTGGCCCCCCGACAGCTGATGCGGATAGCGCGCGGCAAGATGCGAAAGCCCGATCTGCGCCAGCGCCGCCTCGACGCGCTTCTTGCGCTCATCCCCCGTGACGCCGCGCAGTTTCAGGCCATAGGCGACGTTGTCGAACACCGTGCGATGCGGCCACAGCGCATAAGACTGAAAGACAAGCCCGAGCCCGCGCTCCTCGGCGGGAAGATCGATGCCGCTTGCGGCATCGTACAGCGCGCGATCCCCGATCCGGATCGCCCCGCTATGCGGCTTCTCGAGACCCGCGACGGCGCGCAGCAGCGTCGTCTTGCCGCTCCCGGACGGCCCGAGGAAAGCGACGACCTTGCCGCGCGGCACGCTCATCGAAACGCCGCGCAGGATTTCGTTGTCGCCGAGGCGAACGCCGAGTTTCTCGACCGTCAAATCAGCCATGCAAACGCACTCCCAAGCGTAACGCGACCGCCAACCCGAATGCGATCATCAGGACATTGACCACCGACAGCGCCGAGACGAGATCGACCGCACCGGTGCCCCACAGCGACACGAGCAGCGAGCCGATCACTTCGGTGCCGGGGCCCAGAAGATAAACGCCGGTCGAATATTCGCGCACGAAGATGAGAAAAATCAAAAGCCAGCTCGCGATGAAGCCGTAGCGGATCAGCGGCACGGTGACGTCGAGCTGCGTGCGAAGCGGCGTCGCGCCGATGGTACGCGCCGATTCTTCCAGCTCCGGCCCGACCTGCAACAACGTGCCGGAAATCAGCCGCATACCGTAGGCGAGCCACACAATCGTGTAGGCAAGCCACACCGAAAACAGCGTCGCCTTCAGCGGCGACAGCGGCTTGAAGAACAAAAACACCCACAGCATCGCAAGGCCCGCGACCAGCCCCGGCATCGCGCGCGGCGCCATCGCGAGATAATCGACGACGCGCGTCCAGCCCGACTGCCAGCGATGGATCGAAAGCGCGATCGCGGTGTAGCAGACGACGGCAACCGCCCCGCCGATCACGCCGATGCCGAGCGTATTCAGGATGCCGCGGATGATGTTCGGGTACTCGAACAGCTCACGGTAATGATCGAGCGTGAGCACCTCCATCAATTTTACGCCCTCGCCCCAGCTCACCACGAACGAGCGCAGCGTAATGCCCGCGATCGGCACGATGACCGTGATCGCGAACCACAGGAGAATTCCGGCCAGCGCCACATAGCGCCACGGGCCGAGCGGCAGCGGCGCCTGTTTCAGGCCCTTGCCGCGCACCGAAACATAGCGCTGCGCCTGCTTCAAAAGCACCCGCTGCATGTAGACAAGCGGCGCCGTGACCGCGACGATGATAACGACGACCACCGCCATCAACTGATAGGACGGCACACCGAGCTTGTTGGTGAGCTTGTAAAGGTACGTCGTCAGCACCAGCAATCCTTGCGGATCGCCGAGCACGAGCGGCAGGCCGAACAACTCAAAACCGAGAAAGAACACGAGCACGCCCGCGAACAGCATCGACGGCATCACCATCGGCAGGCTGACATGGAACGCGACCTGCCACGGTCCCGCGCCGGCGACGCGCGCCGCCTCTTCCATATCGCTCGCAAGCCCCCGCAACGCCGCTGCCGTATAGAGATAGACATGCGGCACATGCGCGAGGCCCGCGATCACCACGAGCGACGTCAGCGAATAGATGTTCCACGGCAGAAAGCCGATCACGGCTTTGACATGGGTTGAGATGATGCCGACGGGCCCGAGCGCCACCACATAACCGAACGCCAGCACCACCGCCGATACGAACAACGGGATCAGGATCATCGGTTCGAGCCAGGCGCGGCCGGGGAGATCCGTGCGCACCATCAGGAACGCGAGCAAGGCGCCGAGTGGCAGCGCGATCACTGTCATGCCGCCGGCGACGATCAGCGTCGTGCCGAAGGCCGTCCAGAAATCCGACTCGGAGAAAACGAAACGGTAGGCGTCTAACGTAAAGCGCGCCATCGAATCGAAAAACGGCGCGCTCAGAAAGCTCTGGTAGCCGACGAGCGACAACGGCGCGAGCACCGCCACCGCCATGACGGCGAGCACCGAGAAGCGAATGACCGCATACGGCATCGAACGCCCCCCGTGGCGCGGGCCGTTACTGACCCTTCATCGCCGCCTGCCACTTCTTCAGGAAGGCGAGACGATTCATCTGGTCGAGGCCCTTGAGAAGGTCAGGGCCGATCGCGACCGGCCGCGCCTTGTCGCCGACTTCGTCGCGCACGGCTTTCACGCTGGCCGGGCCGTCGACGTCGTCACGCAGCGAATAAAGCAGCGCCTGATTGGCGATGATCGTCTGGCCGCGCTTCGAGAGGATGTAGTCGAGGAAGAGTTTCGCGGCGTTCGGGTTCTTCGCCTGCTTCGAGATGAAGGCGACACGCGACGTGACAAGCGTGTAGTCCTTCGGCAGCACGATGCCGATGCCGGGATCCTTCTTGGCGCGGCCGAGCGCGTAGGAGCCGAAAATGCCGTAGCCGATCAGGTGCTCGCCGGAGCCGACGCGCTCCATCATCGCGCCCGCGCTCGTATAAAGACGCGCGCCGGTCTTGCCGAATTCGCGGAACAGGCCCCATGCATCCGGCCAGTTCTTGACGTCTTCGTTGACGAACAAAAAGCCGACGCCCGAACGCTCGGGATCGTAGGCCGTGACCTTGCCCTTGTAGAAATCGGGCTTGGCGGCAAGGAGCTTCGCGAGATCCGCATGCGTCTGCGGCACGTCGCCCGGCGGCACGATGCGCTTGTTGTAGACGAAGGCGATCGGCTCGTGCGTCGTGCCGTAAGCCTCGTTTTTCCACACCGCCCATTTCGGCAAGTTGGGAATTTCCGGCGAGGCGTAGGTAAGCGCCTTGCCGTCGGCAACGAGTTTCACCTGAAGGTCCATCGCCGACGACCAGATAACGTCGGCCGTGCTGCCCGCGGCGCTTTCGGAGATGAAACGGTTATAGACCTCGGTCGAGTTGAGGTCGGAGTATTCGACGCTGATGCCGGGATAGAGCGCCTCGAAATCCTTGATCAGCGGACCGGCGGCGACTGCGTCGGTCGTCGCATAAACGATCAGCTTCGCTTCCTTCTTGGCGGCATCGACGATCTTGCTGTAGTCGGCCGGATAGCCCGATGGCGTCTGGGCGCTCGCGGAAAATGAAAACAGCAGGGCGGCGGCAAGCATCGAAAATTTGCGCATGAAATTCTCCCGGTGCCGCTCTTCGGCTTTCGCCACGCGGCTTGCCGATGATGCTAGCGCGTTTTCGAGCGAAGTGGGTATCGGTTCGCGTTAAGAAAACGCGCGAGGCCAAACATCGGAATCGGGAGGCGCCGACCGGCCGTCTAGTTCTGAATCGCCATGCGCAGCGGTAACCCCGTGGGGCATAACGCCGCACTTCTTCTGCCTCGTGAAATCAATTTCCGCGGCGCGCCGTCTCGCCGACCCGGGCAAGCAGAATGACCGGCAGAATGCCGATCACGACGATGATCAGCGCGGCAATCGAGGCTTCTTCATAGGTGCCGCGTGCCGCCTCGCCATAAAGATGGGTGGCGAGCGTCTCGAAATTGAGCGGGCGCAACAGGAGCGTCGCCGGCAATTCCTTCATGCAATCGACGAACACAAGGAGCCCCGCCGCCGCGATGGCGGGCTTGGCGAGCGGCAGATGCACGCGGCGGAACACGCCGCTTGCCGTGGTGCCGAGCGTGCGCGCCGCCTGATCAAGCGACGGCGAGATGCGGTTGAAACCCGCCTCGATGCCGCCCGCCGCGATCGCCATGAAGCGCGCGGCATAAGCGTAAATCAGCGCGCCGCCCGAACCGAGGATCGCGAGGCCCACCGTGACATTGAACCAGTTCTTCAGTGTGTCGGAGATCCAGTGATCGACAAGCCCGACCGGCGCCAGCAATCCGAGCGCGAGCACCGTGCCCGGCGTCGCATAGCCGAGCGTCGCGGCGCGCGCGACGAAGCGCGAGCTTTTCCGGTCGCGTAGCCGCGCGGCATAGGCGACGGTCAAGCCGCAGGCGAGCACGACAAGCGTCGCGATCGCCGAGACCATCACCGTGTTCAGCGTCTCGCGCACGATCTGCGACGAGATCGCGGCAAAGCGATAGCGCTTGATCGCTTCCAGCGTGAGGTAAGTCGCGGGGACAATGAAGCCCATCAGGATCGGCAGACTGCACAGTGTGAAGGCAACCGCCGCTTCTCTCCCTTTGAGCCGAACCGGCGGCAATAATCGTGAGCGCTGCGCGGCGACCGCGTAACGCTGATTGCGCCGCGCATGGCGCTCGACGACGATCAGCGCAACGACGATGAGCAGCATGATGAGCGCGATCTGCGCCGCACCGGGCAAATCCGCGCGGCTGATCCAGCTCGTATAGACGGATACAGTCATCGTCTGCACGCCGAGAAACTCGGAAGCGCCGATGTCGTTCAGGGCTTCCATCAGCGCAAGACTTACTCCGAGTGCAATCGCCGGCCGCGCCAGCGGCAGCGCGACGCGCCAGAACACGCCGGCGCGACTCGCACCCAACGTGCGCGCGACTTCAATAAGGCTCGCGGCCTGCGTCAGGAACATGGCGCGCGCGGTGAGATAGACATAAGGATAGAGCACGAAACCGAGAAGCAGAATGCAGCCCGGCAACGAACGCACATCCGGCAGGCGAAATTCGCGCGGGCTCGAATAACCGAGTAACCAGCGGATCGCGTCCTGTACCGCACCGACCGGATGCAGGATGTCGAGGTAGGCGTAAGCGACGATGTAGGTCGGCACCGCGAGCGGCAGAAGCAGCGCCCATGCGAGCACGCCGCGGCCGGGAAAATCGTAAGCCGTCACCAGCCACGCCGAGATCGTGCCGATCGCCGCCGCGAGCACGCCGACGCCGAGCAGCATCACGATCGTCACCGTGACCGTGCGCGGCAGAACATGTTCGAGAAGATGCGGCCACAGATCCGGGCTGCCCTGCGCCGCGATCCAAACCAGGGATCCGATCGGAAGACAAACCAGCGCGGCGATGACGATGGCGCCACAACGCCAGCCCCAGCCGGCGCCGCGCGTCATCCGCCACGCGCGCGCAAGATGCAGTTCGGCGTGGCTCATGCAGAATAACTCATCACGAAACAGCGAACATGGCGCGGCGGAAAACGCCGCCGCGCCGTTTCACCTTAATTGTCGAAGCCGACCTTCTCGGCAAGTTCGCTCGCCTTCTTGCGGAAGCTTGCGATCTTGGCGAGATCGATCGTGTCCGGCTTCAGCGTGCCGTATTCGCCGATCAGCGGCGAGACGTGTGCTTTTGCATTGACCGGATATTCGAAATTGCCTTCGGCGTAGATCTTCTGCGCGTCGGGCGATACGAGATATTCGAGGAGCTTCACGGCATCCGCCTTGTTCGGCGCATGTTTTGCGACCGCGCCGCCCGAGACGTTCACATGCGTGCCGCCGTTCTTGAACGTCGGCAGGATCATTTTGATCGCCTTCGCCCATGCTTCCTGATCGGGGCCGCCCTTGCCGCTCCGCATCAGCCCGACATAGTAGGAGTTGGCGACGCCGATTTCGCAGAGGCCGCCCTTGATGTCGCGCGCGACCTCGCGGTCGCCGCCGCCTGCCTTGCGCGCGAGATTGGCTTTCAAGCCCTTGAGCCAGGTCTCGGCCTGCGCCTCGCCGTAATGGGCAATATAGGCCGCGATCAAGCCGACATTATACGGGTGCTGGCCGGAGCGGATGCAGACCTTGCCCTTCCATTTCGGGTCGGCGAGATCCTCGTAGTTGAACGAATTGAACGGCAGATCCTTCGCGGCATAGACGGTGCGCGCGCGCAGCGAGAGCGCGAACCAATTGCCCTTGCTGTCGCGAAGCTGCGCCGGGATCGTTGCCGCAAGCGGTTCCGAGTGCACCGGCTGCGTCAGCCCGCGGTCGGCAAGATCGATCAGGTTGCCGATATCGACGGTCATCAGGATATCGGCCGGCGACTTGTCGCCTTCGGTCGCGACGCGCTCGGCGAGCCCCGCTTTCAGGAAGATCGTGTTGACCTTGACGCCCGAAGATTTCGTGAAGGCGTCGAGCAGCGGCTGAATCAGCCCCGGCTCGCGCGTCGTGTACAGATTGACCTCGGCTGCGCCCGCCGCCGAAATACTTCCCATGAGCGCGAGCGCAATGCCGCCCAGCATGTTGCGTGCGAATGTCTTTGCAAACGATTGCATGTCGATAGCTCCCTCCGGCCCGCTTAGGCGGGACGTTTTTATCGATATTGGAAAAACTCTATACCTTCGTCGCAAAAATTCATCCGCGAACGCAATGAAAACGATAGGTTTTAGGGATTCTAAATTGGCTCTGGAGTTTTTAGCGGTTCTAAACCACTGCGCCCTGACGTCAGGGATGCACGATCAAAAAACGAACGTGCCTGCCGGATCGGTGTAAATTTTCACCTGCGCGCCCGGCACAAGACCGGAGCGTTCGGTCGAGCGGCGGCGCAGCGGCTGGGCGACGCCCGCCAATGTGAACGTGATCTCTTCGATCTCGCCGCGCAGCCGGCATTCCATCACTTTCGCCATCACGCCATCGTCGCCGCCAATCACGAGCGCCTGCGGCCGTACATAGAGAACGGCTTCGCCATCGGCGCGGCCGAGCGCCGCCGCCCGGCCAAGCGGCGTCTCGATGAAGCCGCCCCGGCAGATGCCGGGAATTTTGTTGAAGTCGCAGAAGAACTCCGCGGCATAAACCGAGTTCGGACGATCATAGAGATCGCTGCTGGTGCCGCTCTGCACGATCCGTCCCGCCCGCATCAGGATGATGCTGTCGCCGGCCGACAGCGCCTCTTCGGGATCGTGCGTCACCATGATCACCGTGGTGCCGAGCTTGCGCAGCAACGACAGCGTTTCATTGCGAATGTCGTCGCGCAGTTTGCGGTCGAGATTCGAGAACGGCTCGTCCATCAACAGCACGCGCGGCGACGGCGCGAGCGCGCGCGCCAGCGCCACGCGCTGATGCTCGCCGCCCGAGAGCATGTGCGGATAACGCTTTGCAAGATGCTGCAAGCCGAGCCGTTCGATCGCCTCGTTACAGCGCCGCTCGGCTTCAACGCGCACGAAATGCTTGAGGCCGAAAAGAATATTGCCGGTGACGTCGAGATGCGGAAACAGCGCGTAGTCCTGAAAGATCAAACCGACCCGCCGCGCCTCCGGTGCCGCGTGTACGGCGCCCTCGATCTCCTCGCCATCGAGCGTAATCGTTCCGCTATCGGGCCGGTCGACGCCGGCGATGATGCGCAACAGCGACGACTTTCCGCAGCCCGATTGACCGGCAAGGCAAACGATCTCGCCGCGGCGCGCGACCAGCGACACGCCTTCGAGCGCCGCCACCTCGCCGAAACGGCGGGAGATGCCATGCACATCGAGAAAGGCGTCGCGCGGGCGCACCACGCGGACGGTCACCGGTTGATTCATTTTTCCACCTCGCCCCGCCGCAGCAGGAGACTGGCGGCTAGGATAAGGCAGGCAGCGAACAGCACAAGCAGCGTCGCCAGCGCATTGATCTGCGGCGAGACGCCGAGCCGCACGCTGGAGAAGATGACGAGCGGCAGCGTCGTCGCGCCCGGCCCGGTCACGAAGCTCGCGATCACGACGTCGTCGAGCGACAACGTGAAAGCAAGAAGCCACGCCGCGACGATGGCCGGCATCAAAAGCGGCAGCGTCACCCGCCGGAAGGTGCGAAACGGCGTTGCGCCAAGATCGGCGGCGGCTTCCGCGAGCGTCGGATCGAGCTGTGAAAGCCGTGCACGGATCACTACCGTCGCATAGGCCATGCCGAAGGTAATGTGCGCGAGCGTGATGGTCAGCGCACCGCGTTGCGCCGGCCAGCCGATGGCCTGGCCGAGAAAGACGAACAGCAGAAGCAGCGACAGGCCGGTCAGCACTTCGGGAAGAATAAGCGGCGTCACCGACAGCACTTCGAAAATGCCGCGGCCGGCGAGCGAGCGCATCCGGCGCATCGCAAAGGCCGCGAAGGTGCCGAGCACGACCGAAACCGTGGCGCTCGCCGCCGCGACGCGCAGCGAGAGCCACAGCGCGTCGCCGATCTGGGCGTTCCTGAACAATTCGCCATACCAGCGTGTCGAGAAATGGCTCCACACGGAAACCAGTCGGCTGTCGTTGAACGAATAGACGATCAGGATAACGATCGGCACATAGAGAAACGCATAGCCGAACGCGAGCACGCTAAGCGGAAATGTCGAGCGGCCCTTCATGCCCGCTCCTCCCGGTGCGTGAGCCGGAACATCGCCAGCGCCGGAATAAGGATCAGGACAAGAAGTCCGATGGCGAGCGCCGCCGCGAGCGGCCAGTCGCGATTGGAAAAGAACTCGGTCCACAGCACCCGGCCGACCATCAAGGTGTCCGGCCCGCCGAGAAGTTCCGGCACGATGAATTCGCCGAGCGCCGGAATGAAGACCAAGAGCACGCCGGAGAAGATACCGGGGAGCGACAAAGGCAGCGTCACGCGAAAGAACGCGCGCAGGGGTTTCGCACCAAGATCGGCGGCGGCTTCCAGCACCGTCCAGTCGAATTTTTCCAGCACCGCATAGATCGGCAGCACCATGAACGGCAGGTACGAATAGACGATGCCAAGATGCACCGCGAACTCGCTGTGCAGGAGCGGCAGCGGCTCGCTGATGAGGCCGAGATTCAGGAGCGCGTTATTGATGAGGCCGTTGGAATTGAGGATGCCGGTCCACGCATAGACGCGGATCAGGAACGACGTCCAGAACGGCAGCACCACCAGCATCAGGAGCGGCGTGCGCACGTTCTCGCCCGCACGTGCGATGGCATAGGCCATCGGATAGGCGATCAGGAGCGTGATGAACGAGGCGGTCGCGGCGATGCGGATCGAGCTCAAGAACGCGCCGATATAGAGCGAGTCGGAAAACAACAGCTCGTAGTTCGAGCCGGTCGTATTGAAACGCGGCAGCAGCCCCTCGCCCCACACGAATAACGGCGTATAGGGCGGCGAGCCGACCCGCACTTCGGCAAGGCTGATCGCCAGCACGACGAGAAGCGGCAGCAGCGCGAAAACGAGCAGCCAGCCGAATGGCAGGCCGATGACAAATGCGCGTGCGCCGCGCGGCTCGCCGGGTCCGCTCATTCGGGCAGCACCCGTGCGGCGGAAACTGGCCACGAAAGGTAAACGGCGTCACCCTGCGCGAATGAGCCCGCCGCCGCAAGTTCGGCCGGCGAAAGTTTCGCCAGCATCGTCTTGTCGCTGCCGAGCTTGACCTGACAGACGTGATGGCTGCCGAGGAATACGAGATTGGTGATTTTGCCGTGGACGGCGTTATCGGCTTGCGGCGCTTCGCGCGTCAGCCGAACCTGCTCGGGCCGCACCATCACCGCAGCAGGCTCGCCCGCCTTGAAGCGCGCCGCCGCGACGCCGCGCAGCACGCCGCCGGCCGCCGCACTCTCGACGCTCACTTTATCCCCATCGGTCGCAGCGACCCTGCCGGCGAAAAGATTGGCCGCGCCGAAGAAATCGGCGACGAAGCGCGAGGCCGGCGCTTCGTAAAGCTCGCGCGGGCTGCCGGTTTGCACGATCTTCCCGTGATTCATCAGCGCGATGCGGCTTGCCATGCTCATCGCCTCTTCCTGATCGTGCGTCACCATGATGAAGGTGATGCCGACGCGTTCGCGCAGGCCGACAAGCTCGAACTGCGCACGCTCGCGCAATTTCTTGTCGAGCGCGGCGAGAGGCTCGTCGAGGAGCAGAATTTTCGGATGCTTCACCAGCGCACGGGCAAACGCGACGCGCTGGCGCTGGCCGCCCGAAAGCTGATGCGGCTTTCGCGCCGCGAACTTGCCCATCTCCAGCATGTCGAGCGCTTCCCGCACCCGCGTCTCGATTTCGGCTTTCGAACGCTTTTCTTCCTGCAAGCCGAAGGCGACATTCTTCTCGACGGTAAGATGCGGAAACAGTGCGTAGGACTGGAACATCATGTTGACCGGCCGCCGGTAAGCCGGCGTCGCCGTCATGTCCTCGCCGTCGATAACGATGCGGCCTTCGTCGGGAAGATCGAGCCCCGCGAGCATGCGCAACAGCGTCGTCTTGCCAGAGCCCGAGCCGCCGAGCAGACAAAAGAATTCGCCGCGCGCGATCTCGAGATTAACGGCATCGACGGCCGTGACGCCGCCGAAGCGCTTGGTGACATTCTCGATGCGGATGATCGGCTCGAAGGCCGTCTCAAAGGTGGACATCATCACCGGCCGCTCTTGATGCGCGTCCACAGCCGGTTGCGCTCGCGCTCGAACCGCGCCGTTTCCAGGAGCGCCGAATGCAGCTTGGCATCGGCCGGCGGGTAGACGACCGGATCGCTCGCGATCTCCGCCGGGATGAAGGGCCGCGACGCCGGTACGGCATTGGCATAGCCGACCGTCGCGGTGATGCCCGCGATGATCTTCGGCTCCAGAATAAAGTCGATGAACTTGTGCGCGTTCTCGGGATGCGGCGCATCGACCGGGATCGCCATGACATCGATGTTGAAAATCGCGCCCTCCTTCGGAAGAAAAATCTCGATCTCGACGCCGTTGTTCGCTTCGCGCGCGCGCTTTCTCGCCTGAAAGAGATCGCCCGCATAGCCCTGCGCAACACAAATCGAGCCATTGGCAAGATCGTTGATGAAGCTCGACGAATGGAAATAGCGATAATAGGGCCGCGCCTTGGCGAGCACCTCGCCCGCCGCCTGCAAGTCTTCCTTCGAATTGCTGACGACATCGCGGCCAAGATAGCTGAGCGCCGCCGGAAACACTTCGTCGGCGGTATCGAGCAGCGTCACGCCACAGGGCTTGAGCGCGCTCAAGACTTTCGGATCGAACAGCATCGCCGCGCTGCCGATCGGCGCATCCGGCAACAGCGCCTGCACCTTCGAGCGAATGAAGCCGACGCCGATGCCGGCCATCATGTAAGGCAGCGCATAGGCATTGTCGGGATCGGCGGCCTTGAGCCGTGTCATCACCGCGGGATCGATGCCCTTGGCGTTCGGCAGCTTCGTAAAATCAAGCTTGCGGTAGAGCCCGGCCTGGATCTGCTTGGCGAGAAACGGCATCGCCGTCGGGAACACGACATCGTAGCCCGAGCGGCCGACGACGAGCTTGGCCTCCAGCGACTCGTTCGAGTCGTAAACGTCGTAATTGACCTTGATGCCGGTGCGCCTGGTGAATTCAGCCAGCGTATCGGGCGCGATGTAATCGCTCCAGCTATAGACGTTGAGGACTTTCGCCTCGTCGGCGGCGGCTGGCGAGGCAACCAGTCCCGCAATCGGTGCCGCGCACAGAAGAAGCACCGCCATCGCCGCAAGACCGAGCCGGACCAAAAGGCGTTTCTTCATGAGGTGTTTCTTCATGGTGTCGCGGCTCATCGCTGGCATCATGTTGCCGGGGGACTTCCTCGGCAATATTGTCGCGGAAATCAAGGAGAGAAACCAAGGAGAGGAACGATGAGCGCGGACGCCGGGCTGCCGTTTGGTTTCGCCGCCGATTACGATACGCCGATCCCCTATATGCAGCGGACGCGCGAATACTACCGCGCCATCGGCTACGACACGCCCTATCGCTGGGCGCATTACAATGACGCCCCGTTCCAGCCGCTGCAAAAGCCGCTCGCCCGTTCGCGCGTCACCATCGTCACGACCGCCGCTCCGTTCGATCCCGAAAAGGGTGATCAGGGCCCCGGCGCCAAATATAACGGCGGCGCCAAGTTCTATCAGGTCTATGCCGGCGACACTTCGGCGCCGCACGATCTTCGCATCTCGCACATCGCCTATGACCGCCTGCACACTTCAGCCGAAGACAGCGGCACCTGGTTCCCGCTGCCCGCGCTGCTGCGCGCCGCGGCCGCGGGCCGCATCGGCGAGGTCGCTCCGCGCTTTTTCGGCGCGCCGACCAATCGCAGCCAGCGCGTGACGATCGAAGCCGACGCGCCCGAGATCGTCGCCCGCTGCAAGGCGGACGAAGTGGATGCCGCGATCCTCGTGCCGAACTGCCCGGTCTGCCACCAGAGCGTCACGCTCGTTGCCCGCGCGCTCGAAGCATCGGGCATCGCCACCGTCATCACCGGCTGCGCCAAAGATATCGTCGAGCACGCCGGCGCGCCGCGTTTTCTGTTCAACGATTTTCCGCTCGGCAATTCCGCAGGGCGGCCGCACGATCCGGCTTCGCAGGCCGAAACCTTGGAGCGCGCGCTGCAAGTGCTCGAAGCCGCGCCGGGACCGCGCACCACCGTGCAATCGCCGCTACGCTGGAGCGAAGATTCCTCTTGGAAACTCGATTACAACAACATCGAGCGCATGCCGCCGGAAGAACTCGCGCGGCGGCGCAGTGAATTCAACGCGCAAAAGGAGATTGCGCGAAAAATTCGCGAAAACGCGGCGGGCTGAATAAAGTCATTATTAACCGCGTATCCCTGCGCGACTTTACCGCACATTAAAGAGATCATCCGACGATGGCTCTCTCGCCCCGCCTCGCGTGCGGGCGCTGTTATTTGGGATTTGAGCCGGAATGACTCCGCAAGCCTCGCTGATCGATGAACTGGAAATGCAGCTCCGCACCGGCACCAATGCCGGCCGCGTCACCATCCTGCGTAAGGTCACCGATCTCTTCCTGCAAAACGCCAAAGGCATCAGCGACGCACAGGTCGAGGTCTTCGACGACGTCATGGTCCGGCTGATCGAGCAGATCGAGGACAAGATCCTCGCCGAGCTCTCGGAGTGCCTTGCGACCGTCGACAATTCACCGGCCAACGTCATCGCCCAGCTCGCGCGCAACGACCGCATCGAGGTCGCCGGCCCCGTGCTCGAAAAATCGAACCGGCTTTCCGACATTGATCTCGTCGAGATCGCCTACACCAAGAGCCAGGCACATCTTTCGGCGATCGCCAGCCGTGCCCAGATCAATCCCGCCGTCGCCGAAGTCCTCGTGCGCCGCGGCGGCACCGAGGTCGCGCTCAAACTTGCCGCCAATCCGGGCGCCGCTTTCTCGTCCGAGAGCTTCAGCGCGCTCGTCCAGCGCGCGCTCGACAACAAGAACCTCGCCGCGACGATTTCCGAGCGCGCCGACGTGCCGCCGGAGCTTTACGAATTTCTCGTGCTGCGCGCGACCGAGCGCGTCAAGAAGCATCTCGTCGCGACCTGCAAGCCGGAAATCCGCCCGCGCGTCGAAACGCTGCTCTCGAAAGTATCGAGCCGCATCGTCCAGCAGGCTGCCACTTTCCCGCGCGCCAATACCGGCTGGTCGACGACGACGATGATCAAGCGCGATCTCGCAACGCTCCGCACCCAGCTCGACAAGTTCATCACCGCCGGCGCGACGCAGGAGATCATCAATACACTCGCGCAGCTTGCCGCGATCCCGACCGAGACCGTCAAGAACGTCATCCGCCAGAGCGCGGAAGACGGCCTCCTCATCATCTGCCGGGCGAGCGGCGTCTCGTGGCCGTCGGTGCGCTCGCTCCTGAAATCACGCACCTGGCCGCGCATCCCGCAGGACAACGAATTGAAGGCGATTTCCGATCGCTACTTCCGGCTCTCGAACGAGAGCGCCCAGCGCGTTCTATTGTTCATGAAGGCGCGCAAGACGATGCCCGCCACCGAAATGAGCCAGCTGCTCGTCGACGCCTGACATAATCTCCGGACGCAAAAACAAAACGGGATGGCCTTTCAGCCATCCCGCTTCAAATCTTTTGCCGCCGCTTCCTTAAGCGCGCGGGCCGCCGCCGACGTCGGAGATTTTTCCGCTCGCCACCAGCCGGTTCCAGATGAACAGCACGACGAGAGCGCCGACCGTCGCGGCGATGAAGCCCGCGCCCTGATCGGCCCGGTACCAGCCGATCGCCTGGCCGATGAAAGTCGAGAGGAACGCGCCGGCGATGCCGAGCACGATGGTGAGGATGAACCCTTGCGGGCTGTTCGGGCCGGGCGAAAGCCAGCGCGCGATCAGACCCGCAACCAGCCCGACGATGATAATCCACAGCATGGCGATCTCCCTCGCTGCCTTGTTCAGATCATCCGCGACGCTTCGTGCTCGGTCGGCAGCCGGCCTTGCGGCGTCATGTGATTGATGATTTCCGGCAGCTGCTGGCTGAGCGTTTTCATCAGCTCGTCCTGCGACATGCCGGTCATCTGCGTGATCATGTTGATCTGATCGGGCGTCAGCACCTGCGACAGGGCGCTTGGCGAAATTTCCTGGTTCGGCCCGCTGCCGACCCACGACTTCGCGACATCGCCGTGGCCGCTCTGCTGGAATTGCTTGAGGAGGTCATCGAGACCGCCGGAGAGCGCACCGCCGGCCGCTCCGCCCGCGAGCAACCCGCCGAGGCCGCCAAGCCCGCCCGGCAGCATATTGCCGAGACTGCCGAGCAAACCGCCGAGGCCGCCGCCAGCGTCCGCCGGGATCGTGCCGCCCGGCTGGCCCGCAGGCGCCGTCTGCCCGCTGCTGCCGCCGAAATGCTTGACCGCCTTGTAGGCAAGGAGGCCCAAAATGGCCATGGTGATGGGGGACATACCGCCGCTGCTGCCGGCGGGCGTCGCGGTGCGTTGTCCGCGCGGACCGTTCTGCATACCATTGATAACGTCGAGCAAACCCATTGATCGAACTCCCTGGTCTTCCGCCCCCGAAAAATACTAGGGCGCTAGCCGGAGCCTTACAAGCGGCGCCTCCGGGGCGAAAAAACCCTACATAAATTTTTCACGAACGGCTGATTCGAACACGGAAGCGCTCTTCAAAAAACACCTCGACGAAATTCTCGGACAAACTTCCTAAAAACACTCGCAAATAAGAGGCATGGAATGAACGGCACGCTCGCGCAGCAATATAAAAAGACAACGCTCCATCTGCTCGCCGCGTTTCTATTCGCCGTTCTGGCAAACTTCTCCCTCGCCTCGGTCACGCATGCCGCCGACTTCAATCTGCAAACGGTGCGCGAGCGGCTCGATGCCATTCGCGATTCGTTCGATAACGCCGAAAACAATCTCAAGCAGGATACGCTGCGCGACAACGACTTCACCGTTCTGCGCGACCGGCTCAATCCGCTACGCTCCGAGATCCGCAGCAAGATCACCGATCTCGAACCGCGCTATGCCGAAGTGCAGAAGCGTCTCGGCGAACTCGGTCCCGCGCCGAAGGACGGCGCGCCGCCCGAAGATACCCGCATCACTGCCGAGCGCGGTACGCAAACCAAACTCCTCGCCGACCTCGACAGCGCTCTCAAGCAAGCGCGCCTTTTGAACGTGCGCGGCGAGCAGCTTGCCGACCAGATCGACGTCGGACGTCGCTCGCGCTTCAAGGAACGGCTGCTGACCCGCAGCGAAAGCGCACTGAACCCCGCGCTATGGCTGAATGCCGCCAAAGATGCGCCCGCCGAAATCCATTCCCTCGGAAATCTGCTGCGAAACTGGAAAGACTATGCCGTCGACAGCACCTCGATCGGCGCCATGGCGCTGGCAGCGGCGGTCATCATCGCCCTGATCGTGGCGGTTTTCCTCACCCGCCGAATGCTGCTGCGTTACCTCGACCGCCGCGCGCGCAAGGGCGAAGTCCTGCAGACGCGCCGCTCACGCGACGCTTATCTCGCGATCTGCCGGACCGTGATCGATGCGGCTGCGCCGCCCCTCACGGCTTTCGCCGCGATCAGCATTCTCTCGGCTTTCGATCTGATCTCGCCGCGTGTCGACAGGCTCAGCAACGGCATCATTGTCTCGATCACGCTCTTCTCGATCGGCTGCGGCGTCGCCCACGCCATGGTCGAGCCCGCCAAACGCATCCTCGGCTTTTCGGACGCGCCCGCTCACAAGCTCTATCGCGCGGCCGCGAGCGCCGTCGCCGTCGTTGCCGGCGCAACGCTCCTCTTCGCGCTCCATCGCGAACTCGGCGCGACCGCCCCGCTGCGCACCGCTACCGCTGCACTGACGGCGCTTCTCGTCGGCATCTGCGTCGGCCGCGCGCTGATGATCCGCTCCGAAGGCGATAAAGGCGGCGGATTGCCGAATCTCATCCGTCTGCTCGGTTGGATCGCGGTCGGCGCGATCTTTATTGCGCTCGCCATGGGCTATATCAACCTTGCGGCTTTCACCTCCGCGCGGCTCGTCGATGCCGCGATCATCGGCGGCGCGGGCGTGCTGCTGCTCTCGCTGATCGATTCGGTGTTCGCAACCGGCTTCTCGGAAGAAGGCACGAGCCGCCGCCGCGTCGCCTCCGCCATCGGCATCAACCCGGCTCGGCTCGATCTTCTCGCCACCATCACCGCCGGGCTGTTGCGGGCGCTTCTTATCGTCATCGTCCTGTTCCTGATGATCGGTGGCTGGCGCACCTCGGTGACCGACGTCGCCTCGATGCTGGATCGCTTCGATCTTGCGCTGACCATCGGCCAGTCGCAGCTCGCGCTCGGCAATCTCTTGCTTGCCATCGCGCTCCTGATCGTCGGCCTCGTCATCACCCGGATCGTCCATCGCTGGCTGAACCAGTCCGTGCTGCCGCGCACTTCGCTCGACGCCGGACTGCAGAACTCGATTTCGACGATGTTCGTCTATCTCGGCGCGATCGCCGCCGTGCTGCTGGCACTCGGCCAGATCGGCATCAATCTCCAGAACATCGCTTTCGTCGCCGGCGCGCTCTCGGTCGGTATCGGCTTCGGCCTGCAATCGGTTGTGTCGAACTTCGTCTCCGGCATCATCCTGCTCGCCGAACGGCCGCTGCGCGTCGGCGACATGATCGAGGTCAAGGGCGAGTCCGGCTATGTGCGCCGCATCAGCGTGCGCTCGACCGAAATCGAGACCTTCGACCGCGCCAACGTCATCATTCCCAATTCGGATCTCGTCACCAACGTCGTGACCAACTGGACGCACGCCAATACGCTCGGCCGCGTCAAGCTCGACGTCACCGTCGCCTACGATTCCAGCCCCGAGAAAGTCCGCGAAATTCTCCTGAAGGCGGCCGCCGATCACCCCAAGGTGCTCAAGGCGCCCGCACCGTTCGTCCTGCTTTCGGCATTCGGCGATAACGGCCTGAAATTTCAACTTTTCGCCTATGTCGGCGACGTCAATGTCGGCGGCGGCATCAAGAGCGATCTTTATTTCGAGGTTCTCAAGCAATTCCGCGCGGAAACGATCGAGATCCCGCTGTCGCGCGATTATCGCGACCCCGGCAAGGACGGCTTGCCGCAACGCATCGAACGCAAAGCGGACGGCGAAACATAAGCCGCTCTTGCTTCTCGCCGCCTGCTCGCGCAAAAAAGGGACCGGGGAAACACCGATATGCCGTTCCGTCTCACTTCCGTGATCGCTCTTGCGTTGTTCCTTGCGTCCTGCGCGGGCTCGATCGACACCTCGACACCCGCCTTCTACGAGAATCTCACGGTTCCGGGTTCCAAGGTGAGCGGTCCGGCTGCGGCCTCGATGATCTCCGATTATCGTAAGGGCTTCGCGCTCGGCGGGATCGAGCTCGATCCGACGCTGATGCGTGTCGCCGAAGAGCATGCCAATGCGATGGCGAAGGCCGACAAGGTTTCGCACGATCTCGGCGGCAAGGGCCTCAAGCAGCGTTTGCAGAACGCGAGCTATCGCGCCATCGTCATGGCCGAGAATGTCGGCGCCGGCTATCAGACGCTCGCCGAAGCCTTCTCCGGCTGGCGCGATTCCCCTTCGCACAACAAGAACATGCTGATCCCGGCCGTGACGAAAATGGGCATCGGCACAGCCTACGTGCCGAACTCGAAATACAAGGTCTACTGGGCGCTGATACTCGCCGAGCCCGATCCGAAGGCCTACTGATGAAGGCCTATTAAGCCCATGTTGCCGCCGCTCCGCGACTACCAAAGGCTCGTCGCGGAGTTTCGCTGGCAAATCCCCGCCGAGTTCAACATCGCGAGCGCCGTCTGCGACACCTGGGCCGAGCGCGAGCCCGAACGCACCGCGCTCATCATCCGGCAGCCGCGCGGCTTCGAGGAAGTTTCCTACGGGCGGCTTCGCGAAATGGCCAACCGCCTCGCCAATGTGCTGGCAGCGCATGAAATTGCGCGCGGCGACCGCGTCGCGATCATCCTGCCGCAATCGCTTGAAACGGCCGCCTCGCATCTTGCGATCTATAAATGTGCCGCCGTCGCTCTGCCGCTCGCGTCCTTGTTCGGCGTCGATGCGCTTGCCTATCGGCTGGAGAATTCCGGCGCGCGCACCGTCATCACCAACAAGGCGGGAGTTGCGAAGCTCCTTGAAATTCGCACGCGCCTGCCCGCGCTGCAACTCGTGCTCAGCGTCGATGGCGCGGACGAAAATGCGCTCGACTTCCACAGTGAACTCACGCGCGCGAGCAGCGATTTCGTCACCGCCGCGACCTCCGCCGACGATCCGGCGATGATGATCTACACATCGGGCACGACGGGGCAGCCGAAAGGCGCGCTGCACGCACACCGCGTCGTGCTCGGGCATCTCCCCGGCGTCGAGATGGCGCATGAGTTCATGCCGCAACCGGGCGATCGCTACTGGACGCCGGCCGACTGGGCCTGGGCCGGCGGCCTCCTGAATGTGCTGCTCCCAAGCCTTCTCTACGGCGTGCCGGCCGTCGCCAAGAAAACCGAAAAGTTCGATCCCGAAGAGGCCTTTGCGCTGATGGCCGAGGCGGGCGTTAGAAACGCTTTCATCCCGCCGACGGCGCTGCGCATGTTGCGCTCGGCCGGAAAACCAAAGCAGAAATTATCGCTGCGCACCGTCGGCTCCGGCGGCGAGGCGCTCGGCGAGGAAACCTATGCCTGGGGGCGAGATGCGCTCGGCCTCACCATCAACGAATTCTACGGCCAGACCGAATGCAACTTCGTGCTCTCGTCGAACGCCTCGATCGGCGTCTCGAAATCCGGCGCCATCGGCAAGGCGGTGCCGGGCCACACCGTCGCGGTGATCCGCGCCGACGGCTCGGTGTGCAAGCCGGGAGAAACCGGCCAGATCGCGGTGAAACGGCCCGACCCGGTGATGTTCCTCGAATACTGGGGGCGGCCGGACGCGACGCGCGAGAAATTCATCGGCGATTGGATGACGACCGGCGATCAGGGCGAACAGGACGATGAAGGCTATATCCGCTTCGTCGGCCGCGACGACGATGTAATTACGTCCGCCGGTTACCGCATCGGCCCCGGCGAGATCGAGGATTGCCTGATCCGCCATCCGGCGGTCGCGCTTGCGGCGGCCGTCGGCAAGCCTGACGCCGTGCGCACCGAGATCGTCAAGGCCTTCGTGCAGTTGAAGGCGGGCTTTCTGCCCGATGACAAGCTCAAGAACGAAATTCAGGCCTTCGTGCGCGAGCGCCTCTCGGCGCACGAATATCCGCGCGAGGTCGAGTTCATCGACGAGATGCCGATGACGACGACAGGCAAAGTCATCCGCCGCCTGCTGCGCGAACGCGCTTAGGCTTTTTTCGGCTGCCAGACGAAGACGTGCAGCCCGAGGCGCTTCTTCGCGAGCACGAACAGCAAGAGCGATTCCGTCACCATCGCGCTCGCCGTCGCGACCGCCGCGCCCATCGGGCCGATGCGCGGGATCAGAATGAAGCAGAGCGCGAGATTGATCGCGAAGGTGCCCGCATAAACGGCGGCGCAAAGTTTCTGCTCGCCGACCATGTTGAGGAGCCGCTCGACCGGCCCGACCGAGGCGCGCGCCATGAGACCGATCGCCAGCACGAACATCCACGGATAGCCGTGCTCGTACCCCGCGCCGAACAGATTGAGCAAAGGTTTGCCGAGCGCGAGGAACACGATCGTGATCGCAAGCGACGGCCAGAACACCCAGCGCACCGACTGATGCAGGAAGGCTTCCAGCTTATCGCGCTCGCCGGTCGTGTGATATTCGCTGAAGCGGTGCGAGGTCGCCGCCGCCACCGAAAAATAGACGAAGGCCACCATCGCCAGCGTCTTGGTCGCGGCGTAATAGACCGCGACCTCTTCCGGGCCGACGAAGAGATCCAGCACCAGAATGTCGGTATAGGACAGCAGGAAATAGAAGCTCTCGACCATGAAGATCGGCAGCGCCGTCTTGAGCCACAGCGCCAGCTGATAGACGCGCGGGCCCGCCGGCACTTCGCGTTTTAAACCGCGATTGATCGCGAAAAACTGCCCGGTCGTCGTGAGCCAGTATGCGCCCGCCGCGATCACCATCGCGACAACCGCTGTGAGCGGAATGCCGGCGAAATAAATTCCCGCCATCGCCACGAGAATGAGCAGCGGCCGCAGTATGTAAGCCGGGATGATCGCGACGTTCACCCAGTTATAGGAGCGCGCGATGCCGCCGAGCACATCGCTTGCGCCATGCACCGGCAGGCAGGTCGCCGCGAGCAGCAAGGGGATAATGTAATAGGGCTTGGCGAGATCGCCGATCGCCCACAACAGAAATGCGCTTAAAGCCAGCGCCGCAAAACCGAGCGCGATCGGGATCGCGCGGCTCGCGACGAGAAAGCCGCGCAGCAAACCCCACTCGCCGCGCGCGGAATATTCGGGGATGAATCGCTGCGCCGTGCTCGAGAGACCGAGCGGCATGAAGCTGCCGGCGAGCAACAGCCACGTCCACACATAGACGTAAACGCCGAATTCGAACTTGCCCATCCAGCGCGCGAATAGCACCTGCGAGACATAGACGAGCGCCGCGCTCGCAGCGCGCATCATGAAGGCAGCGCCCGCAACACGGCGCGCGATCGACTGGTGGCTCTGATCGGTCGCGAGCAGCCGCAGCCGCGCCAGCAATTCGCCCGGCGCAAGCTTGCCGCGGCGCGCTCCGTTTTCCGACCCGAGGCTGTTCACGAAATTCTCCGCTCGCCCCGACATGAGGGCAGCGGTTCAAATTAAAAACTGCGGCTTAAGAAACCGTTGGGCATCGGCAGAATGGTTAATGTTTCGTCAGCCCCCGAAACCGCCCTGTTCGAGAAACGCCACCTCTTCGGGCGTCGAACGGCGATTGAGGATCTCGTTCCGGTGCGGAAAGCGCCCGAAACGCTTGATGATGTCGTGATGGACACTGGCCCAATGCAGGAGGTCCTTGTCCTTCAACGCCTTCACATATTTCACGCAGGCTTCCTGATCGGCAAGCTCCTCGCTGTGCTCGAACGGCAGATAAAAGAATACGCGAAGTTCGGCCGGCACTTTCTTGTCGAAGCCCTGCTTGATCGCGCGCTTGGCAATCGCACGCGCCTGCGGATCGTTATCGAAGGCACGCGTCGTGCCGCGAAACATGTTGCGCGGAAATTGGTCGAGCAGGAGGAGAAGCGAAAGCGCGCCCTCGGCGCTCTCTTCCCATGCGGAAAGTTTCTCCATCGCCGCCGCCTGATGGGTAACGAGAAATTCTTCGCGGATTTTCTGATCGAACGCGGGGTCCTTCTTGAACCAGCGCTTCGGCCCCGCTTTTTTCCAGAATGAAACGACCTGTTTCGGCGTCGCGATTTTCATGTGCTCTCTCTAAAGTGCTTCGTGCCCGATGCCAAATCTACTGACCGCGCCCGAAACTGAGCGGATTGTCGGTGAGCGCCGCGCGATCAGGCGTATCGGTGCGCGGCACGCCGCGAAACGCATCGAACAGCCGCCGCACGATGGCCGGATCAAGATCGTGCGTCACGCAAACGAGCCGCGAGCGACGATCGTCGTCGGGCCAAGCCGGCAGCCGCGCCGGCGGATGCACGATGTGCTGCACCATGTGGATGACGAGCGGCTGCTCGGGCTCCTCGGCAAGCCGCACGATGCCCTTGAGCCGCAGAAGTTTCGGCCCTTGGGTGGCGCGCAGAAAATCGAGAAACATTTCGAGCGTCGAAGCCGAAATCGGCTGCTCGCTGACGAGACTGAAGGTGCGGATCCTGTCGTCGTGATGATGGTGATGCGCATGATCGTGGTCATGGTCATGGCCATGGCCGTGCTCATGATCATGATGATGATGCGCGTGCTCGGCCTCCTCGACGGCGGCTTCCGCGAGCCACTTCGTCACGTCAGCCGTCTTGCGCGCGGCATCATAAAGTCCGGCGTTCAGCAGCCGCGCCGCCGTTGCTTCGCCTTTCACGACATCCAGCACTTCGGCGCCCGGATTGAGCGTCTTCAGCCGTGTCCGCAGGCTCGCGACTGCTTCGGGCGTTGCGATATCGCTTTTCGTCAGCACGATGCGGTCGGCCATCGCCGCCTGTTTCACCGCCTCGATATGGCGATCGAGCGTGCCCTCGCCGTTCACCGCATCGACGGCGGTGACGAGCCCGTCCAGCCGGTAACGCTGCACGAGATAGGGATGCGCCATCACCGTGTGCAGCACCGAGGCGGGATCGGCAAGGCCCGTCGTCTCGATCACCACGCGGCGGAATTCGATCGTCTTGCCGTTGTCGATGCCGCGCAGAATGTTTTCGAGCGCAGTAACGAGATCGCCGCGCACCGAGCAGCACATGCAGCCGCCGGCGAGCAGCATCGTGTCGCCATCGACCTTTTCATAAAACAGATGATCGAGCCCGATCTCGCCGACTTCGTTGACGAGCACCGCGGTGTCCTTGAGCGCCGGATCGCGCAGCAGCGCGTTCAAGAGCGTCGTTTTGCCCGCGCCGAGAAAGCCGGTGATGATCGTCAGCGGCAGAGGCTCCGCCGGGCCGCGCGCCGCAGCGCCCATTACTGGCCGCCTGCGGAAGCCTGCGCCGGCTCGTCGAGCACGCGCGGCTTGCGGTTGCGCGGCAGCGGCGCGCCTTCCGACATCACCGCGCGCTCGGCTGCCGAAATGGTCGGCTTCGGCGGTGTTACGGGCTGCGATGCGGGTGCCGATGCCGGCACCACGACCTGCACCGCGGGCGCCGCCTTCGGCTCGGCCGCGGGATAACGGATCACCGAACTTGACGTCTTTTTCTTTGCCGCAGGCGCGATTTCCTCGTCGCCCGGCAGCGCCGCCGCGGCCTTGCCCTTCTTGCCCTTGGCCTGCTTGCTCTTCTTGCCTTTTTTGCCCTTCTTGGGCTGCGGGATCAGATCGTCGCCGCTGACATTCTTTTGCGTTTCCGATTGCGTCGCAGCGCCGATATAGACGCGCACCGGCGGCATCGACGGCGGCAGATCGACGAAATAAGTTTTCTTCTGCCTGCCGCCTTTCGTCCCCGCGGCGCTCGCGGCAACGGTCTCGGGCTCATCCGGCTCGTCTTCCTCGACATCGGATTCAATCGGCACCTTGCGGCGATTCTTGCCGCAGATGAGATCGCGCATATCGACCGGATCCATGGCGAGGTTCTGGATCGATTCGACCGCGCGCGGCTCGCCGCGGAACACCGCGCCGATCTTGGCGAGCGGCGAGAAACCTTTCTCGAACAGCTTTGCCGCATCCTCGTTGCGCGAAGCGTTCGAGCGCCCGCCGAGCACGACGACGATCAGCTTCTTGCTGCCGCGCGTCGCGGTCGCGACGATGTTGTAGCCGCCCGCGCAAATGAAACCGGTCTTCATGCCGTCGGCGCCGACGTAGTGATCGATCAGCTTGTTGTGATTGCGAATCAAGCGCTTGCCGAGGCGAAGCGCGGGGATACGAAACAGCGCCTCCTGCTCGGGAAACTCGCGATAGATCGCCCGCGCCAAGATCGCCATGTCGCGTGCCGTGGTGATCTGGCCTTCATCCGGCAGGCCATTGGGGTTGGCATAATGCGTCGCGGTCATGCCAAGCTCGGCGGCGATCCGGTTCATCTCCGCGATGAAATTCTCGTAGCTGCCGCCGACACCCTCGGCGATCACCACCGCCATGTCGTTCGCCGATTTCACCATCAGCATCTTGAGCGCGTTATCGAGCGTGACCTGCGTGCCGAGCGGAAAACCCATTTTGCTCGGCGCCTCGTGATAGGCGCGGTCCGTAACGGTGAGCAGCGTGTCGGGCGTCACGCGCCCTTCGCGCATGGCGCGGAGCGCGACGAACACGGTCATCAATTTCGAAATCGAGGCCGGATACCACGGCCGCCCCGCTTCATGCTGGGCGATGACGCGGCCGGTCGTCGCGTCGACCAGGATGTAGGGGCCCGCCGCCGCCGGAACGACAAGGAACGCCAGGGCGAGAAGCCCAAAGCAGATCGATCGGCAAGCGTTGCGGCTGGCTACAAAATTCACGCTGAAGGTTTCCGTGGCTCCAGTCGAATAACAACCGGGTGGGGGCGGAATTGCGGCAGGCGCCACCGCCGGCACCTTCCTAACCCGTTCGGGCTGCTTCGCAAAGAGCTATCGCGCCACGGGCAATGCACGCCTATATTCGGTGCAAATCCGCCGGGAGTTCCATCATGACCGCCTGCATCGTCGGCCTCGCGCACACGCCGTTCGGCAAGCATGACGCCGAGAGCGTCGAGAGCCTGATCGTCCGCGTCGCCCGCGATGCGCTCAACGATGCCGGTATTGCGGCTAGCGACGTCGATGAAATCGTCCTCGGTCACTTCAACGCGGGTTTCAGCCCGCAGGATTTTACCGCGGCGCTCGTGCTGCAAGCCGATCCTGCATTTCGCTTCAAGCCCGCGACGCGCGTCGAGAACGCCTGCGCCACCGGTTCCGCCGCCGTTCAACAAGGTTTGAAGACAATCGCGGCGAAAAACGCGCGCATCGTGCTCGTCGTCGGCGTCGAGCAGATGACGCGCACGGCACCTGCCGAGATCGGTAAAAATCTACTCAAAGCCTCGTATCTGCCGGAAGACGGCGAGATCAAAGGCGGCTTTGCCGGTGTGTTCGGCAAGATCGCCGATTCGTATTTCCAAAAATACGGCGATCAGTCGGACGCGCTGGCGCGCATCGCTGCGAAGAACCACAAGAACGGCGTCGACAACCCATACGCGCAACTGCGGAAGGATCTGGGTTTCGATTTTTGCCGCACGGAGAGCGAAAAGAACCCGCGCGTCGCGGGGCCCCTGAAGCGCACCGACTGCTCGCTCGTCTCCGATGGTGCCGCCGCGATCGTGCTCGCCGACATCGACACGGCGATGAAGCTGGAAAAGCCGCTCGTCGCATTTCGCGCGGCGGCCCATGCGCAGGATTTCCTGCCGATGTCGAAGCGCGACATTTTGCAGTTCGAAGGCTGC
Organism: Xanthobacteraceae bacterium; assembly: GCA_035555855.1. Taxonomy (GTDB): domain Bacteria; phylum Pseudomonadota; class Alphaproteobacteria; order Rhizobiales; family Xanthobacteraceae; genus Palsa-892. The sequence goes on from DATMGD010000034.1 coordinate 100,606, forward strand.
GCCGTCGCCTGGCAGCGCGCGTTGTCCGAGGCCGGCATTACGCTCGGTGATTTGTCTTTTGCCGAAACGCACGACTGTTTCACCATCGCCGAACTCATCGAGTATGAAGCGATGGGCCTCGCCAAACCCGGCCAAGGCGCGCGCGTCCTCGAAGAAGGCATCACCGAAAAGACCGGCAGGCTTCCCGTAAATCCATCGGGCGGCCTCAAGGCCAAGGGCCATCCGATCGGCGCGACCGGCGTTTCGATGCACGCGCTTTCGGCCTTGCAGTTGCGGGGCGAAGCGGGCGGCATGCAGATCAAGGATGCCAAACTCGCCGGCATCTTCAACATGGGCGGCGCAGCGGTCGCGAACTACGTCTCGATTCTGGAGCGGCTGCGCTAACGCAGCGAATTAAGAGCGCGCGGCGGGCGCCGGCTCCGGCGCGACCATGAACTGCGCACGCGCAAGATCCGCGAAGCGGCCGCTCTGCTTCACCAGTTCATCAAAGCTGCCCTGCTCGACGATCTTGCCGTCGTGAAATACGAAAATGCGGTTGGCGTTGCGGATCGTCGCGAGACGATGGGCGATCACGAACGTCGTGCGGCCCTTCATCACTTCATCAAGCGCAAGCTGCACTTTCTTTTCGGTTGCGGCATCGAGTGCGCTCGTCGCCTCGTCGAGAATGAGGATCGGCGGATCCTTCAGCAGCGCGCGCGCAATGGCGATACGCTGGCGCTCGCCGCCCGAAAGCTGCCGCCCGCGCTCGCCGACATTGGCATCGACGCCCGAGCGCGCGATGAACTCGGAAGCCTGCGCCCGGCGGAGCGCGTCTTCAATCTCCTGCGGCGTCGCGTCCGGTTTGCCGACCTTGAGGTTCTCCTCGATCGAGCGGTTGAACAAGAGCGCTTCCTGAAACACGACGCCGATGTTGCGGCGGAGCGATTCCAGCTTCATGTCGCGAATGTCGTGGCCGTCGATCCGCACAACGCCCTTTTGCGGGTCCCACGCGCGATGAAGAAGCGAGAGCGCCGTCGTCTTGCCGGCGCCCGTCGCGCCGACGACCGCGATCGTCTCGCCGGGATCGACGTGAAAGCTCACATCATCGACCGCCGCGCGCTTGCCGTCATAGGACAGCGAAACGTGATCGAATTCGACTTCGCCCTGGGCGCGGCCGAGGTCGATGGCGCCGCGCTTGTCCTTGATCGGCACTGAATCCAGCACCTCGAAGAACTGCGTGAGCCGCGGCGCTTCCAGCACCAGGCGGTTGGTGAAGCCGACGACCAGCTCTAACTTGCCGACGAACAGCGTTGCGATGTTCACGAAGGTGACGATCTCGCCGATCGTGACGAGGCCCTGAATATGCAGCCAGGTGCCGTAGAGGAAGATCGCCAATATCGTCAGCGTCGTCGCCGCGCGCGTCGCGACCGACACCACCGCCCACCATGTCAGCACCGGAATTTGCGCCGAGAGCACGCGGTGGGCGACGGATTTCACCGCCATCACCTCCGCCTCGACGCGCGTGAAGCTCTGCACCAGCGCGATATTGCCGAGCGCGTCCGATGTGCGTTCCGCAAGATCCGTCTGATGGCGCTCGACGCCGAGCTGCTGCGCTTCCGTCTGCCGCAGCGCATAGGTAGTGATCGCCGCGAACACGAACATCAGCCCGACGAGCAACAGCCCGAGCCGCCAGTTGAGATACACCGCGACCGGCAAGAGAATGAAGATCGACACGAAGGCTGCGAAATGATCGCGGAAGAACGTCAGCCACAGCCCCCACAGCGAATCCGCGCCTTGCAGCATCACCTTCATCAAGCGGCCCGAATGGGTGCCGGTGTGATAGGCGAGCGGCAGATGCAGAACATGCTCGAAATAGCTGGTGATGATCGCAAGCCGCCGCCGGTGCGACAGCCGGTCGGCATGGAGCGCCAAAAGCACGCCGACGAGAATGCTGAACAGGCCAAAGCCCGCCCAGATCGACAGGAGATAAGAAAGATCGCCGATCGACGGCGTGCGGTTCGCCGCCTGCGCGCTCACCAGCGCGTCGATCACCCGGCCGAACAGCACGGGCTCTGCGAATTGCGCGGCGGCAAGGCCGACATTCGCGAATGCGAGCAACACCCCGAGCTTCTTCTCGGGTCCGAGCAGCTGAAAAACGCGGCCATAAATACGGAGAAAGGACATGGTGCGGTCCCGGTGGGCCGGCGAACCCTAAAGCATGATGCCGAAAAGTGGAATCGGGTTTTCGGGAAGATCATCCCTGCGCGAAGGCGCAATCTGCGCCGGGATCAGGCGCTAGCGTTCGTCCTTGCCGCGCGCCGGCAGGAAGGACGGATCGAACAGCTCTTCGGCTTTCGGCTTCTTCTTCAGTTCGAGTGCCGCCGCGATCTGGTCGATCGCCGCCGTAAGCCGCGCCGGGTCGGCGCCGCCATAACCGTTCGCCTTGGTTTCCGGCGTCTGGATATTGTCGCGGATCGTCATGCGCAGCCGCTCCAGCTCGGCGTCCTTGCTGAGCATGGTGTCGCGCTTGAGCACCGGCTCGATCGCGCTCTGGGGCTTGGCGATGGTGTCGCGCAGGCCCTTGGCATAGGCGCGCAGAAAGCCGCGCACGGCATCGGCGTTTTCGCTGGCGAATTTTTCGCTCGCGAGAATCGAGGCGCCGTACATCTTGACGCCGTAGTCGGCCATGAACATCACCGAGATGTCGCTCGCCGGAACGCCGCGCTCTTTGATGTCGATGAACGATTGATACGAGAGCGCCGTCACCGCATCGATCTGGCCGGACGCCACCATCGGATCGCGCACCGAGAGGCCGATATTCTCGGTCGTGATTTTCGAGGCGTCGATGGCGCTCGCCGTGACGAACACCTTCCACAGGCTGCTCGCCGGATCGCGCCGCGGCGTGCCGACCTTCTTGCCTTCGAGATCGCCGGGCGACTGGATACCGCGGCTCTTGCGGCCCAGCACGGCATAGCCCGGCTTGTTGTAAACGACATAGACCGCCTTCACCGGCGCCGGCTGTTCTTCGAGTCGCGCGCGCAGGAGCACGGTCAGATCACCAAAGCCAAGATCGGCGTCGCCCGCGGCGATGCGCTTGACGGGATCGTTGCTGCCTTCAGCGGGTTCCGGGCTCACCGGCATCACCAGCGAGACATTGAGGCCCTCGGCGCGGAAATAGCCCTTGTCGAGCGCAACGAGGAGCGGCGCTGCGGTCGCATCCAGCTTCTCGATCGCAAAACGGATGGCGGTTTCGGCCTGTGCCGCATTCGACGCCAGCAAACAGGCAGCAAGCATCGAGGCGATGGATAGCCGGATGGAGCGCGTGACAGCACGAGCAAGACGCATAAGAATTTCCCGCTTCTTCATTTGCCGGCCGATGCCGCCTTCGGCCGTCATCCTGTTTGTAATGGAAAGCCGCCGCGCTGGTAAGTGGAACAGTCTCTATCGTTCCAATATCTGGACCTATTTTTCGCGGCACCCGCGAATGGCTCGCTACCTGCCCCCACCCGCGTGACCGATTTATGACCCCGCCCGCCGCATGGTTTGGCGACAGGTTTGGCCGCCCGGCGCCCGCGCTTTACTTCACCGAACCGGCTCTATAGAGAGCGGCTGCCATGTTGCGCCGCCTTTATGACTGGGTGTTCGAGCTGGCGGCAAAACCTTGGGCGACCAAGGCCGTCGCCGCGATCTCGTTCGTCGAAAGCTCGTTTTTCCCGATCCCGCCCGACGTCATGCTGGTGCCGATGTGCCTGGCAAAGCCCAAGCGCGCCTTTTTCTACGCGGGCGTCTGCACCATCGCCTCGGTGCTCGGCGGACTTCTCGGCTACGCCATCGGCGCGCTCTTGTACGACACCGTCGGACAATTCCTGATCAAGCTTTACGGCTACGGCGACAAGATGGACGCCTTCCGCGCCGCCTATGCCGAGTGGGGCGCGTGGATCATCCTCATCAAGGGCGCGACCCCCATTCCCTACAAGCTCGTCACCATCACCTCGGGCTTCGCCGGCTATAATCTTCTGTGGTTCACGGTGCTCTCGATCATCACCCGCGGCGCGCGCTTTTATATTCTGGCCGCGCTTCTCTACTATTGGGGCGAGCCGGCGCGCGAATTCATCGAGAAGCGTCTCGGCCTTGTGCTATTCGTCTCGGTCGCTGTTCTCGTCGGCGGTTTTTACGCCGCGATCAAGCTGTTTTGATCCGAATCGCGACCTTCGGCGCATTCGTGCGTCGCCATTTGCCTAGGGAATGACATTTTTGACGCCGATGACTTTGCCTCGAAAAATCCCGCGATGAACAAACTTCTCCCCAGCATCACAATCGTAGCGGCCGTGATCCCGGCCATTGCCTTCGCCGCCAACTCGAAGCGGCTCGAGAAGCAATTGCTCAAACTCGATCCGCAAACGCGGCTCGAACAGATTTGCGACATCGAGGCGATGCGGCGGATCAAGCGCGATCCCAATCCGTTCAAGCCCGACCGCGCGGTGCTTGCGGCGACCGCCGACCCCACGACCGACGGCCACACCATTCACGGCAAGGGCGGCGCCTTCCGCAGCCAGGGCAAGTGGTACGGCTTCTCGTTCAAGTGCGAAGCCGACAGCGACCACCTGAAAGTGCTCGCCTTCGAATACAAGCTCGGCGAAGCGATCCCCGAGGATCAATGGGCCAAAGCCAACCTCTGGCAATAGAGCCTCTGCACCCGCCCGCCTGAAGCGGCAGCTACAAGAATAGCAGCCATGCGGGCCGTTGATGGTGCCGGCTTCCTGTTCCGTGATACCAAACGGGCGAAATGCCCGCCCTTAGCGCCGTCATCAAGCGGCTTCCCGTCCCCGCCCAATGGAGCGCGCTCGCCGCGCTCTCGGCCGCCATCGTCGCCTGCCTCGAACTTGCGGGGCTGCCGGCGACCTTCCTGATCGGCCCGATGGTGGCCGCCGTCGTCATCGCCACCAATGGCGGCGCGCTGCGGCTGCCGAAATTCTCTTTCTTCATTTCGCAGGCCGCGATCGGCTGCCTCGTCGCGCACTCGATCCCGCCTTCACTGATCGGCAGCTTCGCGCAATCCTGGCCGCTGTTTCTCGGAATCGGCTCGGCGATTCTCATCGCGAGCCTCCTGCTCGGCTGGCTGATCGGCCGGCTCGGCGTCATTCCCGGCACCACCGCGATCTGGGGCATGGCGCCGGGCGCGGCGAGCGCCATGATGCTGATGGCGGGCGAGTTCGGCGCCGACGCGCGGCTCGTCGCCTTCATGCAATATCTGCGCGTCGTCATCGTCGCGGGGCTTGCGTCGCTGATCGCGCGCTTCTGGATTCATCTTGGCGATGCGCCGCTTCCGCAGCTCGTCTGGTTCGGACCGTTCGACGGCATCGGTTTCGCGAAGACGCTCGTTCTCGCGATCGTGGGCGGCCTGATCGGCCGGATTTCGCGCATTCCCGGCGGCACATTTTTAGTGCCGATGATCGCCGGCATCGCGTTGCAGGCCACGGGCATCATGACCATCGTGCTGCCGACCTGGTTTCTCGCCGGCTGCTTTGCGCTGCTCGGCTGGAACATCGGGCTCGGCTTCACGCCGCAGATTCTTTCGCATGCGCTGCGCGCGCTGCCGCAGACCCTGATCGCGATTTTCGCGCTGATCGGCTTCAGCATTCTGCTCGCTCTTCTTCTCGTGCACACGCTCGGCGTCGATCCGCTCACCGCCTATCTCGGCACCAGCCCCGGCGGCATGGATGCGATCGCGATCATCGCCGCCTCGACGCCGGTCGATGTACCGCTCGTCATGGGTTTGCAAATCTTCCGCTTCATCATCGTGCTGCTCGCCGGCCCGCCGCTCGCCCGGCTGATCGCCGGCCAGAACCGCAAGAGCAAAAAGCGCCGCCTCGATCGCGCCACCAAAAAGGCGATGCAGCAGGTCAAGGACGACGAAGCCGAGCTTGACTAGGGCATGACCCCGAAACGGTTTTGAGCGGAACCGCGGCCAAATCAAACCCGCAATCTTGGCATTGCAACTTTCCGGCGCGTTAGCCGTTCTTCCTGTCGGCTCTGCGAAAACACGGAATTTTCCGCCTTAATTTCGCGCGAGCGCCGCGTCAGGTTCCCGGCAAGAGGCCAGTCTTTGAACACGTTCAAGAAAGCGAGCCCGTCATGCGTATGAAGTACGCTTGCCTCTCCACCATCGCCCTCCTGTCGGTCGCAGCCGCGAGCGTTCCCGCGCGCGCCGACCTTCTGATCACCGTCGACAAAAGCACGCAGCGCCTGACGGTCAGCAAGGACGGCCAGGCGCTCTACAACTGGCCGGTTTCGACCGGCAAGACCGGCCACGCGACGCCTTCGGGCAAGTTTCAGGCCTTCCGCATGGAACGCGATCACTATTCGAAAGAATGGGACGACGCGCCGATGCCCTATTCGATCTTCTTCACCAAGGTCGGCCACGCCATCCACGGCACCTACAGCAAGAACCTCGGCATGCCGGTCAGCCACGGCTGCGTCCGGCTTTCGGTCGGTCACGCCGAGCAGCTCTATTCGATGGTCCAGCGCGAAGGCGTTCTGAAAACCAAAGTGGTGCTTACCGGCAGCGAGCAGATCGCGCTGAAGCGCGGCCGCACCAAACTCGCCGAGCGCGAGGATGCGCAGCCGCAGGCGCCGCAGTACCAGCAGGGTTACGGCCAGACCTATCAGCCAGGCTACGGTCAGAGTTACGGTCAGGGTTATGGTCAGCGTTACGACCGCGGCTATTACGGCAATTCGCAATACGGCAATCCGCCGTCCAATGATCCGCAATATGCCGAACGCCGGGCAGCGCAGCGCTACAACCAGCCCGAATATTCCGATCCCTACGCCACTTATTACGATCGCAGCTATCGCACGCCGCCGCGCTACATCCAGCCGCAATATCGCGATCCCTACGGCGACCGCGGCATCTACTGATCAGCTACACGCGCCATCCACGGTGCAGCGCCCGCCTTCGGCGGCGGGCGCGGCAGCCTCGCCGAGCGCGGCTTTGCCGCTTTCGATCAGCGTTGCGATCGCAGCGCCAAGCTGCATGTCCTCAAGATGCCCGAACTGATGCACGCGGAGCCGGCCGCGGCGATCGAACAATAGCGTCGTCGGCGTCCCGCGCATGCCGTAGGCCTGCATCGTTTTCGGCAACGGATAATCCGGGTTCGGCATGTCGATGCCGACCGGAAAGCCGATGCGATACTCGTGCAAAAACGCTTTGAGCGCGGCTTCCGTGCCCTGCGCCTCGTGATGCTCGAACACGGTGTGCAGCCCGATCACCGCGAGGTCATTCTCGGGAAACATCGCGCGTGCCCGCTGCGCTTGCGGCAGGCCCTCGCTGACGCAGCCGGGACAAAGCATCTGAAAGGCGACGGCGAAGACGACGCGGCCGCGCAACGACGCGAGCGTCAGCGGCTCGGCCGTGTTGAGCCAGGTTTTGATCTCTAACTCGGGCGCCGCGCCGTCGTTCATCAGAAGTCTCCGTCATGCGTATAGGGCCGGCACCATAAGATGGCTGCAGCAGCACCGCCTTCGACCAGGCAAGATACATCGCCTCGACCTCGGCCGGGGAATGATTCTTTTTGGCGAGGAACGGTTTCATCGTCAGCGAAATCGGCACGGCGAGCGCGAGCACATGACGCATGTGAATATGCGGCGCGGCTTTGGCGTGATCCGTCTCGTTCTTGCCGGCGCGGCGATGACGGCGGCCGATCTCGTCCTGCCATGCGAGCCAGGCTTCATCATAACCGGCGCGGCAGGTGTCCAAGATCCACTGGCCGAAACGCTTGCGCACCGCGGCAAGATAATGGCCTCGCAGCCTGATTCTTTGATCGGGAAGAAATGGTGCCCCCGGCCCGACTCGAACGGGCACTACCTTGCGGCAACCTGATTTTGAGTCAGGCGCGTCTACCAGTTCCGCCACGGGGGCGACGCGGGCGGGAATATAGAGGCAGGTTCCGCAAAAGTGGATAGCGGCTCGCGAAGATTTTCCGCTTCGCCGCGTCCCGTTTCCTCAAAAATCAAAGGGCCGGTCCGGCGTCGCCGGATCGGCCCTTTGCATCCACCCTTTCGTCCGCCGCGAGTGGCGAACGCCCTTGAAAAAGGGACTTCTTACGAGACGACCTCGACCGTCACCGGCGCAACGCCCGAGCCGATCATGCCGAGCACACGCGCGGCTCCGGTCGAGACGTCGATAATGCGGCCGCGAATGAACGGCCCGCGGTCGTTGATACGGACGACGACCGAGTGGCCGGTCCGCGTATTGGTGACCCGCACGCGCGTGCCGAACGGCAGCGTCTTGTGTGCGGCGGTCATTGCGTTCGGGTTCATCATTTCCCCGCTCGCGGTCTTGCTGCGATAGCCGTAGTAGGAAGCCATGCCGCGCTGGCCGGCTTCAGCCACGTTCATCGCCGTGTCGGCCGCGATCAGTGCCGCGGCGACGGTGAGTATCGATAGAAAGGTTCGCATTGTATCTCCACAGTTGACCCCCGCCCCTGTGGCGACGCATCCACCCGTTTTTTGCGAACTCCCCGCTTACGCAGTTACGATTCGCGTTATGATTTTCTTGTTGCGGCGAATCGCCATCCCGATGAGTCAAAAATGTGACGGCGATCACTTGTTTATGATCGGAACTATCGGACGATTGAAACCGAAAGCGTTATAAATAAAAGGTTTATGAATAAAAAGTTCCACGCAGGAAAATTGTCATGAAAATTAATTTCGTCTCCGCCGCATTTTCGATCGCGGCCGCCGCCGTATTAACGTTAGCGGGCGCCTGGTTTTTTCAACTCGTCGTCGGCCTTTCGCCGTGCCCGCTCTGTCTCGACCAGCGCGTGCCGTACTACGTCGCTGTTCCGCTCGCGCTCGGTGTCGCTTCGCTCGCGCAGAACGAGACGCTCGCGCGCATCGGCTTTTATGTGCTCGCCTTCGTGCTTGCGATCGCGTTTGCGCTCGCCGTCTATCACGCCGGCGTCGAATGGAAATTCTGGGAAGGTCCGGCGGATTGCTCGGCGGCCGTCGTCAATCTCGGCAGCGGCAGCCTGATCGAGCAGATGAACCAGTCGCGCGTCGTGCGTTGCGACGAAGCGCCGTGGCGGCTGTTCGGCATTTCGCTCGCCGGCTACAACGCGCTGATCGCGGGGACGCTGACGCTGTTCGCGCTGTGGGTCGCGCGCCGCAAAGCGTAACGCGAGAAACTACGGCTCCAGCTCCGTATCCCAGTAAAGATAATCGAGCCAGCTCTCGTGCAGATAGTTCGGCGGGAATAGCCGGCCGTTCCTGTGCAGGTCGCCGACCGAAGGCTGGAACGGCGACTGGTGTGGAAACATGCCCGATTCTTTCGGCGACAAGCCGCCCTTTCTGAGATTGCACGGCGAGCACGCCGCGACGACGTTTTCCCATGTCGTCTCGCCGCCCTTCGAGCGCGGGATGACGTGATCGAAGGTGAGGTCGTCGCGCGAGCCGCAATACTGGCAGGAGAAGCGGTCGCGCAGAAAAACATTGAAGCGCGTGAAGGCCGGTTGCCGCAGCGGCCGCACATAGCTCTTGAGCGCGACGACGCTCGGCAGCTTCATCTCGAAGCTCGGGCTGTGCACCGCGTGGTCGTAAAGCGCGACGATATTCACGCGATCGAGAAACACCGCCTTGATGGTGTCCTGCCACGACCAGATCGAGAGCGGGTAATAGCTCAGCGGACGAAAATCCGCGTTGAGCACCAGCGCAGGCCAGGAACCAGGCGGCGAACCGGGATGCGAATCGGGCGATGCACCGCCGGACGACACCGCAGGCGACACGGCAACGTTCAAGAACGACTCCCTGAACACGGGCCGTTCGGCGTCCGGTTGATCCGGCCGCTGGCCGAGTTCGGCTCATATTGTAGCGATTCGATGATGGCTTTGTGAAGCGGCTTGAAAAGCCGCGCCCCGCCTCATCTCCCGGCGTAGCGGTCAGCCTTTCGGCTGGAACGCCCGCGCCAGAAACGCGCCGCCGAGCCGCAAACCATCGCCGTCGATCCCATGACCGAGACCCTGCGAGAGATGCCACTCGACCGGCACTTCGAGCGCCGCGAGCGTCTGCGCCGCCATGAACATCTCCTGCGGCGGAATCAGCTCGTCCCGGTCGCCGTGCACCAGCAGCACCGGCGGCATGCATTTGATCGAGCCGATGAAGCCCGCTTCATCGACCTCCATCGTCGGCATGACATGCATGCCCGAATAGCCGACGACCGCGAGCGGCGCGGCGGCGCGGCGCAAGCCGATATAGAGCGACATCATCGTGCCCTGGCTGAAACCGACAAGCGCGAGGCGATCGGGTGGAAGCCCCCAATGCGCAAGCTCGGCGTCGAGATACTGATGCAGGGCGGGCGCCGCCTGCTGCACGCCGGTCCAGCGTTCTTCCATGTCGCGCATGGTGAGCGGAAACCACTGCCGCCCCATCGGCGCGCCGGCGCACGGCTCCGGCGCATTCGGCGAGGCGAAGGCCGTGTCCGGCAGCATCGATTGCCACTCGCCGCCGAGCGCGATCAGGTCGTTGCCGTCGGCGCCATAGCCGTGCAGCAGCACGACGAGCTGCTTGGCCTTGCCGGACTGCGGCGCCATGCGCGGGCCAGTGAGCATTGTCATTTTTTGGTTTCCATTTGAATGGGACCGCGCGCGGGGCTTGCCCCGTTCGCGGCAAGGGGAATGCCGTCGCGTTTTTTGACCGCAGCGTAATAAGCCCAGAACAGATAGGCCGCAACGCCGCGCACCGGCCGCCACGCTTCGCCGAGCTTGTGCATGCGCTTCACGTCGGGCCGTTTCCTCAGCTTGAAGGCGAGGCGAATGGCTTCCTGCACCGCAAGATCGCCGGCAGGCCAGGCGTCGGCATGGCCGATGCAAAAGAGAAGATAAATATCGGCGGTCCACGGCCCGATGCCCTTTACCGCCGTCATCATCGCGTGCGCCTCATCCGCCGGCATGTGATGCAGCGCGTCGAGGTCGAGCTTGCCGTCCCGCACCGCTCGCGCGACTTCCCGGAATGTCTTGATCTTCGGCCGCGACAAGCCGGCTCGTTTGAACTGCGGCGCACGCGCTTGAAGCACCGTGTCGTGATGAAACGGATCGAAGCTCGTTTCGACCCGCTGCCAGATCGCCGCCGCGCTCGCGACCGAAAGCTGCTGCGAAACGACGATGCGCGAGAGGCCGCGAAAGCCGCCGTCGCGCTTTCGGAGCGGCGGGCGGCCGGCGACCTTGAATACCTCCTTGAGGCGCGGATCGAGCTTCAGGAGCAGCTCCAGCCCGGATTCGAGGTCGCTTTCGGTTTCGATACGGCGAGACATAATTCTCACTTGTCCTTCCGGCTAAACTTCCGTCAAGAACATTGCGCGTTATATTGAGCTGTCATGTCGAAATCCCCTGCCAAGCCAGTCTTTCGTTTTGCGCCCTCCCCGAACGGCTACCTTCACCTCGGACACGCCTATTCGGCGCTGCTGAACTACGACATGGCGCAGAAAGCAGGCGGGCGCCTCCTGGTGCGGATCGAGGATATCGATCCGACGCGCTGCCGGCCGGAATACGAGATCGCCATCCGGCAGGACTTGGAGTGGCTCGGCATCCTGTTCGAGCGCCCGGTGCGGCGGCAGTCGGAATATTTCTCCGACTATCGCACGGCGCTGATGCGGCTCGAGGAAGCAGGCCTGCTGTTCACCTCGTTCGAGACCCGCAACGAAATCACCAAGCTCGTCACGGCGCGCGGCCCCGATTGGCCGCACGATCCCGACGGCTCGCCGCTTTATCCGGGCAATGCGCGCAGCATGACATCCGAGGAGCGCGTGCAGCGGATCGGACGCGGCGAGCCCTATGCGCTGCGGCTCGACCTTGAGACGGCGCTGGAGCGCATAAACAAGCCGCTGTTCTGGCATGAAACCAACGAAGACAATCCGCGCGATATCGAGGCGCATCCCGAACGATGGGGCGATGTCGTGCTCGGCCGCAAGGAAACGCCGGCGAGCTATCACCTCGCCTGCGTGCTCGACGACGCACTGCAAGGCGTCACCCATGTCGTGCGCGGCATGGACCTTTATGAAAGCACGTCGATCCACCGGCTGTTGCAGGAAGTCCTCGGGCTGCCTGCGCCGGTCTATCACCACCACAAGCTGGTTCTCGACGAAGACGGCAAGAAGCTCGCCAAGCGCACGCGCTCGACGACGCTGCGCGATTTGCGCGTGCAAGGCTGGAGCGCAAAGGATGTCCGCCAGCGCGTCGGGCTTTGATCAGGCCGCGTTCTTGCCGGCGGCCCGCTCGACGATATCGACGAGATTACCGAGGATGCGGTTGACCTCGTAATCCTTCGGCGTGAAGACGGCGGCAACCCCGGCCTTCTTCAAAAGCGCCTCGTCCTCCGGCGGAATGATACCGCCGACGACGACCGGCGCGCCGATGCCCTCGCTGCGCAATCTTTCCAGCACTTCACGCACCAGCGGCACATGGCTGCCGGACAAAATCGACAGCCCGACGACATGCACGTTCTCGTCACGCGCGGCGTTGACGATCTCTTCGGGTGTCAGCCGAATGCCCTGATAGACGACCTCCATGCCCGAATCACGCGCGCGGGCCGCGATCTGCTCGGCGCCGTTCGAGTGGCCGTCGAGCCCCGGCTTGCCGACCAGCACCTTCATGCGGCGGCCAAGGCGCCGCGACGCGGCATTCACCCGCTCGCGGATTTCATCGAGACCTTCGGCGTCGTTCCTCACGGCGGAGGCAACGCCGGTCGGCGCGCGATATTCGCCGAACACCTTGCGGAGCGCCGCACCCCACTCGCCGGTGGTGACGCCGGCCTTGGCGCAGGCGATCGACACCGGCATGATGTTCGAGCCGTCCGCTGCCGCGCGCGAAAGCGCCTGCAATGTATGGCGCACAGCGATCTGGTCGCGGCGCTCGCGCCACGCCTTGAGGCGGGCGATTTGCTCGTCCTCGACTTCCTTCGGCACGGTGAGGATCGCATCGGTACCGGTCGAAAGCGGCGACGGCTCGGTTTCGGTGAATTTATTGACGCCGACGACCGTCTGCTCGCCGCGCTCGATGGCCTCCAGGCGTTTCGTGTTCGATTCGACGAGCCGCTCTTTCATGTAGCCCGACTCGACGGCCTTCACCGCGCCGCCCATTTTCTCGAGCTGCATCAGCTCTTCGCGCGCCTCGGCTTTCAGTTCGCCGACCTTGCGCGCGACTTCCTTCGAGCCGTCGAAGAGATCAGCGTATTCTAGGAGATCCGTCTCGAAGGCAACGATCTGCTGCATGCGGATCGACCACTGCTGATCCCACGGCCGCGGCAGGCCGAGCGCCTCATTCCACGCCGGAAGCTGCACCGCGCGGGCGCGCGCGCCTTTCGACAGCGTAACGGCGAGCATCTCGATCAGGATGCGATAGACGTTGTTTTCCGGCTGCTGCTCGGTGAGCCCCAATGAGTTCACCTGCACGCCGTAGCGGAAGCGGCGGTGTTTTTCGTTCTTCACGCCGTAGCGTTCAAAGGTGATCTCGTCCCACAGCTCGCAGAACGCCCGCATTTTGCAGAGTTCAGTGACGAAGCGGATGCCGGCATTCACAAAAAACGAAATGCGCCCGACGACCTCCTCGAACGCCTCGCCCTTCACTTCGCCCGACGCCTTCACCGCGTCTAACACGGCAATGGCATTGGCGAGCGCATAAGCGAGTTCCTGCTGCGGCGTCGCGCCCGCTTCCTGCAGGTGATACGAGCAGACATTCATCGGATTCCATTTCGGAATCGCGCGCGTCGAATAAAGGATCGTGTCTTTCACGAGCCGCATCGACGGCTGCGGCGGGAACACATAGGTGCCGCGCGAGAGATATTCTTTCAGGATGTCGTTCTGCGTCGTGCCGGAAAGCGCGCCCTTATCGACGCCCTGTTCCTCGGCAAGCGCGACGTAAAGCGCGAGCAACCAGGCCGCCGTCGCATTGATCGTCATCGAGGTGTTCATGCGGTCGAGGGGAATGCCCTCGAACAGCGTGCGCATGTCGCCGATGTGTGAGATCGGCACGCCGACCTTGCCGACCTCGCCGCGCGCCAGCGGATGGTCGGAATCGTAACCCGTCTGGGTCGGAAGATCGAAGGCGACCGAGAGACCGGTCTGGCCTTTCGCGAGATTCGAGCGGTAGAGCTTGTTCGACTCCGCCGCCGTCGAATGGCCCGCGTAAGTGCGGATGAGCCAGGGAGTGTCGCGTTTCGTCCCGCGCTTGCCCGGTTCTCCAGTCGCCTCCGTCATTCAAATCCTCAACGCCTGATCAATCCAATCACAAACAACAGGATCACCGCGCCGATCGCCGCCGCGATGATCGAACCGATAATGCCGCCGCCGAGATTGATGCCGAGCCTTGGAAACAGCCAGCCCGCGACCACGGCGCCGACGATGCCGACGACGATGTTTCCGA
>DATMGD010000035.1:0-17470 GCA_035555855.1 Xanthobacteraceae bacterium
CGAGCGCACCGCCTACCGAAGCGGTCGCCGCCGCCTGCGGCGCGACGATACCTTCGGGGATGCCGGTGCCCATTTCCTTGCGACGCTTGCCGAACTGCGACTCCATGCCGTAGCTCACGAATGAAGCGATCGTAGCGCCCGCGCCGGGAATAAGACCGATGATGTTGCCGAGCACGCTCGCGCGCGCGAACATCCATTTCAGTGCGCTCATTTCGCGCCAGGTCGGTAGCTCCGTGCGCGCGTTGCTGATCTTTTCGATCGGCTTGGTGGCGAATCCCGTTTCCAGCCGCGTCAGCACCTCGCCGATGCCGTAGGCGCCGACCATCACTACAAGGAATTCGATGCCGTCGGCCAGAATCGGCGAGCCGAAGGTGAAACGATAAGCGCCGTAGGTTTCGTCGGTGCCGACTGTTGCAATCAGGATGCCGACGCAAAGGCTGATCAAGGCGTTAGCGAGCGATCCGCTGCCGAGCGCGACGACGCTCGAGAGGCCAAACACGAGAACCGCGAAATATTCCGGTGTCGAAAAGCGCAGCGCGAAATGCGCGAGCGGCTGCGTCAGGAGCACCATGATGACGGCCGACAACAGGCCGCCGCCTAGCGCCGCTACCAGCGTCCAGCCGAGCGCTTTCGCCGGCTGGCCCTTGCGGCCCATGGTGTAACCGTCCCACAGCATCGGTACATCGATCGGCTCGCCTGGGATCTTGAACAGGATCGCCGTGAAGGCGCCGCCATAGGTGCCGGAGACGTACATCGCCGTCAGCAGCACGATCGAGGCCGTGACATCCATGTGATAGGTGAACGGCAGCGCCAACGCGACACCCATCACCAGCGTGAGGCCCGGCAGCACGCCGACCAGAAGGCCGATGACGATGCCGACGAACAGCATGAAGAGGTGGACCAACGTGAAACAGTTGAGGAAGCCGTGCCCAAGCTGAAGCAGAATCTCGCTCATAATTGTATGTCCTTGCTTCAGCCGCCGAGGATGACGCGAATGAAATCGGTGATGGCATCGAACGGCGGTTCGCCGCGCGGCAGCGAGACATAGGCGATGCGCATGAACAGGACTGCAGCGCCAAAGGTGATTCCGAGCGCGGTCAGCCAGATCGCGAGATGATTGCGATAGCGGCCGAGATACATGAAGGCCGCGAGAAACAGGAACGTGCAGAACAAGAAACCGAGCGTCGTGACCATCACCGCATAGGCGAGCACGAGCACGATGCCGGCGGTCAGCAGCCAAGGATAAGTCTGCGCGGGCGCTTCTTCCTCTTCTTTTTCAAAAGTTTCGGCGATGCCCTGCGCTTCCTGCTTGCTGCCGAGCAGGCGCCGGGCAATTTCGATCACGCAGACCAGTGCCATCACCGCGATCGTCGCCTTCGGCCAGAAATCCGGACCGAGGCTGCTGGCATGCGCCGAATACTCGATCTGTTGCGCGTAGTGATAAAGGACGGCCGAAAGGATCAGGCCGGCGATGTATGGAAGCGTAGAACGGAGCACGTTGTTTTCCATGACGCCGCCAGCCTGTCTGTTGCGAGTTACTTCTTCGACGATTAGTTCGCCGGCGCGGCCTTCTTCATGTCTTCAAGCTGCTGCTTGACGAACGGGCCGGCCTTGTCGGCAGGCTCGAAGCTCGTGGCCTCGCCAAACTGATCGGCCAGAAACTTCTTGTACTCGGGCGACGCCGCGACCTTGGCAAGTGCGTCGGAAAGCTTCTTGACGACTTCCGGCGGCGTGCCGGCGCGAACGACGATCGAGCGGAACTGCGGCAGCGCGATCTTGTAGCCGAGTTCGTAGGACGACGGCACATCCTTGAAGGCGTCGAGACGCTTTTCGCCGAACAGCAGGATCGGCCGCATCTGCTTACCGCTCAGGAACTGCGCGACGTCACCGGCCTGCTCATAGAGCGCGTCGGCGTGGCCGCCGAGGATCGAGACATAACGCTCGCTCGGCTTGGAGAACGGCACCTGCACGACCTTGACGCCGCCCTTCTCCAGAACGGAGAGCGAGAAGTCGTCGACGCTGCCGAAACCGAGCGTCGCGACCTTCAGCTTGCCCGGATTGGCCTTGGCGTCCTTCTCGAAGTCGGCCCAGTTCTTGTACTTGCTGTCTTCCTTCACGAAGATGAAGGACGGCCCCTTGATCATCACCGCGACCGGCGTGATGTCTTCCATCTTCCAGCGCGGCGTCTTGCCGGCGAGCAAGGCATGGCTGTCGGCGATATAGATCGCCATCGAATAACCGTCAGCCGGCGCCGCCAGAAGCTTCGCCATGCCGGTCGCGCCGGTGCCGCCCGGCACGTTCACGACCGGAATGCTCTGGCCGATGATCGGCTCCATCAATTTGGCGGTGAGTCGCGCTAGCTGATCGGCGCCGCCGCCGGGGCCCCACGGAACGATCAGTTCGATCGGCCGCTCCGGATAGCCTGCGGCAGTTGCCTTGCCGGTCGTGAATGCGCCGCACAATGCGACGGCAGCCAGTGCGGCAGAAGCCCGAAAAAACGAAAGCATCGAGAAATTGGCGAATCTCATGGCGTTACCCTCCGAGAGTTTTTTATGCGTCACCAGCGAATCTGTGCCCGCTTGGCGCGCAGTGGTTTTTTCTATGGTGCACGATGCAGCAACCGTGACAAAATTGATAATCTGCATCGGGATCATTCGCGGGATTTATCATTGAATCAAGACCTCGATATTTCGCTACTGCGAACATTTGTCGCGATCGTCGACACCGGCGGGCTGACCTCCGCGGGCAAAAAGGTCGGCCGCACGCAGCCTGCGATCACCCATCAGATCAAACGGCTGGAAAGTGCCGTCGGCCGCACGCTGTTTGGCGAGAATCGGCGCCAGCTCGTGCTGACACCCGATGGCGAAGTGCTGCTCGAATTCGCGCGCTCGATGCTGCGCCTGAACGACGAAGCACGCAATCGTTTCGCGGAACCCGGAATCGCCGGCCATGTCACGCTCGGCACGCCGGATCTCTACGCCGCTTACCTTTTGCCTGAAGTATTAGAAAATTTTTCGCGCGCACACCCCAATGTCGAGATTCATCTGCGCTGCACGCGCAGCATTCATTTGCAGGCCGCGCTCGAGCGCGAGGAACTCGACATTGCCTTGATGACCAATCAGCCGGGCTTTCGTGCCGGCGAGCTGATCCGGCATGAACCGGTCGTCTGGGCAGCGAGCCCCAGTGGCACACAGGAACTGCGCCGACCGGTTCCGCTCGCGGTTCTGCCGCAAGGCAGCGTATATCGCCAGATCGCAATCGACGCGCTGAACGGCGCTGGGGTCGCGTGGACACTGCGTTCGATATGCGACTCGTTCGCCGGCATGCAGGCGGCGGTTCTCGCCGGCATCGCCGTCTCGGCCTTCCCGCGTTGCACGATCACACCGAATATTCGCATGCTCAACAAGTCCGACGGCCTGCCGGAATTGCGGCCGATTGAACTCGTGCTGCACCGGAAGGAGCAAGGCATTCCGGAAGCCGCCGAGCAACTCGCGCGTTATCTCGCGCGCGAATTGAGCAATCTTTCCGACATCAAGTAGCGCAAATAAAAATGGCCGCGCCTCGGAGCGCGACCACTTCTAATTTGTCCGGAAAGGATCAGGCGCCCTTCTGCGGCCGCATATCCTCGCGGCGGATACCGGCAACCGGCACCGGCTTCTTCATCGCGTCGCGGCGGAACGGCTCGCCCAGCTCCTGGTTAAGAACGATTTCGATGAAGGTCGTGATGCCTTTTTTCTGCGCCTCGCAAGAATCTTGCAGCGCCTGCGTCAGTTCCTGCGGTGTCTTCACGGTGACACCCTTGAGGCCGCAACCGACCGCAACCTTGGCATAGCTGAGCTCGGGATCGAGCTCGGTGCCGACGAAGTTGTTGTCGTACCAGAGGATCGAGTTCCGCTTCTCCGCGCCCCACTGATAGTTGCGGAAGATGACCATCGTGATGCCGGGCCATTCCTTGCGGCCAATCGAGCTCATCTCGTTCATAGAAATGCCGAAAGCACCGTCGCCGGCGAAGCCGACGCAAGGTACATCGGGGTTGCCGATCTTGGCGCCGATGATCGACGGGAAACCGTAGCCGCATGGGCCGAACAAGCCGGGCGCGAGGTACTTCCGGCCCTTTTCGAAGGTCGGGTAGGCGTTGCCGATCGCACAGTTATTGCCGATGTCGGAAGAGATGATGGCATCGCGCGGCAGGCCCGCCTGAATGGCGCGCCACGCCTGGCGCGGCGACATGAGGTCGCTGTCGCGCTTGCGCGCATCCGCGTTCCAGCTCGTGCCCGGATCGTCTTCCTCATGGTCCATGCTGGAGAGCGTCTGCAGCCACTTCGACTTCGTCGAGTGGATGAGTGCCTTGCGCTCCTCGCGGCCGGCATTGCCGGCATTCGGCGCGAGCTTGGCGAGGATTGATTTTGCGACGAGCTTTGCGTCACCGCAGATGCCGACGGCGACGGGTTTCGTCAGGCCGATGCGGTCGGGGTTGATATCGACCTGAATGACTTTGGCGTCCTTCGGCCAGTAGTCAATGCCGTAACCCGGCAGCGTCGAGAACGGATTGAGCCGCGTACCGAGCGCGAGAATGACGTCGGCCTTCGAGATCAACTCCATCGCCGCCTTCGAGCCGTTATAGCCGAGCGGGCCGACAGCAAGACGGTGCGAGCCGGGGAAAGAATCGTTGTGCTGGTAGTTGTTACAGACCGGCGCGTCGAGCTTTTCGGCAAGCGCCGCGCAATCTTCCATGCCATTCGCGAGCACGACGCCGGCGCCCGAAAGGATCGCAGGGAATTTCGCTTCGGAGAGAAGCTTCGCCGCCTGCGCAATGGCGTTCTCGCCGCCCTGCGGGCGTTCGAAATCGACGATGGCCGGAAGATCGATGTCGATCACCTGCGTCCAGAAATCGCGCGGGATGTTGATTTGGGCCGGAGCCGAAAGGCGCTTCGCTTTCGAGATCACGCGGTTCAGCACTTCGGCGACGCGCGAGGCGTCGCGCACCTCTTCCTGATAGCAGACCATGTCGCGGAACAGCGCCATCTGCTCGACTTCCTGGAAGCCGCCCTGCCCGATCGTCTTGTTCGCCGCTTGCGGCGTGACGAGCAGCATCGGCGTGTGGTTCCAGTAAGCGGTCTTGATCGCGGTGACGAAGCCCGTGATGCCGGGGCCGTTCTGCGCGATCGCCATCGCCATCTTACCGGTCGAGCGGGTGTAGCCATCGCAGATCAGGCCGCCGTTGGTTTCGTGCGCGACGTCCCAGAAGGTGATGCCGGCTTTCGGAAAGAGATCGGAAATCGGCATGAAGGCCGAGCCGATGATGCCGAAAGCATGTTCGATGCCGTGCATCTGGAGAACTTTTACGAAGGCTTCTTCCGTCGTCATTTTCATGGGAGCGCGTCCTCTTACCGTTACTTGCCGTTACCCAGCGCGAATGCGTGAGATGAAATGCGGGCTTGTAATTGCACGGCTCGCTACCTGCTTGCAATCATTATTTCAATATTTTATATTGAGTGTTCCATTTTTCGGAATTTTGATGAATATGACCGAACTCATCGGTGTTTTGAAACCGCTCAGTCTGCTCGAAACCGTCGCCGATACGCAGCATCCCGCGACGCTCGGGGAGCTTGCCGCCGGCATGAACGTGCCGAAACCGACGATGCATCGCTGGCTCGCCTCGCTCGAACTTGCCGGACTTGTGCAGCGAACGCCGGACGGAAGGCGCTATGAGCTTTCGGCTCGCGCTTCACAATTCGCCTTCTCGATCCTGTCGAACAAGCCGGCGGGCGCAGTCCGTCATCAGATTTTAAAGCGCGTCGTGCAGGAGGTTGGTGAGTCCTGCAATCTGACGGTGCTGGAAGGCAGCCAGGTCACTTATATCGACCGCGTCGAATCGCAATGGCCGCTTCGCATCACCTTCCAGCAAGGCTCGAAAGTCCCCGCCTACTGCTCGGCGAGCGGCAAGCTGTTTCTCGCGCTTATGCAACCTGCGAAGCGAGACGTGATCCTGAACGGCATGGAATTCGCGCGGCACACCAGCAACACTATTCTCGATAAAGGAATGCTGCTCGACGAATTGAAAGACATCCGCCGCGACAATTACGCGCTCGACCGCGAGGAATATCTCGACGGTCTGATCTGTCTTGCGGTACCGGTGTTCCAGAAAAAAGGCCGCTTGCGCGCCTGCGTCGCGGCGCTCGCAATCCAGGCGCCGGTCGCGCGGCTTTCGCAAGCCAACATCGTGACCAAGCTGCCGATCCTGCAAGACGCAGCGACAACACTCTCTTCGACGCTCGGCGAATAAACGGGGTTTCACTTTGTCATCACGGAATTATTCCTTTCCCAAACTGGCGGCGATGGAGACCGCAGCGCGCAGCAAAGGCCGGCTGCGTGTCGCCGTCGCCTACCCCTGCTCGTCGGATTCACTCGCTGCGGCGCTTGCCGCGCATGAAGACGGCATGATCGAACCACTGCTCGTAGGCCCGCGCCAGAAGATCGAAGCGATCGCGGCAAAGCTGAACGTCAGCCTCAGCGGCCTCGACTTCGTCGAAACAGAAGACGATCCGATCGCGGCTTCTCGCAAGGCGGTCGCGCTTGCACGCGCAGGCGACGCCAACGCGCTCATGAAAGGCTCGCAACATACGGACGAACTGATGGGCGCGGTCGTACCGCGCGAAGCCGACATGCGCACCTCGAAGCGCATGAGCCACGTGTTCTGGTTCGACCTGCCCGCCTATCACAAGCCGCTGATGATCACGGACGCCGTTGTCAACATCACGCCGGCGCTAAAAGACAAGGTGGCGATCCTCGAGAACGCCATCGATTTTGCGCACGCGATCAAGATTGTCGAGCCGAAGATCGCGATGCTCTCCGCCGTCGAGTTCGTAAACCCGCACATCCCGTCGAGCGTCGATGCCGGCGAAATCGCCAAGCTCGCGAAAGCCGGCCAGTTCAAGGGCGCAATGGTCGATGGCCCGTTCGGTTTCGACAACGCGATCTCAAAAGCTGCGGCAACAACAAAGGGCGTCACCTCGCCGGTCGCGGGCGACCCCGACATTCTTCTCGTGCCGAACCTCGATGTCGGTAACATTCTCTACAAGTCGTTCATCTATGTCGGCGGCGGCGAATGCGCCGGCGTCATTCTCGGCGCGCGCGTCCCGGTCATTCTCACCAGCCGCTCGGATTCGCGCCGCGCGCGGATCGCGTCCTGCGCCCTCGCCCAGCTCAGCCTGGGTTAGAGACAGATACACAAAAGAAAACGGCCCGGATCGCTCCGGGCCGTTCGATCTTTAAGCTTCCGGTGGAATTAAGCAGCTGCCTTGGCGCGACCGCCGTTTGCCGCCGCACGCTGGCGCGCGAGGCTTTCGATCCACTTCGCACCGAAGGCGCTAACGATACCGGCGAACACACAATAACCCGCGACCGCCCAGCCACCGTTCGGGGCATAGGCCTGCACGAGTGCCGCGGCCACCAGCGGCGTAAGACCGCTCGAGAAGATGCCGGAGAACTGATACACGAACGAGATGCCCGTGTAGCGGACTTCCGGCTTGAAGAGGTCGCAGAAGAGTGCTGCTTCCGGCCCATAGATCGAGGCGTAGAAGATGCCGAACGGGATGACGAGCGCGGCCCAGACCAGGATCGGCTGATCGGAGAAGTGCATCCAAATCCAGAACGCCGGCAGTGCCGAGAAGCCGGTGATGAGCGAACCCCAGAAGTAAGTCCGGGTACGCCCGATCCGGTCAGACAGGCCGCCGAAGTACGGAATGAACACACACATCACGAGCGCCGAGATACAGACGCCGAGCAAGGCTTCAGTGCGCGGGATTTTCAATTGCGAGGTGAGAAACGCAATCGAGTAGACCGCAAAGATGTTGAAGAACACACCGTCGATGAAGCGGGCGCACATGCCGGCCATCACCTCTTTCGGATAGTTCGTGATCATCGCGGCGAACGGCACCTTCACTTCTGCGCCCTTCGACTTCAGCTTGGCGAATTCCGGCGTCTCCATGATGTTGAGCCGGATGTAGAGGCCGACGAGCACCAGTACGAAGCTCAGGATGAAGGCCAGACGCCAGCCCCAGCTCAGGAACTGCTCATCGGTGAGCGAGTACGACAGCAGCGCCACGATACCGGCCGCAAGGCAGAGGCCGATCGACAAGCCGATCTGCGGGAAGCTCGCGTAGAGCCCGCGCTGTTCCGGCTTGGCGTATTCGTAGGTCATCAGCACCGCACCACCCCACTCGCCGCCAAGGCCGAGGCCCTGAAGCACGCGCAGGAACAGAAGGATGAGCGGCGCCCAGACGCCGATCTGTGCGTAGGTCGGCACGAGGCCGATCAGGAAGGTCGCAATGCCCATGATCATCAGCGTCAGGATGAGCATGCTCTTGCGGCCGATACGGTCGCCGAAGTGACCAAAGATCACGCCGCCGAGAGGACGGGCGATGAAGCCGACCGCGAAGGTGGTGTAGGCCAGCATGGTCGAGATGAACGGGTCGCCGGTCGGGAAGTAAAGTTTGTTGAATACGATGCCCGCCACCGTTCCGTAGAGAAAGAAGTCGTACCACTCGACAGTGGCACCTATCAGCGACGCGTACACGACGCGCTTTAGTAACTTTTTGTCTTCCATCGTTTGCTCCCCAGTTGAAGTAAAATGAATCAAGCAGCCTGTTGGTTCGACACGGCATCCGCGAGGATCATGTCGGACGCTTTTTCCGCAATCATCACCGCCGGCGCGTGCGTATTGCCCGACACCAAGGTCGGCATGATCGAGCAATCGACGACGCGCAGCCCCTGTATGCCATGGACACGCAACCGCGCATCCGTGACGGCCATCGGGTCCGAGCCCATTTTGCAGGTGCCGACAGGATGGAAGATCGTCGCGCCGTATTCGCGCGCGAATTCGAGAATCTCATCGTCGTTCGCGACGGACGCGCCCGGTTTGTATTCGCTCGTGAGATAAGGCTTCAGCGCATCGGTCGAAGCGAGTTTGCGCGCATATTTGATGGATGCGACGGCGCACAGGCGATCCGTCTCGGCCGAAAGATAATTCGGCCGCATCGATGGCGCTTCCATCGGATCGGTCGATTTGATTTCGACGACGCCGCGCGACTCCGGCCGCAACTGACAGACTGAGAACGTGCAGCCCGGCCAGGGATGCGGCGCGCCGCCCGCCATATCGGCGGAGAGGCTTCCAAAGTGGAATTGAATGTCCGGCGTCTTCGAGCCCGGCATGATGCGGGTGAACAAGCCGCCCTGGTTGATGCCGATACCGAGCGGGCCGGTGCCGGTCAGCAGCCACTGCAGGCCGATCCGCATCTTGCCGAACAGCGTGCGCAGATCGTCGTTCGTCGTGATCGGCTTCGAGACCTTGTACATCAGCCGCAGTTGCAGGTGATCCTGCAAATTCTGGCCGACACCCTTGAGTTCATGAACGACATCGATGCCGTTGCGCTTGAGAAGCTCGGCAGGGCCGATACCCGAGAGTTGCAATATCTGCGGCGTCATCAGCGCGCCGGCCGAGAGGATCACTTCGCCCCTCGCCTTCGCGATGCGAATTTCGCCGTTCTGACGATATTTCACGCCGACCACCCGGCGGCCTTCGACGATCAGACCGGTGGTGTGGGCGTTGGTCTCGATGCTGAGATTCTGCCGCGAGCGGATCGGCTTGAGATACGCGACTGCCGAACTGTTGCGCCAGCCGTTCTTCGTGAACAGCTGATAGTAACCGACGCCTTCCTGCTTGCCGGTGTTGAAGTCGTCGGTGCGCGGCACGCCAAGCTCTTGAGCGCCTCGGATAATGGCTTCCATCAGTTCATGCTTGCCGGTGATATCCGATGACCACAGCGGGCCGTCACCGCCGTGCATGTCGCTTGCGCCGCGGCTATTGTGCTCCGACTTCTTGAAGTACGGCAGCACGCTGTTCCAATCCCAACCGGCATTGCCGAGCTGCGCCCAGTGATCGTAATCGGCGCTCTGGCCGCGGATCGAAATCAAACCGTTGATCGAGCTCGAACCGCCAAGACCGCGGCCGCGCGGCCAGTAGATTTTGCGGCCGTGCATGTTCGGTTCGGGATCGGTGTAGAAGCCCCAATTGTAAACATCGTGGAACATCGTCTTGCCATACCCGATCGGGATATGGATCCAGATGTAGTTGTCGCGCGGCCCCGCCTCCAACAAGAGTACCTTGTTGCGGCTGTCCGCGCTGAGACGATTGGCCAGCACGCAGCCGGCCGAACCCGCACCCACCACGATGTAATCAAATTCGTTCACTTCCACCCTTCAGCCTCTTTTTATTTGTCTCAATCAGTGAGACACTTTGTCTTAAAGAGTGAACCTGCGTTTCGCCCTTGTCAATTCGGGACGCAAACTGAAATAACGAAAGCGGGGTTTGATCTTCGATGCCGGCTCAACTGACGCCTTCCACTTCCGAACGCGCGCTGATCTTGCTCGAGCTGATCGCGCATGCGGATGAGCCGCCGACGCTGAACGAATTGATCCGCAACGGAGAATTGCCGAAAGCGACGACGCATCGCTTCCTCAGCCTGCTCGAACGCCTTGGGTTTGTGCACCGCACACTCGACGGAAAACGCTATGCCGTCGGCCAGCGGCTGACGTCGCTTTCCATCCAGGCGATTCGCCATTCGGTACAATCGGCGCCACGGCGCGCGATCATGACCGCGCTCGTCAACGACGTCGGCGAGACGTGCAACCTCACGATTCTCGACGGGTTGCGGCTCGCCTATCTCGATCGCGTCGAGTCCGACTGGCCGCTGCAGTATCGTTTGAATATCGGCTCGCATGTGCCGCTGCATTGCACGGCGAGCGGCAAGCTGTTCCTGAGTCTCAGTCCGGTTTCGTTGCGCAAGTCACTTTACGAGACCGGTTCGCTCAAGAAGCACACGCGCTACACGATTACATCGCCCGCCGCGCTCGAAAAAGCACTCGCAAAGATTCAGAAGACCGAGATCGGCACCGACAACGAAGAATTCATCGAAGGCATGACGGCGGCAGCCGTGCCGGTCTATGACGGCAAGGGCAGGATCTGCGCAACCGTCGCAGTGCACGGACCGGCAAGCCGCTTGCCGTTCAAGACCGCGCTCGCACTCGCGCCGCGCCTCAAGAAAGCGGCGAGCGCAATCGAACAGACCTTTATCAATTCGGAGCCGCGTCCCGCTGCAACGTCAGCGCGCGCCGCCCGCCGCTAGATTTTTGGCTTGCGCACCAATGGCATCGCCGCCGCGAAAATGACGACAAGCAGCAGGACAAGTTTAAGTCCCTGCAGATAGACAAAAACTCCATGATGGATCGTCTTCGGCGGCTGACTACCGGCGATGATCATGGCGGTGCGCTGATCAAGAATGGGATAGAGCCAGAACGTCTCGGCGACGACGCAAAGCACGGCAATGGCGGCGGCCAGAACGGCGAATTTGGAACGCGTTCCACCGAGAACGATCAGCAGGAGAAGCGCCGCCAGCACCCATTCGACTTTGTTCAGCACGCGGAAAGTATGCATGCCGACATCGAGCGCGACCGGCAAGGTCAGACTCGGCGCGAGAAATTTCGCGGTTGTCGCTAGAAATGAAACGCCGATCACCAGCGCGAACCAGAATGTGGCGGTAAAGAACGCCACCGCCAGCCATCCGCATTTCTCAACCCTGTCCGCCATTTGCGCCCTGCTCTTGCCGAAAACAGAAAATTCAAGTTCGACGGAGCCTAGCAAAAATGGCGGACAATGTTGAGTTTTACTGAAACTCCGCGCGCACCCCGGGCGGTGGCGAGAAGCCGAGATCGCCGCGGGCGATCACCGCTTCGCGGCCGCCATGACGCTCAAGCTGTTCGGCCTGGCGCTTCTTGGCACGGGCGTCGATTTCCTCCGGCGAAAGCATCGCCCGCAGTTTCGTTTCGCATTCCGCGCGGACTTTCGCGAAAGCCGGATCGCTCGCGAGATCGTTCGCCTCGTCCGGATCGGCCGAAAGATCGAACAGCTGCGGCTCATATTTCGCGTAGTGAACGTATTTGTACTTGCCGTGGCGGATCGCGAAAGCACCGGTCGTCGAACCCATGCCGTGATATTCGCTGAGCACGGTGCGATCGGGCTGCTCGCCGTTGGCGAGCTTCGCGATCGAAACACCGGGATGATCCGGCATCACCATCTGGCGGCCAGTCTCGCCGACGCAATCGATGATGAACGGATAGATGTCGACGAGGTTCGCGGGCGTATCGACCGTCTTGTTCTGCGGGATGCCCTCGCCCGCGACGATCAACGGCACGCCGATCGTCTCTTCATACATCGTCGATTTTCCCCACAGACCGCGCTTACCGAGCGCATCGCCGTGATCGCTGGTGTAAATGACGCGTGTATCGCTCGTAAGGCCAGTGGCATCGAGCGCCTGCATCACTTTGCCGGCCTGCTCATCCATGAAGCTGCACAGGCCAAAATAGCCGGAGACCGCGCGGCGGATATCTTCCGGTGTCTTGAAATAGTCGTCGAAGTTGAACGCGTTTGCATAGTCGCGAATGAACGGGTGATTGGGCCGCTCGTTCTTGCCGTAGAACATCGGCATCGGCAGATCGGGATTGTCGAAATACTGGAAGTAGTGATCCGGCGGTGCCGTCAGCGGGTAATGCGGCGAGACGAAGGAAACGAACAGCACCCACGGCTTGTCGCTGTGCTTGCGCGCTTCCTCGTGCAGCCAGATTTGCGCGCGCGAAGCGATCTCGCGGTCGTATTGCGTATAGACGGACTCGCCGGGGCCAGCCATCTTCGCCATCTTGTAGGCAGCGCCGCGCACCGGTAGATCGTCGCGGATCAGACCCATCAGATCGCCCTTGCCTTCGATGACTTGCATCGGGACGATCGTTTCCGAAAAGCCGCAATCGTCGTCGTCGGAGCGGAAGTGCAACTTGCCGATCGAAACAGTACGGTGGCCCGACTCGCGTAAGTGATGATGCCAGCTCGGGATCGAGCCGTCGTAAGGATCGGCGTTATCCCAAAAGCCGATCTGGTTGATGTATTTGCCGGTCGCGAAACAGGCGCGCGCCGGAATACAGACCGGCGACGGCGTCCAGCACGACGTAAAGCGGCTGCCGCGCGCGGCAAGCCGATCGAGGTTCGGGGTTTTGACGAACGGGTGGCCATAACAGCCCATCAACCCGCGACTGTGCTGGTCCGACATGATGATCAGAAGATTTTGCGGCTTCATCGCTTCCTCGCGAAACGCGTTCTGGACAGATCATTACTATAGAGTATTATTACTCTATAGTAATGATCGCAACAAGACGGATGCACAGTCCGCAAATTCACAGAGGGGAGAAACGCATGCTTCGGATTCTATCAATCTGCTTCGCGCTATTGCTTGGCACCCAGGCTTTCGCCCAGGAATGGCCTTCGCGCTCGGTTCATCTCATCGTTCCTTATGCGGCGGGCGGCGGCACCGATACGGTGGCGCGCGTGCTCGCGCAGAAGCTGAGCAACGAACTCGGCCAGCAATTCGTCGTCGAAAACAAGCCGGGTGCGAGCGGCATGATCGGTGCCGCGCTTGTCGCGAAGTCGGCGCCCGACGGCTATACGCTCCTCGTCGCCTCGCCGGCCGAGATCGCACTTAACCAGAATCTCTTCCCGACGATGACCTACGATCCGCTCAAGGATTTTTCGCCGATCACGCTTCTCGCGTGGACACCGCTCGTGATGGCGGCGCATCCTGACTTCCCTGCTTCGACGCCGCAGGAACTCGTCGCGCTCGCCAAGAAAGAGCAAGTCGATTTTTCGACGCCAGGTATCGGCAGTTCGCATCACCTCACCGGCGAATACATGAACCACGTCGCTGGCACAAAACTTATGCACGTGCCCTATCGCGGTGCTGCGCCGGCCGTCACTGATGCCGTGGCGGGTCAGGTGAAGTTCACGATCTCGGGCATGCCGCCGGTCGTTCCGTTCCTCAAAGCGGGCAAGCTCAAGGCAATCGCCGTCACCAGCAAGAAGCGCTTTCCGCTCTTCCCGAACGTGCCGGCGATGTCTGAAGTCAAAGGCTTCGAGGACTTTGACTTTACCAACTGGTTCGGTCTTTTAGCGCCTGCGGGAACACCGAAGGCGATTCTCGACAAACTGCAGAAGGCAAGTGCCGAAGCGTTGAAGGACGAGCACGTTCGTCAGACCCTCGAAAACCAGGCGGCGGTTGCCGTCGGCAATACCTCCGAGGAGTTTGCGAAGTTCATCCGCGACGAGGCCGCGCGCTACAAGAAGATCGTCGAGATCACGCAGGTAAAAATCAAATGAAGCAAGCCGGCAATGCTTGAGGTCATCCAGGCTCGCCTCGCGAAAAATCGCACGGCAACGGGGCCGAAATATCAGGCATTGCGAAATGCCATTCTCGGCGCGATCACCAGCCAGGAATGGAAAGCCGGCATGCGGCTGCCGACCGAAGCGGAGCTTTCGAAAGAGCTCCCCTTCAGTCTCGGCACGATCCAGAAGGCCTACGGCCAGCTGGTAAAGGACGGCCTTGTCATCCGCTCACGCGGGCGCGGCAGTTTCGTCGCGCCCGTCCAGAAACAAATGGCCGAACCGTGGCACTGCCGCTTTCTCGGCGATGACGGCACGGTGCTGCCGGTCTATCCACGGCTGATCGGCCACAAGCTGCTACGCACCGAAAAGCGGTGGTCGGAGCTGTTCGGCGCGCACGCCAAGATCGTGCGGATCGACCGCGCGATCTCGATCAATCACGAATTCGAGGTGTTGAGCCAGTTCTACGCGCTCGACACTATCACCAAGGCCCTTCTCGACCGCCCGCGCAAGAATGTGGAATCGGCCAACTTCAAGATGATCCTGCTGCGTGAATTCGGCATGCCGATCTCGCGCATCGTGCAAATGATCGGGCGGCCGGACAGCAAACCGGCTCGTACGCTGCCGTGGCAGCCGCAACTCGTGCTTGAAGCCACCGCCTATACGGCAGAGGGTGAAGTCGCCTACTTTCAGGAGATCTTCATTCCGCGGACACAGCGCAAACTCATGTTTGATTCCGATCTCGCAATCTGAAGCCGAAGCCGGCAAATGCCTCACATCCTGACCGCGCTCCCCGCTCCCGAACTGCTGATCAGCGCAGCGCTTGCGCTATTCGTCGCCTATGCGATCTTCGGCGTTACCGGCTTCGGCAGCGCGTTGGTCGCCGCGCCCGTGCTCGCGCAGATCATGCCGATCTCGACAATCGTGCCCTTGCTCGCAATCCTCGATTTGACAGCGGCGATCACCAACGGCTTCCGCATCGACGCCAAAGCAAACCGCAGCGAGCTCATGTTGCTTTACCCGGCAATGGCAGTCGGCAACCTGATCGGTGCGGCACTTTTGTTCTACGTCGCGACACGCTCGCTGATGCTGGCGCTCGGCATCTTCATCATCGCCTATACCGTCTGGAGCTATTTCGCGCCGCAATCGACGTCACGCATTGCTCGTTTCTGGGCGATTCCAGTCAGCACGATCGGCGGCATCTTCAGCGGCCTGTTCGGCATGGGCGGCGCGATCTATGCGATGTATATTAGCCGCCGTTTTGACGATCGCGACACAATCCGTGCGACGCAAAGCGCCCTGATCGGGCTTTCGACATTCACGCGCGTCATTATCTTCGCCATCGCCGGTTCCTATAACGATTGGGAAATTCCGGTCCTTGCGCTTCTGCTTGTGCCGATCATGTTTCTCGGTACTTTCACCGGTCATCATCTCACATTGAAAATGTCGCGCGAGCGCTTCATGCACTTTCTGTATCTGCTGCTGATCGCCTCAGGTACGGCGTTGATCGTCCGTGCCCTCATCCTTCGCACAGTGGCAGTTTAACGCATGTAACGCGCCAATTCTTCTGCAGTATCGATATCGGTCAGCACTGTCTCGTCTGTGGTCGGAAGCTCGACGAGTTTTTGCTCGTAACGCGCGAATAAGTTGCGCGCACCGATATCGCCTTCAACTGCTTGCAACTCGGCAAACAGCGAACGATGCCACAGCACTGGCTTGCCGCGCCTGCCATTACAACTCGGCATGACGATTAGCGCTTCGGGGTTCGTCGCCTGCATTTCACTCAGCCCATCAATCAGCTGCGGCGAGATAAAGGGCATATCGCCGAGCATGATTAGCGCCGCATCCATGTCCGCGGGAACGCTGGCGATTCCTGCGCGCAACGACGTGGAGAGACCCTTCGCATAATCGGGATTATGCACGGTAACAATCTCCAGCCCATGCAATACGTCGCGAACAGCGCCCGCATCATGCCCGGTCACGACAATCACACGGTTCGCACTGGAAGCCAATGCAGCCTCGGCGGTGCGGCGAATGATCGCCGTTCCATCGATTTCGGCGAGGAGCTTGTTCCAGCCGACCATGCGCGTGCCACGACCTGCGGCAAGAACAACCGAGGCAAACGCCCACTTCACGATTCGCTCATATTGCGCAGCGTCTCGGTCAACTGCGCCAGGATCGAAATCGAAATTTCCGCCGGCGTCGCGGCTCCAATCGCAAGACCGATCGGTGCCTTGATGCGCGCGAATATCTCGGCATTCAGCCCCCTCTGCGCAAACCGATCGAGACGTTTGGCATGAGTTTTTCTCGAGCCAAGCGCGCCGACATAAAAGCAGCCAGCCTGTAACGCAGTTTCGATCGCGGGGTCGTCGATTTTCGGATCGTGCGTGAGCGCAATCAGCGCCGTTCGCCGGTCGAGCCGGACCGTTTCGAATGCCTGATCGGGCCAGCTTGTTACGATTGTAGTCTGCGGAAATCGCTCGGGCGTCGCAAATCCGGTTCGCGGATCGATGATCGTGACGTCATAGCCGAGCATTAGCGCCATCGGCGCGAGCGTCTGGGTGATATGCACCGCACCGATAATCACCATGAGGGTGGCGGGCAGATGCAATTCGACGAAATAATCCGCCGCTCCGCTCTCGATCCGGGCGCTTTTGCCGAGCGCCATAAGCTCCTTCAACTGGCTGGCCAGCGCGTCGCCTTCGATTTCGCTTTCATGCACTAGGCGCTGCGCGCCGCTCGCAAGATCGGTGACGACAACGGCCGCGCGCCTTGCGGCACGTTCCTTATTCAACTCGCTCAGTAAATCGAGACGCATTTGTAAAAACTAATCGATCTTCTCGATGTAAATTGAAATTTTTCCACCGCAGGCTAGGCCAATCTGCCAAGCAGATTCATCGGCAACGCCGAAACTGACCAGCGAAGGCCTGCCCGTCCGGATCACTTTCCCCGCCTCTATGATGACGGCACCTTCGACACAGCCGCCCGAGATGGAGCCTAGAAAATTATCCTGATCGTCCGCGACGAGATGACTGCCGACGGGACGCGGCGAAGAGCCCCAGGTGCCGGCGACAGTTGCGAGCGCGATCTGCCGCCCTTCACGCCGCCATGCCTCGGCCGTCGCGAGCACGTCTTCATTTTTGGCGTTCAACGATAATACGCCGTCGATGTTCATGCGCTCGACATCCACATCACGTTTTGTCCCGCACA
>DATMGD010000036.1:0-9434 GCA_035555855.1 Xanthobacteraceae bacterium
CGCCTCGTCGAGATCGGCCTTGCTGGCATGCGGCAACTCAGCGAGCGTCTTTTCGTTCGCAGGATTGACGACGGCCTCTGCCTTGCGGCCCTTGCCGTTCGCCCACTTACCGCCGATGAAAAGTCCAAGCTCCGTGTACATCGTGCTTCCTCACACTCGTTTGTCGGGATTTGGCGAGACTTTAGGCCATTTTGCGCGCCGCGTCACGGCAGGCGGCACACGGGCCGTGCATGGCTGCTTTCTCTTTTTATCCGGCGCGAATTCAAGGCAAGAGCGCTGAGGATCCCGCCGTTCTTCGCTATAGTGGTGAAAATCGCCAAGGAGAACGGACATGGACATCTTCCCCGCCGGATCGCGCCCGACCAAGCAAGCGAACGAAGACTATTTCACCGGCACGGTATGGATGGAGCCGATCGTCGAAACGAAAGCGCCGGCGCGGGTGCGCGCGGTGAAGGTCTCGTTCACGCCGGGCGCGCGCACGGCATGGCACACGCATCCACTCGGCCAGACATTATATGTGACCGAAGGCGTCGGCTGGGTGCAGATGCGCGGACAGCCCAAGCGCGAAATCCGTCCCGGCGACACGGTGTGGATTCCGCCCGCCGTCATCCATTGGCACGGCGCGAGCGCTTTGAACGCAATGACGCACATCGCCATCCATGAGGCCCAGGGCGACAGCAATGTCGATTGGATGGAGAAGGTGAGCGACGCCGACTACGCGCAGAAATAGTCTGATCGGCGACGTGCAGGATTCGACTTCGGCGATTTCGACCGTGATCGATCGCATCAACCATATCGCGAGCGCGATCACCGAATCGGTCGAGCGGCAGCATATCGCCTCGCAACTCATCTCCGAGAATGTCGAACAGGCTTCGGTGCGCACCCATAAGCTGGCTTCGACGATCGCCGGCGTTTTGCGGCTCGCACCGAGCAGGCAGCCTCGCAAATCCGCGCCGCGATCTCCGAGCTTAACCAGCAGGCGGCAACGCTGCGGGACGATGCCGAACGCTTCGTGGAGCGGACGAGAGCGGCGTAATCAGTGGCCGATCCCCGCCGCGATCTGCGCGATGGTAATGACGATCTCGAACGCGATCAGGCCGACGATCAGCCATTCGAGTCGTAGCGAACGCTCGGTATCGCTCATGTCGGTGAGCGCGCGCGCCGTATCGGAGACGACCGAAAGTTTTCGGTTCAGGCTCTCGACACGCTCCTTCAGCTCGTACTCGTCCTTGAGGCGCGAATAGAGCCGCGAAAGATCGGGGCGGTCCCACAGCACATCGGGGTCTTCGGCGACCGCGACGCGGCCCGAGACGCGATGCTGCACGAGGAGCGATTCGCCGATCAGTTTCAGAATCGTGTGGCGGCCGCCCGGCGTCTTGCCGCCGATGGCGAGCTTCTGTGCGAACGGTTCGATGACGTCGAATACGCGCGCGACCTCCTTTTCGTCGCGCGCCAGCACGACAGAGTCCGCAAGCGCATAAGCGACGAGCAGCAGCCGCTCGAGCGCGAGATCGCGCACATAGATCGGCCCGCCCGCCGGGATCTGATCCTCGCGCTCGGTGGAAATTTCCATCTGCGCGGTTTCGTCTTCGCGCTCGCGCACTTTCAACGGACTACTGATACGGCCCTTCAGCTTTTTCAGGACGTCATTTTCTTCAGCCGGGACGAGGCCCATGAACACCACGACGCCGTAACGGAAGACGACGGCAAGGCCGTTCTCGCCCGCTTTAAAGGCAAGCGGCTGTTTTGAAATGGTCTGCAACGTCTCGTCGCGTTCGAGCGCGGCGGTGTCGATGCGATCGCCGACCAGAAGCGCGCGCGCGGCGACACTCGTCCCCGCGATGGGAAAATTCGCGGGGTCGATTTCGTTCGGCGAGATCGGTTCGATCGGCATTAGGGGTTGTGAGGGTAGGTTCAACATGGTTTTTCTCGAATATCTGCAAATGGCCAAACAGAAGCCGCGGCGCGAAAGCGCCGCTTTGCATCCAGTTTGGGGATAAAAGATATATAGGCGCGCTTTACGGCTTTCGCATGGAGGCTGAAAAGCCATTGATAATGTTGGCTATTTTCAGCGAACTCAGACTTTATTCCTGATTGTCCTGCCGGCCCCATTAACTTCCATTTCGGCCATTCGGGTTAGAGTTGTTTGATGCGGAAACTTCACATCATCGCGCTGCTTATGGGTGCGGTTGCGCTGGCCGGCTGCGGGCTGCCCTACTTGCAGATCCGCCAGCAGCTTTCGCCGCTGCAAGGCCAGCCGCTTTCGGCTGCGATCGCCAGGCTCGGCAATCCCGATGGTGAAATCCAGATGTTCGGCAGACGGGTCGTCGAATGGAAGCGCCAGCCCGGCCTCGATAAGGACGGCGACGATCAGGAATGCGTCGTGCGCGCCGTCATGAAGGGCGACATCATCGAAGAAATTCGATTCACCGGCGACGAGGCCCAGTGCTACCGCTTCGCCCAGACGCTCGAGCAGTAAATATCAGCTTAGTTTCGGCAAGCCTGCGGCGCCTTCCGGAAGCGGCATGCGGTGCGCATTCAGCTGCATGGCGAGCAATGCGTAATAACCATTGGTGCCGATGAGATCGGTGACGCCCTGCGCACCGAAGCGTTCGGTCGCGCGTTTGTAGAGCGCATCGGGAACATTCTTCGTCCGGTGTAGCTCGATCGAAATGTCGTAGACCAGCGCCTCGTCGTCGTTCATGCTCTCGGGCCGCCGGCCGTCACGGATGGCGTCGGCGATTTCCTGCCGGACACCGGCCTTTACCGCGATCGGCTGATGCAGGAACCACTCGTAATCCTGCGAGCATTCGCGCGCGGTGATCAGCACGGCAAGCTCCGAAAGTTTCTGACCGACCGACGAGTGATAGCGCAGATATTCGCCGAGACGCTGCACGTTCTCCATCAGGCGCGGCGAGTGCAGCATGAGCGCAAACGGCCCGAAGGGTGGCTCCTTGCGGAGCGCCGTGAAGGCGTCGGCGACCTGCTTCTGTTCGGCGGTGTATTCCGCGGGGTCAGGCGGCGCGAGACGCGTGTAATTTTCCTTCGGCATGGTTTCCTCTGATTGGCTTGCTAAC
Source organism: Xanthobacteraceae bacterium (assembly GCA_035555855.1). Lineage (GTDB taxonomy): Bacteria > Pseudomonadota > Alphaproteobacteria > Rhizobiales > Xanthobacteraceae > Palsa-892. The sequence continues at coordinate 3,078 of DATMGD010000036.1, forward strand.
CGTTCTCGATTTCCTCGCGCGCGATCTCAAGCGCGAGCCATTGTTCTTCCGCCGCAGCAAGGTCGTCCTGCGCCTTGCCGAGTGCAATCGTGGTGTTGTCAAAGGCCTTGCGGTCGCGGCTAAACAGCTCGGGATCGTCGAGCTTCGTCTGCAGTTCGCGCACGCGATCCTCGAGCGCCTTCATTTTCGCGGGCAGCGTTTCGAGCGCGTATTTTTCGTTGTAGCTCAGCTTGCGCTTCTGCGGAGCGCGCTCCGGCGCGGCCGCTTTCTGCTTCGGCGCGGCTTTCGGCGCCTCCGCCTTGCGAACGATATCTTTTTGCAAAATATCCTGGCCGCGCTGGCGCAGCATGTCTTCGTAGCCGCCGGCATATTCGGTCCAGCGGCCGTCCTGCTCCGGCACCAGTACCGAGTTAACGACGCGGTCGAGAAAGTCGCGGTCGTGGCTGATGAGAATGATGGTGCCGTTGTAGCTGGCCAGCATTTCCTCGAGGACGTCGAGCGTCTCAAGATCAAGGTCATTGGTCGGCTCATCCAGCACCAGCACGTTCGACGGCTTGGCGAGCGCACGCGCGAGCGTCAGCCGTCCCCGCTCGCCGCCCGAAAGCGCCGTCACCGGCGTTCTTGCCTGCTCCGGCGAAAACAGGAAGTCGCGCATATAGCCGATGACATGGCGTTTTTCTTCGCCGATGACGACAGTGTCGCCGCCCCCGCCGGTCAGCGCGTCGGACAGCGTCCAGTTGGGATCGAGGCTTTCGCGCTTCTGGTCGAGCGTCGCCATCGCGAGATTACTGCCGAGCTTCACGGTGCCGGAATCCGGCGGCAGTTCTCCGATCAGCAAATTCACCAGCGTCGTCTTGCCCGAACCGTTCGGGCCGACGATGCCGAGCCGGTCGCCGCGCATGATGCGCAGACTGAAATCCTTCACGATCGCGCGCTCGCCGAAACTCTTGGCGGCCTTGATGACTTCGATGACGCGCTCGCCCGATTGCGCGGCTTCCGCCGCGCTCATCAGCGCCTTGCCGGAGCCGCTCTTGTATTCACGCTTTTGCTTGCGCAGCGCGTCGAGTTCGGCGACGCGGCGAACATTGCGCTTTCTGCGCGCCGTCACGCCGTAGCGGATCCAGTGTTCCTCGCGCTTGATCTGGCGGCCGAGCTTGTGCTGATTCAATTCCTCTTCGGCGAGCTGCTCGTCGCGCCAGGTCTCGAATGCCTTGAAGCCCATCTCGACGGTGCGCGTTTCGCCGCGATCGAGCCAGATCGTTTTCTTCGTGAGGTTCTGCAAGAAGCGGCGGTCGTGGCTGATGAGCACGAGCGCCGAGCGCCGCGCATCAAGCTCGCGTTCCAGCCACTCGATCGTGGGCAGATCGAGGTGGTTGGTCGGCTCGTCGAGCAGCAGAATATCCGGATCGGGCGCGAGTGCGCAGGCGAGCGCCGCGCGGCGCGCCTCGCCGCCGGAAATTTTCTTCGGGTCTTCGCCGCCGGTGAGCGCGAGCGATTGCATGAGACGCTCGGCGGTGTGCGGATCGTCGAGCGGCGAGAGCCCGGAGCGGACATAATCGCCCAATGTTGTGAAGCCAGAGAAATCCGGTTCCTGCGGCATGTAGCGGATGGATGTGCCGGGCTGCAGAAAGCGCGTGCCGTGGTCCGATTCAATGAGACCGGCGGCGATCCTGAGCAGCGTCGATTTGCCCGAGCCGTTGCGCCCCACCAGCGCCGTGCGGTCGCCCTCCGCGACGGCAAATTCCGCGCGCTCGAGCAGCGGCGTGCCGCCAAAGGTCAGCGCGATCTCTTTTAGTTGCAGAAGCGGCGGCGACACGAATTCCTCCGGGCGCGCGATGTGTAGAGGATCGCGCGGCCCGATGGAAGAACGCTACGTCATGCCTGCCGCAGATAACGGATCGGCCGCCCCGGCACGATGGTTTGCGCCGCGGCGACAATCGCATCGGCGTCGATACCGTAATGCTTGTAGAGATCGGCGAGGGTTCCGGTCTGGCCGAAATGCTCGACGCCTAAAGATCGCGTGCGATGGCCGTGCACGGCGCCCAGCCAGCCAAGCGTCGCCGGATGGCCGTCGAGTACGGTGACGATGCCGCAATGGGACGGCACACCGGCCAGGAGACGCTCGATCAGGGAGCGCGCCTGGATGAGCCCGCGCTCGCGCGCGCGTTGTGCCGCCGTCCAGCCGGCGTTCAGCCGGTCGGCGGAGGTGATCGCGAGGAGGCCAATGTCGCGGCGGTCTTCGGCCATCATGCCGACGGCTTCGATCGCTTCGGGCGCAATCGCGCCCATGAAGGCGACGACGATCTCGGCATTCGGCCCCGGCTTCCGGAGCCAGTAGCCGCCATCGACGATGCCTTGGCGCAATTCGGGTGTCATCTCGCGCGTGATCTGTTCGACCGGCCGCGTCGAGAGCCGCAGATAAGTCGAACCGCCGGTTTCGTCGCGCAGCCAGTTTTTCTCGGAGGCTTCGCCCTCGCCATCCTTCTGCATATAGGCGAGCGCCCAGGGCAGAATGACCGAAAGCTCATCGACGAAAGCGGGCTCAAAAGCCGCAAGGCCATCCTGTGCCATGCCGATCAAGGGCTGCGCGATCGACTGATGCGCGCCGCCTTCGGGCGCGAGCGTGATGCCCGAGGGCGTCGCCGTGACGATGAAGCGCGCATCCTGATAGCAGGCGTAGTTCAGTGCATCGAGACCGCGTGCGATGAAGGGATCGTAGAGCGTGCCGATCGGCAGCAGACGTTCGCCATTGATCGAATGCGAGAGGCCAAGCGCGGAAAGAAGGATAAAGAGATTCATCTCGGCGATGCCAAGCTCGATGTGCTGCCCGCGCGGCGAGAATTCCCAGTTGAACGTCGAGGGAATGCGCTCGTTGCGGAACGTATCGGCGGCGGCCTCGCGGCCGAAAATCTTGCGCCGGTTGACCCAGCCGCCGAGATTGGTGGACACCGTGACGTCGGGCGACGTCGTGACGAGACGCGAAGCGAATTCGTCGTCGCGCTTGCCGATCTCGTTCAGGAGAAGACCGAAGCCTTCCTGCGTCGACATTGCGGGCTTAACGGCAATCGTGACTTCTTCAGGAACCTCGACCTTCGGCGCGCTCAGGCGGCGGTTCTTCGCCTGCGCAAACGGCACGCCGGCGAGAAACTTCTCCAGCGCATCGGCGGGCATAGCCAATCCCTCGAAGCGATCCCACTCGTGTCCCTCGCGCACATTCATCGCGGCGCGGAAGCTTTCCATCTGCGCCGGGGTCATTAATCCTGCGTGATTGTCCTTGTGGCCGGCGAGCGGCAGGCCAAAGCCTTTGACCGTGTAGCAGATGAAACAGACCGGCCGGTCGTGGTCGATGGCGTGGAACGCCTCGCGCATCGCCGTGAGATCGTGCCCGCCGAGATTGTTCATGAGGTGCGCGAGTTCCTCGTCGGAGCGGCGCTCGATCAGCGCGGTGACATCGCCCTGATCGCCGATTTCGTCGAGAAGGCGCTTGCGCCAGGCCGCGCCGCCGGAAAAGACCAGCGCCGAGTAAAGCGGGTTCGGGCAGTTGTCGATCCAGGCTTTCAGTTTCTCCCCGCCCGGCTCCTTGAAAGCCGCCTGCTGGAGCGCGCCGTATTTCACGATCACGACATCCCAGCCGAAGGCCTTGAACAGATTTTCGTAGCGCGCCCACAAGCCCTCGCGCACGACGGCGTCGAGGCTCTGGCGATTGTAGTCGATCACCCACCAGCAATTCCTGAGGCCCTGCTTCCAGCCTTCCAGCATCGCTTCGAAGATGTTGCCTTCATCGAGTTCGGCATCGCCGACAAGCGCGATCATGCGGCCTTCGGGGCGCTCGGCACTCCAGCCATGCGCGCGCACATAATCCTGCACGAGCGAAGCGAACAAAGTCTGAGCGACGCCAAGACCGACGGAGCCGGTCGAGAAATCGACGTCGTCGGCGTCCTTGGTGCGAGAGGGATAACTCTGCGCGCCCTTGTAGCCGCGAAAGTTTTCCATCTTCGCCCGCGTCTGCTTGCCGAGAAGATACTGGATGGCGTGGAAGATCGGCGACGCGTGCGGCTTTACCGCGACGCGATCCTCGGGCTTCAGCACATCGAAATAAAGTGCGGTCATGATCGTCGCGAGCGAAGCAGACGAAGCCTGATGGCCGCCGACCTTCAAGCCATCGGTGTTCTCGCGCAGATGATTGGCGTTATGAATCATCCAGGTCGCGAGCCAGAGCACTTTCTTTTCAAGCTCTCGCAGGATGTTCGAATCGTTGCCGGTGCCGCGCATGACCATTCTCCTGAGGCCAGTATCGGCGTAAAACGCGGCATTTCTTGCTAATTTTTGCGATCTGTTCCTTTGAATTAGCTGTTTATGCTAATATTTTTGTTATTTCGGAGGATTCATGCCAAGCACGAAGCTCGACGCGATCGACCGCAAGATTCTGCAATGCCTGCAGGCCGACGGGCGCATGAGCCTTGGCGAACTTTCCGCCAAGGTCGGACTCTCGGCCTCACCTTGCCTGCGCCGCGTGCGGCTGATGGAAAAGGCCGGCATCATCAAACGCTATGTCGCGATGGTCGATCAGCAGAGCGTCGGCCTGCCCGTCAGTGTCTTCATCTCGCTGAAACTGGAGAGCCAGCGCCAGCAGATGCTCGCCAATTTCGGCAAAATGGTCGCGCGCTGGCCGGAAGTGCTGGAGTGCTATCTCATGACCGGGCCGCGCGATTATCTGTTGCGCGTCGTCGTCGAGGATCTTGCGGCCTATGAGCGCTTCCTCAAGCAGAAACTGACCCGTGTCGAGGGCATTGCCTCGATCGAGTCCAGTTTCGCGCTTGAGCAGGTGAAATATACCAACGTGCTGCCGGTCGATTAGACGCCCGCTTCCTTGAACGCCTCGCTCGCCAGACGGAAACTCTCGACGCCAGCCGGCACGCCGCAATAGCAGGCGACCTGCAACAGGATTTCCGAAATCTCCGCCTTGGTCACGCCGTTCTTGATGGCCGTTTTCACATGCAGCTTGAATTCGTGATGGCGGTTGAGCCCGGCGATCATCGCAAGGTTGACGATGCTGCGCGTCCTGTGATCGAGCCCGGGCCGCGCCCAGATTTTCCCCCAGCAGCATTCGGTGGTGTATTCCTGCATCGGCCGGCTGAAATCATCGGCGGCGGCGAACGACTTATCGACGTATTCGGCGCCCAGCACATCGCGGCGGATTTTCAGGCCCTGATCGAACAGCGTCTCGCTCATCCTTGTCTCCCTTAACCTTGTTTGCCCTGCGGGGCTCGACCCATCCTAACATCCTGCCATTCCAAGGCGAAAACAGATACCTCCGCGGTTTCCGCGCCGCCCGGTTTCTGCTAGCAACGCGCCGGGGCAAGGGCCCGGATCGGACTCCGAAAATGCACCTGCAAAAGCGAATTCTCGTCACCGGCGGCAGCGGCTTTCTCGGCTCGTTCCTGTGCGAACGGCTGCTTTCGGAAGGCGCCAATGTGCTCTGCGTCGACAACTTCTATACCGGCGCACGCCACAACATCGAGCACCTGATCGGCAATCCGCGCTTCGAGCTGATCCGCCACGACGTGACCTTCCCGCTCTATGTCGAAGTCGACGAGATCTACAATCTCGCCTGCCCGGCTTCGCCGATCCATTACCAGCGCGATCCGGTACAGACGACGAAGACGAGTGTTCACGGCGCGATCAACATGCTCGGGCTCGCCAAGCGCACCAAGGCGAAAATCCTGCAGGCCTCGACCTCGGAAGTGTATGGCGATCCGAACATGCACCCGCAGCGCGAGGATTACTGGGGCCACGTCAACCCGATCGGCCCGCGTTCGTGCTACGATGAAGGCAAGCGCTGCGCCGAGACGCTGTTCTTCGACTATCACCGCCAGCACAACATGCCGATCAAGGTGGCGCGCATCTTCAACACCTACGGTCCGCGCATGCACCCGAACGACGGCCGCGTCGTCTCGTCGTTCATCATGCAGGCGCTGCAAAACCAGGACATCACGCTATTCGGCGACGGCGAGCAGACGCGCTCGTTCTGCTATGTCGACGACCTGATCGACGGTCTTGTCCGGCTGATGAATTCGCCGGCCAACGTCACCGGCCCGATCAATCTCGGCAACCCGCACGAGTTCACGATCTTGCAGCTCGCCAAGATGGTGATCGAGATGACCGGATCGCGCTCGAAGATCGGGCACCGGCCGTTGCCGCAGGATGACCCACGCCAGCGTCAGCCGGATATTTCAAAGGCGCATGAAATTCTGGACTGGAAGCCGAAGACCGAACTCAAGGACGGCCTCAAGAAAACGATCGCCTACTTCGAAGAGATGATCGCGAAGAACGCGTTCGTGCCAGCGAAGTGACGGC
>DATMGD010000037.1:0-20847 GCA_035555855.1 Xanthobacteraceae bacterium
CGATAACGCGATTGGCGTTGCGTTATCGCTGCCCTCCTTGGGCGTTTCCTCCCTAGACTTGGGCCGCTAGTTTTCTAGCGGCCTTTTTTTTCAATAGCTTAGCCGTAATGGCCGGGCCGGATAGGGAAAGATGGCGGCTCGGCCTTCGGCCTGATGATACCACTCGGACAAGTAGACAGCCGGTCCGATAAAACCGGTTTTTCGCACTGCACTATTGGTATACCAGATACGCGTTTCCCGCAGGCCCTTTCGGGGGCCTATTCGGCGGCGTCGCGCAGGGGGAGGATGCCGCGGGCCGTCTCGGTGGCGAGCCGGCCGATCATCCGGGCGATGTCGGCCCGGACATATTCGAACCGGCCGCTGCGCTGGTAGGTCCGCTCGTCCATATAGAGCGCCCGGTTGATCTCGATCTGGACCGCATGGAACCCGGCGGCCGGGTCGCCGTAATGCTCGGTGATGAAGCCGCCGGCATAGGGTTTGTTGCGCAAAACGCTGTAGCCGAGGCCGCGCAGCGTTTCCTCGACGATTTCGGTGATCATGGGGGCGCAGCTCGTGCCGTAGCGGTCGCCGATGACGATATCGGCGCGCGGGCGCTCATCGAGGCTCGAGGTATTCGAGGGCATCGAATGGCAATCCAGCAGCACCGCGTAGTCGTAAAACTCCTGCGCGCGGGTGATGAGGCGGCGCAATTCCCGGTGGTAGGGCTTGTAGTAGGCCTCGATCCGGTTGATCGCTTCGTCGACCGGCAGCCGCTCGCCGTAGATCTCGCGGGCATCCCCGACGATGCGGGCGATGGTGCCGAGGCCCCCCGCGACCCGCAGCGAGCGGGTATTGGCGAAGGCCGGCAGGCGGCCCTCGAACATCCGGGGGTCAAGCTCATAGGGCTCGCGGTTCACATCGAGGAAAGAGCGCGGGAAATGGGCCTGCATCAGCGGCACGCCGAGGCGCACGGCATCGGCAAACAGCTCGTTCACGAAGGTGTCTTCCGAGCGCCGCAGCGTGGCGAGCTCGAGTTTGGCCTGGGAAAGGAACGAAGCGGGATAAAACCGCCCGCTATGGGGCGAATTGCACACCACCGGACTGAAAGGAACGGTCGGTTCCTCGATCTCGAAAGGGAGCGCAAGCTCGTCGACGATCTGGGCGTTCATGCAAACTCGGGCGGGTTTTCGTTGTTCAACGGCAGGCCCGCCATTCTGCCCCGATGAGCGGGCGCTTGAAAGGCCATATTACGGTGAATTCCGGCGCCACAAGAGCGGCGTTTTTCACCCGGCATTTACCGTTCGGATTGTTTATAGAGGTCCTGTGTTGAGTGGGACGGGGTAAGCGATGAAGAACGAAGAAGCCGCGGTCGTGAATCAGAAGATCCTCCTTGCCGAGGACGACAACGACATGCGCCGCTTTCTGGTCCGCGCGCTGACCAAGGCGGGCTACGACGTCGTGTCCTTCGACAACGGCAAGGCGGCCTATGACCGGCTGCGCGAGGAACCGTTCGAACTCCTGCTTACCGATATCGTGATGCCGGAGATGGACGGCATCGAGCTTGCCCGCAAGGCGACCGAGATCGACCCCGCGCTCAAGGTCATGTTCATCACCGGCTTTGCGGCGGTGGCGCTCAACCCCGACAACAACGCGCCGAAAGACGCCAAGGTGTTGTCGAAGCCGTTCCACCTCAAGGACCTCGTCAACGAGGTCGAGCGGATGCTGGCCGCGGCCTGAGCGGGCTGCTTCCGGAGTGCCGCCGGCGGGTTCAATTCGGCACAAAGTCTATCCGGACAGCGTTGAAAGCGCGCAAATAGACCACTTTTCGGGACCATTCATGCGCCCGATTGCTTGCGCGTCGGGGGGCAAGCCGATATAGGAATGCCCTCGCAAAGCGGGCGCGTAGCTCAGCGGGAGAGCACTACCTTGACATGGTAGGGGTCACAGGTTCGATCCCTGTCGCGCCCACCATTTTGCCACGATTGAGATTGGACTGAACATGAAGATCCGCAACTCACTGCGCTCGCTCCGGAAGCGCCATCGCGACAACCGCCTGGTGCGCCGCAAGGGCCGCGTTTACGTCATCAACAAGACCCAGCGCCGCTTCAAGGCACGCCAGGGCTGAGCAAAGATCGAACCGCGCGGGGATGTGATCCCGCGCGTGAAGTTCCGCCTTTGCGCTCCAGCCGGAGGCGGTTAGCATTTGTCCATGGATGACCGCAGTTCGCATGAACGCTCCCTTGGACGCTTCTTTGGACGCTTTTCCAAACGTCATCTGCTTCCAGCCCTGATCGCGGCGCTCGCGCTTTGCGCCGCTCCGACGCAGGCCGCATTCGCGCAAGGCAAAGCACCGGCCGCGAAATCGCCCGAGGGCACTCAGGACAAACAGGACAAATCCTCGAAATCCGCCGCGCGCAAAAACGTGCGGCCGTCGCAGCGGGCGGCGGTGCGGATGAACGCGCTTTACGATGCGCTCGAGCGGGCGCCGAACGCGGCCGCCGCCAAAGCGATCGAGACGCGGATCGAGATTGCCCGGATGGAATCGGGCAGCGCCACCGCCGATCTTCTGATGTCGCGGGTGCGAATGAGCCTTGAAGCGAAGGACAACGGGCTCGCGCTCGAACTCCTGAATTCGGTCGTCGATCTCGCGCCCAATTTCATCGAGGCGCGGGCGCAGCGCGCAACGCTCTATTATGAATCGAAGGATGTCGCGCGGGCGCTCGCTGACCTCAGGGTGATCGTCGCCAAGGACCCGCGGCATTACACGGCGCTGACGGGTCTCGGCATCATTTTCGGCGAACTTGACCAGGACAAGCTCGCGCTCGAGGCGTTCCGCCGCGCGATGAAGGTCAATCCGCACATCGACGGCGTGACCGAGATCGTCAAGAAGCTTCAGCTCAAGGTCGAGGGCCGCGAGATTTAATCCGCCTGCTCGTCATGGCCACCGACAAAGGCGATACGCACCATGTTGGTGGCGCCCGGCGTACCGAGCGGCACACCGGCAACGAGAATGACGCGCTGGCCTGCTTTGGCGAAGGTATCGCGGAAAGCAAGATTGCAGGCGCGCTCGACCATCGTATCGACGTCCGGCGCGTCGCCCATGACGACGCAATGCGTGCCCCACAAGACGGCGAGGCGGCGGGCGGTCGCGATGTTCGGCGAGAGCGCCACGATCGGCGGCTCGGGCCGCTCGCGCGCGACGCGAAGGGCGGTGGCGCCCGAACTCGTCAGACACAGAATGGCGGGGAGATGCAGCGTCTCGGCGATCTGGCGCGCGGCCGCTGAAATTGCGTCGGCGCCGGTTGCTTCGGGCACCGGACGCTGGGCATCGATGACGGCGTGATAGGTCTGATCGTGCTCGACCTCGCGGGCGATCCTGTCCATCGTTTCGACCGCGCCGACCGGATGATTGCCGGCGGCGGATTCGGCCGAGAGCATGATGGCGTCGGCGCCGTCGAAGATCGCCGTCGCAACGTCCGAGACTTCGGCGCGCGTCGGCACCGGCGCGTTGATCATCGATTCCAGCATTTGCGTCGCGACGACCACGGGTTTTCCCGCCTGGCGCGCGCCGCGCGTCATTTGCTTTTGCAGGCCCGGTACGCGCTCAAGCGGCAATTCGACGCCGAGATCGCCGCGCGCCACCATCAGCGCGTCGGAAAGCTCGATGATTTCGGAGAGCCGCGTGATGGCCTGGGGCTTTTCGATCTTCGACATGATGGCGGCGCGGCCGCGCACGAGCTTCCGCGCTTCGGCGATGTCCTCGGGGCGTTGAATGAACGAAAGACCGATCCAGTCGACGCCCTTGACGAGCGCGGCCTCGAGATCGGCGCGGTCCTTTTCGGTCAGCGCCGAAAGCGTGACGATCGAATCGGGAAGGTTGACGCCCTTTCTGTCGGAGACCTTGCCGCCGACTTCGACGGCGGTGACGGCGCGCTTGGCGCTTGCTTCCAGAATGCGCAGCCTGATCTGCCCGTCATTGACGAGCAGGCGGTGGCCCGGCTGGAGCGCGGCCAGCACCTCGGAATGCGGCAGGTAAGCGCGCTCGGCATTGCCGGGCGCGGGATCGTCGTCGAGGACGAATTGCGCGCCGGGTTTGAGCATCGCGGAGCCTTCGGCAAAAGTGCCGAGCCGCAATTTCGGGCCCTGCAAATCGGCGAGAATGCCGATCGGCCGGTTGTGTTTGGTTTCGATGGCGCGGATCTGGTCGACATAGCTGCGCATCGCGTCATGGCTGGTGTGGCTCATGTTGATGCGGAAGACGTCGGCACCGGCGAGAAATAGTTTCTCCATCATCTCGGGGCTGTTGGAAGCCGGGCCGATGGTGGCGACGATCTTGGTGCGTCTTTGCCGTCTCATGCTTGCCGTCTCATGTTTGGCATTTATGGCGTCTGCTTTCCTGGTTGCGGCGTGTAGGGGCGCGGGCGCTGGTCGGGCGGCGGGGCGGAGAGGCCCTGCTCGGTGAGCTGCACCGTCCAGTTCTTCTGCTCGCTGGTATCGACCTCGAAGAAGCCGATGCGGTCATAGCCGCGGGCGAGGCAGTCGTTGCGGCCCTTGATGGTGAATTCTTTTTCCCGGGTGCACATGTAGGCTTTGCCCGACCACTCGCCGCCCTGATCGTAATCGATGGCGTAGAGGTAGTAGAAACGTGCGGAGAGCGGACCGCGCATCAGCGTTTCGCAGCTATTGGCCGCCACGTTCCACCAGCCTTCGGTCGACCAAAGCTCGTTGTCCTTGTAGCCGATCGCGACGCCAACGCGGCTTTGTGTGTTGTTGCAGACGCGGAAATCGGCGTGAGCGGGCGCGACGCCGAACGTACTGAGCACGAGACCCAGCCCTAGCAATGCCGTGTGAAGGAAAAAAGTACGCCGCATGCCGTGTGAAGTCCTGCTCTCCAACGAAATCTTGAAGTCTTGCCTCCAAATCAGCGGTCTTTTGTCCGACGCGCCCCTTCAGGTGTCAATCAATACGGCGCGCAGGTCGTTGACGTTGGTGTAGGTCGGGCCCGGCTTCAGGAGATCGCCGAGCTTCTCGAAGAACGCCGTCGAATCGTTATTGGCGAGCAATGCCGCGGCATCGAGGCCGAGCGCCTTGGCGCGCGCAAGCGTCGTTTCGCTGACGAAGGCGCCGGCCGGATCGCTCGCATCGCCGCCGCCGCCATCGGTGCCGTCGGTGTCGCCGGCGACCGCCGAGATTTTGGCTGCGCCGTTCAGCGCGAGCGCCAGCGCCAGCGCATATTCCTGATTGGGGCCGCCGCGGCCATTGCCGGTCATGGTCACGGTCAGCTCGCCGCCGGAGAGCAGCACGCTGCGGCGGCCGGTCGCCTGCAATTTTTTCGCCTGCTCGGCATGCTGGGCGGCGATATTGCGCGCTTCGCCCTCGATGTCCGCGCCGAGTACGACCGGCGTGAGGCCCGCGTCGCGCGCGGCTTTCGCCGCGGCGGTGAGCGAGTCGACCGGGCGCGCGACGATATGGAATTCGCTGTTCCTGAACACCGGATTGTCGGGCTTGGGCGATTCGTTCTTCGGATTGTCGAGCGCCGCCGCGATCGGGGCGGAGAGGTTGATTTGCCGCCGCCGCAAAATGGCGCGGGCGTCCGAAAGCGTGCTTGCATCGGGCACCGTCGGGCCCGAGCCGATCACCGACGGATCGTCGCCGGGCACATCCGAGATGGCGAAGGTGACGAGCTTTGCGCGCTGCGCCGCGAGCGCAAGCCGGCCGCCCTTGATGCGCGAGAGATGCTTTCGCACCGTGTTGATCTCGCCGATATTGGCGCCCGAGGCGAGCAGCTGTTTCGTAAGCGCGCGCTTGTCGTCGAGTGTGATGCCGTCTGCCGGCGCGATGAGATTGGCCGAGGCGCCGCCCGACATCAGAACGAGCACGAGGTCGTTTTCGGTCGCGGCGGATGCGATGCGCAAAATCTTCTCCGCGCCCTTGATGCCGGCTTCGTCCGGCATCGGGTGGCCGGCCTCGACCATTTCGATTTTCTGGAGTTTCCGGCCGTAGCCGTGGCGGCTCACGGCGATGCCGGAGAGGCGCTCCGGCGCGAGGCCTGCTTCGAGATAATGGCGTTCCGCGACCTCGGCCATCGAGCCGCCCGCCTTACCGGCGGCGATAATAATGACATTGCCGCGCGCGGGCATCGGCGGCAAATGCGGCACGAGGCAATGGGCGGGATGGGCGGCAGTCACCGCCGCTTCGTAGATCTTGTTCAGAAGGGCCTTGGTTTCGTTCCAGTTCATACTGCGTATTTCTCGTTGTGCATTCTTGTGGTGTTTTTCTCGATTCATCCTACATCAAGGGGTAGAATGTTGCGTCATTCCCGGCAGGGAACGATCCACCCGCAAGAGTTTGGTTTCGAGAGGATGCTCATGAGTAAGCTCGACGATCGTACGCGCATTGAACTCGAAGCTGCGGTATTTCGCCGCCTGGTCAAACATCTGCGCGAGCGCACCGACGTGCAGAATATCGATCTGATGAACCTCGCGGGCTTTTGCCGGAACTGCCTCTCGAACTGGCTGAAGGACGCCGCCGACGAGCGCGGCACCGCGCTCAGCAAGGACGAGAGCCGGGAGGCGGTTTATGGCATGTCTTACGAGGAATGGAAGAAACTTTATCAGCGCGAGGCGAGTGCAGAGCAGCAAGCGGCCTTCGTGAAATCCGAAGTAAAACACTAAAACCAAACCACGAACCTGAACGCGATTTCGATCGCGTCACCGATTCCCAGCCTTCAGCACAAAAATGGAGACCGCGATGACGGCCGCGCCGAATTTCGCGAAAGCGAAACTGAAATCCTTCGTCGAACGTGTCGAAAAGCTCGAAGAAGAAAAGAAAGCCATCGCGGACGATATCCGTGAAGTCTATGCCGAGGCCAAAGGCGACGGTTTCGACGTCAAGGCGCTGCGCGCGGTCATCCGCATGTACCGGCAGGATCGCGCGGAGCGGCAGGAATACGAGGCGCTGATCGACCTTTATCGCGACGCGCTCGGAATGGGCTGAAACAGATTAATTGGTGCGGGCGGTGCGTTCCAGCATCGCCGCCTGGCCGAAGAATACCGTCGGCAGCGAGACGACCGCGGGACCGGCGAAGCGCGAGAGCGCCGGCTGTTCCGGTGCGATCGAGAAGCGCACATCGAGCGTCATGCGCACAGGCTCCGCAAGCTCCATGGCGATCGCCGGGTTCTGCTGGTGCATCTCACCGAGCGACTGGATCGAGCGGTTGTCGAGCAGCATGGCCGGCGCGCGCGAGGCGCCGGCGTAAAGCTCGGCGTTCGAGGCTGCAACGGCGGCGTTCTTGGTAATTCCGCGCGAGGCTTTCGGCGCGGCGGGAATGCTGGCGGTGGTTTCAGGTTCTGCGACCGGCACCGAAGCGCGCCGCGGCGTCTGATTGCGAACCGGCGTCGGCGCTTCGGCAATGCCGCGCGGCGAGAAGATCGAGTCAGGCGCATAACCGAGCGCGAGCGCTTCTTGCGGGGCGCCGGTGATTTCGGCGGGCAATGCGACGCGATCGTTCAAGGAAGCGACCTGCACCTGCTGCTGCTTTTGCTGTTCGAGCGCGGCGATTTCGCTCGCCGGGCGCGGACGCGGCAGCGGCACATTGGCTGCCTGCGGCGCCGTCTCGGCGGCCGCGACCTTGACCGTTTCGGCCTGGACGGGTTTTGCCGCGACCGTCGTGATCTGGCTTTCCTCGTCGTCGCCGCTCTCATCCTTCTTGCCGAACAGCTTGGCGAAGAATTTCTTGACGCTGGCGCCGTCGGCCATCGGCGAGCTTTCGCCGGCGGAGGCCATCGAGATCGAATTCACGTTGCGCTCGCCGCGCGATTTGATTTCGGCAAGGGCGAGCTGATAACCGGCCATCGGGCGGCCGTCGGCGGGAATGTGCACGGTCTTGCCGTCGGGGAAGACCTTGGCGAGCTGGTCGCGCGACATCTTCGGCCAGTGGCGGACATTGCCGGTGTCGAGATGGACGAAGGGCGAGCCGGAGGTCGGATAGAAGCCGACGCCGCCGCGTTGCAGGCGGAGGCCGATTTCACGGACTTTCGCGAGCGGCACGTCGGCGAAGAAGAAGTCCATCGCCTTGCCGAGCATGTGCTGGCTGAACTGGGCGACGCCGCGGGTGCGGGCGCGCAGCATGGAATTGGTCGAGGGCGAGCGGTAGCCGCAGACGATCTGGATCGGCGCCTTGCCGCCGGCCTCGCGCTGGGTTTCCCACACGAGGTCGATCAAATGCGGGTCCATCTTGATCGGCTCGTCGCGACGCCAGTCGCGCAGGACCCAGTTGATCTTCTGGAGTGCGGCCTCGTCGTAACGGCCCTCGCGCTTGAAGGTGACGGTGAGATCTTCGCCGGTGTGAAGGTTATGAAAGGAGATCGTGCGGGTGTCGCCGTTGGCGACCGCGGTCTGCAAGCTTTCGCAACCGACAAAGAGCAGAAGAGCCGCAAAGCCAAAACATTTGGCCTGGCGTGAAACTAATTTCAGGTCGGCTTTGCGAGCGAAGTCGAATGGCACGTGCGATGTGTTCCGCTTAATGCCATCCGCTGCGCAGCTTCCCCGGGCCGCGTATGGCTAAGAAAACGTGATCGTTGTCGAGAAGGGTTAAATGGCAGTTACCGCCCCTTCACCGTCGCTGTTCGAGGGGTACAAACCGACTATGGGCGAAATAGGGCGCATAAAAAATCGCGCCCCGCTTTTTGGGCGGGGCGCGATGGAAAGCGTGTGATTTAGCGGAAAAGTCCGAAGAAATTAGGCGGCTCGCTCTGCCGGGCTTCGCGGCCATTGCGGTTGTACCGCCGGTCGCCGCGGGCATTTCTGCCCTCCTGATGCGGATCCGGCCGCACACCGAACAAGGCGAGGAACGGGTTCTCGAAGCCGGCGCCGCGGTTCGGATCGTCATAGCGCAACTCGTCGCGCGTGACGGTGGCGCTGCCGACACCCTTCTGCTCGACGGCGATGTCGGCGACCCTGCGCTCGTCCGACTTCATCGCCTTCACCATCCGGGCGTCGATGCCATAGACGTCGTCGCGGAACTGCAAGTTGCCGGCGTCGTCCACGAAGGCCGTCTGATAGGTGATGTGCACCGGCAGGGGCTTCGGGAAGTCGATGTTGATCTCGTTCGAGCCGAGCATGCTCTTCACCTTGGCTTCGGTGTAGCCCTTGTCGGGCTGCTGGATCGACAGGAGCTTCTCGGCATAGGTCATCGGGTTCTGCACGCGCATGCAGCCGTGGCTGTAGGCGCGCTTGTCGTGTGCGAACAGGTTCTTGTCCGGCGTGTCGTGCTGATAGACGAGGAACTTGTTCGGGAAGTTGAAGCGGATGCGGCCAAGCGCGTTGCGCTCGCCCGGCGGCTGATAGATGCGCACGGTGCCGTCGGGGTTATGCGACATCTTGAGGCCGATGCGGTCGAGCACCGTCGGGTCCTGACGAAGCGCCGGCAGATATTCGCGGGCGATGATCGACGGCGGCACGTTCCAGGTCGGGTTGACCGTGATGAACTTCATGTCGGGGCTGATCAGCGGCGTCGGCTTCGAGGGCTGGCCGACGACGATGCGCGTGTCCCAGTACTTCTCGCCGTTGCGAACAAGCTTCAGCGAGTAGTCCGGGATGTTGACCATCACGTAGGTGTTGCCCCGGAGGTCATGATCGATCCAGCGCCAGCGCTCGAGATTGACGAGGATGATGTCGTCTTTCTTCTCGCGCACCGGCCCGTTGATGGCATTGACGGTGGCGTTGCCAAGAACGCCGTCGGCGTTGAGCTTGTGCGCCGCCTGGAACTTCTTGACGGCTTCCGCGACATCTTCGTCGTAAGCGGTGCTGGCCGGGTTCTGCGTGACGCCGAGACGCTCGCGCAGCTTCGGCACGCGCGGATCGTCCATCGGCTTCAACTCGTTCTTGACCTTGACGAGCTTCAGCGTCTGGCCCGCGTCGATGCGGATCACTTTCGCTTCGTTCTTGGCGTTGCGGATCTCGGCGTATTTCGCTTTCAGCGCCTTGTAGGCGGCATGCTGTGGCAGATAGCTTGCGAGCGTGTCGCCGGCCTTGTCGTCCGCCACGAGCTTGGCGAGAACTTCCGCCGGCTCGGGGAACTTGAGCGCGTAGTACATATCGTTGCTGATGCGCGTGAAGCTGACGCGGCCGGTCGCGGCGTGGCGCGCGAAGGTGAGCGCGGCGTCGGTGAGCTTCAGCTCGGCGTTGGCGAGTGCATCGGCATCCATGCCCGCGGTAATTTCAGGCGTGGCGTATTCGGCGGGGTCGAGGCCGTCGCTGTCGACGGTCTTGAGATAAGCGACGGCGGCTTTGGCGCGTGCATTGGCCTGACCGTTCTCGATCCAGACCGGCGCGTAGTTGCGCTCCTTGTAGAAAGCGCTCGCGCCTTCGCGCTCGCCCTTGTGGTCGAGATATTTCGTGGACCGGGCAGCAAGCAAATCCTTGATCTTGTCGGCGACCGGCTGATCGGCGCTTGCGATCGCCGGTGCTGCCGCGGCAGGCGCCGCCGGCGTTTCGGCGGCAGCCGCAGGTGCGGCGGCCGGTTCGGATTTCGTTTCGGCCGCGACCGGCGCGGGCGCGGGATCGACGGTTGCAGTCGTCGCGGGCGCGCTGTCTTTTGATGCGCTGTCTTTCGCGGGCTCAGCCGGCGCGACGACGGTGACGGCGGGCGCTTCGGGTTTTGCGTCGCTCGACTTGGTATCGCTTGCGGCGGGCGTTTCGGCCTTCGCCGTTTCGGCTGCCGGCTTGTCGCTCGCCTGGCTGGATTCGGCTTTCTTTTCTTCGGCTTTTTCTTCCGGCTTTGCGGCTTCGACGTTTGCCGGTGTGCTCGATTGCGCGAGCGTGATCGGCGCGCGTGCATAGGGTTCGCCGGCGTTCAGATTTTGGGCAGTTGCGCCGGCCGGCGCGAGCAGGATGCCTGCCGCCATGCTGGCGAGAAGAGGGGCGATAAAAGAGCTTCCGGTGAGTAGCTTAGCCTTGGTATGCCGCATCATCTGAACTCCCTGGGAAGGTCAGCCCTTGTGGCAGCGCGGCCCCTTCAGATCAAGACGTAGGAGCACATTGCAGCAATTCCACGCCGGACTGTCACTTCGACGCCACTCTACTTTGACGTCGCGTCGGAAACGGCCGTTTGGGCCGCCTCCGGCTCCCCCTCCGCAATGCCCAAATCCTTAAGCTTGCGGTAGAGGGTCGATCGCCCGATGCCGAGGCGGCGTGACACCTCTGTCATCTTGCCCCGGTAATGAGCAATAGCGAAACGAATGACGGTGGCCTCCAGTTCCTCCATCGGCCTGACATGCCCGTCAGGGCCGGTGAGGTCGATTGCATCGTGGCTCGCCGGCACCGTGGCCGGGGCGTCGAGAACGACCGGCGAGGCCGAAGGGTGCGCCGGTACCACGGAGGGGGCGATTGCCGCCTGCGGGGCGGCGAAAGATTCAAACCCCGGCACTTGCGAAGCGATCTGCGGAAATTCGGCCGGTCCGATCTCGTCGCGCTCGGTCAGCACGACGGCGCGGAAGACGGCGTTCTCGAGCTGGCGGACATTGCCCGGCCACAGATAGCTCGCGAGCATCGCGACCGCTTCGGCGGAGACGGCGCGGACGCGCTTGCCTTCCTCGGCGGCAAAGCGCGTGACGAAACGGCGCACCAAACCGGAGATGTCCTCGATGCGGTCGCGGAGCGGCGGCACGGTGATCGGGAAGATGTGCAGGCGATAGAACAAGTCTTCGCGGAAGCGGCCGGCTTTGACGAGTTCGAGGAGATTGCGGTTCGTCGCCGAGATCAGGCGGAAGTTCACCTTCACGGGCTTCCTGCTCCCGACCGGATCGATCTCGCCTTCTTGCAACGCGCGCAGGAGTTTCACCTGAGCGTCGAGGGGAAGCTCGCCGATCTCGTCGAGGAATAAAGTGCCGCCGTCGGCCTCAAGGAATTTGCCGATCTGGCGGTCGGTGGCGCCGGTGAAGGCACCGCGTTCATGGCCGAACAGGATCGACTCGACGAGGTTTTCAGGGAGCGCGCCGCAATTGACGGCCACGAACGGCTTCGCGGCACGGCTGCCGCCCGCGCGGATTGCACGCGCTAGTAATTCCTTGCCGACACCGGACTCGCCCTCGAGCAGCACCGGAATTTCGGAGGCCGCCGCTTTCTCCGCGAGCTTGAGCGTCGTCTGCATGCGGGGGCTTGCCGTCGCAAAATCCGAGAAGGCGACTTCGCCGCCGCTCGCGCGGTTCATGCGCCGGACTTCGCTCGCGAGCGCCGCCTGGGCGAGGGCATTCCGCACCGAAATCTGCATGCGTTCGATGCCGACGGGCTTTACGCAAAAATCCGTCGCGCCCGCGCGCATCGCAGACACCACGGTGTCGATCGAACCCTGCGCGGTCAGCACGATGACCGGGACGTTGATGCCGCGCTCTTTCATGCGGCCGAGGACGCCGAGGCCGTCGAGATCGGGCATGACGAGGTCGAGCACCATGCAGCCGATGCCGGCGCCTTCGGGGCTCTCGAGAATCTTGAGGGCAGCTTCGCCGCTATCGAGCGTTTCAGGTTCGTAGCCGAACCGCGTCAACATCGCTTCGACGAGACGGCGCTGTACCGGATCGTCGTCCACCACAAGAATACGCGTATTCATGTCTCAACTTCCCGGCGTTACGCTCTGTCCCAATCCGGGCCACTTTGGGCGAGGTCCGTTAACGGAACCTGAATCCGCGGCGGGTTGTCCCCTGCCGAAATCGCCGGTTGATCGCTTGGCAGCGCCCGCACATATGTAAAAGTGCCTGCCAACACAGAATCGGGACAACGAGGGAACAGCCAGCCGCCATGTCGTCGCAAGCGCAGACTGCCGCCGCCGTAAAGAACGAGATGCTGGGGGCGCTCCCCGAATGGAACCTCGCCGATCTTTATCCCGGCATCGATGCGCCGGAAGTCGCGGCGGATCTCGCCAAGGGCGACGCCGAATGCATCGCCTTCGAGGAAACCTATAAAGGCAAGCTCGCGGCGATCGCGGGCGGGGCCGATGCCGGCGAAAAGCTTGCCGTCGCGATCAAGCGCTTCGAGGCGCTCGAGGATCTGCTCGGCAAGCTGATTTCCTACGCGGGCCTCGTCTACACCGGCGACACCACCGATCCGAAGCGCGCGAAATTCTATGGCGACGTGCAGGAGCGCATCACCACGGCGTCATCGCACCTTTTGTTCTTCACGCTGGAATTGAACCGCATCGACGATGCGCTGATCGAGAAGGCGCTGTCGCATCCGGCGTTCGGTCACTACCGGCCGTGGGTCGAGGACGTTCGCAAGGAGCGGCCGTATCAGCTCGACGACAAGATCGAGCAGCTCTTTCACGAGAAGTCCGTCACCGGACGCGGCGCGTGGAATCGGTTGTTCGACGAAACGCTCGCGGCGCTCAAGTTCAAGATCGACGGCGAGGAATTGCCGCTCGAGCCCGCGCTCAACGCGCTGACGGATCCGAGTGAGGCGAAGCGCCACAAGGCGGCGGACGAAATCTCGCATGTGCTGCGCAGCGAATTGCGCACTTTCACGCTCGTCACCAACGTGCTCGCCAAGGACAAGGAAATCTCCGACCGCTGGCGCGGCTTCAAGGACATCGCCGACGACCGGCATCTTTCCAATCGCGTCGAGCGCGAGATCGTGGATGCGCTTGTCGCGTCGGTGCGCGCGTCGTTTCCGCGGCTCTCGCATCGCTACTACGCGCTGAAAGCCAAGTGGTTTGGCAAGAAGCAGCTCGAATACTGGGACCGCAACGCGCCGCTGCCGAAGGTCGAGACGCGAACCATTCCTTGGAATGAAGCGCGCGACACCGTGCTCTCGGCCTATTCGGCGTTCTCCCCGAAAATGGCTTCGGTCGCGCAGCGCTTCTTCGACGACCGCTGGATCGACGCGCCGGCGCGGGCCGGCAAGTCGCCGGGCGCGTTCGCACATCCGACGGTGCCGTCGGCGCATCCTTATGTGATGGTCAATTATCTCGGCAAGCCGCGCGACGTGATGACGCTCGCGCATGAACTCGGCCACGGCGTGCATCAGGTGCTCGCCGGGCCGAACGGCGCGCTGATGGCGCCGACGCCGCTGACGCTCGCGGAGACGGCGAGCGTGTTCGGCGAAATGCTGACCTTCCGCTCACTGCTCGCGAAGATCACCGACCCGCGCGAGAAGAAAGCGATGCTGGCGCAGAAGGTCGAGGACATGCTGAACACGGTCATTCGCCAGATCGCGTTCTATACTTTCGAGCGCCGTATCCACACCGAACGCAAGAACGGCGAACTCACCAGCGAGCAGATCGGCAAGATCTGGCTCGAGGTGCAGCACGAGAGCCTCGGGCCCGCCATTCATCTCGGTGAGGGCTACGACGTCTACTGGACCTATATCGGCCACTTCATTCATGCGCCGTTCTACGTCTACGCCTATGCGTTCGGCGATTGCCTCGTGAACTCGCTCTATGCGGTCTATGAGAAGTCGAACGAGGGCTTTGCCGAGCGTTATCTCGCGATGCTCGCTGCCGGCGGCACCAAGCATCATTCGGAATTGCTGAAGCCCTTTGGGCTGGACGCGCGCGATCCGAAGTTCTGGCAGACCGGGCTCGATCTCATCGACAGCATGATCAGCGAAATCGAGAAGCTGGACGCGCAGGGCTAAAACGCCCCGCTAAACGCATCGCTAAAAGCATCCCTAAATGCATTATGGCCGGGCTTGTGCCCGGCCATGTTGTTTTGCTTACGGCTTTTGCTTCAATCGCCAGGTGATCGTCACCGAGGCGGTGGCGGTCAGCGCGTCGGGCGGCATGACCTGCATCTTCTGCTCGGCTGCCGCCGCCATCGGTGCGGCGCGCATGAACGGAACACCGCGCTCGCTGTCGGAGATCTCCATGACATCGCCGAGCGTCGCGCCCGCCGCTTCGGCATAGACGCTGGCGCGGTTCTTCGCGTCAGCGACGGCATCGCGGCGCGCGTCGTCGATCGCTTTCGAGCGCACATCGAGGGCGAAGTTGACACCGCGCACTTCAAAGAGGCCGGTCGCGGCAATCGCCGTCACGATGTCGTCGATGTCCTTGATGTTGCGCGTCTTGAGCGAAAAGCTCGTCACGGCGCGAAATTCCGGCGCGGGCGCGGGCTTGCCGGCTATGGGATGCGGCGTCGTGTTGCTCATGTGGAAGGTCGAGCTTTTGATCTCGAGCCCCTTGGCGGCGAGGCCCTTCAGCACGTCGGCGGCGCGCGTCGCGCGGGCGCGATGCGTCTTGCTCGCGACGTCGAGTGACGGCGCAACCGTTGTGACGTCGGCGGTGATGGCGGCGTAATCGGGCGGCGCTTCGCTGCGGCCGTCGCCGTTCACGGTGATGGCGGCGCGGTCGTGCGGCGGAGGCGGCGCGGGCTGGGCTAATGCGGGAAAGGCGGCGGCGAGGGAAATCAGCGTCAATAAAGTGCGCATCGAATACTCCTGCTTGAAGTTCCGCTGTTAGCGCGTGTTCGGATGGCAATTGTGGGGCGCACGGCTCTTCGTTCCAGGCTTGCCGTTTTGCCTATCATTTCCGGCAATCGCCCTTATCTTGTCGGGCATGACAGACGACACCACCGACGACAAAGCCGGCAGCGAAGCCGACGGCGAAAGAAATCGCTTTTCCGCCCGCGCGGCGCGTTACGCGCGCGTCGGCACCAATGTCGGCGGCGTCGCGGCGAAAATGGCGGGCGCGCGCCTATTCGGTTTTTCGCTCGACCGCGGCAAGAATGCCATCGAGCTTGCGGCGGCGCTTGGCGGGCTCAAGGGTCCGATCATGAAGGTCGCGCAATTGCTCGCGACGATCCCCGACGCGTTGCCGCCGGAATATGCCGGCGAGTTGATGAAGCTGCAAAACGAAGCGCCGCCGATGGGCTGGCTGTTCGTCAAGCGCCGCATGGCGGCGGAGCTTGGCGCCGGCTGGCAAACGAAAATCAAATCGTTCTCGCACGAGCCGGCGGCCGCCGCGTCGCTCGGCCAGGTGCATCGCGCGGTCTCGCTCGATGAGAAGCCGCTCGCGATGAAGCTGCAATACCCGGACATGCAGTCGGCGGTCGAAGCCGACTTGAAGCAGCTCAATTTATTGTTCGCGCTTCGCCGCAGGATGGATGTGGCGATCGACACCAGCGAGATCGGCAAGGAGATCGCCGCACGCATTCGCGAAGAACTGGATTATCGCCGCGAGGCGAAACACGCCGCGCTCTATCGCGAAATGCTTGCGGACGTTCCCGATGTGCGCGTGCCGAATGTCTGGCCGGAGCTTTCGACCGGGCGGCTGCTCACGCTCGACTGGTTGGAGGGCAAAAAGCTCACCGCGCATAAAGAGGCTTCGCTCGAAGTGCGCAATCGGCTGGCGAGCGCGATGTTCAAGGCGTGGTGGCTGCCGTTCTCGCGCTTCGGCGTCATCCACGGCGATCCGCATCTCGGCAACTACACGGCGTTCGAGGAAGCGAACGAGCCGCGCGGCATCAATCTCCTCGACTACGGTTGCATCCGCATCTTCCCGCCGCGCTTCGTCGGCGGTGTCGTAGATCTTTATCGCGGGCTTCGCGACGGCGACGAGGCACGCGTCGTGCAGGCTTACGAGACCTGGGGCTTCAAGGGTCTGTCGCGCGGTCTGATTGATGCTCTCAATATCTGGGCGCGCTTTATCTATGGCCCGCTGATCGACGATCGCGTGCGCTCGATTGCCGATGGCGTGAAGCCCGGCGAGTACGGCCGGCGCGAGGCCTTCCGCGTCCATCAGGCGCTGAAAGCCCAAGGCCCGGTGACGGTGCCGCGCGAATTCGTGCTGATGGACCGGGCGGCGATCGGCCTCGGGGCGGTTTTCCTGCATCTTTCTGCAGAACTCAATTTCCACCGGCTGTTCGAGGAGGCCATCGCTGCCTTCGCGGTTGATGAAGTGACGGCGCGGCAGGATGCGGCGCTTTCGCGGGCGGGTCTGGTCCGCCCGGAATAACGGTTGCTTTTCAAGCGGATCGTCATTCGCAAAATTTCTGCAAACGATTTGAAAATTGCATGAGCGGGACGGCTGCAAACCGGTTGCCCGTGATTTTTCTTTAGGTTAAGCCTTTTTGCAATCTCAGACTTTTGACAGATTTCGACAGGGGATCACGATGGCAGACCACGGCGCTCCGACGTATTCGAAGGCGGCGGGCAACGACTACAAGCAGCACGAGGAAACCTACGAAGGCTTCCTGGCGCTGGTGAAATACGGGTCGCTGGCTGTTGCCCTCGTCCTCGTCGGCATGTTCATTTTCCTCACCTGATCCGGTCATCATGAAAATCGGAATTCCCGCGGAGGTCGACTCCGGCGAGCCGCGCGTGGCCGCGACGCCCGAGACGGCGAAGCGTTTTATCGGCCTCGGCGCCGAAGTGGCGGTCGAGAAGGGCGCGGGCGTGAACGCCGGCATCCTCGACAAGGATTACGAAGCCGTCGGCGCAAAGGTCGTGAGCGGCAAGGATGCGGCGAACGCCGACATCGTCCTCAAGGTACGCCGCCCGTCGAAGGCCGAGCTTGCCAACTATAAAGCCGGCTCGATCGTCATCTCGATCATGGATCCCTACGGCAACGAAGCGGCGCTGAAGGATCTTGCCGACGCCAAGGTCGCAGCCTTCGCGATGGAATTGATGCCGCGCATCACGCGTGCGCAGGTGATGGACGTTCTCTCCTCGCAGGCGAACATCGCGGGCTATCGCGCGGTGATCGACGGCGCTTTCGAGTACGGCCGCGCGCTGCCGATGATGATGACGCCGGCCGGCACCGTGCCCGCTGCGCGCGCCTTCATCATGGGCGTCGGCGTCGCCGGATTGCAGGCGATCGCGACGGCACGCCGCCTCGGTGCGATCGTGACCGCGACCGACGTGCGGCCCGCGACCAAGGAACAGGTTGAATCGCTCGGCGCGAAATTCCTCGCCGTCGAAGACGAGGAATTCAAGAACGCGCAGACCGCGGGCGGCTACGCTAAGGAAATGTCGAAAGAGTATCAGGCGAAGCAGGCGGCGCTCGTCGCGTCGCACATCGCCAAGCAAGACATCGTCATCACGACGGCGCTCATTCCGGGCCGTCCGGCGCCGAAGCTGATTACCAAAGCGATGGTCGAATCGATGCGCCCCGGCTCCGTGATCGTCGATCTTGCCGTCGAGCGCGGCGGCAATTGCGAGCTTGCCGAGCCCGGCAAGGTTGCCGTGCATAACGGCGTGAAGATCGTCGGCCACCTCAACGTCGCCGGCCGTCTCGCCGCGACGTCGTCGGCGCTCTACGCCAAGAACCTTGCCGCCTTCCTCGATGTGCTCATTAAAGAGAAGCAGCTCAACGTCCCCTGGGACGACGAGATCGTGAAGGCGACCTTGCTCACGCGCGACGGCGCCGTCGTGCATCCGAACTTCCAGCCCAAAGGAGCCGCGTGATGGGTGAGATGGCGGTTATCGATCCGTTCGTATTCCGGCTCTCGATCTTCGTGCTGGCGGTGTTCGTCGGTTATTACGTCGTGTGGTCGGTGACGCCGGCGCTGCATACGCCCTTGATGTCGGTGACGAACGCGATTTCGTCGGTGATCGTCGTCGGCGCGCTGCTCGCGGTCGGCGTTTCGGTCGCGGGCGACGAGACGGCGACCTGGTGGGCGCGGGGCCTTGGCTTCGCGGCGCTGGTGCTCGCCTCGGTCAATATCTTCGGCGGCTTCCTCGTCACGCAGCGGATGCTCGCGATGTATCAAAAGAAAAAGAAGTGACGGCGGAGTAGATCATGACTGGCAATATCGTCGCGCTTCTTTATCTCGTCGCAGGCGTGCTCTTTATTCTCGCGCTGCGCGGGCTTTCCAATCCCGAGACGTCGCGTCAGGGCAACCGCTTCGGCATGATCGGCATGGCGATCGCGGTCGCAACGACGCTCGCCGCTTCGCCGCCTGCCGGTCCGATCGGCTGGGCGCTCGTCCTCGGCGGCATCGCGGTCGGCGGCGCCATCGGCGCCGTTACTGCGCGCCGCATCTCGATGACGGCAATGCCCGAACTCGTTGCCGCCTTCCACTCGCTGGTCGGCATGGCGGCGGTGCTGGTCGCGGCCGGTGCGCTCTATGCGCCGTCGGCTTTCGGCATCGGAACCCCGGGCCACATCCACGGCCAGAGCATCATCGAGATGTCGCTTGGTGTCGCGATCGGCGCCTTGACCTTTACCGGTTCGATCATCGCGTTCCTCAAGCTCTCGGGCCGCATGAGCGGCGCGCCGATCATCATTCCCGGCCGCCACTTCATCAACATCGCGCTTGCCTGCGCGCTGGTCTTCTTCGTCTATGGCTTCCTCGTCTCGCAGAGCCATCTCGATTTCTGGATCATCACCGGCATCGCGCTTCTCCTCGGCGTACTCATCATCATCCCGATCGGCGGCGCCGACATGCCGGTCGTGATCTCGATGCTGAACTCGTATTCGGGTTGGGCGGCAGCCGGCATCGGCTTCACGCTCGGCAACACCGCGCTGATCGTCACCGGCGCGCTCGTCGGTTCTTCCGGCGCCATTCTTTCGTACATCATGTGCAAGGGCATGAACCGGAGCTTCATCTCGGTGATCCTCGGCGGCTTCGGCGGCGAGACCGCGGGCCCCGCCGGCGGCAAGACCGAGACGCGGCCCGTCAAGCAGGGCTCGGCGGAGGACGCCGCCTTCATCATGAAGAACGCCGAGAAGGTCATCATCGTGCCGGGCTACGGCATGGCGGTGGCGCAGGCGCAACACGCGCTTCGCGAAATGGCCGACAAGCTCAAGGAAGAGGGCGTCGAAGTGAAGTACGCCATTCATCCGGTCGCGGGCCGCATGCCCGGCCACATGAACGTGCTTCTGGCCGAAGCCAATGTTCCCTACGACGAAGTCTTCGAGCTTGAGGACATCAACTCGGAATTCGCGCAGGCGGACGTCGCTTTCGTCATCGGCGCCAACGACGTGACGAACCCGTCGGCGAAGACCGATCCGAAATCGCCGATCTTCGGCATGCCGGTGCTCGATGTCGAAAAGGCAAAGACAGTGCTGTTCATCAAGCGCGGCATGGGCTCGGGTTATGCCGGTGTCGAGAACGAACTGTTCTTCCGCGACAATACGATGATGTTGTTCGCCGACGCCAAGAAGATGGTCGAGAGCATCGTCAAGGCGCTCTAACAAGCGGGGCGGGGGGCTGTGCCGTACCGCCTCCGCCTGAGCCTTTTCCCCTGCGCGCAGCGATACACACTCGCCGCTCCCGGCGAGTGGCCGTCCTGCAATCCGTCGATCGCGAAAGACGGCGACGGTTTTCGCGTCATCGTGCGAACCCTCAATTATCGGCTCAAGGAAAACGGGAAATGGCTCGGCCATCCTCCCGGGGGCGCTCGTTCGGCCAACTGGCTATTCCATCTCGATCGCGATCTGCGGACGCTCGGCGTCGATCGGGTCGTCGATCAGGATGTTGTCGCGGGCGATGCGAGGGCGAAGAACGGCCTGGAAGACAGCCGGCTGTTTTACTGGCGCGGCGATTGGTGGCTTGTCGCCAGCGCGGTGCAATTCAGGAATGACACCAATTACTCAACAGTTTGCATCTGCCGTCTCGACGGCGATAACCGGATGGTCAACCCGCATTTTATCGAATCCCCGCTTGGCATGGAGTGGGAGAAAAACTGGATGCCCGTCATAGACGGCGATGGGCTGAAGCTGGTTTATCGAATTTCGCCGTTACAGATCGTGGCTCCCGGCGATGACTGGCAGCCGGACTTGCGTTCGCTCGGCGAATACCGTCCCGGCATCCAAGACTGGTCGGGTTCGTCGCAACTGATCGAATATCGGGACGGCTGGCTTTGCGTCGTTCATAAACGGGTTTTGGAAAAGAAGCGTGTTTATTACCAACACGCTTTCGTCGAGTTGAGCCGCGATTT
>DATMGD010000038.1:0-14278 GCA_035555855.1 Xanthobacteraceae bacterium
CAAGCCGGTCGTCGGCTTCGGCTTCAACTCGAACGGCCGCTACTCGGAGCAGGGGCTGCTGCGCGAGCGTTTCATTCCGCGCCTTAAGGCAGCGGCGGAAAAAGATTTGCAGGACGAGCGCGGCATCATCGACCCTGCCAAGGCCTGGGCCGCGATGATGACCAACGAAAAGCCGGGCGGCCACGGCGAGCGCTCGGTCGCCGTCGGCATTCTAGACATGGCGATCTGGGACGCCGTCGCCAAGGCGGAAGGCCTGCCGCTCTGGAAGCTGCTCGCCAACCGCTACAACGGCGGCAAGGCCGACGAGACGGCTTGGGTCTATGCCGCAGGCGGTTACTACTATCCCGGTGAGAGCGAGACATCGTTGCAGGACGAGATGAAGGGTTATCTCGACCGCGGCTATTCGACGGTGAAGATGAAGGTTGGCGGCGTGCCGCTCAAAGACGATCTCAAGCGCATCGAGGCGGTGCTGAAAGTGCTCGGCGGCAACGGCGACAAACTGTGCGTCGACGTCAACGGACGCTTTGACCTGGATGAAGCGATTGCCTTCGGTGACGCCATCGCGCCCTACAAGCTGCACTGGTACGAGGAGCCGGTCGATCCCTTGGACTATTTGCTGCATGCGGCGCTTGCGACGCGCTACATGGGACCGATCGCGACCGGCGAGAACCTGTTCTCGATGCAGGATGCGCGCAATCTCATCCGTCACGGCGGGCTGCGTTCGGATCGCGATTACTTGCAGATGGATCCGGCGCTTTCCTACGGGCTCGTTGAGTATCTGCGCACGCAGCAGATGCTGCGCGATCACGGCTGGTCGGCGCGCCGCTGCGTGCCGCATGGCGGCCACCAGTTCGCGCTCAATATCGCCGTCGGTCTCGGTATGGGCGGCAACGAATCCTACCCGCAGGTGTTCGCGCCGTTCGGCGGCTTTGCCGACAACACGCCGGTCAAGGACAGCCGCGTGAAAATGCCCGACGCGCCGGGCATCGGGTTTGAGCTGAAAAACGATCTTTATGCGGTGATGAAGCCGATGGTGGCGGCGTAATCAGTCTTCCGGCGTCACCTTGGTGACGTGGCCCATCTTGCGGCCCGGACGCGCTTCGCCCTTGCCGTAAACGTGGACGGCGGTGTTGGGGAGCGCGGCAAACTTCTTCCAGCTTTCAACCTCGTCGCCGACGAGATTGGTCATCTCGACCTGACCGATGCGGCGCGGCCGCGCCAGCGGCCAGCCGGCGACGGCGCGGATATGCTGCTCGAACTGGCTGACATTGGCGCCGTCGATCGTCCAGTGACCCGAATTGTGCACGCGCGGCGCGATCTCGTTCACGAGTAATTCGTGCTTGCCGTCCTTCGGCACCACGAACATTTCGACGGCCAGTACGCCGACATATTTCAGCTCGTCGGCAATCTTCTTGGCAATGGCAACGGCTTCCTTGGAAACGGCGGGCGTGATGTTCGCCGGCACGATCGATTTATGCAGGATGTGGTCGCGGTGGATATTCTCGGTCGGCTCGAAGGCAGCGAACGATCCGTCGCGGCCGCGCGCGGCGACGACCGAGACTTCGAGATCGAAATCGACGAAGCCTTCGAGGATCGCCGGCATTTCGCCGATCGCCTTCCATGCGGCGGCCGGATCGCCGCCCTGCGAAATAACGGCCTGGCCCTTGCCGTCATAGCCGAGGCGGCGCGTCTTCATGACGGCCGGAGCGGGCACCTGCACGATCGCGACCGGCAGATCGACATCGGAGGAAATCTCCGCATAGGGCGCGGTCTTGATTTCGAAATCGGTGAGGAAGTGCTTTTCGGCGAGGCGATCCTGCGTCGTCGCCAGGATCGCGGGATCCGGCAGGACGGCTTTCTTGTTGGTGACGAGGAAGTCGGCGGTTTCGGCCGGGACGTTCTCGAACTCGAAGGTGATGACGTCGCAACTGTCGGCAAAGCGCGTCAGCGCCGCCTCGTCTTCGTAGGAAGCGCAGGTCTTGGCGTAGGCGACGTCGAAGGCGCAGGATTCCTTTTCCGGCGAGAACACATGGCAGCGCAGGCCGAAGCGCGCCGCGGCGAGCGCGAGCATGCGCCCGAGCTGGCCGCCGCCAAGGATGCCGAGGGTCGAGCCCGGTTTCAGGATCGGGAATTCATTTGCCATGATATCGTACTCAACGCTTATTGCGCTTTTTGGGTTTGGTGTCCTGCGGGCGCTTGCCGATCGAGGCAGTCTGGCGCTGGCGGAAATCCTCGAGGCGCTTCGCGATCTTTGCATCGGAGAGCGCGAGGATGGAAGCGGCCAGCAACGCCGCATTGATCGCGCCGGGTTTGCCGATGGCGAGCGTGCCGACCGGAATGCCGGCGGGCATCTGCAAAATCGAGAGCAGGCTGTCCTTGCCCTCGAGCGCCGAAGTCTTCATCGGCACGCCGAGCACCGGCAGCGTGGTGAGCGAAGCGGTCATGCCGGGAAGATGCGCGGCGCCACCGGCGCCTGCAATCACCACTTTGTAGCCTTGCTTCTTGGCGGACTTGGCGAATTTATAGAGACGGTCGGGTGTGCGATGGGCCGAGACGATCAGCGGATCGTGCGCGATGCCGAGCTCGTCGAGCGCGGCGGCGGCGAAGCGCATGATTTCCCAATCCGATTGGCTGCCCATGATGATCGCGACTGGCTTTTTAGCTGCCATTTTTTGAAATGCCCCACTGGCGCAGGAAAGCGCCGGATTATAGGAGTGGAGCCGGACTGGCAAGCTTTGACCGGGCCAGCTCTGCTGCAAGGGTGCGAGATGGTTGCGATTCGGGGTTAACTGATGGCGGAGCGTTCACAGGCGGGGAACAAAACAGGCGCGAAGCGGCGCCCGCGACTCGCCGCGGCGGAGCCCGCCGGATCGCGCACGAAAGAGAAATCTTCCGGTAGCGGCCGCTCGCTCGCCATGAAACTTGCCGCCGAGGTGGATGCGCTGAAGGCGCAGCTTACGGCGGAGCGGGTGCGCAACGCCGAGCTTGAAACGCGGGTCGATGAAGACCCGCTGACGGGACTTTTGAACCGCCGCGGTTTCCTGAAAGCGTTAGAGCGCTCGCTCGCCTATGCGCGGCGCTACCGGACGAACGCGGCGCTGTTGTTTCTCGATCTCGACGGCTTCAAGGCGGTGAACGACAAACACGGCCACGCGGCAGGCGACTGGGTGCTCGGGCGTGTCGGGCGCATGATCGCGGGCGCGGTGCGCGCTTCCGATGTCGCGGGCAGGGTCGGCGGCGACGAGTTCACGGTGATCCTGTGGAACCTCGACGAGACGCAGGCGCGGACGAAAGCGCGCGCGCTGGAGACGCTGATTGAGGAATCCGATTTCTCGCAAGGCGGCAGGCGTTATGCGCTCGGGCTTTCCGCCGGTTTCACCATGCTCTCGGACAGCGATACTTCGGAAGCCGCGCTCGTGCGCGCCGACGAAGCGATGTATGCGCGCAAGCGCGAGCGGAAGAACTAGCGCCGCAAAAACGGCTTCATGCCCTCGCGGGCCAACTCATCGGCGCGTTCGTTTTGGTCGTGGCCGGCGTGGCCCTTCACCCAGTGCCAGCTCACGTGATGCTTGAGCGCGGCGGCTTCGAGGCGCTTCCACAGTTCGGCATTCTTCACCGGCTCTTTCGATGCCGTGCGCCAGCCGTTGCGCTTCCAGTTGTGCAGCCACTGCGTGATGCCGTTCTTCACATATTGCGAGTCGGTATGCATCTCGGCAGGCGTGCCGTCGGGCAGGGACTCAAGCGCGGAAATCGCGGCCAGAAGTTCCATGCGGTTGTTGGTGGTCGAAGCTTCGCCGCCCTTCATCTCGCGCACATCAGCGCCATTGCGGATGATGGCGCCCCAGCCGCCGGGACCGGGATTGCCTGAACAGGCGCCGTCGGTGTGAATGATGACTTTGCTCATTTTTCTTCTGCTTAAGCGGAGAGGCCGTATTCGCTCGCGTTTTTGATGCTGCGATGGAAGTTGAGTTTCTTGAGGTACTCGTTCGGATCCTTCGGGCGAACGAGCGCGCCGGCCGGCACGTTGAGCCAGTCGATGGTGCGGGTCAGCAGAAAGCGGAGCGCCGCGCCGCGCGCCAGCATCGGCAGCGCCGCGACTTCTTTCAGCTCCAGTTTTCGCACGGCGTTATAGCCAGACAAGAGCGCGCGGCCCTTGGTGACATTGAAAGAGCCGTCGATCTCGAAGCACCAGGCGTTGAGACAAATGGCGACGTCATAGGCCAGAAGATCGTTGCAGGCGAAATAGAAGTCGATCAGGCCGGAGAGGCGATCGCTGAGAAAGAAGACGTTGTCGGGAAAAAGATCGGCATGGATGACGCCGGCCGGCAGATCCTTCGGCCAGTCCTTCACGAGCGCGGCGGCTTCATTCCGCAACAGCGCGGCGAGGCCCGGCGCGATCTCGTCGGCGCGCTTCTCGGCGGAAGCGGCAAGCTGCGGCCAGCTCGCGGAGCCCAGCCCGTTCTCGCGGCGGATGACAAAGCCGTTGCCGGCGCGGTGCAGCTCGGCGAGCGCCTCGCCGAGCGCGCCGCAATGGCGAACGTCGGGGCGGCGGATCGACAGGCCTTCGAGGAAAGTGACAAGCGTTGCCGGCCGCCCGGCAAGCTCGCCGAGCGCCGCGCCCTGTTTGTTTTTCACCGGCTGCGGGCAATTGATGCCGCGCGTGGCGAGGTGCTCCATGAGGCCGATGAAGAACGGAAGGTCCTCCCGTTTCACCCGCTTCTCGTAGAGCGTCAGGATGAAATAGCCGCCGCTGGTGTGCAGGAGATAGTTGGTGTTCTCGACGCCTTCGGCGATGCCCTTCAACGACATCATCTCGCCAAGCTCATAACCGGCGAGAAATTTGGCGAGTTCGTCCTCGCCGACTTCGGTATAGACCGCCATGCGCCTTACTCCGCCGCCGCGATACGATGGCCGGCGCGCGCGCGATAGGCGTCGGCAAGGCGCTGTTCGCGCGGGAAGAAATCTTCGCCGGCAAGGCCCTCGGCCTCCAGCAGGCGCTCTTCGGTTTCAGGCTGGCGCTCGATCTTGCCGGTCGCGAGGATGTGCCGGACTTCAATGCCGCGCGCGATAAGCTCGCGGGTGAGCCACAGCCAGCGATGGCAATCGAGCGGGTCGCGTTCGGCGCACATCATTGCGGTCGGCTGTTTCTCGCTTTCGGCTATGAGGCGGGCGAGAGCCTGCTCGAAGGCTTCCGGCGCAACCTTCTCGCGTGCCATGCCGCCGAGTTCCTTACCGAGCCAGAGATAGCTGATGCCGTTCTGCGGCAGCGATTGCTCGAGCGCTTCGCGATTGAACTGCGGCGCGTAGCGCGACTTCGGGTAAGAGCGCACGTCGGCCAAGAGCTTCACGCCCGCACCGGATAGCAGCGAAACGAAATGCTCAATGGTGTGGTTCGAGTGGCCGATGGAAAACAGCATCGCTCACTCCGCGGCATCAGTGCGCAACTCGCGCGGCAGCGGGAAGAACACTTCCTCGGCGGGACCGGACGCATTCTCGACGGCGACTTCATAACGATCGGCAAAGGCGTCGATGATTTCCTCCACGAGCACTTCGGGGGCGGAAGCACCGGCGGCAAGGCCAAGACTTTTGATGTTGCCAAAGACATTCCAATCGATCTCGGCCGCGCGTTGCACAAGCGCGGTCTTCTCGCAGCCCGAGCGCTCGGCGACTTCACGCAGGCGCTGCGAGTTCGAGCTATTCGGCGCGCCGACGACGATCATCGCATCGACTTGCGGTGCCACGCGCTTCACCGCTTCCTGGCGGTTGGTGGTGGCGTAGCAGATGTCTTCCTTGTGCGGCGCGACGATTGCCGGGAAGCGCTCGCGCAAGATCCCGACGATCTCGGCGGTATCATCGAGCGAAAGTGTGGTCTGCGTGACGTAAGCGAGGTTCGAAGCATCCTTCGGCTGGAAGGCGCGCGCCTGCTCGGCAGTCTCGACGAGGACGACCGCACCTTCGGGCAGTTGCCCCATGGTGCCGATCACTTCGGGATGGCCGGCGTGACCGATCAGCACGATGTCGCGGCCGCGCTTGAAATGCACCATCGCCTCGCGATGAACTTTGGTGACGAGCGGGCATGTGGCGTCGATGGCGAACAGGTTGCGGCGGCTTGCATCCTCGGGCACGGCTTTCGGTACGCCATGCGCCGAGAAGATCACCGGGCGCGAGGTGTCGGGGACTTCATCGAGTTCCTCGACGAAGACCGCGCCCTTCTGGCGCAGCGATTCCACGACGTATTTGTTGTGCACGATTTCGTGACGGACATAGACCGGGGCGCCATATTTCTCGAGGGCGCGCTCGACGGCGTCGATCGCCCGCACCACGCCGGCGCAAAAGCCCCGCGGCGCGCATAAAAGCACGCGTAACGGCGGTTTTACGGGGCTGGTTTCTTTTGGCGGCATGATTGCTTCCGGGCCTTTCCCACCTTATATAACGGGCATCCCCGGTGAATTCGAGGATTACCGAGGCTCCGTCCCGAAAAGACGGCCGGAGCACGAAAACCCATATCAAAAGCCGTTTTGCGAGATTTAGCCATGGCTGACACCGTTTTGATGCCGAAGGCCACTGCCGTCTGGCTGGTCGAGAACACGACGCTGACCTTCGACCAGATCGCCGAATTCTGCCGGCTGCACCCCCTGGAAGTGAAGGGTATCGCCGATGGCGAAGTGGCGCAGGGCATCAAGGGTCTCGACCCGGTGACCTCGAACCAGCTCACCCGCACCGAGATCGAGACGGGCGAGAAGGACGCGAACCACAAGCTGAAGCGCCTCGTGTCGAGCGTCGTGGTGCCGGAGCCGAAGACGCGCAAGAAGGGTCCGCGCTATACGCCGGTCTCGAAGCGGCAGGACCGGCCGAACGCCATCCTGTGGCTGGTGCGCAATCATCCCGAACTCAAGGACGCGCAGATCATGCGCCTCGTCGGCACGACGAAGTCGACGATCGAGTCGGTGCGCAGCCGCACGCACTGGAACGCCGCGACCTTGCAGCCGCTCGATCCCGTGACGCTCGGGCTCACGTCGCAACTCGATCTCGATCGCGAAGTTTCGCGCGCCGCCAAGGAAAAGCCGGTGAAGCAGGAATCGCATTCGACGTTGCTGCCTGCCTCCGAGACGACGGCACGCGCGGAAGCTGCCGCCGCCGCGCAGCGCGAGGAAGACACCGCGCGTCCGAAGAAGGAAGCGCCGGTCGATATCGAATCGGTATTCGCCAAGCTCGGCGGCTCGAAGAAGAGCGAATAGTTCTTCGCCGAATTTTCTTTAACGATGCCCGGCCTTGTGCCGGGCATTTTTATTTCAGCGCCTCGTCGCTCACCGGCACGGTATAGTTCAGCGCCAGCCTGCCGCCATCGACGTAAATGATCTCGCCGGTGATGTAGCTCGCGTCACTCGACGCAAGAAACGCAGCGACGCTTGCGACTTCATCCGGCTCGCCGATGCGCCCGAGCGGGGTGCGTGAGAGGATGCGGCGCTTTGCTTCCTTGTCGCTGCCGACCGCCTTCAGAAGATCGGTCATGATCGAGCCGGGGCCGATGGCGTTCACCCGGATGCCGTGGGGCGCGAGCGCCATCGCCATGACGCGGGTGAGCTGGAGGAGGCCGCCTTTTGAAACCGAGTAGGGCGTCTGGTTGGGGATCGCGACGACCGAGTTGATCGAAGCGATGTTGACGATCGCGCCTTGCTTTTTCGCGGCGACGAGATGCTTCGCGACGCCTTGCGCGACGAGAAACGCGCCCTTGAGGTTGACGCGCAGCACGCGGTCGAAATCGGCTTCCGTGAGATCGAGGAAATCGGCGCCATGCACGATGCCGGCATTGTTCACGAGAATGTCGATGCCGCCGAAGGTGGTTTCGGCTTCTTTGATCATCGCCGTGACGCTCGCGGCGTCGCCGACATCGCAATGGAAGTAATGCGCGGCCGCGCCGAATGCTTGCGCAGCGGCGGCACCCGCTTTGTCGTCGATATCGGCGATCAGCACTTTCGCGCCTTCGGCGACGAAACGCCTCGCGCAGGCAAGCCCGATGCCGCGTGCGGCACCGGTGACGATGGCGGTCTTGTTCGCGAGGCGGGCCATAGCGGGAGCTTACGCCCTCCTGCCGCTCGCGGGGAGAGGGTGCTCGCGGCTTACGCAGCCTTGCGCATCAGCGTGGCGAGATAGCCATCTTGGCTTTGCACGAAGGCGGCGAGCAACGCCGGATACTGGACGCTGACAGCCTTTTGCACCGATGGCCGCGCCATCAGCCTTTTCCGCCATGCCGCGATTTTCGGCAGATCCTTGAAGATGCCGTGGTCGAGCAAACGGTCGATGAGGTCGAAATAGCGAAAGACCGGCGCAAAGACGGCATCGACCAGCGAGAAATCGCCGCCGTCAAACCACGGGCCTTGCAGCTCGCTTTCGAGCCGGACGAATTTTTCGCGCATCGTGTTGATCCTGTTTTCGACCGCGGCACGGTCGGGCGACGTTTCGACGATCCAGAGATCGGAGAGGATGGACGAGCCGAACTCGATCCAGGCGCGGTGTTGCGCGCGGCGCAGCGCGTCCCTGGGGTGCAGGGAATGCGGCTGTGTCTCCTCCAGGTATTCGAGGATGACGGCGGATTCGAAGATCGGCTGATCGTTATCCAGAAGCACCGGCACCTTGCCGAGCGGCGAGAGTTTCAGGAACCAGTCGGGCTTGTTCGCAAGATCGATGTCCTTGCGTTCGAACGGCACGCCCTTTTCGGCAAGCGCAATCGCGGCGCGTTGCACATAGGGGCAGAGCTTATGGCTGACGAGCGTGAGGGGCATGGGAAATCCTTTTGATGCCAGATCATTTAGATGTATTTGCATATTCCTTGTCAACATAGATGCAGATGCATATATCTGTCAAGCTTGATGTAACTGCATGAAAATCCGAGACTGCCGCCATGAGCGATTCCACCCTTAATCCCGCTATCGAAACGGCCTGGGTCTATCTCGTCCGTGCCGGCGAGGCGGTCGTTTCGGCGGTGGAAGACGACGTGAAGGCAGGTGGCGCGCCGCCGCTCGCCTGGTACGACGTCGTGCTGGAGCTTTCGCGCGCCGGGCGCGAGGCGGGCTTGCGGCAGAACGAACTCGAGCGGCGGCTTTTGTTCAAGCAGTACAATCTCTCGCGGCTTCTCGACCGGCTCGAGGAAGCCAAATATGTCGAGCGCAAGCCGTGCCCGGAAGACGGCCGCGGTTATGTCGTGACGGTGACGGCGGCAGGCCGGCAATTCCAGAAGCGCGTCTGGCCGATCTATCGCGCGGCGATTGCCCGTCGCTTCGAGGGCAGGCTGACAAACAAAGAGGCGGCCGAACTGGGCCGCCTCCTGAAAAAATTGACCGCCACCGAAAGCGGCGCGGAATAGCGATCAGCCGGCAGCTAACCCGCGGCCTTTCAGCGTTGCCTTGATCTCTTCGAGGATCGCCGGATCGTCGATCGTCGCCGGGGTCGTCCACGGCTGGCTGTCGGCGATCTTTTTCATCGTGCCGCGCAGCACTTTGCCGGAGCGCGTCTTCGGCAGCCGCGGCACGACCATGGCGAGCTTGAAGGCGGCGACAGGCCCGATCTTGTCGCGCACCAGCGCGACGATTTCCTTCTCGATCTCCTCCGGCGGACGGTTGACGCCGGCCTTGAGGACAACGAAGCCGCACGGCACTTCGCCCTTGAGCGCATCGGCGACGCCGATGACAGCGCATTCGGCGACGTCCGGATGCGAGGACAGAACCTCTTCCATGCCGCCGGTCGAGAGGCGATGGCCCGCGACATTGATGATGTCGTCGGTGCGGCCCATGATGAAGATGTAGCCGTCTTCATCCTTGTACCCGGCGTCGGCGGTTTTGTAGTAGCCGGGGAATTCGGTGAGATAGCTTTCCTTGAAGCGCTCGTCCTGATGCCACAGCGTCGGCAGGCAGCCCGGCGGCAGCGGCAGCTTCACGACGATCGAGCCCATGGTATTGGGCGCGACTTCCTTGTTCTGCTCGTCGACGACGCGCACGTCGTAGCCGGGCACGGCGACGGTCGGCGAGCCGTATTTCACCGGCAGCGGCCCGAGGCCCATCATGTTCGACACCATCGGCCAGCCGGATTCGGTCTGCCACCAGTGGTCGATCACCGGCACCTTGAGGATGTTCTCCGCCCACTGGATGGTGTCCGGGTCGGCGCGCTCGCCGGCGAGGAACAGGATGCGGAATTTCGACATGTCCTTGCCGGCTAGGTGTTTACCCTGCGGGTCTTCCTTCTTGATGGCGCGAAACGCTGTCGGTGCGGTGAACAGCGAGACGACGCCGTGCTCGGCGATGAGGCGCCAGAATGCACCGGCGTCGGGCGTGCCCACGGGCTTCCCTTCGTAGAGGATCGACGTGCAGCCGTGGAACAGCGGCGCATAGACAATGTAGGAGTGGCCGACGACCCAGCCGATGTCGGAGCCTGACCACCATGTCTCGCCGGGATTGACGTCGAAGACGGCTTTCATCGACCACTTGAGCGCGACGAGATGGCTGCCGTGATCGCGCACGACGCCCTTGGGCACGCCGGTCGTGCCGGAAGTGTAGATGATATAGAGCGTATCGGTCGCGAGGCACGGCACGCAGTCGGCTGTCTTCTTGTCGCGGATGGCATTGGCGCGCAGCGTTGCCCAGTCGTGGTCGAAGCCTGCATTCATTGTCGCTTCGAGTTGCGGCCGTTGCAGGAGGACGACGCCCTTTGGTTTTTCCTTGGCGAGCCGGATGGCTTCATCGAGCAGCGGCTTGTAGGCGACGATGCGGCCCGGCTCGACGCCGCAGGAGGCGGAGAGCACGAGCTTGGGCTTGGCGTCGTCGATGCGGGTCGCGAGTTCCTTCGCAGCGAAGCCGCCGAAGACGACAGAGTGAATCGCGCCGATCCTCGCGCAGGCGAGCATCGCGATCAGGGCTTCGGGCACCATCGGCATGTAGATGATGACGCGGTCGCCCTTCTCGATGCCGAAATCCTTGAGCACCGCACCGAAGGCTTTCACCTCGTCGAGCAGTTCGCTGTAGGTGATCTTGCGCTTGGTGTTGGTGACGGGGCTGTCATAAATGAAAGCGGCCTGTTCGCCGCGGCCCGCCTTCACATGGCGGTCGACCGCGTTCCAGCAGGTATTGCAGATGCCGTCAGTGAACCAGCGGCCATAAATGCCGGCCTTGGGATCGAACACCGTTTTCGGCTTCTCGATCCAGTCGATGGCCTCGGCCTGCTCGCCCCAGAAACCCACGGGGTCGCGCAACGAGCGCGCATAAATTTCGGGGTACTGACTTTTCACTTTGCTATCCACGGCATTTCTCCCTTCGCCATGCCCGAAGGCCGTTACAGGCGGCTTCAAAGCTGACGGTATTGTGCTTCAGGCCAATTTTTTCGCTTGCGGGCGCGCTTTGCAAGCCTTGCGTCCTTAGCCCTTTTGCCATGCGCGTGGCGGGGTGGCTCGCAACCCGGCGTTCGCCTAAAGGGAGGATGCCCACCGAAAGACCCTTTCCCGTGCCGACCGACCCGATTTTTTATCTCACGGCGATCGTTGCCGTCACATTCCTCGGTCTTGCCAAGGGCGGGTTCACCGG
This sequence comes from Xanthobacteraceae bacterium, assembly GCA_035555855.1. Taxonomy (GTDB): domain Bacteria; phylum Pseudomonadota; class Alphaproteobacteria; order Rhizobiales; family Xanthobacteraceae; genus Palsa-892. The sequence goes on from DATMGD010000038.1 coordinate 11,571, forward strand.
TGTCGGCATGATCGCGACGCCGCTGCTCTCGCTGGTCATCCCGCCGTTCCAGGCGATCGCCATCGTGCTGCCGATCCTGCTCGTCCAGGACATCCTCTCGATCGCGATTTACTGGCGCGACTGGGACAAGTGGAACGTCGCGGTGCTCGCGTCGGGCGCCGTGCTGGGCGTTGCGGCGGGCTGGGGCCTCTCGGCAATGATCTCGGAAGCGCAGGTGAAACTCGTCATCGGCGTGATCGCGACCGGCTTCGTGCTGAGCCACTGGTTTTTGCCGAAGCCGAAAAAAGAGCCGGGCCGGCCGAAAGCGATTCTGGGGATTTTCTGGGGCGGGGTCTCGGCCTTCACCAGCACGCTCTCGCATGCCGGCGGCCCGCCGTTCTCGATCTTTGTGCTGCCGCAGCGGATGTCGAAGATGCGCTTCGTCGGCACTTCGACGATCTTCTTCGCGCTGGTGAACTGGATGAAGCTCGTGCCGTTCTTCGCGCTCGGGATGTACTCCACCGACAATCTGAAGACGTCGGCGGTGCTGATTCCGCTTGCCATCGCGACCAATTTCCTCGGCGTCTGGCTGGTCAAGATTACGCCGACGGAGCGGTTCTACCGCATCGCCTATGTGCTGGTATTCCTGATCGGCGCCGCTTTGATCGAAAGCGGTATGAAGGAGATGTTCTTCTCCGCTTGAGCGGGCCTTTCGGGGGCGCTAGCGTGGCGCCCGTTACGGATGAGGAAGTGCCTTGACCAAAAGTGCGTACGATACCGACCTCGATAAAAACCCCGCCAATTACCAGCCGCTGACACCGCTCACCTATCTCGAGCGCGCAGCCGCCGTGTTTCCCGATCACACCGCGGTCATCCACGGCAAGCTCAGGCGCAACTATCGCGAATTCCATCAGCGCGCGATGCGGCTCGCATCGGCGCTCGAAAAGCGCGGCATCGCGCGCGGCGACACTGTCGCGGTAATGCTCGCCAATACGCCGGCGATGCTGGAGTGCCACTACGGCGTGCCGATGACGGGCGCGGTGCTGAATACGCTCAACACGCGGCTCGATGCGCCGGTCATTGCGTTCTCGCTCGACCACGGCGAGGCCAGGGTCGTGATTGTCGATCGCGAGTTTTCCGGCGTGATGAAGGATGCGCTCGCCCGCGCCAAGGTGAAGCCGCTTGTCATCGACTATGACGATCCGGAATTTTCCGGTGATGGCGCGCGGCTCGGCACGATTGAGTACGAGGATTTCCTGAAAGAGGGTGCGCCGCATTACGCGCGCAAGCATCCGCTCGACGAGTGGGATGCGGTGTCGCTGAACTACACTTCAGGCACCACGGGCGACCCGAAGGGCGTCGTCTATCATCATCGCGGCGCGGCGCTTCTGGCTGTCGGCAACGCGCTGACCTGCCAGATGAAAAAGCATCCGGTGTATCTGTGGTCGCTGCCGATGTTTCATTGCAACGGCTGGTGTTTCCCGTGGACGATCTCGGTCGTCGCCGGCACGCATGTCTGCATGCGGCAGGTGCGCGCGAAAGCAATGTTCGAGCTGATCGCCGAGCATAAGGTCACGCATCTTTGCGGCGCGCCGATCGTGATGTCGACGCTGCTCAATGCCCCGGCGGAAGAGAAGAAGCCGCTGCCGCACGTTGTCGAGTTCTTCACGGCGGCGGCGCCGCCGCCGGAAGCCGTGCTTGCCGCCATGAAAGGCGCGGGCTTCAACGTCACGCATCTTTACGGCCTGACCGAAACCTATGGCCCGGCCGCGGTGAATGACTGGCACCAGGAATGGGACAAGCTCGACGGCGCGGCACAGGCGGCGAAGAAGGCGCGCCAGGGCGTCACCATCGTGCCGCTCGACGGCATGGACGTCATCGACCCCGACACCATGAAGCCGGTGCCGCGCGACGCCGAGACGATGGGCGAGGTGATGTTCCAGGGCAACGTCGTGATGAAGGGCTATCTCAAGAACAAGGCCGCGACCGAGAAAGCGTTTCACGGCGGCTGGTTTCATTCCGGCGATCTCGGCGTCATGCACCCGGACGGTTACATCCAGATCAAGGACCGCTCAAAAGACATCATCATCTCGGGCGGCGAAAATATTTCCTCCATTGAAGTCGAGGACGCGCTCTACCGCCACCCGGCAGTGCAGGCGGCGGCGGTCGTTGCCAAAGCCGACGAGAAGTGGGGCGAGACGCCGTGCGCTTTCGTTGAGCTTAAGCCCGGCAAGCAGGCGACGGCGGAGGATCTTCTCGCGCATTGCCGAAGTAATCTTGCGGGCTACAAGTGCCCCAAGCACATCGTCTTCGTCGAGCTGCCGAAGACCTCGACCGGCAAGATCCAGAAATTCAAGCTACGCGAGATGACGAAGAGCGTGTGAGCAGCAAAAAACCCGCGTCACCAGACCAAGTCTGCGGCGCGGGTTTTGATTTTCCGTAGAGAGCGGATCAGTAGCGGCCGTATTGGCCGGTCGCCTCGTTCCACCAATAGAGCAGGCCGCAAGTCCAGGCTTCCTGGGTGGTCAGCTCCTTGTGGCGTTTCCAGCTCTTGACCATCGCGGCGGTCACCACGCCGCCCGGGCAGGCCATGATCCACCACGCGGTGCCGGTGTGAATGCCGCCGTTGGCCGGGATTCTCGGCGCTTGGCCGAAGCTTGGGACAGAACTGAGTGCAAATGCTCCTGCCAGAAAAATCGTCGCGATCTTTTTCATCTTGCTAGCCCCTT
>DATMGD010000039.1:0-26178 GCA_035555855.1 Xanthobacteraceae bacterium
CGCACGCCGAGTGCACTGTCGATGTCGTGCCAAACGCCCGGGTTACATAGCTATTCCAAAAGCTGCCCCTTCGCTCATTCGCAGGACGCTCGGCGAAATTTGACGCGGCCCGGCGAAGGCCCACCCCTCTAGGATTGGAAATGTAGCTCAACTTGAGCGGCGGCAACCACAAAACGGATTTTGGCTGCGACTTGATCCCGAGTGCGCAGACTGAATTTTATGAAGGTGCCCGTCGTGGCAGTGACGACAACCGGCGGTTCTGAGGCTGTGGCTGGAGATCGACGATCACCAGCTTGCCCCCGGGCACGTTCGACGATGTCAGCTGGGACTCCTGTCGGAATTGGTGGTCAGTTGAATTGTCGCGCGTTGCAGGACGTGCCATCCGAAGAACCATGTGACCCGCTCCTGTGACCCAGTTAGTGGGCTGAAAACCTCCTAAACCAACTTCAACAGCCTGCTCTAAGTTGGTGCCCAGGAAAGGACTCGAACCTTCACGCCTCGCGGCACAGGTACCTGAAACCTGCGCGTCTACCAATTCCGCCACCTGGGCATCCGGTGCGCAATCGGGCGCTAGGTAGGGCGGCAGCTTGCAGATTGTCAATCTGGAGCAGCTGAAAATACGCTATTGCTGGACGCAACCGGCTCGTTCGAGTATCGCTCCGGCAAACTTTTGAGGGCATTTGGCGATGACCGACACCCCCACCGACCGTCTGGCAACCGTTTTCGGCGGCTCCGGCTTTCTTGGCCGCTATGCCGTCCGGGCGCTGGCGCAGAGCGGCTTTCGCATCCGCGCCGCGGTGCGCCGCCCGGACCTTGCCTTCGACCTGCAGCCTTTGGGCCGGGTCGGCCAGATTCATGCGGTACAGGCAAACCTGCGCTTCCCCGATTCGGTGATGCGGGCCGCCGAAGACTCGGACGTCGTCGTCAATCTCGTCGGCATCATGAACCCGTCCGGCGCGCAGACCTTCGATGCCGTGCAGGCCGAGGGCGCCGCGACCGTCGCGCGGGCAGCAAAGGAAAACGGCGCGCGCCTCATCCACGTCTCGGCGATCGGCGCCAACGAACAGTCCGACTCGGCCTATGCGCGCTCGAAAGCGGCGGGTGAGCAGGCTGCGCTCGCGGAGAAAGCCACCGTGTTCCGCCCGTCGGTGGTGTTCGGTCCGGAAGACGATTTCTTCAACCGCTTCGCTTCACTCGCGCGCGTCATGCCGGCGCTGCCGCTGATCGGCGGCGGCGACACCAAATTCCAGCCGGTGTTCGTCGGCGATGTCGCGATCGCGATTCTGAAAGCAGCCGAAGGCAAGACGGCCGTGAAAACGGTTTACGAGCTTGGCGGACCGGAAGTGAAATCGTTCCGCGAACTGATGGAGCTTGTCCTGCGCGAGATCGGGCGCAAGCGGCTGCTGCTGCCGATTCCGTTCGGGCTCGCGAAGTTGCAGGCGTTCTTCCTCGAAATGCTGCCGGGCAAATTGCTGACGCGCGATCAGGTCGAGCTTTTGAAATTCGACAACATCGTCTCAGAGGAAGCCGAGCGCGACGGCCGCACGCTCAAAGGCCTCGGCATCCAGCCGACGTCGATGGAAGCAGTGCTGGAAGGCTATCTGTGGCGCTTCCGCAAGGCCGGCCAGTTCACGCGCATCGCTGCCTAACTAAGCCAGCCGAACATCACGCCAATGATCAGCACCACGCCGATGAAGGCGCGGTAGAAGACGAACGGCCACGCCGAAAATTTCTCGAGGATTCGCATCAGGCCCCAGATCGCCGCGAAGGCCGAGAGCGAGGCGACAATCAGGCCGACGGCGAGCACCGACCAGCCGTGCATCGAGATCTGCGCCTTGTGCAACTCGTAAAGCTCCTTCACTCCCGCGCCGGTAATCGCCGGCAGACCGAGCAGGAACGAGAAGCGCGCCGCCTCCTGACGATTCATGTTCAGGAAAAGCCCCGCCGTCAGCGTCGAGCCGGAGCGCGACACGCCGGGGATCAATGCGCCGACCTGAGAGATGCCGATCAGAAGCACGTCTTTCAGCTTCAGGTCTTCCATCGAGCGCGTGTGCTTGGCGTAAAGTTCCGAGAAGGCGAGCAGCGCCGCCATCACGACCGAAGCAAGGCCGATCACCCACAAACTACGAAGCGGCGTGCCGCAGGCATTCAGAACCGGTGCCAGCAGGATGCCGGCGAAAACGATCGGCAGCGTTCCGAGCACGATCCAGAGCGAGAAGCGCAAATTCCAGTCGCGGAAATCGCGGTGACGAATGGCGTCGATCGAGCCGAAAAAGAGCGTGCGCACGTCGCTCCAGAAATAGCTCACCACCGCGGCGAGCGCGGCGAGCTGCATCGCCGCCGAGAAGGCCGAGCCCGGATCATGCCAGCCGAGGAACGCAGGAACGATCCGCATATGCGCGGTCGAGGAAATCGGCAGCAGTTCGGTGATGCCTTGCACGACGCCGAGTACGGCTACCTTGGCATAGCCCAGCTCGACGAAGCCGGTATCGAAGCCTTGCGTGCAGACACCAGCCGCCATGAGATGCTCCTTGAGGGGAAATCGGGGTGGGAATCGACTTGAAACGGGCTTGAAGGACTTGAAGCGGATTCGCCGCGCGAATCGCGCCTTGTTGTTTTCCCAAACGGTCATGGACCGATCAAGCGGTTATCCTGCGGCAGATCCTGCTAGAAGCGCCGCAAGGCTCTGGTAACGCCCTTATCGTATGGATTGGGCCGCAAAAGGATCGGGCCCGTCAGCATCGGCCCTAGGATTGCCCTGATCTCGCGTCTTTTTGTCCTGTCGCTGTCATATTCCGGAACTCATGAAACTTCTGCATCACGCTTTTTGCCCGCATTCGCGTTTCGCCCGGCTGGTCCTCGCCGAATATCGCGCGTCGTTCGAGCTTGCCGACGAGGACGTGCGCAAGCGGCGGCCCGAATTTCTCGAGCTCAACCCGGCCGGCACGACGCCGGTGCTGATCGACGGCAAGTTCCCCGTCGCGGGCGCGGGCGTGATCGCCGAATATCTCGACGAGACGCATGGCGCCAATCTCGGCGAGCACCGGCTGTTGCCCGCCGACCCGAAGGCGCGCGCCGAAGTGCGCCGCATCTCGAACTGGTTCCATGACAAGTTTTTCGTCGAGGTAAGCGAGCCTTTGGCGCGCGAGAAGATCTTCAAGCTCAGGCTTTCCTCCGCCGAAGGCGGCGGCCCGCCTGACTCTTCGGCGCTACAGGCGGCGAAGAAGAATATCCGCTATCATCTGCAATATATCGGCTGGCTCCTGAAAACGCGGAGCTGGCTTGCGACCGAGAAGCTCTCCTTCGCCGATCTTGCGGCGGCAGCGCACCTTTCGGTCGCCGATTATCTGGGTGACGTGCCGTGGGACGAGAACGAGAACGCGAAGAACTGGTACGCGAAGATGAAGTCGCGGCCGGGCTTTCGGCCGCTCCTCGCCGATCTCGTGCCGGGGCTTCCGCCGTCGAAGGTCTACGCGGACCTCGACTTCTAACCGCGCTCAAAGAGCGCGCGCATCGCGAAGGCTTCAATGCCTTCGGTGTCACGAAGCCTCTTGCCGCGCCTTTCCGCCGTTACTTCGACGACTGGCTCGCGAACGGCGCGCATGGCGACATGGACTGGCTCGCCACGACGCAGGATCGCCGTGCCGATCCCGCCGTGCTGTGGCCGGAAGCAAAAAGCGTCATCCTGCTCGGCATGAATTACGGGCCCGACGAAAATCCGCTCGCGCTTATCGGAGAGCGCAGGCGCGGCGCGATTTCGGTCTATGCGCGCGGCGAGGACTATCACGAACTCATCAAGGGCCGGCTGAAACAGATCGGCGGCTGGCTGGTCGCCAAAGCCGGCGGCGACATCAAAGTGTTCGTCGACACGGCGCCGGTGATGGAAAAGCCGCTTGCGGCAGCCGCCGGGCTCGGCTGGCAGGGCAAGCATACCAATCTCGTGTCGCGCGAATTCGGCTCGTGGCTGTTTCTCGGCGCGATCTTCACGACGCTGGAGCTACCGCTTCATGAGCCGGAAACCGATCATTGCGGCTCGTGCCGCGCCTGTCTCGACATCTGCCCGACGGCGGCCTTCACCGCGCCCTATCAGTTGGATGCGCGGCGCTGCATTTCGTATCTGACCATCGAACACAAGGGTCCGATCCCGTTCGAGCTGCGCGCGAAGATGGGCAATCGCATTTTTGGCTGCGACGATTGTCTTGCGGTGTGCCCGTGGAACAAATTCGCGCAGGAAGGCCATGAAGCGCGGCTTGCGGCGCGCCATGAAAACCGCGCGCCGGATCTTGCCGAACTCGTGAAGCTCGACGACGCGGCGTTCCGCGCGCGCTTTCAGAAAAGCCCGGTGCGGCGCGCGGGGCGCGACCGTTTCATCCGCAATGTGCTGATCGCGATCGGCAATTCGGGCGACGATTCACTTGCGCCGGGTGCGGAGCGATTGCTTGCGGACGCATCGCCACTCGTGCGCGGTGCCGCCGTGTGGGCGCTCTCACGCATTGCGCCGGAGCGTCTCGACCGAGACGCCGCGCAGCAGGAAGAAGATGAAAGCGTGCGCGCCGAGTGGCGCGCGGCGATTTAATCCGCCGAGAGTTCGTCGACGGCCTGCATCAGCCGATCGAGATCTTCCGGGCGCGACAGGCGATGATCGCCATCCTTGATTAGCGTCAGCACGACATCATCCTGCGCAAAACAAGTGACGAGCTTCAATGCGTGGCGATAGGGAACGTCGGGGTCGGCCGCGCCTTGCAGGACGCGCACCGGGCAGCCGGTTTGCAGCGGCTTATCCATCAGAAGATTGTTCCGGCCGTCCTCGAACAGCGCGCGCGTCAGCGGATAAGGCCCGTCGCCGTATTCGGAAGGCCGCAGCCAGAAACCTTTTTCCATGACGTCGCGCTTGGCGTCGTCCGAAAGCTGCGGCCACATCAGGGCTTCGGTAAAATCCGGCGCCGGCGCGATCAGCACTATGCCTTTCAAACTCGCCTGTGCAGGCTCGCTTTGCAGCGCGCGCGCCAGAAGAAGCGCGATCCAGCCGCCCATCGAGGAACCGACAACGACCTGCGGCCCCGTGACGCGCGCGAACACCGCGCGCGCTTCCTCGGCCCAGCGCGAGATGGTGCCATCGGCAAAATCGCCGCCCGACTCGCCGTGGCCGGAATAATCGAAGCGTGTATAGGCCCGCCCGGTCTTGCGCGCGTAATCGGCAAGCGCCTCGGCCTTGGTGCCTTTCATGTCGGATTTGAAGCCGCCGAGCCAGAAAATCCCCGGCGCATTGCCCGGAAACGAGCGGATCGCGATATCGCGCGCCGCCGCGCCTTTGCCCACATTGAGCCGGTCTAACGTTTCCTCAACCATGACTTATATCCATTGACTTCAAGCGCGTTTCTTTCAATCCTCCGCATGCTTCGCGGGATTCCGCTCCCGGCGCAAGCACAGGATCAACGGCAAGAGGAGAAGACGACCATTCGCCGCCCCATGAGAGCTGCCCCTGCGGTCCAGAAGGACGGACCGCGCACGAACGACGAAATCCGTGTCCGCGAAGTTCAGCTGATCGATCACACCGGCGTAAACCGCGGCGCCGTTCCCACATCAGACGCCATCGCCCTCGCCCGCGAAAACGGCCTCGACCTCGTCGAGATCTCGCCGAATAACAATCCGCCGGTCGCGAAGATCATGGATTACGGCAAGTTCCGTTTCCAGGAACAGAAGAAGGCCGCCGAGGCGCGCAAAAAGCAGAAGACCGTCGAGGTCAAGGAGATCAAGCTCCGGCCCGGCATCGACAAGCACGACTACGAAGTGAAGATGCGCGCCATGCAGCGCTTCTTCGAGGAAGGCGACAAGGTCAAGGTCACGCTCCGCTTCCGCGGCCGCGAGATGGCGCACCAGGAGCTCGGCTACAACCTCCTGAAGCGCGTCAAGGAAGACAACGTCAAGGTCGCCAAGGTCGAGTCCGAGCCGCTCTCCGAAGGCCGGCAGATCGTGATGATTCTCGCGCCGAGATAACCGGCGCGAGAACTTCTTTTCATTCGCAACAGAGCACCGGGTTCAAGCCGCGACAGTCGGCTTGTCCTGGTGCACTACGCCCGCGGCACGCAGCGCATGCATGCCGAACCGCCACGGCTTATTGGCGCCGCTGACGATGCTCACCATCTGTTGCAGCGGCAAGCGTTCGATTTCGGCGCGCGGCCGGGAAACGAACAGGCCGGCATGAAACAGCCCGTCGCCTTCGAGGCCGCGGGTATCGAAGCCGCGCTGCTCGACGGCACGCACTGTGGCTTCCATCTCGCCGACATTGGCAAAGCGGCGCTGGACGAAGGTGGCGCCGTCGAAATGCTCGGTTTCCAGTTGCTGGCGCGCGAGCGTCGCGGCGATATCATCATAGGGAAACATCCGCAGCACAAACGACGCGACCCAGGCGGGGCGGCCCTTGCGGGCATAGCGCGCGATGCGATCGAAGCTGCGGCTCGTTGCGTAACCGACACAGCCTGTCGAGACGATGATATCGACATCGGCGAGCAGCGCCGCTTCTTCCGCCGTCGGGTCTTCGCTCTCGAGATTGCGGGCGATCGCATGATCGACCGCGCCGCTCGACGCGGCATAGCGCGTCGCGGGCTCCGAGATATCGAGGCCGACGACGCGGACATGCTCGTTCTTCGGCCAAGCGCGGTAGAAGGCCTGATCGAGCGCGATCAGCTCGTCACTGGTAATTTTCTGCAAGGCGGGCGCCGTATAGCGCTCGTGCAGCGCGTCGTAGCCGATGCGGTACTTCATCAGCGCGCCGTTGACGCCGTAGGAGCAGCCAAGATCGAGAACGGTGACGGGTTCGCTCTGCTGTTCCGCCCGTGAGCGGATCAACTGCTCGAAGATCGGCTGCGCGAGATGCGGAATGATGTAATCGAGCTGGCCGAGAACCCGAAAATACTGGCGCGGGTCTCTTTCGGTATAAATTTCGTCGAAATTGGCCTTGTCGTCATTGATGACGGAAAACTTGCGTTGCTGTTGCATAATCAGCCCCTCTATTTTCGGCTTGCGTGCCGAGGTGAACCTCCAAAAGTGCGGGTTTGGATACGCTGTAGTGCTTCGCCCATCCGCGGCCAAGCTATCCCCTTGAAGCGCCTAATGAAAGCGTTTGGTGGTTGAAATTTCCGTGCAATCCCTCTATCAACCCGCCCTGCAAGGATCGCCCGGCTCAAAAGGGCTGCCGTGGCGATCCGCAACGCTCAATCCGAGCAATTTGAAACACTAGCGGGTGCCCGCGCGCGTGCGCACGGTCGTCCACGGAGAGCCAAATGCCCAAACTGAAGACCAAGTCCGGCGCGAAGAAACGCTTCAAGATCTCCGCCACCGGGAAAGTGATCGCTCCGCAGGCCAACAAGCGCCACGGCATGATCAAGCGGACCAAAAAGCAGATCCGTCAGCTGCGCGGCACCACCGTGATGAGCGAGGCCGACGCGCGGCACGTCCGCAAGATTTTCATGCCCTACGGCTGAACGCTTCTGGCTGAACCCGACCCGATTTTGGAGAGATCATCATGGCACGCGTCAAACGGGGCGTAACGTCCCACGCCAAGCACAAGAAAGTTTTCAAGGCAGCCAAGGGCTATTACGGCCGCCGCAAGAATACCATCCGCGCCGCGAAGCAGGCGGTCGAGAAGGGCATGCAATATGCCTATCGCGACCGCAAAAATAAGAAGCGCACCTTCCGTGCGCTCTGGATCCAGCGCATCAACGCCGCCGTGCGCGAGCACGGCCTCACCTATGGCCGATTTATCGACGGCCTCGGCAAGGCCGGGGTCGTGGTGGATCGCAAGGTGCTCGCCGATCTCGCAGTGCGCGAGCCGGCAGCGTTCAAGGCGATCGTCGATACGGCCCGCGCCGCGCTTCCTGCTGCTTAAGCACCAAGCAACGGCAATAAGCCTTTCCGAGGCCTGAAATCGCGAGGTACCCCGTAAGGGTGCCGCGCGGTTTTCGTTCGTGTACGCTGTCCCCCGTCCTCACCTCCGGATCGTCCGATGCCTGATCTCCAGCAACTCGAAAGCGAACTTCTCAAAGCCGTGGCTGCGGCCAGCGACGAGGCCGCGATCGAGGCGGTGCGCGTCACGGCGCTCGGCAAGAAGGGCTCGGTATCGGAGCTTCTGAAAACGCTCGGCACGATGACGCCGGAGGAGCGCAAGATACAGGGGCCGCTCATCAACGGCCTGCGCGACAAGGTGAGCGGCGCGATCAACGCCAAGAAAGATTCGCTGAAGCAGGCGGCGCTTTCGGCGCAGCTTGCCGCCGACAAGGTGGATGTGACGTTGCCGGTGCGCGACAACGCGCTCGAGCGCGGCCGCATTCATCCCGTTAGCCAGGTGATCGACGAAGTGACGGCGATCTTCGCCGACATGGGTTTTTCGGTCGCCGAAGGCCCGGACATCGAAACCGATTTTTACAATTTCACCGCGCTCAACTTCCCCGAAGGGCATCCGGCGCGCGAAATGCACGATACGTTCTTCTTCAACCGGGCCGAGGACGGCACGCGCAAGCTTTTGCGCACGCACACTTCACCGGTGCAGATCCGCACGATGGAGAACGTCAAGCCGCCGATCCGCGTCATCACGCCGGGCCGCACCTATCGTTGCGATTCCGACCAGACGCACACGCCGATGTTCCATCAGGTCGAGGGCCTCGTCATCGACAAGGGCTCGCATCTCGGACACCTCAAGTGGATTCTCGAGGAATTCTGCAAGGCGTTCTTCGAGGTGCCGTCGGTCAAGATGCGCTTCCGCCCGTCGTTCTTCCCGTTCACCGAGCCGTCGATGGAAGTCGATATCCAGTGCGACCGGCGCGGCAATGAATTGCGCCTCGGCGAGGGCAATGACTGGCTGGAAATTCTCGGCTGCGGCATGGTGCACGCCAACGTGCTGCGGAACTGCAAGCTCGACCCCAACGAATATCAGGGCTTTGCTTGGGGCATGGGGATCGACCGCATCGCCATGCTCAAATACGGCATGCCGGACCTGCGCGCCTTCTTCGAGGCCGACGTCCGCTGGCTCAATCATTACGGCTTCCGGCCGCTCGACTTCCCGACGCTCGCGGGAGGCCTCAGCGGATGAGCAAGCCCGGCACGGAGCATCGCTCGCCGCTCGATCGCGCCTTCTTCGCGCTGGTGACGCGCGGCTGGGATCGCCGCCGCATCGACAGCTATAGCGGGCAGCTCAAGCGCCACAACGCGGCGCTCTCCAGCGATGTGCTCAGCGACTTTTCACTGCTCGACGTCAAGGCAACGGGGCTGCTCACGCATGTCTCGCTGATGATCGCGGGGCTCGGACTGATCGCGCCGCTCGTCGCCGAAAGCGAAATCGAGAAAGGCATCGTCGTCGCGGAGATCGCCGTTTATCTGATGATCGCCGTCGGCTGCCTGCGCTGCCTTTCGGTGTTCACGCCGCACCAGTTTCGCGAAGCTACACTCGGCGTGCCGAAACTCGCCGAGCGCGAGCTGATCCTGCGCCGCGAGCTCTATCGCCTGTGCAATCGCATGGCGATCATCTTCACCATTTTGGTGTTTCTCGTGCTGCCCGCCCTCTATCTCTACAAGCCGAACTGACCTCAGAACCGATCATGAAATTCACGCTGTCCTGGCTGAAAGAACATCTCGAAACCGACGCGACGCTGAGCGAGGTCGCCGACAAGCTCACGATGGTCGGCCTCGAGGTCGAGCGCGTCGAGGACAAGGCGGCGGCACTCGCGCCGTTCACCACCGCGCGCGTCGTCTCTGCCGAGAAGCATCCCGACGCCGACCGCCTGCGCGTTCTGAAGGTCGATGCCGGCGACGGCAAGCCGGTGCAGGTCGTCTGCGGCGCGCCGAACGCGCGCGCCGGTCTTGTCGGCGTGTTCGCAAAACCCGGCACGCATATTCCCGGCACGGGCATTGATCTTAAGGTCGGCAAGATCCGCGGTCAGGAAAGCCACGGCATGATGGTGTCGGCCCGCGAGATGGGCATTTCCGACGAGCACGACGGCATCATCGAACTTGCCGCCGATACGAAGCTTGGCCAGCCGTTCGCGCCGCTGATGGGCCTCGACGACCCGATGATCGAGATCGCCGTGACGCCGAACCGCGCCGACTGCCTCGGCGTGCGCGGCATCGCGCGCGACCTTGCGGCCGCGCTCATCGGCAAACTCAAGGAAGACCGTTTACAGCCGGTGAAGGGCGAGTTCCCCTGCCCGGTTTCGGTGAAGATCGAAGACGCTTCGCTGTGCCCCGCATTCGCACTGCGTCTCGTGCGCGGCGTGAAGAACGGTCCGTCGCCCGAATGGCTGCAACGACGGCTGCGCGCGATCGGGCTTCGTCCGATCAATGCGCTGGTCGACATCACGAATCTCCTCACCTTCGATCGCGGCCGGCCGCTGCATGTGTTCGATGCCGCCAAGGTGAAGGGCAATCTCGCCGTGCGCCGCGCCAATAAAGGCGACAAGTTTCTCGCGCTCGACGGCAAGACCTATGAATTCGATACCGATGCTTGCGTCATCGCCGACGATAACGGCGTCGAATCGCTCGCCGGTATCATGGGCGGCGAAGCGAGCGGCTGCTCGGATGAGACGACCGATGTGCTGATCGAATCCGCGCTGTGGAATCCGATCAACATCGCGCAGACCGGCCGCAAGCTCGGCATCAATTCCGATGCGCGCTTCCGCTTCGAGCGTGGCGTCGACCCTGCCTTCACACTGCCGGGGCTGGAGCTAGCGACCAAACTCGTGCTGGAGCTTTGCGGCGGCAAGGCTTCCGAAGTCGTGCTGGCGGGCGCGATCCCCGAGTCGAGCCGCGTGATCGACTTTCCGCTTTCAGAGCCGCATCGGCTGGCGGGCTTCGAAGCCAAACCCAATGAGGCCAAGCGCATTCTCACCGCGCTCGGCTTCATCGTATCGGGCAACACCGATACAGTGAAAGTCGCGGTGCCGTCGTGGCGCGGCGATGTCGAAGGCAAGGCCGATCTCGTCGAGGAAATCGTGCGGATCGCCGGCGTCGATCGCGTGCCGCTGACGCCGTTTCCGCGCGGCGAATTCGCGCGGAAACCCGTGCTGACGGTGTTGCAAAAGCGCACGCGCGCGGCAAAACGCGCGCTCGCCGGTTGCGGTCTTGTCGAAGCCGTCACCTGGTCGTTCATTTCGAAAAAGCAGGCCGAGACCTTCGGCGGCGGCGCGGCCGCTCTCGCGCTCGCCAATCCGATCGCCGCCGAGCTTTCCGACATGCGGCCGAGCCTCATTCCGGGGCTCGCGCTCGCTGCGCAACGAAATGCCGACCGCGGCTATGCCGATGCCGCGCTCTTTGAAGTCGGGCAGATTTTCCTTGGCGCTGCGCCGGAGGATCAGCTGATGGCGGCAACGAGCCTGCGCAAGGGCACCGCCAGGCTTTCGGGCAGCGGCCGCCACTGGTCGGGCAATGCCGGCGCCGTCAATGTGTTCGACGCCAAGGCTGATGCATTGGAAACGCTTGCCGCATGCGGCGCAGCGGTCGACAAATTGCAGATCGTTGCAGGCGGACCTTCATATCTTCATCCGGGCCGCTCGGGCACAATCCAGCTTGGGCCGAAAAACATCCTCGCGTATTTTGGCGAACTGCATCCGGCTGCCTGTGAGGCGCTCGGCATCGAGGGGCCGGTCGCGGTTTCGGAGGTCATCCTCGACCGCATTCCGGCGCCGAAGGTAAAGCCGACGCGCGCCAAGCCGCCGCTGACGCTGTCGCCGTTCCAGCCGGTCGCGCGTGACTTCGCCTTCATCGTCGACCGCAACGTCGCGGCAGCCGACATCGTGCGTGCTGCGCAAGGCGCCGATAAAAACCTCGTCAGCGCGGTCGATGTTTTCGATCTTTACGAGGGCAAGGGCATCGAGACCGGCAAGAAATCGCTTGCGATCTCCGTCACCATCCAGCCGGTCGAAAAAACGCTGACCGATGCCGAGATCGAGGCAATTGCGGCAAAGATCGTCGCGGAAGTCTCGAAAAAAACCGGCGCGACGCTGCGCTCCTAAGCTAGCGTGAGATCGGCGAACACGAAGCCGTCGCGCTCCGCGGCTTCGCCCGTCTTTACTTCGATCCGGCGGCTGAACATCGGACCTGCCAGCACGCAGGTGTGAAATTCGCCGCGCTCGCCGCATGGATCGACACCGGCAGGTAATTCATCGAGCAGTGCCCTATCGAAAGCGCGCCCGGCAAAATCCTTCGGCATCGTTTTCGGATCGATAGAGACAAGCCGCGCTTCCAGCCCTCCCGCTATCATGTCACGGGCGAGCCGATCGGTTGGGCGGCCCCATAGTGGAAATACCGGCGTGATGCCGCTTCCCGCCATCTTCTCTTCGCGATAGCGCCGGATATCTTCGAGAAACAGATCGCCGAAGATAATATGCGTAACGCCCTCGCGCTTCGCCTCTTCCAGAGCAGCGCGCATCCGCGCTTCATACGTTTCGTTCGGACACGGAAACGGAATGCGCACGATCTTCTGCGTGAGCCCCGCGGCGGCGCATTGCGCGTTCAAAATCTCCTCGCGCACGCCATGCATCGAAACGCGGCCAAAATTTTCGGTGACGGTCGTCAGCGCCCCGGCGATTTCATATTCACCGCTCCGGCGGATTTCATGGAGCGCCCAGGCGGCATCCTTGCCGCTCGACCAGGAAAGCCAGGCTTTCCTGCTCACCGCTGGCGTTTCTTGCGCGGGGCTTCGCGCGACGCCGTGGGCGCCGGTTTATCGGCGTTCGCAAGATAAGCCAGCGCCTGGCCTGCCGCGCGCTCGCCGGAAAGAGCCGCGCCCGCGACCGTGCCCCACATCGTCTCGTGCGCCGCTTCGCCGGCGAAGAACAGCCGCTCATGCACCGGCTGGAGCAGCACGCGGCGGCTTGCGCCCGCGCCGGGCGCCGCCGCCGAACTGCCGCCTTGCACGAAAGGCTCATTGCTCCAGCGCGTGACTTCGACGCGGCCGATCTCGGGTCGCGCGCCGCCGCCAAAATGCGCGGCGAGTTCTTTCGCAACATAATCGGCGATGGCACCCTCGCCCGCCTTCCACAATTGACGCGCAAACTCACCGCCGAAATCGGCGTAAGCGACATCGCTGCCGCCGGGACGCATTGTGAACATCGCGCCGCGCGCGTCCTTGGTCTTGAAGACGACGCGCTCGTCGGCATTGAAACGATAGGGATTGTCGGGAAGCTCGAAAATGGCGCGCTCATGGGTGCCGAGCGCAAGCTTGCCGATCGCGTCCGTGACCGGCTGCGGCAGACCGGGCGCGAAGCGGATGCGGCCGGAGCCGAGCACGCCGGTCGAGGCAGTGACGATGACAGTGCGCGCCGAGACCGCGCCGCGGTCGGTTACAACGTCAATGCGGCCGCGCCCACCAAGATTGATTGTTTGCACTGCTGTGTTGAATTCGATGGCGAGCGGCTTTGCGGCGGCCTGCATGAGTGCCGCTGTGCCCTCGCGGATCATCACATCGTCATGGCGTTCTTCTAAGCGCGAGAGATCGAGCGCGGAGATCGCGTCCAGCTCCTTGCCGTGCGGCTGCGGGCCGAGCAGGAACGATACCGTACCCTGCCAGTCGCCAAGCTCGGGCAGCGCGCGGCTTGCGGCGACATCGCGGCCCAGCTCGGCGACCGCCGCGATGGTGCGATTGGCACGGCCGAGCGCCGCGATGAAGTCGTCATATTCGTTATCGCGCGCCTCGCGCTCCCCGACGTAAAGCCGCTTGCCGGCCGGCGGATCGTAGATCGTCAGCTTCGCTTCGCGCGCGGCGGCAATCAGCGGGTTGCGGCGCGGCGCCGAGAAGCGATTGGCACCCTTATCGTAAAGGGCGCCCGAAGGACGCGTGGCGCTGGCGATCCTGCCGCCGGGGCGGCTCGCGGCCTCGATGACGACGACGCGCTTGCCGCCCGCCGCGAGCTTGCGCGCGGCGGCAAGTCCCGCCGCGCCCGCGCCGACCACCGCAACATCATAATCGCCGCTTGCGGCGCGCGAAATCGCGGGCGCCGCCAACCATGCGGCGCTTCCGGCAAGCAGCGTTCGTCGGGAGAGGCGTGCCATCAATGCGATTCCGTCGGATTTCATAGCACGGATTTCGCCGTGTGAGCCGCCGATTCGGCTCGGCCTTGCGCCGCCACGGTTGCCTGCTTATGTGCGATCACCCGGAATCGGGCAGATCAGGAGCGCGTCAGGAAACTTCATGTTTGAAGCCGCCATTCAAGCCTTCGGCGAGACTTTCTCGCCTCCGCTGCGCAAGATCCTGCTCAAGTCGCTGGGGCTCGCGCTCCTGCTGCTCGTCGTGCTCGGCACGGTGCTGCAGAGCATCGTCACGCATCTCGTCACGCTGCCCTACCCGTTCGACACGGCGCTTGCGATCGTCGCCGCGCTCGGACTGATCGCGGGCGCGGTTTATCTCGTGCCGCCGATCACTTCGCTGGTGGCGTCGTTGTTCTTCGACGACATCGCCGATCAGGTCGAGCGGCGCAATTTCCCGAACGATGCGCCCGGCAAGGCGCTGCCGATCGCAACCTCGATGATGCTCTCGATCCGTTTCTTCGGGCTGGTGCTGCTCGTGAACTTGCTGGCGTTGCTGCTCCTGATCGTCCCCGGCGTCAATCTGATCGCCTTCTTCGTCGCCAACGCCTATCTCCTCGGCCGCGAATATTTCGAATTGGCGGCGATGCGCTTCCGTCCCATTGCCGAGGCGCGCGCGCTTCGCAAGCAAAACGCTGTGCGCGTTTTTCTCTACGGCATGGTGATCGCGTGCATCGTATTCGTGCCGATCCTGAACCTGATCACACCGGTGTTCGCGACCGCCTTCATGGTGCGGATGCACAAGCGGCTTACCACTGAACGCGGGCCGCGACCGGCGGTGACTGGCGGCGCTCCGGTCAGACCCGTTTCTCCGGCCAGTGACAGAGATCGTTGATCAGGCAGCTCGGGCAATCAGGCTGGCGCGCCTTACAGACGTAGCGGCCATGCAAGATCAGCCAGTGATGCGCGTGCAGTTTGAATTCGTCCGGCACGCGCTTCAGCAAGCCTAATTCCACTTCGAGCACGTTTTTGCCGGGCGCAAGCCCCGTGCGGTTCGATACCCGGAAAATATGCGTATCGACGGCAATCGTCGGCTCGCCGAAAGCAATGTTCATGACGACATTCGCAGTCTTGCGGCCGACACCGGGCAAACTTTCGAGCGCCTCGTGCGTCTCCGGCACCTTGCCGCCGAACTCCGATACCAGACGCCGCGACAGCTCGGCGACGTTCTTCGCCTTCATGCGATAGAGCCCGATGGTCTTGATGTAGTCGCGGATCTTCGCTTCGCCGAGCGCCGCCATTTTCTGCGGCGTGTCGGCGGCCTTGAACAGCGCCGGCGTTGCCTTGTTGACACCGGCGTCGGTCGCCTGCGCGGATAGCACGACGGCGACGAGCAGCGTAAAGGCATCCTTGTGCAGGAGTTCGCCCTTCGGCGCGGGCTCGGCCTTCTCGAAGCGCCGAAAGGCCTCATGAATTTCCTTTTCGCTCCAAGGCTTTACCGGGCGGGGAGTAGCGGGAACCGGCTTTGGGCGTTTGATGTTTTTTCGGGCGGGCATTCCTCCCTATAATAAGCAGTCATGGCCGATAGCAACCTTGCCGATCCGGTGCTGTTCGAAGCGCGGCTCTCGCCGTATCGCTCGCTCTCGCTCAAGGGCTTCAACGTCCTGATGATCCTGCTCGGCATTATGAGCTTCGTGGTCGGCGTCATTTTTCTGTCGCTCGGCGCCTGGCCAGTGTTCGGCTTCTTCGGGCTCGATGTGTTGCTGCTGTGGTTCGCGCTACGAGTGAATTACCGCGACGCCGATGCTTATGAAGACATCCGCATGACGCCGGTTGAGCTGCATGTGCGGCAGGTTTCCAAACACGGCGAGCGGCGCGACACCGAATTCAACCCGCGCTGGACGCGGCTCGAGAAAGACGAAGACGAAGTTGCCGGCGTCACGAAAGTTGCGCTCGTCTCGCGCGGCCTGCCGCTCGTGGTCGGCTCGTTCTTGCCGCCGTTCTACAAGAAGGAACTCGCAGCGGGACTCTCTAAAGCACTGGCGATTGCCAAGCGATAAGATTTTCAGCGTCATGCCGTGCAAATCGGGTGGGCGCGAAAATGCAGCGCGCCTATATCGGCGGAAAGGAGATTTGCCATGCCCGCCGAGAAGCTAATGAATGACGATGCAGCGCTCAGCGACTACGAGATCGTCCAGCGCGCCATCGCCTACACCACCGAAAACTATCGCGCGCAGCCGCAGGTCGAAGCGATCGCGCACGCCGCCGGTACCGATCCGCGGCACCTAAACGATCTTTTTCGCCGGTGGTGCGGCCTGTCGCCGAACGTCTTTTTGCAATCGGTGACGCTCGATCATGCACGAAAGATTTTGCGCGAGAGCCCCAACATTCTTGACGCCTCTTACGAGCTTGGGCTTTCGGGACCGGGGCGGCTACACGATCTCTTTGTGACGCACGAAGCGATGTCGCCGGGCGAATGGAAGACCGGCGGCGAGGGCCTCGAAATTCATTACGGCTTTCACCCCTCGCCGTTTGGCTCGGCGCTGATCATGACGACGTCGCGCGGGCTGTGCGGGCTTGCCTTCGCCGATCAAGGTGGCGAGCGCGCGGCGCTCGACGACATGAAAAGCCGCTGGCCCAACGCGCGCTATCGCGAGGACAGCGCAAGCACGGTGCCCTATGCGCAGCGCATCTTCGATTCCGGGAAATGGCAGCCGGATACGCCGCTCCGCGTCGTGCTGATCGGCACCGATTTCGAGGTGCGGGTGTGGGAGACACTGCTGAAGATCCCGCTCGGGCGCGCGACGACCTATTCGGATATCGCCAAGAAGCTCGCACGGCCGAAAGCGGCGCGCGCGGTCGGCGCTGCTGTCGGGAAGAACCCGATTTCGTTCGTGGTGCCG
Source organism: Xanthobacteraceae bacterium (assembly GCA_035555855.1). Lineage (GTDB taxonomy): Bacteria > Pseudomonadota > Alphaproteobacteria > Rhizobiales > Xanthobacteraceae > Palsa-892. Next base: position 16,917 of record DATMGD010000039.1, read on the forward strand.
TGCCATCGGGTGGTGGGGAAAAGCGGCGCGCTCACCGGCTATCACTGGGGCCTGACGAGGAAACGCGCGATGCTCGGCTGGGAAGCCGCGAAGGCGGGTTAAGGGCAGTCTCAGCGCAATCCCGCCGCCGGCGTGTCCTGCAAGATGAGTGGCTGCGTCGCGCGCGGGAAATCGCCCTTCTGGTAGGCGGCGCGCGTTTCCGGCGAAAGGCTATCCATAAAATCGGCGAGCTTGCTGTAGGTCACGCATTGCACTTCAGGCAGGCCGCAGACGCGCTCGATAAAAGCCGTGAGCGCCTCGTGATAGGCGCCGCCGTGATAATTCGTGAAGTGATGGCCGATATGGAGCGGCGCTCGGTTGCCGAAATAATTGGCCTTGAAATAGGCAATGTAGGTTTCGAGCATCTCGTCGCGGTCGCGTGTTCGGCGTGCGCTGACATCGAGGCCGAGCGACTGCGCGATGAGGAAATTGTAATCCATGGAAAGCGTCATCTTCTTCGAGCGCGCGAGACGAATTTCAGCGAGATCGAAGCGCCACAGGCCTCCGCGCTGTTCGGGCCACAGGTTTGGCAGCATGGTGCCGCTGGTGTCGTAGCGAAAGCCCGCCTCTTTCAGCGCCGGATAAAGCCCCGCGCTCGTCGAAAGATACGGCGCGCGGAAGCCCTTGATGTCGGCACCCTTGAACGCGAATTTCACATCGTCCGGCAAATTATTGTTGGCCGCGACATTGTCGATCAGTCCGCGGTACTCGGAAAATTCGCGGCTCCAGTCAGCCGCCGACCAGCCGCGGCCATCGAAGTGGCCGATGGCGTGCGAGGCGATCTCGTGGCCTGCGGCCTGCATTTCGTTGATGAGACCGACGCGTTCCTTCACATCATCAGCGTTGCTGCCGAACGGGATCATCGCATAGCCGCGCCGCTGATGCGGGCCTTCATAAAGGCTGCGCTTGTCGCTTGCGAGGAGCCCGACGCCGCTCACGAAAAACGTGAAATGGATCGTCTCGTTTTTTTCATTGAGCCGCGCGGCGAAATCGCGAAGCTCGCGCCAGCGCGAAACTTCCGTGCAATTGTCGAAGGCGATCGCGACAAATTGCGGCGGACGCTCGACGGTCGTGGCCAAAACCGGATTCGTTGCAGCAGCAAACGTAACAGGCAGCGCAATAGAAAACGCGAAAGCGAGTTCGCGCCAGCGCCGCCTCATGCGGCAAGATCCTTGCTGCTCGCGACCGTGGCGTCAGCGTTCAGCCGATAGATGATCGGCGTGCCGGTCGCTAATTCTCGTTTGAGGATCGTCTCGGGCGAGAGCTTCTCCAGCACCATGACGAGCGCGCGCAGCGAATTGCCGTGCGCCGCAACGATCGTGCGCTCGCCCCGCAGTACGCAAGGCAGAATCTCCTGTACATAGTACGGCAGCGTGCGCGCCAGCGTGTCGCGCAGGCTCTCGCCGCCGGGGGGCGCGATATCGAACGAGCGCCGCCATTTGAGCACTTGTTCCTCGCCCCACTTCTTGCGGGCATCGTCCTTGTTGAGGCCCGAGAGATCGCCGTAGTCCCGCTCGTTCAGCGCGAGATTTTTGACAACCGGAATATCGCTGTTGCCCATTTCTTCGAGCGCGAGCGTAAGCGTGCGCTGGGCGCGCTTGAGGTTCGAGGTGAAACCTTTATCGAAACGAAGGCCTTCGGCTTTGAGCCGCGCGCCCGCCAGCTTCGCCTCGGCGATGCCTTGTTCCGTCAGATCGACGTCGCGCCAGCCGGTGAACAGGTTCTTCAGATTCCATTCGCTCTGGCCGTGACGGACCAGCACCAGAATACGCTCGCTCATTTTCCTTCCACTTCTTCTCTACGCAACCCGGCCAGCGCAAGCGCGGCCATACCGAAACAAAACAGCGCGACACCGGCAAAGCCGAGCGAAGCGGCATAGGCCCTGAGACCGCCTCCGCCAGATGCATCAGGCGCAAAATGCCAGGCCGCATAACATCCGATGATGCCGAGCACGATGAAGCCGATGAGGCGCGCACGGCGCTTGATCTCCCAATAGTACGGCATGTTGCTGCCTGGGGAGACGCGCTTTTCCGGCATCCGCTTCGCGCCGCCTGCAACCATGTTCGCGACCGCCTAGATATCAGCGAGGCCGAGCACGTCGGCCATCGAATAGAGGCCGGGCTTTTGCCCCTTGGCCCATTGCGCGGCCTTGAGTGCACCGCGTGCGAAGATCATGCGGTCTTCGGCCTTGTGCGAAAGCTCGATGCGCTCGGCGAGCCCGGCGAAGATCACGGTGTGATCGCCGACGACGCTGCCGCCGCGTAAGGTCGCAAAACCGATGTCGCCCGGCTTGCGCGCGCCGGTGTGACCGTCGCGGCCGCTTTGCGTGCGCTCGGAAAGCTTGATGCCGCGGCCGGCGGCCGCCGCTTCGCCCAAAAGCAATGCAGTGCCGGATGGCGCATCGACCTTCTGGTTGTGATGCATCTCGAGAATTTCGATATCGAAATCATCGCCGAGCGTCTTGGCGACGCGCTTGGTGAGCGCAGCCAATAGATTGACGCCAAGGCTCATGTTGCCCGACTTCACGATCGCGGTATGGCGCGCGCAGGCAACTAATTTCTGCTCGTCGGCAGGCGAGAAGCCGGTCGAGCCGATAACGTGAGCGATCTTGTTTTCGGCAGCGAGCGTCGCAAAACCGACAGAAGCCGCGGGCGTCGAGAAATCGACGATGACGTCGGCTTTGGTCACGAGCGCCGCCGCTTCGCCGACGACCTGCACGCCGAGCGCCTTGCCGCCCGCGAGGCGGCCGGCATCCTCGCCGAATTCGGTCACGCCGACGCGCTCGACGGCGCCCGCAAGTGCGAGCCCCTTGGTTTCGGCGATGGCACGAATGAGGGTGCGGCCCATGCGGCCGGCGGCACCTGTAACGAGAATACGCAAGTCAGACATACGCTGCTCCCCGCCTTGATATAACGCGAGGGCGGCAGATTTGGCAAAACAGCGAGAAAAGCGGTTAAGGCGAGAGTTGCAGGTCGGCGCTGGTCGCGGCCAGCGAATAGCCCGGCAGCGCCGGATAGAATTTGTGGCAGACCAGCACGAGTACCGAGAGCAGCATGAGCGAAGCGATCATCAACGCGCGCGTCTCGGGCTCGAGATTGGGGTACGGGCGGGGACGGCGTGGGGGCAAAATGGTCGGCATCGGAATCTCCATCGCGTCGGCAGGAACGATAGGCTCTTAACGCCGATGGAACAACTAAGGTTGCACGCCCTCGTAACCCTCGATGACGACAATATCGGCGCTGGTAATGGGCGCACGGATGGCAAGCGCCGCGCGGTACTCTGGTGAGTTCCAGCAATCGAGCGCCTGCTGATAGCTCGGAAATTCGATCACGACATGGCGCGAACGCGGCCTGCCTTCGACCGCCTCGCTCCTGCCGCCGCGCACGAGGAAGCGGCCGCCATATTTCACCAGGGAGCGATCGAGCGCCGCCGAGTAATCCTTGTAGGGGCCCTGGTCGGTGACATCGACCTGGGCAATCCAGTAACCTTTGGCCATTGTTTCCTCTATCAAGCGGGCTGCGGACCTTCGTAACCTTCGGCGACGACGATCTCGCCTTGCGAGATATCTTTGCGGATTGCGAGCGCCTGCTGATATTCGGGCGAGTTGTAGCAATCGAGCGCCGCCTGATAGCTCGGAAATTCGATCACGACATTGCGGGCGCGCGGCTTGCCCTCGACGGCTTCAAACTTGCCGGCGCGTACAATGAAACGCGCGCCGTATTTCTTGAAAGCGGCGCCGTTCGCCGTCGCGTATTCCTTGTAGCGGTCAGGGTTGGTGTTATCCATGCGGACGATCCAGTAACCCTTCGGCATTTCGCTCTCCTCTCTAGAGTCAGCATGATCTTTCCCGAAAGCCGCTTTGCGCTTTTCGAGATCATGCTCTATTTCAGCGCGCTCGCAATTTCGCCGACGATCGCTTCGGCAGCCTGAACGGGCTCGGCCGCGGCGGTGACCGGACGACCGACGACGAGATAATCGGCGCCCGATTTGATCGCATCGCTCGGTGTAACAACGCGCTTCTGGTCGCCCGTAGCGCTGCCCGCGGGACGGATGCCGGGTGTGACGATCAGCGTTTCCGCACCGACAACCTTGCGGATGCTCAAAGCTTCCGCGGCCGAGGCCACAATGCCGTCGATGCCGATTTCTCTGGCCTGCGCTGCTTTCTTCAAGACGAGCTCCGGCACTTTCATGGTGTAGCCAGCTTCCGTGAGATCGTTGTCGTCCCACGAGGTGAGAACGGTGACGGCGAGAATTTTCAGGTTTGAGTTGCCGCGTGCCTTCACCGCCGCGCGCATCGTTTGCGGAAAAGCGTGCACGGTGAGAAACGTCATGCCGCGCTCGGCAATCCGCGTCACCGCGCGCTCGATCGTATTGCCGATGTCGTGCAGCTTGAGATCGAGGAAAACCTTTTTGCCGGAGCGCGCGAGCATCTCGGCAAACGCCAGCCCGTCGGGCGAGAGCCCGAGCTCGTAGCCAACCTTGTAGAATTCGACCGCGCCGTCGAGGGCGATGACGAGTTTTTCAGTCGCCGCCACGTCGGGAAGATCGAGGGCGACGATCAGGCGTTCGCGCGCGGGAATGTTCACGTTTGCCTCAGAGTTCGGATTCGGCGAATGCGATAAGCCGCATGAGCGAAGCGCGCAAGAAGCCGGCCTGCCGCGCATCCTTCAATCCGCCATTGTCGTCGAAGGCCTGCCCCGCTTCGGCAACCGCGATTTGTTCGGGGAGCACCAGCGCGCTTAAGCCAAGTTCGAGGGTCTGCCGGAGCGCGATCAGCGCGCGATAGCCGCCGAGACGGCCGTTGGAAGTGGCACCGATCGCGAAGAAGCGGCTCCTGAACGGATCGGCCTGCGGCTCCTTGGCGCGCGAAACCCAATCGAGTGTATTCTTGAGCAGCGGCGGGATGGAAGCGTTGTATTCCGGGGTCGCAATGAAAACGCCGCGATGCGCGAGCATCATGCGGCGCAGCTTCCTCGCGTTTTCCGGCGCGCCTTCGCGCGCTTCAAGATCGCCGTCGTAGATCGACATCGGATAATCGGCGAGCGAAATCAGCGATGGCTCGGCGTCGAGCAGGGCGAGCTCTTTGGCGGCGGCGGCGGCAAGACGCTGCGAGAGCGCGCCGGTGCGGATCGAGCCTGCGAAGACGAGAATTTTGGATTGCGCCATCGCTCTAGACAGCGGCGCGGTAGGTCCAGACACGCGCCGGCGGCAGATTCATCCAGATGCGCGACGAAGCCGACAGCGTGTAGCGGCTCGGCCGCGGCGGGATCGGCGCGGTCATGGCATAGGTGAACTGGATGAACGGTGCGCCAGGGCGCAGAAGTTTCAGCGCGCCGATCAGCGTGCGAAGCCGCACCGGCATCGGTCGTGTCATGAGCGGCAGGCTCGAGACGATCGCAGCCAAAGGCTCGCGGGCAATTTCGCCGAGGGTATCGGAGAGTGCGTAGCCGTCGCCCTGCACGACATGCACACCGGGAAAGCGCTTTTTCACCAGCGCGCAAAACCCCGGATTGAATTCGACGGTGATGAGCCGCGACGGCGCAACGCCTCTGGCGAGGATCGCTTCGGTGACGGGGCCGGTGCCCGGCCCCAATTCAACAATCGGCCCCGGTATAGACAGATCGATCTCGCGCGCCATGGCTTTGGCAAGCGCAGGCGAAGACGGCGAAACCGCGCCGGTCTTCAGCGGGTTTTGCAGCCAGGACGAGAGGAATTTCACCTCATCGTCGATACGCTTCTCGAGACGAAGTTTGTCGAGGCGCAGCTTCGGTTTTTTGGCGGCGAACGATCGGGACATATGTTTGGCCAGCACCCCGGCAAGTCCGCCACTATCGCATTTGTTCGCAGGCGTTGCCAGCGGTGCGAAAGCGATGAACCTCAATAAACATAAGGGCTTCTATTCGAAAAACTCGCGCATTTTAGCAAAAAAGCCGCTCGATTCGGGGTGCGTGTCTTTCGAGCTTACCTTTTCGAATTCGGCCAGAAGCTCCTTCTGGCGCTTGGTCAGCTTCTGCGGCGTTTCGACCGAGACCTGCACATACATATCGCCGCGTGTCTTGGCCCGCAGCATGCTCATGCCCTTACCGGCGAGCCGGAAGCGCTTACCGCTTTGGGTTCCTTCGGGAATCTTCACCTTGGTGCGGCCGCCGTCGATCGTCGGCACCTCGAATTCGCCGCCGAGCGCCGCCGTCGTCATCGCGACCGGCACGCGGCAATAAAGATCGGCGCCTTCGCGCTGATAGATCGGATGCGGCGTGACCGAGAGGAAAATGTAGAGGTCCCCGGGAGGGCCGCCGCGCATGCCGGCCTCGCCTTCGTCGGCCAGACGAATGCGGGTGCCGTCCTCGACGCCGCCGGGAATCTGCACTTCCAGCGTGCGCTCCTTCACGATGCGGCCCGCACCATGACAGGCCGCGCACGGATCCTGAATGACCGAACCCTTGCCCTGACACGTCGGGCAGGTGCGCTCCATCGTAAAGAAGCCCTGCGCGGTGCGGATGCGGCCGGTGCCGTTGCAGGAGCGGCATTGCACCGGCTGCGTGCCCGCCTTGGCGCCGGTGCCCGAGCAGGTAACGCAGGTTACATTGGTGGGAAGCTGGATGGCCGCGGTCTTGCCGTTGAAGGCTTCCTCGAGCGTGATTTCGAGGTTGAAGCGCAGGTCCGCACCGCGCTCGCGGCCCGAGCCGCCACGGCCGCGCGCGGCACCGCGCGCCATGCCGAACAGATCCTCGAAGATGTCGTGGAAGGCCGCGCCGAAATCGGCGCCGAAACCCGCACCGCCGCCACCGCCGTTCTGGAACGCGGCGTGGCCGAAGCGATCGTAGGCGGCGCGCTTCTCGCCGTCCTTCAGCACGTCATAAGCTTCACTGATTTCCTTGAACTTGTGCTCGCAATCTTGGTTGCCCGGATTGCGGTCGGGATGCCACTTCATCGCGAGCTTGCGGTAGGAGGACTTGATCTCGCCGTCGCTCGCGCTGCGCGAGACCTCGAGCACTTCGTAGTAGTCGCGTTTTTCCATGCCGCCGTCCATTCGTCAGCCTCGCGAAAACGCAACCCCCGGGGTGCGCCCGGGGGTTGGCTCGATTTCGCAAACGTCGGTCATAATCCAAACCGGCGGATTAGGCGGATTTCTTCTTGTCGTCGACTTCCGTGAACTCGGCGTCGACAACATCTTCCTTCTTCTCGCCGGACTCGGCGCCGGTGTCGCCACCGCTGCTGCCGGCATCGCCGCCGCCCTGCTGGGACTGGTACATCGCTTCGCCAAGCTTCATCGAAACCTGCGCGAGCGTCTGGGCTTTCGCCTGGATGTCGGTCGCATCCTCGCCCTTCAGCGATTCCTTCAGGTCCGAGAGCGCATTTTCGATCGCAGTGCGATCGGCCGCCTGCACCTTGTCGCCGTAGTCCTTGAGCGACTTCTCGGTCTGATGGACGAGCGCCTCGGCCTGGTTCTTGGCTTCGACGAAGGCGCGGCGCTTCTTGTCCTCGCCCGCGTGCGTCTCGGCGTCTTTCACCATGCGCTGGATGTCGGCTTCCGACAGGCCGCCCGAAGCCTGAATGCGGATCTGCTGCTCCTTGCCGGTGCCTTTATCCTTGGCCTGTACGTTGACGATGCCGTTGGCGTCGATGTCGAAGGCGACCTCGATCTGCGGCACCCCGCGCGGGGCCGGCGGAATGCCGACGAGGTCGAACTGGCCGAGCAATTTGTTGTCGGCCGCCATCTCACGCTCGCCCTGGAAGACGCGGATCGTCACCGCATTCTGATTGTCTTCCGCAGTCGAGAACACCTGCGACTTCTTGGTCGGGATCGTGGTGTTGCGGTCGATGAGGCGCGTGAACACGCCGCCGAGCGTCTCGATGCCGAGCGAGAGCGGCGTGACGTCGAGCAGCAAGACGTCCTTGACGTCACCTTGCAACACGCCGGCCTGCACCGCGGCGCCGATCGCCACGACTTCGTCCGGGTTGACGCCCTTGTGCGGCTCCTTGCCGAACAGGTTCTTCACGACTTCCTGCACCTTCGGCATGCGGGTCATGCCGCCGACGAGGACGACCTCGCTGATCTCGGCCGCCGACACGCCGGCGTCCTTCAACGCTTTCTTGCAAGGCTCGAGCGTCTTCTGGACGAGGTCGTCGACGAGCGCCTCGAACTTGGCGCGCGTCAGCTTCATCGTCATGTGCTTCGGGCCGTTCTTGTCGGCAGTGATGAACGGCAGATTGATTTCGGTCTGCGTCGCAGACGAGAGCTCGATCTTCGCTTTCTCCGCCGCCTCTTTCAGACGCTGAAGCGCGAGCTTGTCCTTGCGGAGATCAATGCCCTGCTCTTTTTGGAATTCGTCGGCGAGATACGAGACGAGCCGCATGTCGAAGTCTTCGCCACCGAGGAACGTATCGCCGTTCGTCGACTTCACTTCGAAGACGCCGTCGCCGATCTCGAGAATGGAAACGTCGAAGGTACCGCCGCCGAGATCATAGACGGCGATGACGCCCTGCTTCTGCTTGTCGAGACCGTAGGCGAGCGCAGCCGCCGTCGGCTCGTTGATGATGCGGAGAACTTCGAGGCCCGCGATCTTGCCGGCATCTTTGGTCGCCTGGCGCTGGGCGTCGTTGAAGTAGGCCGGAACGGTGATGACCGCCTTCTCGACTTTCGAGCCGAGATAGGATTCGGCGGTCTCTTTCATCTTCTGCAGGATGAAAGCGGAAATCTGCGAGGGGGAATACTGATCCTTGCCGTCCGAGACCCAGGCGTCGCCGTTCGAGGCTTTGACGATGCCGTAGGGGACGAGCTTCTTGTCCTTCTCGACCATCGGGTCGTCGTAGCGGCGGCCGATCAGGCGCTTGACCGCGAAGAAGGTCTTTTCGGGATTGGTGACCGCCTGGCGCTTGGCCGGCTGGCCGACAAGACGTTCGCCGTCGTCGGTAAAGGCCACGATTGAAGGCGTGGTGCGCGTGCCTTCGGCGTTCTCGATCACCTTGGGGGTCGTGCCCTCCATCACGGCGACGCAGGAATTGGTGGTGCCGAGGTCGATGCCAATGACCTTAGACATTTTGAACTACCTCTCTTTTTCGGCAGGCCGGCCGGGTCTGAAGAGCACCCGAAGACAGCCGGGTCTATACCCGATCTGCCCCTGTCGGCCCCCGCGTTCAGGGATTTGCCGCGACAACACACGGCAGTAGGGCTCATATAGGAGGGTCCTATATACCCGCAAGAGAGGTCGCCGCGATTCTG
>DATMGD010000040.1:0-15451 GCA_035555855.1 Xanthobacteraceae bacterium
GTCTCATAGATATGCGCGCGGGCGTGATCGACGAGGTGCATGTAATGCACGCCCGAAGGACAGGTCGTCATGCAGGAAAGACACGAGAGACAGCGGTCGATGTGCTTCACCGTCTCGCTGTCGGCGGGCCGGTTGTTCTCCAGCATCTCCTTAATCAGATAGATGCGGCCGCGCGGCGAATCGAGTTCATCCCCCAAGAGCACATAGGTCGGGCAGGTCGCGGTGCAGAAGCCGCAATGCACGCAGGCGCGCAGAATCTTGTTGGCTTCCGCGATGTCCGGGTCGGCGAGCTGAGCGAGGGTGAAGTGCGTCTGCATCGGCTACATCCCCGCATACATGCGGCCGGGGTTGAGCACGGCCTTGGGATCGAAACCTTCCTTGAGGCCGCGCATCACCTTGAGGTGTCCCGCACCAAGCGGGCCGAACACCGCGGCATGGGCGCGAACCGCAGGGGTCGCGCGCACCAAAAGCGCGTGGCCGTTGCTGCCGACCGCGCCGCGCACGGCTTCTTCGTGCGCCTCCTCGCCCGGCATCTCGGCCCAGATCAGGCCGCCGGCCCAGTCATAGAATAAAGATGCGCCGGTCGCGGCCGCGATCGCGCCGCCGATCTTCGCGCCCGTCGTCGGCGTTACCGAAATGCGCCACAGCGCATGCGAGATATTCTGCGCGAACGGCAGCACGTCGCGCGCGGCGCGCCACAGCGCGCGCGACTCGTCCGCTTTTAATGTGCCGAGCGCGCCGAACGATTTCAGCATCGCTTCGAGCTTCTCGCGGCGATAGGCGATCGACGGCGGAATGCCCTCGAGCCGGAACGCGGTCGCCGCCGCACTCCCCTTGATCGGCAACCTGGCTGCGACCTGCGCCGGAAAATGCGCGGCGGCCGAAACATCCCAGGCCGAAGCGGAAGCGAGCGCCAGCGCCTCGATCGCGCGCTGATCGGAAAGACCGGACACCAGTAATGTCTCGACGTCTTCGGCGACCGGCAGCACCTTGAGCGTGATCTCGGTCATGACGGCGAGCGTACCGTAAGCGCCGGTCAAAAGCTTCGGCAGGTCGTAGCCGGTGACGTTCTTCACGACGCGGCCGCCGGCCTTGAAGATTTCGGCGCGGCCCGAGACGGCTTTGATGCCGAGCGCGTGGTCGCGGGTGTTGCCGGCCTTGACGCGGCGGGGCCCGGCGAAATTGACCGAGACGAGGCCGCCGAGCGTGCCTTCGTTCGCCTTGCCGCCGAGCACCGGTCCGAGGTCGACCGGCTCGAAGGCGAATTCCTGGCGGTTCTCCGCTAGCAGCTTTTCGATGTCGGCGACCGGCGTTCCGGCTTTCGCCGAGAAGATCAATTCCTCCGGCTCATAGAGCACGACGCCCGACAGCTGCGACACATCGAGTGTCGAGTCGTATTGCGCGGCGCGGCCAAGCATACGCTTCGAGCCGCGCCCGATCACCTCGAGCGACTTCTCGCCCGAGACCGCCCATGCGACGGCCTCGACGATCTCGTTCTCGTCGCGCGGCTTGAAGATGTTGCTCATCAGAACCTGGGCAGATCGGGAAACGGCACCTTGCCGGCGTGAATATGCATGCGGCCGAGCTCGGCACAGCGGTGAAGTTTCGGGAAGACCTTGCCGGGATTAAGCAGGCCATCGGCATCGAAGGCGCATTTGACGCGCTGCTGCTGGGCGAGATCCGTTTCGTTGAACATCACCGGCATCAGGTCGCGCTTCTCGACGCCGACGCCGTGCTCGCCGGTCAGGACGCCGCCGACCTCGACGCAGAGCTTCAGGATGTCGGCGCCGAATTCCTCGGCACGGTGCAATTCGTCGGACTCGTTCGCATCATAAAGAATGAGCGGGTGCAGATTGCCGTCCCCGGCATGGAAGACATTGGCGACGCGCAGGCGGTGCTTCTCGGAGAATTCGCGCATGCGCGCGAGCACCAACGGCAGTTTCGCCCGCGGGATGGTGCCATCGACGCAATAATAGTCGGGCGAGATGCGGCCCACGGCAGGGAACGCCGCCTTGCGGCCGGCCCAGAAGGCGAGCCGCTCGGCTTCGGAATTGGAGACGCGCAGCGTCGTCGCGCCGGTGCCCTTGGCGATCTCGCTCACTTTATCGAGGAGGTGATTGCATTCAGCCTCGGGGCCGTCGAGTTCGACGATCAGCAGCGCCTCGACATCGAGCGGATAGCCGGCATGGACGAAGGCCTCGGCCGCGGCGATCGCGGGCTTGTCCATCATCTCCATGCCGGCCGGAATGATGCCATCGCCGATGATCCGGGCGACGCAGTCGCCCGCCTGTTCCGAGGTCGGGAAACCGACAAGGACGGCGCGCGCCGTTTCGGGCTTCTTCAGAATGCGGACGGTGACTTCGGTGACGACGCCGAGCAGGCCTTCGGAGCCGATGATGACGGACAGGAGGTCGTAACCGTCGGCATCGAGATGCTTGCCGCCGATTCTGAGCACCTCGCCGGAGATCAGCACGAATTCAACGCCGAGCACGTTGTTCATCGTCATGCCGTACTTCAGGCAATGCACGCCGCCGGAATTCTCGGCGATGTTGCCGCCGATCGAACAGGCGATCTGCGATGAGGGATCCGGCGCGTAATAGAAGCCCTCGCCTTCGACGGCTTTGGTGACGCCCAAATTGGTCACGCCCGGCTGCACCACCGCGACGCGATTGTCGTAGTCAATTTCGAGCACGCGATTGAATTTCGACATGCCGAGCAGCACGGCGTCGCCGAGCGGCAGCGAGCCGCCCGAGAGCGAAGTGCCGGCGCCGCGCGGCACCACCTTGATCTTGTTGTCGTAGCAATAGCGCAGCACCTGCGAGACCTGCTCGACGGTCTCGGGCAACACGACGGCGAGCGGCAATGTCTTGTAGGCAGTGAGCGCATCCGACTCGAACGGCTTCATCTCGATCGCGGAGTCGATCACGCCTTCGCCGGGCACAATGCGCCGCAGCGCGGCGACGATCTCCGCGCGACGAGCGATGACGCCCCGATCGAGTTCGGGCATGACGAGCGACATTGATCCCCCGGTATTTAATTCCGCTAGTATCTTTTCGCAAAAGCCACGGAAAATAAAGGAAAACTTGACGATCTCGTCAGGCTTTCCGTTTTGGTTTCCGGAACGAAATCGTCCTCGGGCAGCGTCGCCGCGGGCTGTGTCACCGCTACCGGGTCTGAGGCCGGAAAGGTGCTTTCCAGCCCCTCTTCGAGCAGTTCGTCGAGCTTGCGTTTCGTGGGATCAGCAGGCTGCTTATTCTTGCCGGTCATGATCTCCGCCTTTCGTCGAGCCCGCCCCCGTCCCGTCTCGCTAGTCAGTGCCGGTTGAAACAGGATGTCAATCGCGCAAGTGGCCGTGCTAATACGGTGCCGTTTCAGCCAGGTTCCGTTCCAAATTTCCGCTCCAGCCGGGTATTCCATGAAAACCATCACTTGCATCGAAGACCTGCGCGAGATCGCGCACCATCGCGTGCCGCGCATGTTCATCGATTATCTCGAGGCGGGCTCCTATTCGCAGGAGACGCTGAAAGCGAACATCGCCGACCTCAAGGCGATCAAGCTCAAGCAGAAGATCCTCGTCGATGTCGAGAAACGCTCGACGGCGACCAAGATCCTCGGCAAGCCGGCGGCGATGCCGCTCGCGCTGGCGCCGATCGGGCTATGCGGCATGCAGCGCGGCAACGGCGAAATTCTCGCGGCGAAGGCCGCCGAGAAGGCAGGCATCCCGTTTTGTCTGAGCACCATGTCGGTGTGCTCGATTGAAGATGTCGCCAGCGAAGTCAGCCGGCCGTTCTGGTTCCAGCTTTATGTGATGCGCGACCGCAAGTTCATCCAGCGGCTGATCGAGCGCGCGGCGGCGGCGAAATGCTCGGCGCTCGTGCTCACCGTCGATCTGCAGGTCATCGGCCAGCGCCACAACGACATCAAGAACGGCCTCTCGGTGCCGCCGCGGCTGACGCTGCCGAATATCCTCGACATCATGACCAAGCCCGCCTGGGTCGCGAGCGTGCTCACGGCGAAGCGCCGCACCTTCGGCAACCTAATCGAGGCCACCGCAGGCGGCGACACCGCCTCGCTCTCGGTCTGGATTCAGAACCAGTTCGATCCGTCGCTCAACTGGGACGACGTGAAATGGATCCGCAAGCTCTGGAAAGGCCCGCTGATCCTGAAAGGCATCCTCGAAGTCGAGGACGCCAAGCTCGCCGCCAAGTACGGCGCCGACGCCATCGTCGTCTCGAACCACGGCGGGCGGCAGCTCGACGGCGCGCCCTCCTCGATCACGCAGCTGCCGAAGCTCGCCAAAGCCGTCGGCAACCGCGTCGAGGTGATGTTCGACGGCGGCATCCGCACCGGCCAGGACATGATGCGGGCGCTCGCGCTCGGCGCCGATAGCTGCCTCGTCGGCCGTCCTTATATCTACGGCCTCGGCGCCTATGGCGAAGACGGCGTGACGGCCGCGATCAATTGCCTGAAGAATGAGTTGCTCACCACCATGGCGCTCACCGGCATCAACAAGATCGACGAGATCGGGCCGCAGGTTTTGTCTCAATAAGTTATTTCGCAATAAGGTCGGAAACATCATGAGCAAGATCGCCCTCATCACCGGGGCCAGCCGCGGCCTCGGCCGCAGCACCGCGCTTGCCGTTGCCAGGCACGGCATCGACGTCGTCGGCACCTATCATTCGAACAAGGCGGAAGCGGATTCGCTGGTGCGGGAAGTGGCGGCGCTCGGCCGCAAAGCCGTGATGCTGCAACTCGACACCGGCGATGTGAAATCGTTCGAGGCGTTCCGGGATGCGTTCCAGAAGGCACTGAAGGACAATTTCGGCCGCGCCGATTTCGATTTCCTCGTCAACAATGCCGGCATCGGCATCGGTTCGATGTTCGTCGACATGAAGGAAGCCGATTTCGACCGGCTGATGAACGTCAATCTCAAGGGCGTTTATTTCCTGACGCAGAAACTCGTGCCGGTAATGAAAGACGGCGGCCGGATCGTGAACCTCTCGTCGGGCCTTGCGCGCTTTTCGCTGATGCGCATGTCGGCCTATGCCATGACCAAGGGCGCGCTCGAAGTTTTCACACGCTATCTTGCCAAAGAGCTTGGCTCGCGCGGCATCACCGCGAACACCGTGGCGCCCGGCGCCATCGCAACCGATTTCGGCGGCGGCTATGTGCGCGATAATCCCGAGGCCGCAAAAAGCGTCGCGGCGATCACCGCGCTCGGCCGCCCCGGTTTGCCGGACGACATCGGGCCGATGATCGCCTCGCTCCTCTCGGACGACAACCGTTGGGTCAACGGCCAGCGCATCGAAGTTGCGGGCGGCGCTTATCTTTAAAGCCTGCCTCTAAAAAAGAGCGCCTTTGACGGGCTGCAATCCGCCAAAGGCGCCAAGGGCCGCCGAACATCGTTCGCCGGTCCTCCCCTCGAAAGCTATTCCTCGCGGTAGCCGTAAGCCGGCACGTTGCCGGTCGCGCCGTAATATTTGAACGGCAGGAACTTGCCGGACATGCCGATTTTCACGCGGTCGCCCTTCGGATCGGGCTGGCGCTCCATCGTCATGTCGAAGTCGATGGCCGACATGATGCCGTCGCCAAATTCCTCCTCGATCAGCGCCTTCCATGCCGGGCCGTTGACCAGCACCAGCTCATAAAAGCGATAGAGCAACGGATCGGTCGGCGGCATCGACGCACCCGAACCGCGCATCGGCGTCTCGTTGATCATTGCCGTTTCGGCCTTGGTGAGGCCGAACAGTTCCTGCGCTTTGGCGGCCTGCGGCTTGGAAAGCTTATGCTGGCCGAGGCAGGCGCCGACGATCAGCACTTCGGAGAATCCGCCGATCTCGCCGCAGATATATTTCCAGCTCCAGCCGTTCTCGCGCTTGAGATCGAGGATTTTTTCGGTGAGTTGTTCTCGTGTCATCTACATTCTCCCCATTCGTTTTTCGGATCGTTCGGGTACCGGTTCCGGCAGCGGCGACAGCGGGACGGGCCCCGACGCATTCGGAACGATTTCAGGCGGGCGCTTCGGATCGTAAGCGCGGCCGGCAATCTCGTCGTTGAACGTGCGGCTCCTCGTCACGAGAAAATCGATGAGGTGGTTACGCACGGCATAGAACAGCGGATGCTTGTGGACGTCGTCGCGGCGGCGCTCCTTGGGCAGCGGATTGACGACGATCTCGGCGATGCGCGCGCCGGGCCCGTTGGTCATCAGCACGATCTTGTCGGCGAGATAAATCGCCTCATCGACGTCGTGCGTGATCATGAAGACGGTCTGGCCGGTGTTGAGACAAATGCTGCGCACTTCGTCCTGCAGCGTGCCGCGCGTCAGCGCGTCGAGCGCCGAGAACGGCTCGTCCATGAGCAGGATTTTCGGCTCGATCGAAAGCGCGCGCGCAATGCCGACGCGCTGCTTCATGCCGCCGGAAAGCTCGGAGGGTCGTTTGTTTTCCGCGCCCGTAAGGCCGACGAGATCGATGAATTTCTGCGCCTGCTCGCGGACTTCGCCTCTCGTCCATTCCTTCCAGCGCGACCCGACGGCGTAAGCGACGTTGCCGAGCACGGTCTTCCACGGCAGCAGCGCATGGCCCTGGAAAATCACGGCGCGGTCGAGCGACGGGCCGGTGATCTCCTGATTATCGACCACCACCGCGCCTTCGGACGGCGCATCGAGGCCGGCAAGAATATTGAGCACTGTCGTCTTGCCGCAGCCCGAATGGCCGATGACGCAGACGAACTCGCCCTTTTGCATCGAGAACCAGACATTCTCGAAGATCGGTGTCTTGTCGTAGCGGCGAGCGATGCCTTCGATGGAGATGAAACCCGTCATGGCTACTCCGGAAAGGTCACGAGGCGCTGGCAGCGCGCGAGGATCTGGTCGAGCACCATGCCGACCAGCCCGATGACGAGGATGGAAATGATGACGTTGACGATCGAGAGGTTGTTCCACTCGTTCCAGACGAAGTAGCCGATGCCGGTACCGCCGACGAGCATTTCGGCGGCGACGATGACGAGCCAGGCGATGCCGATCGAGATGCGCATGCCGGTCAAAATCGTCGGCGCGGCCGCCGGCAGAATGACGGTGAAGGCCTGCCGGAGCGGCGAGACTTCGAGCGTGCGCGCAACGTTGAGCCACTCCTTGCGCACGGCGGCGACGCCGAAGGCGGTGTTGAGCAGCATCGGCCACAGCGAGCAGATGAAGATGACGAAGACGGCGGAGGTCGCCGAATCCTTGATGGTGTAGAGCGCGAGCGGCATCCAGGCGAGCGGCGAAACCGGCTTCAGCACCTGAATGAACGGATCGAGCGCGCGGCTCATCAGCGGCGACATGCCGACCAGAAAGCCGAGCGGGATCGCCACCAGCACCGCCGCGAGATAGCCGACCGCGACGCGCGCGATCGAATAGGCGAGCTGAATGCCTATGCCTTTATCGTTCGGGCCGTTGTCGTAAAACGGGCTCTTGATATGCGCCCAGAGCTTTTTGCCGACATCGAGCGGACCGGGCATTGCCGATTTCCCCGCGGTGGCGTTGAGCCCCATGAGCTTGGCGTATTCGGGGTCCATCTGCTGCACCGGCGCGCTGCTGCCGACGGCGACCTGCCAGGCGAGCAGGAAACCGGCGAGCAGCAGCACCGAAACGATGGCCGCGCGGGCACCGATCGAAAGATTCATCTCAGGCCCGCTTGATCGCGAAGCTTTCAAGATACGCTTCGGGTTTTGCCGGATCGAACTCCTTGCCCATGACGGTGAAGTTCTTTGAGGTCGCGGAAGGCGGCGTGAGCCCCGCCTCCTTCATGAATTTTGCGGTGTCGGTCGCGAGAAACACTTGCTTGGCGACGGCGGCATAATCGACGTCGCCCTTGATCTGCCCCCACCGCTTCATCTGCGTCATGATCCAGACGGCAAAGGACTGCCAGGGGAACGGATCGAAATCGATGCGGTCCGGCACTTTCTTGATGTTGCCGAGGCCGTCGGCATAGGTGCCGGTCAGCACCTGCTCGACCACCGTGACCGGCTGGTTGAGATAGTTCGCAGGCGCGATGGCTTCGGCGATTTGCTTCCTGTTCTCCGCCTTGGTGGCGAAGGCCGTCGCCTCGACGATGGCTTTCAGGAGCGCCGCATACGTGTTCGGCGAATTCTTCACGAAGTCTTCCGAAGCCGCGAAGGCGCAGCACGGGTGGCGGTCCCAGATTTCCTTCGAGAGAATGTGGATGAAGCCGACATTGTCGTAGACGGCGCGCTGGTTCACGGGATCGGGCGCGAGGAAGCCGTCGATGTTGTCGGCGCGCAAGTTCGCGACCATTTCGGGCGGCGGCACGGCGCGGATCTGCACATCCTTGTCGGGGTCGATACCGTGCTCGGCGAGGTAATAGCGCAACAGATAATTGTGCATCGAATAGTCGAACGGCACCGCGAACTTGAAGCCCTTCCAGTCCTTCGGGTCGCGCTTATCCTTGTGCTTGAGCGCAAGCGTGATGGCCTGGCCGTTGATGTTCTCGACCGCCGGCATCGTGTACGGAATGGGGTTCGAGCCCGCGCCGAGCGTGATGGCGAGCGGCATCGGCGAAAGCATGTGCGCGGCGTCGTATTCCTTGTTGATCGTCTTGTCGCGGATGACCGCCCAGCCGGCGGTCTTGATGACCTCGACGTTGAGCTTCTGCTTTTCGTAAAAGCCCATCGGCTTTGCCATGATGATCGGCGTCGCGCAGGTAATCGGAATGAAGCCGACCTTGAGATCGGTTTTTTCGAGTGCGCCGGGCGCGGCGAATACTTCCGTCGCCGTCCCCAGCGGGAAGAATTGCGAGATCGCGGCAACCGCGGTCGAAGCGCCGACCGAACGCAGGAAAGCGCGGCGCGTAGCGTCATGCGGAAACATCGCGCGCATGACGGCCGAAGCGACGACATGCTCGTAGCGTTTCTCGTCGTTTTCGATCGCGACGCATTCCAGCTTCGCGGCGTCGTGCTCGGCTTTCGTGCGGTGCTGGCCGCAAGGGCAGCCTTCGTTCAAACCGATTTCGGAATTAAATGGATTATCGAAAATTGACATGACGCACTCCCTTCGCTCGTGCTGGCGATCTGCCTGTTGAGCTAGCAACGGCCGTGCCAGCCGGTCGCAGGTGCGCCAAAAGTTTGAGCGGGGATCATTTGCCGCTGAAATTTAGAGCGGCGGCGTTGCGTGTGCGGGAAAATGCGGCGGGCGAGATGGCGGAAGCGGCGTTTGCCGCCTGCTTGTTGGGCAGCGCGCTCGCAAGGCAGGCATCGCGTGGAATGGTACAGCTGGGTGGATTCGAACCACCGACCTCCTGTTCCACAGACAGGCGCTCTAACCAACTGAGCTACAGCTGCACGAAATTGCGCGGAAGCTACGGGGAAATGCCCCTGTTTTGCAAGCCTCGAAGAAGCGAAGCCGCCAACAAAAAGCCCGGCACTCGGCCGGGCTTTTTCAGCATAAAATTTGAAAATTTACTGAACGCGGAAATTCTTCTCGACGCTGGCCTTGAGCGGCTCGGCGGTCTCGGTCGCGATCTTCTGCGCCGTCTCGGCGAGTTCCTTGGTCTGGGCCGAGAGCACCTCGAACTGCTTGCGGACATGCATCGAGGAAAGCTCGACGGCATCGGCGAGCGTGCGCGTCGCCAGCAATTCGCGGGTGTAATCGAAGACCGCGTTCACATTGGTGCGCAGCGCATCGAGGGCCTTGAGGTTGAACTCGGCGGCACCCTTGCTGGCCGACATATAGGTGTCTTCCAGCGCAAGCGTCGCCTGATCGGAGGCGGACTTGAACTTCGCGTAGTTGTCCTTGGCCTGCTGGACGCCCTTTTCGGCGAACGAGCGGACGAACTCGGGGACTTCGACGCTCGGAAAATCGAATTTGGTCTCAGCCATATCCTGCTCCTGTGGCTCATATCCGCGACCGGCGGACTTTGTTGTGCCCGCGATCTGCGCGGTTTTTCTTGGTTGAGAGCTATATAGCAATGATCATTGTGCATTGCAACATAAATATTGCAATGCACTACAAAGGTCGAAGATTTGGGCTTTTAAAGCCTCGCCGCCTAAAGCTTGGTCGCCTTGTCGAAAGCGGCCTTGCCGGCTTCGGTCGCCTCGCGGCCGGCTTCCGCCACCGAGCTGCCGAGCGCCTTGGCCTGATCGGCCAAATTCTTGATCTGGGCCTGGGCGAACTCGGTCTGGAGCCGGACGACTTCCTGCACGTCGCGGGCATGGACGAGCCGCTGGATGAAATCGAGGCTCGCGGCCACGTTATCCTCGGCAAAGCCCATGGCTTTGCGACCTAGATCCCGGTTGGTGGCCTGAATGTTCTCGGCCGACTTTTCCGCAGTGCCGAGCGCCTTGGTCGCGGCGTCCATATAGCCCTCGAAGGCCTTCCGTGCTTCGCCCACGCTCTTTTCGGCGAATGCCCGCATCTCGGCCGGAATCTCGAAACCGTTACTCATCGGGAACCTCCAGGGGTTAACCTTTCCACCCAATCCACCGGGAGCATGAACCCGGTGCCGTGGATTTTCCAGTGCCCTGGCACTAAACATTTTTAGGACGGCGGGTTCCGCGTACCGTCAGACCGCGGTTAGGATTGTTCATGCCTGCTCTGCCGCCAATTGCCGAACTGCTTGCCGATGCGCGCCTCGCGGCGCTCGTTGCGGTGCCGCAGCCGGCGTTGCTGTTCGGCGCCGAGGGTCGGCTCCTGTTCGCGAACCTATCGGGTCTCAAGCTTACCGGCGCGGCGTCGCTGCCGGAGGCCGAAAAATTATCGCCCGATCAACTCGGCCCGGTCGCGGAAGCGGCGCGCGAGCTTGCGCCCAATCTTGCCGCAGGCACCTCGCGGCTGCAGCGCCTCAAGCTCGCGGGCCAGCCGCGCACTTTTGTGTTCTCGTGCTTCCCGCACAATGGCAAACGCGAAGCGATCCTCGCCGCCGGCCTGGAAGCCGGACGCGAAAAGGCGCCGGCGATGATGAGCGCGCTGCGCGCTCTCTTTAGCGAGCAGGATGCGTTCGCACTTTACGATTTCGAGGGCCGCCTGATCGAAGCGAGCGCGGCCGCCCAGGCCGCAACGGGCGACGCCGCGCGCTTGCAGGATCTGCATCCGGCGGCGGGCATCGCGCTCGGCGCTTTGCGCGAAGGGAGCAGCGAAGCGCTGGAAGCTGCCGCGCACAGGATCGTGCTGCATCGTATCGGCACCAAAGCGCACGGCGCGATCCTCGCGCTATTCGCCGAGCGCGAACCGGAGGCCGCAGGCGAAAACGTTGAGACCCAAACCGCGGAAGTTGCCACTGAAGAACCGATCGCAGCGAGCACTGTGAGCAGCACGCTGCCCGCGCGCTTCGTGTGGCGCACGGACAAGGACGGCGTCATCACCAGCGTTTCGCCCGAGCTTGCGGCGGCGGTCGGCAAGACGAGTGCTGACATCGCGAACCACGACTGGCAGGCGGCGGGCGAAAAATTCGGCATCGTTCATGCCGATGAAGTCGCAAGCGCCATCGCGCGGCGCGACACCTGGTCGGGCGTCACCGTGCTGTGGCCGATCGAAGGCCGCAGCGAGACGCGCGCCGTCGATCTTGCCGCGCTGCCGGTGTTCGACCGCGAGCGGCGCTTTCAGGGCTATCGCGGCTTCGGCGTATTCCGCGAAACGGCCGCCGCCGGCGGACCGGCACAGCCTGAAGAAGTGCAGGAAGTCCTTGTCTTTGAGCAGCGCCCCGAAAACGTCGTGCCGCTGCGCGCCGTGCCGCCTGCGAACCCTATCGAAGCAAGTTCAGGCGGGCGCGAGTTGTCCGCGAACGAGCGCAATGCCTTCCGCGAGATCGCGCGCTCAATTGGTGAGCAGATCAACGAAGTGAACGGCAATAGCCGCCGGAACGACGGCCTGCCCTCGCTCGATACCATCGAGACGCTGCCGGTCGGCGAGCGTGCGCTCTTGGACAAGATGCCGGCAGGCGTCATCGTCCACCGCAACGAGCGCGTGCTTTACGCCAACCGGACGCTGCTCGACTGGATTGGCCTCTCGACCGCGGGCGCGCTCCAGCAGGAAGGCGGGCTTTATCGTCTGTTCGCGGGCGTACCGTCGATCGGCGCGAGCCTGCCGCAGGAAGACAATCACGAAGAAAGTCATGTGCTCGCCATCGCCGGCAAGGACGGCGTGCCGATCCCGGTCGAAGCGAAACTCGTCTCGCTGCCGTGGCAGGGCGAGACGGCGCTGGCTTACATTCTGACGCGTGCAACCGGCGCGCCCTCCTCGAGCGAAGCGAGCGCACTCAAGCTGCGCGATGCCGAAGCGCTCAGCGAAGAACTGCGCGGCATCCTCGACACTGCGACCGACGGCATCCTGCTGATCGACCGCGAAGGCCGCGTGCTCTCGCTCAACCGCTCGGCCGAAGCACTGTTCGGTTATGATTCCGAAGACATCGAGGGCCAGCCGTTCACCAAACTGTTCGCGCCCGAGAGCCATCGCGCCGCGATGGAATATCTTGAGGGGCTTTCCGCCAATAATTTTGCGAGCCTCCTCAACGACGGCCGCGAGATGATCGGCCGGGTGCGCGAAGGCGGGCTCATTCCGGTGTTCATGACGCTCGGCCGCGTCGGCGAAGGCATGCAGAAATTCTGCGCGGTGTTCCGCGACATCACGCAATGGAAGCGCGCCGAGGAAGAACTGCTGGAAGCCAAGCGCAAGGCCGAACAGTCAAGCTCGGCGAAATCCGACTTTCTTGCAAAAATCAGCCACGAGATCCGAACGCCGCTCAACGCCATCATCGGCTTTGCCGATGTCATGCGCGAGGAGCGCTTCGGCCCGGTCGGCAACGAGCGCTATCGCGAATACCTGAAAGACATCCAGACTTCGGGCGCGCATCTCGTCTCGCTCATCAACGACCTTCTCGATCTTTCCAAGATCGAAGCCGGCAAGGTCGATCTTTCGTTCGCGGGCGTCGATCTCAACGACATCGCGCGCCAGTGCATGGCGATCATGCAGACGCAGGCCAACCGCGAGCGCATCATCATCCGCACTTCGCTGTTTCCCGAACTGCCGCAGGTCGTCGCCGACACGCGCTCGATCCGCCAGATCGTGCTGAACCTCCTCTCCAACTCGATCAAGTTCACGCCGCCGGGCGGCCAGGTCATCGTCTCGACGCAGCTTGCCGAAGACGGCGAGGTGCTGCTGCGCGTGCGCGACACCGGGGTGGGCATGTCGGAAGCCGAAGTCGCGATGGCGATGGAGCCGTTCCGGCAGCTTTCGACCACGACACCCGGAAGCGGCCTCGGCCTGCCGCTCACCAAGGCGCTGACGGAGGCCAACCGCGCGCGCTTCACGGTCAAGAGCGGCGTCAACGCCGGCACGCTCGTCGAAATCGCCTTTCCGGCGAGCCGGGTACTGGCGAATTAGCGCCGTTTTCGGCCATCCACAGGCCCGATCATCCCTCAAATTTGAATCCAGTTGACGGCTGCCTCCGGTGATGGCACAAAAAAGCGTGGTAGAACAATAAGTTAGAGCAATTCTAATCTACCGGGGTTAAAGGGAAACGGCCGTGATCGTCTGTTCCTGCAACGTGCTTTCCGAGGCTCAGGTGCGCGACGCCGTCGCGGCCGATACGGGGCCGCGGAAAACCATCGAGGTCTATCACTGTCTCGGTTGCAGCCCGCAGTGCGGCCGCTGCGCCCGCACCGTGCGCGCCATCATGGATCAGGCCCTCGGCAGCCCGTGCGACGCCTGCCCCGCCGAATGCCCGGCCGCCGGCCACAGCCACACCGAATAATAAGCCTCAATAATCTCAGATACTTGAGTGACTGGCCTTACTCGCTGGCCTAGTTTAGAATAATTCTGGATTTCAATTCAGAATCGTTCAAAACAAGGGACAGCAAGAGCCATGAAGGGCGACCCGAAGGTTATCGATTATCTCAACAAGGGGCTCCGCTCGGAGCTGACCGCGATCAACCAGTACTGGCTGCACTACCGCATGCTGGACAACTGGGGGCTCAAGGATCTCGCCAAGAAGTGGCGGGCCGAGTCGATCGAGGAGATGCAGCACGCCGACAAGTTCACCGACCGCATCCTGTTCCTCGAGGGCTTCCCCAACATGCAGGTGCTCGACCCGCTGCGGATCGGCCAGAACGTCAAAGAAATTCTCGAAGCGGACCTTGCCGCCGAAATCGGCGCGCGCACGCTCTATCAGGAAGCGGCGACCTACTGCCATTCGGTCAAGGACTACGTCTCGAAGGATCTGTTCGAGGAGCTGATGGCGGACGAGGAAGGCCATATCGACTTCCTCGAGACGCAGCTCGATCTCGTCGCCAAGCTCGGCGTCGAACTCTACTCGCAGCATCACATCGGTAAGCTCGAGGACGGGCACTAAGCCCCCTCGCCGAACAAGCATTCAGCCCGGCATGGCAACATGCCGGGTTTTTTTTATTGCGCGGCAGCAAGCGCGGCAGTGCGTCAGGACGGAAGGCTATGGCTGAGTTGTTTCGGACCGGCTAGGATGCGATTACGATTATTGCGCATGAGGATCGCTTGAAACGCGCGTTTCTATTCGGCCTCGCGACCCAGCTAATCTTCATTAGCGTGGTCTTTCTTTTTCTTGGCGATCTGATGCTGCCCATGACACGGTCGCCGACGATTGGCGTCGTCGCTTTGTGTCTGGGCGTCGCGAGCGGATACTTTGCCTGGAGAGCGACGCCTCATCCGTCATGGCTGGTCAAAATCGGATTATGGGTTGCAGGCTTTCTCGCCCCGCAAGTGGCCTTGATCCCTCTCTGACCGTTCATTCCATTTCGAACTGAGACGCTATGCTGCCGGCGGTCGCCAGATCGGCGATTTCAATATGTATTCGCTCTTGAAGATCGCATGTAGCGATATGCAAATGCCAACATTGAAATTATCGCGTTATTTTTACTCTTTTCTTTTCTGGCATACGCTTGTTGTCCGCGCCTGAAGACATGGCAGTCGGAAGTAAACAAGGAAAAACTCTCGACTGCGAGACCGGGGTTTTGTCCCGGCTTTTTTCTGCGGTAATCGTCCCAAATCATAATGCCGTCGTCAGCTAAAAGCGACCATGAGAGAATCGAGTCGATCATCACGTCACTAGTCTTGTGGCTTCCATCAACATAGATAAGGTCGAACCGGGCATTTTCTGCGGCGAGTACTTGAAGCGCATTGAATGAAGTTCCTTTTATTTTTCTTACCCTGTTGCCAAACCTCGACATGTTCTGGTCGAACCTGCGCTCTGACCCTCCGTCGTCCCGAGTAAAAGTGTCGATGCATGTTATGTTGGCGTTAGGTATAAAATCCAGAAAGAACGTAGCTGACATTCCTTCCCAACTGCCAATCTCGAGGATTCCGAGATTTCTTTCTTTCAAAGGCGTGAGCAACTTTTCCCATGCCGGAAAATGATCTTCCGCCCATCGTGTTGTGAAATCCGCTTTAGTGTCAAAATGAATATCCATAAAATACCCCTGCAACCTT
>DATMGD010000041.1:0-21994 GCA_035555855.1 Xanthobacteraceae bacterium
TGAAATTCCACTTCACTCGACGCATTCGAACAGTTGCCGAGCTTGTCCTTAAGCCGTTTGAAATCGAGCGCGTTCATGCCGCCCTCGGGCGTCACACGCGGCATTAAAAAGCATGTCAGCCCGCCCGGCGCCTGCGCGAGCACCAAAAACGCGTCCGACATCGGCGCCGACATGAACCACTTGTGCCCGGTGATGCGATAGGCGCTGCCGTCGGGCACGGCGCGCGTCGTATTGGCGCGGATATCGCTGCCGCCCTGCTTCTCGGTCATGCCCATGCCGAGCGTGACGCTCATCTTCAACGATGGCGACAGGAACGATGGGTCATAGTCGCACGAGCGGATCTTCGGCAACCAGTCGTGCAAGAGTGCGGGCTCGGCCAGAAGTGCGCCGACCGCTGCATGCGTCATTACGATCGGGCACTGATGTCCCTGCTCAACCTCCGCCGACATCATCTGCCGCGCGGCGCGTGCGACAAAGGCGCCCGGCATCGCGAGCTTGCCGTCCGATCCCCACGTCGAGCAATGGATGCCGGCCGCCATGCTCTCGCGCATCAGCGCGTGATAGGCCGGATGGAACTCGACGCGGTCGACGCGATAGCCGTGCGGATCATAGGTGCGAAGTTTCGGCGGGTTCACATTCGCAAGCCGCCCGAATTCGGCCATTTCGGCGCTGCCCCAGCGCTCGCCGAAGGCCGCAAGCGAAGCCGTCTCCTTCGCATCGGATGCGCCAAAAGCTGCAACCGCCGCCTGCAACGCCAGATCGTCACCCCACAAATCGACGTCGCCCAAGGGCGGCACCTGATTGAAAACTTCATGTGTGGCGAAAGGCGAACCGGCCATGTTCCCTGCCTCTTTTGGAAGTGGGGATAGTTTCACCAAATTACCATGCCTTTGGCGGTTACGCTTGCGGAGGCCCGCAAGCAGGTTTAATCAACTGTTTTCAGAATGAGCGCGTATCCGAGAAACGCCCGCCCGCGGGCGACCCCGACAGGGGCCGTACAATGACGGCCAAAACGCAACCCGTTCTCCGCCACGTCGTTTCGATCAACGATCTCACCAACAAGGAGATCGAGACGGTTTTCGATGTGGCGCAGGCCTATCTCGACGAGTTGCCCGACCCGCGCCTCTCCTATCGCATCGGCAGAAGCACCGACGTCGCCTCAAAATCCATTCTGGCGACGCTGTTCTACGAGCCGAGCACACGCACGCGCCTTTCGTTCGAAAGCGCCATGCTGCGCCTCGGCGGCGATGTCATTACCAGCGCCGATCCCGCGACGAGTTCCGCCGCCAAGGGCGAAAGCCTCGCCGACTCAGTCCGCGTCGTCTCGAACTACGCCGACGTCATCGTCATCCGCCATCCGCGCGACGGCGCGGCGCGGCTTGCCGCCGAATACGCCTCGATCCCGGTCATCAACGGCGGTGACGGCGCGCACGAGCACCCGACGCAAACGCTCTGCGATCTCTTCACGCTCAAGCGCAAGCACAAGCAGCTCAAGAACCTCAAGGTCGCGATCTCCGGCGATCTGCGCGGCAGCCGCACCATCCATTCGTTCGTCTACGCGCTCGCCCGCTTCGGCGCGATCATCGACCCGATGGCCGCTCCCGGCATGGAACTGCCGGCGCACGTTCATCGCCGCCTGAAAGAAGAATATCGCTGCGAACTCGTCTCCGCGACCGATGAGAGCGGAACGGTGGACGCCATGTACGTGACGCCCGACGAGCCGCATCAACAGTCGCTGTTCTCCGGCACCGAGGTCGATCACAGCGTCATCATGCGCAAGAAGATCGACGCGGTGTATGTCACGCGTTTCCAGAAGGAACGCTGGGCCGACAAGGATCAGGAATATCCGCGCATCGACGCCAAGTTCCTGAAGGATTCGAAATATTCGCACGCCAGCGTCATGCACCCGCTGCCGCGCGTCAACGAACTCGACGCCGCCTTCGACAGCGACAGCCGCGCGATGTATTTCCAGCAGGCCGCCTATGGCGTGCCGATCCGCATGGCGCTGATCTCGCTCCTCTTGTCCTTGCGCACCGATCGCGAGTTGCAAAAATTCGGAGACGGCTTCGACGCTCCGAAGCAGCCGCTCTACAGCCACCCGCTCACCTTCGGCATCCGCTGCGCCAACAAGAACTGCATCTCGCACGAGCCGATGGAAGCGCAGTACGTCGCCAACAAATTCTACGTCATCAACAACGGCACGACGCGGCTGCGCTGCTTCTATTGCGAGAACGACATCGAGCATTTCGTCGTCGGCCACCGCAAGCAGCAGTGGTTTGCGCCCGATACTTCGCTGCTCTCCCGCCCCGGCGAACCCGGTTTCAAGGACCTCGTGGCCTTTGCCGCGCCGGAAGATGCGATCGCTGCGGGTTATCATCCCAAACAAGCATCGCCCAAACGCGCAAGCTCCTGAGCTTCGGAAGCGTTGAACTAAGCGCCTGCCGGTTCTACGCTGGCCGGGGGAAGGCTGGCGCGGCATGGAAATCAACTCTCTACAGGATATTTACGCGCTGGCGCTCGGCTATCTATTCGGCTCGATCCCCTTCGGCCTGATCCTGACCCGGCTTGCGGGCCTCGGCGACGTACGGGCGATCGGCTCGGGTAATATCGGCGCGACCAATGTGCTTCGCACCGGCAACAAGATGCTTGCCGCCGGCACCCTGCTCGGCGATCTCCTGAAAGGCACCGCTGCCGTATTGCTCGCCCGCTACTGGTTCGGCGACGGCGCTGCGCTGGTCGCCGGTCTTGCCGCGGGGCTCGGCGCGTTTCTCGGCCACCTGTTTCCGGTCTGGCTCGGCTTCAAGGGCGGCAAAGGCGTCGCGACTTTCATCGGCGTGCTGCTCGCGGTCGATTGGCGCGCCTGCCTTGCTTTCGGCATCGTCTGGCTCGTGATCGCGGCGCTGACGCGCTATTCATCGCTCTCTGCGCTGATCGCTTCGCTCGCCGCGCCCATCGTGCTGTTTCTGCTCGGACAGCCCGAAGCGGCTGCCGTCTTCGCCGTGCTGACGATCCTGATCTGGATCAAGCATCGCGCCAACATCGCGCGCCTGATCGCCGGTACCGAGCCAAGGATCGGCGCCTCGAAATGAGCGATTTCAATCCGGTTCGGCTCTCTGACGAGCAGCGGATCGACTGGCTGCGGCTGATCCGGACCGAGAATGTCGGCCCGCGCACCTTCCGCACGCTGATCAACCAGTTCGGCGGCGCGAAGCGCGCGATCGAGCGCCTGCCCGAACTCGCACGCCGCGGCGGCCGTGCGCTGAATGTCGTGAGCCGCGATGAGGCCGCGCGCGAGATTTCCGCCGCCGCGAAACTCGGCGTGAAATATATCGGTCTTGGCGAAATCGACTATCCGCCGCTCCTGCGCGAAACCGAAGACGCGCCGCCGCTTCTCGCCGCGCGCGGCAATATCGAGGCGCTGGCGAAGCCCGCGGTCGCGCTTGTCGGTTCGCGCAACGCTTCGCTTGCCGGCACGCGCCTTGCGGCAAAGCTCGCGCGCGAACTCGGAGAAGCCGGTTTCATCGTCGTTTCAGGTCTTGCGCGCGGCATCGATTCAGCCGCGCATCGCGCTTCGCTCGTAACCGGCACCGTCGCGGCGCTTGCCGGCGGCCATGACAAGCCCTACCCGCACGAGCATGTTTCGCTGATCGAGGAAATGCTTGCGCATGGCGCCGCCGTTTCCGAAATGCCGCTCGGCTGGGAGCCGCGCGCGCGCGACTTCCCGCGCCGCAATCGCATCATTGCCGGTATCGCGCTCGGCGTCGTCGTCGTCGAAGCCGCCGAACGCTCGGGCTCGCTCATCACCGCGCGCATGGCGCTGGAAGCGAACCGCGAAGTCTTCGCTGTCCCCGGCTCGCCCGCCGATCCGCGCGCCGGCGGCACCAATCAGCTGCTCCGGCGCGGCGCGACGCTCGTCACTTCCGCCGCCGATGTCATCGAGGTGCTCGCGCCGATGCTCGGCGGCAACGATATCCCGCCCGAGATGCGGGAAACCGAAAACGCCAGCGTCGCGGGCAATGGCAATCCGGCGCCCGCAGACGACGATCTGCGCGCGTCCTTGCAAAGTCTGCTTGGCACCGCGCCGGTTTCGATCGACGACTTGTCGCGCGAAACCAAAGCCCCCGCCGGCGCCATCCAGATCGCGCTGCTTGAACTCGAACTCGCCGGACGGATCGAGCGCCACGGCGGCGGCCTCGTCTCGCTGATTACCGGCTAGGAACGACAGATTGCGGCCGACGAATCGTCAGGAGATCGCGTTCTGCTTCTGGCGCTCCTGGGGATGGGCCTGCTCCTCGGCCTCGATCCGCACGAGGTCCAGAAGGTATCCCAGGGCCGACAGACGCTGGCTCTCGGCCATCGCTTTCAGCTCCCTCGCCAGGGAAGCGACATAGGCCGCTACCTGCTCTGCTTGTGGTGGGGGATTTGAACTGGGATTCGGTAGGGTTTGCCGCATTTCCTGCCCTCGTAAGGGTTCGGAAAAGGCCATCCGAACCGCAAATGAAAACATAATGATGGAATTGTAGTTAAGATATTTTCTATTTCAAGTTGTACTCAAAAACTCCTATTTTTAAGGGCTTTATGGGGCCTGATTTGACTTCACCCGCCGTTCTCACCATCTTCCGGCGGCCGAATGCTAGAAATCGCGCTTTTTCGCGATTCGGACCCAATATTTTGACCCGACCCTCTGATCCTCAGTCTCCCGGAACCAAGCATCCGCGAATGAACCTCGTCATCGTCGAGTCGCCCGCCAAGGCGAAAACCATCAATAAGTACCTCGGCCCCGGCTATGAGGTGCTGGCGTCCTATGGCCATGTCCGCGACCTGCCGCCGAAAGACGGCTCCGTCGCCCCCGACGACGACTTCAAAATGATCTGGCAGATCGACAGCCGCGCCCAGCCCCGCATCAATGAGATCGCCAAGGCCCTCAAGGGCGCCGACAAACTGATCCTCGCCACCGACCCGGACCGCGAGGGCGAAGCCATTTCCTGGCATCTGCTCCAGATTTTGCGAGACAAGGGCGCGACCGAAGGCAAGAAGATCGAGCGCGTCGTCTTCAACGCCATCACCAAGCAGTCCGTCTCCGAAGCGATGGCCAATCCGCGCGAGATCGACGAGGCGCTGGTCGACGCTTACCTCGCGCGCCGCGCCCTCGACTATCTCGTCGGCTTCACGCTCTCGCCCGTCCTGTGGCGCAAGCTCCCCGGCTCGCGCTCGGCGGGCCGCGTGCAATCGGTGGCGCTCCGCCTCGTCTGCGAGCGCGAGCTGGAGATCGAGAAATTCGTCGCGAGGGAATACTGGTCGATTGCCGCGACATTGGCGACGCCGCGCGGCGACACATTTGAAGCGCGACTCGTCGGCGCCGACGGCAAGAAGATTCAGCGTCTCGATGTCGGCTCTGGTCAGGAAGCCGCCGATTTCAAGAAGGCGCTCGACGAAGCGAACTTCACCGTTTCGTCCGTCGAGGCCAAGCCCGCCAGGCGCAATCCCTACGCGCCCTTCTCCACCTCAACGCTGCAGCAGGAAGCGAGCCGCAAGCTCGGCTTCGCGCCGGCGATCACCATGCGCATCGCGCAGCGGCTCTATGAAGGCATCGAACTCGGCGGCGAGACTGTCGGCCTCATCACTTATATGCGAACCGACGGCATCGAGCTCGATCAGAGCGCGATCAAGGGCGCGCGCGACGTCATCGCCGCCGAATACGGCAAGCAATACGTTCCCGACACGCCGCGCGTTTACAAGAACAAGTCGAAGCATGCGCAGGAAGCGCACGAGGCCGTGCGCCCGACCGATCTCTCGCGCAAGCCTTCCGATGTCGCGAAATTCCTCGATAAGGATCAGGCGAAACTTTACGAACTGATCTGGATCCGCACCGTCGCCAGCCAGATGGAGTCCGCCGAACTCGAGCGCACCACCGTCGACATCAAGGCGAAAGCGGGCGCGCGGGAACTGGAGCTGCGCGCGACCGGCACCGTCGTCAAGTTCGACGGCTTCCTCGCCGTCTATCAGGAAGGCCAGGACGACGCGACCGAGGACGAGGATGCGAACCGCCTCCCCGCCATGAGCGCCAACGAGAATCTCGAGAAACGCGAGATCGTCTCGACCCAGCATTTCACCGAGCCGCCGCCGCGCTATTCGGAAGCTTCGCTCGTCAAGCGCATGGAAGAACTCGGCATCGGCCGCCCCTCCACGTATGCTTCAACGCTGCAAGTGCTGCGCGACCGCGCCTATGTGCGGATCGACAAGAAGCGGCTGATCCCCGAGGACAAGGGCCGCGTCGTCATCGCCTTCCTCGAGGCATTCTTCAAGCGCTACGTCGAATACGATTTCACCGCCGGCCTCGAAGAGAAGCTCGACGGGATCGCCAACAGCGACATCAACTGGAAAGAAGTCCTGCGCGATTTCTGGAAGGACTTCATCGGCGCGGTCAACGAGATCAAGGACGTCCGCATCTCGCAGGTGCTCGATGTGCTCGACGAAATCCTCGCCCCGCACATCTTCCCGCCGCGCGAGGATGGCGGCGATCCGCGCCAGTGCCCGCAATGCGGCAACGGCCGGCTGAACCTCAAGACCGGCAAGTTCGGCGGCTTCGTCGGCTGCTCGAATTATCCCGAGTGCCGCTACACCCGCCCGCTTTCGGCCGACGCCGGATCGAGCGGCGTGAAGCTTCTCGGCCAGGATCCCGTCACCGGCATGGATGTCACGCTGCGCGGCGGCCGCTTCGGCCCCTATGTGCAACTCGGCGAGCAGAAAGATAAAGACGACGAGAAGCCGAAACGCGCAGGCCTTCCGAAGGGCACCGAGCTCGACAGCGTCGATCTCAAATACGCGCTCGCTCTCCTCTCGCTGCCGCGCGAAGTCGGCAAGCATCCCGAGAGCGGCGAGCCGATCCTTGCCGGCATCGGCCGTTACGGCTCCTACATCAAGCATCAGACGAGCTACGCCAATCTCGAGGACGGCGATGACGTTCTCACCATCGGCATCAACCGCGCCGTTACCCTGCTCGCGGAAAAAGCCGCGCGTGGCGGCAAGGGCCGCCGCGGTCCGCCCGCCGGCAAGATTCTCGGCGAGCATCCCGAATTCGGCGGGCCGGTCACGCTGCGCGAGGGCCGCTTCGGCCCCTACGTCACCCACAACAAGGTGAACGCGACGATCCCGACGACCTCCGATCCGGAAGACGTGACGCTCGATCAGGCGGTGACGCTCATTGCCGAGCGCATCGCGAAGACCGGTGGCCAGCCGCCGAAGAAGAAGGCTGCGCCGAAAAAAGCCAAATCGAAATCCAAAGCCAAAGCAAAAGCCGAAGACGGCGCCGGCGATGAGAAAGCTGCACCCAAGAAGAAAAAGGCTGCGCCCAAAAAAGCCGCCGCAAAAACTGCCAAGAAAAAGGCCTCGGCTGACGATGCTGCTACCCCTGCTCCGCAGGAAGACGGCAGCGCGCCCGCGGCGCCGAAGACGGAGCCGGTGCAGGATTAACCTTCACGCAAACGCCTTGCGAACCTTCTATCGATTTCGCCGTTATCGTGGCGGAGCCGATCATGCCCGAAGTCCATTCGACCGCGATCGCACGGATCTACTACAGCGCAAGGCGGCACGAATTGTTCGTGTCGTTCGCTTCAAGCCGCGTCTATGTCTATTTCGGCGTGCCGGAGGAAGAATACCGCGGCTTCCTCGCCGCCTCTTCGCTCGGCCAGTATTTCAACGAGCGCATCCGCGGCCGTTATGACTACCGCGAGCTGAAGGCGAGCGCCTAGTATCGCCTCTACCCCTCCTGTTTGAAATTTTCCTTTTCAGTGCTTAGCTATTAGCAACGGAATTATTCGTGCCCAAAAATCCAATAAAATCGAAACAATCCGCGGCCCCGAGTCGCGAAGAACTCATTGCCTTCATCAAGCAGCGCGGCGGCAAGGTCTCGAAGCGCGACATCGCGCGCGCCTTCCGCCTCGATACGGTCGCCAAGGCCGACCTGAAGGCGGCGCTACGCGAGTTGCGCACCGAAGGCGAACTCAGCCAGCGGCGGCGGCGCTTCAACGTCGCAGGCCACATGCCGAACGTCGTGCTCGCCGAAATCACCGGCCGCGACGACGACGGTGATCTCATCGCCGAACCCGCCGAATGGGACCGTGCCGATCACGGTTCTCCGCCGAAGATCCGCCTCGTCTTCAACCGCCGCGCCAAGGAAGGCCCCGCCCCGGGCATCGGCGACCGTGTGCTTCTTCGCGCTCACGCGGCGCGCGAAGTCGAGAACGGCGTGACGCATGAAGGCAGCGTACTTAAAGTCATCGACAAGGCCGCCGTGCAATTGCTCGGCATCTTTCGTGCCCGGCCTAACGCACCGGCAAGGCTCGTTCCCGTCGACAAGAAAAGCCTCGGACGCGAAATCGAAATCCTGTCCGGCGCCGAGAACGGCGCGCAGGATGGCGATCTCGTCACTGCCGAACTTGCAAGCAAACGCGCCTATGGCCTGCCGCAGGCGCGCGTGCGCGAAAAGCTCGGCTCGCTGAAATCCGAGCGTGCCGTAAGCCTGATCGCGATCCACGCCCACGGCATCCCGAACGTCTTTCCGCGCGATGCGCTGGCGGAAGCCGAGCGTGCCAGCGCGGCAACGATGACGGGCCGTGAAGATTGGCGCAGCGTTCCTCTCGTCACGATCGATCCGCCCGACGCCAAGGATCACGACGACGCGGTATTCGCCGAGGCCGATCCCGACCCGAACAACAAGGGCGGCCACATTGTCACCGTCGCCATCGCCGACGTCTCGTATTATGTGACGCCGGGCTCGGCCCTCGATCGCACGGCGCTCGAGCGCGGCAACTCGGTTTATTTTCCCGACCGCGTCGTGCCGATGCTGCCCGAAGCGATCTCGAACGATCTTTGTTCGCTGCGCGAAAAAATCGATCGTCCGGCGCTCGCCGCCCGCATGGTGATCTCGCACGATGGCCGAAAGCTGAAGCACAGCTTTCACCGCATCATGATGAAGTCGGCGGCGAAGCTCTCCTACCGGCAGACGCAGGATGCGCTCGACGGCAAGCCGGACGATGCGACCGGCCCCTTGATGGAGCGCGTGCTCAACCCGCTATTTGCCGCCTATCAGTCGCTCGCCAAAGGGCGCGACGCGCGCCAGCCGCTCGCGCTCGATATTCCCGAGCGAAAACTCGTGCTCAAGCCGGACGGCACGCTCGACCGTGTGATTACGCCCGAGCGCATGGAAACGCAGAAGCTCATCGAGGAATTCATGATCCTCGCCAACGTCGCGGCGGCGGAGACTTGCGAGCACCATCGCGTGCAACTGCTCTATCGCGTTCACGATGCCCCGGCGCTCGAAAAGGTCGCATCGCTTCGCGAATTCCTGCAAACGATCGGCCAGAGCCTCTCGAAATCGAACGTGCTGCGCCCCGGCGACTTCAACCGCATCCTCGAGCGCTTCAAGGGCAAGGACACCGAGCGCCTCGTGCACGAGGTTGTGCTGCGCAGCCAGGCGCAAGCCGAATATGCCGCGATCAACTACGGCCATTTCGGCCTGCAGTTGAAACGCTATGCGCACTTCACCTCGCCGATCCGCCGTTACGCCGATCTCATTGTCCATCGCGCGATCATCCGTGCGCTCGGCCTCGGCAAGGACGGTCTGCCCGACATGCTGTCCGAAGCACTCGCCGAAATCGGTGCCAAGATTTCCGCCGCCGAGCGCCGCGCCATGGCCGCCGAAAGAGAGACTGTCGATCGGCTGATCGCGCATTTTCTGGTCGACCGCGTCGGCGCGACATTCCGTGGACGCATATCAGGTGTGACGCGCGCCGGCCTCTTCGTGAAGCTCGATGAGACCGGTGCCGACGGCTTTGTTCCCGCGCGCACCATCGGCGCGGATTTTTACCGGTTCGACGAGCGCCATCATGCGCTGATCGGCGAAAGAACGCGCGAAACTTATCGCCTCGGCGATCACGTCGAAGTGAAACTCGTCGAGGCGATTCCGGTGGCTGGCGCGCTTCGCTTCGAGATCCTATCTGAAGGCCGCTACGATATCGGTCGCCGCACCGGAAAGCCGGCATTGCCCCAGCGTTCCGGGCGGCCTAAAGGAAAGCGTCAAAAACAGCGCCGTCATCAGCGGCATGGAAAGCGAAAATGAACGCACCCGATACGATGAATTTTCCGGCCTCCAGCGAGCGGCCATTGCTGCCTTCGATGTTGCGCGGATTTCTCGGCCGCTGCCCGAATTGCGGCAAGGGCAAAATGTTTCGCAAATTCCTGAAGGTCGTCGATCGCTGCGAGGTCTGTGGCGAGGAACTGCACCATCACCGCGCCGATGACGCGCCCGCCTATTTCGTCATCGCCATCGTCGGCCATCTTGTCGTGGCGCTCGCCTTCATCGTCGAAGTTGCGTTCTGGCCGCCGCTTTGGGTTTCGCTCGCGTTGTGGCTGCCGCTCACGGTGATCCTGGCGGTTGCGCTCCTGCAGCCGATCAAGGGCGCGCTCGTCGGCCTGCAATGGTCCTACCGCATGCACGGCTTCGATCCGGGCTACAAGGATTGACGCGCAGCAATGAACGACCATTCGGAGCGGGTGAAATATCTCACGCGCAGCGAACCAAAGATGCGCGGTCCCTATCAGCGCCCGCGCGATGCAGCGACCCTGATCCTGCTCGACCATTCCGGCGTTGAGCCGAAAATTCTGCTCGGCAAGCGGCATGAAGGCCATGTCTTCATGCCCGGCATGTTCGTTTTCCCCGGCGGCCGCCTCGATCCCGAAGATCGCCAGATGAAGTTCTGCGGCGCGCTCGATCCGGTCAGCGAGCGCCGCATGCTCGCGCGCTGGTCGAAGCCCAGCAAAGCGCGCCTCAATGCGCTCGCGCTTGCCGCGATCCGCGAAACCTCGGAGGAGACCGGCATCCTGCTCGGCTCGAACGGTGAGACACCGGCCGCGCCCTCGCCGGGCTGGCAGCCCTTCAGTGACGCGGCGCTCATGCCCGATCTTTCCGCGCTCAAGTTCTTCGCTCGCGCCATCACACCGCCCGGCCGCAAGCGCCGCTTCGATACCCGCTTCTTCGTCGCCGATCGCCGCGCCGCCAAGATTGAGCGTCCCGGCGCCGCCGGCCCCGACAGCGAATTCGTCGAGCTTCGCTGGATGACCTGCGCCGAGGCTCGCGCCGGCGAGACGCCCAACATCACCAAGGTGATCATCGAGGAAATCGAATTGCGGCTGAAAGCCGGCTTCCCCGACAGCATCCCGGCATCGTTTTTTTACTTCAAAAACGGCCAGTTCCGCCGCGAAGAGCTGGTCTGAGCCCTTTGATTGGGCATGATCTTACCCGAAAACCGCTTCGCACTTTTCGGGATCATGCCCTAGCTTGACTTCCGGGCCTTGATCGCTAGTTTGCGGCGAAATTTCCAAGGATTCCGATCATGGCCAAGGCAGTCACCCTGAAGATCAAGCTCGTGTCGAGCGCAGACACCGGCTTCTATTACGTCACCAAGAAGAATTCGCGCACCATGACCGAGAAGATGACCAAGAAGAAATACGACCCGGTCGCGCGCAAGCACGTCGAGTTCAAGGAAGCCAAAATCAAGTAACCGGTCGATTTCGGTGAAACGAAACGGGCGCCCTCGCAAGAGTGGCGCCCTTCGCATTTTTGAAAATTAGGTGGCCGGCGGTAGGCAGCTAAAGAGGCCATTCTCGCCACTTACGCGCCGGCCGAACCCCACGGACTCAGGAGATGCGGCGGACCTGACATCCATAGGGTTAACTCGGAGACCGGCGGCAAGGCTGAAAAAGACCGATCCCGCCGCCGCGGTCAGGACGTGAGTCCATGGCCGAGACGCTATCTGAAGGCAGGCGGGAAGCAAACGATTCTGATGGGGCCCGGGAGGCAAACCTCCCAATTGCGTAAAATTGTAACCTTACCGGCTACACGCCTATGGTTAAGCGGCGTCGGCCACAACCCGGTTCCGGCCGCTGTTCTTGGCCCGGTACAGCGCCTCGTCGGCCCGCTTGAGAATCAGCGCCGGCGTGTCCTCCGCCCCGTTCAGGCTCGAAAGACCGACCGAGATCGTCACCTCGATCGAACGCGCACCGCGGTCGATCGAGAACGGCTCGCCCGCGATCCGCCGCCGGATGCGCTCGGCGACCCGGCTTGCGATGCCAAGATCCGTATCCGGCATCACCACGACGAATTCCTCGCCGCCCAAGCGGCAAGCGAGATCGACGCCACGCACACAGCTCCTGAGCCGGCTCGCGAATTCGCGCAGCACCTCGTCGCCCGCTTCATGGCCGTAGCTGTCATTGACCGACTTGAAGTGATCGATGTCGAGGATCAGGAGCGAGAGCGGCTTGTCGCGATCGTTGGCTCGCGCCACCAACGCGCCGGCATGGCTTTCCATGTAGCGGCGGTTATAGAGCCCGGTCAGCGGGTCGATGATCGCAAGCTCCATCGACTGCATGAGATTGTCACGCAGCCGGTCGGTGAAACGGCGGCGGCGCACCTGCGTTTTCACGCGTGCGCAAATCTCGTTCTTGTCGGCGATGCGCGACAGATAATCGTTGGCGCCAAGATCGAGCGCGCGCAGGAGCCGCGCCTTCTGGTCGCTTTCGCTGACCAGCAAAATCGGCAGATAGCGCGTGCGCTCGAGCGAACGGATCTGCCCGATCAGCCGCAGCGCGTCGTAATTCTGCAAATCGAGGCTCACGATCATCAGGTCGAACTTGCCTTCGGCCGCGCGGAACAATGCATCCTGCGGGTCGGCCGCGATACCGACGGTGTGTTCGCGCGCGAGTGCCGCCGCGATCCGGTCCGCCGACGCCGCATGATCCTCGACGACGAGAATGCGGCCGTTGAGGCCTTCGTCGTTGATGGCATCTTCGGCCGGATCCGGCACGCCGATCTGCCGCGAAGTCGCAACCCGCATCCGCATCTCGTCGGTCGCCATCTTGAGGCGGGCAAGCGAGCGTACGCGCGCGATCAATGCGATGTCGTCGATCGGCTTGGTGAGAAAATCGTCGGCGCCCGCTTCCAATCCTTTCACGCGGTCTGACGGCTGATCGAGCGCCGTGACCATGATGATCGGAATGTGGTGCGTCGCCGGATTGCTCTTGATGTGCCTTGCGACTTCAAAGCCGTCGATCCCCGGCATCATGACATCGAGCAGAACAATGTCGCATTGCGAGCGCGCGCAGATATCGAGTGCGTCCTGCCCGTTCGCGGCCAGCAGCACCTCGAAATATTCGACACTGAGCCGCGCCTGCAAAAGTCTCAGGTTGGCTTGATTGTCGTCGACGACCAGAACGCGGGCACTCATGACCTTCAATCCTGCTTGACGAAATGCCGGACGGTTTCGAGAAACTTCGCGACCGAGATCGGCTTCGAGAGATAGGCTTCGCAGCCGCCTTCCCGGATCCGCTCCTCATCGCCCTTCATCGCGAAAGCGGTGACGGCGATGACCGGGATCGCTTTCAGTTCGTCGTCTTCCTTGATCCACTTCGTGACTTCGAGACCGGAAACTTCCGGCAACTGGATGTCCATCAGGATGAGGTCGGGCTTATGCTTGCGCGCAAGGTCGAGCGCTTCGATCCCGTTGCGGGTCTCGATCGTCTCAAAACCGTTCGCCTGCAGAAGGTCGTGGAAGAGCTTCATATTGAGCTCGTTGTCCTCCACGATCAGCACGGTCTTCGGCATTCCCTGCGTCCTCTGGCTCTGCGCATAATCATTTTTTGGCGCCGATGCCCAGCCCGCATTCAGGGCGGCGTCTCGCCGGCTTTTGAATCGAAATCCAGGAATCATGGTGTAATGCCATGGGTTTAATAAATTCTGTCGCAATCCCTGCGGCTTAGGCCATACGATATGCCGTACCATGGTACGGTACATCTGCTTCGTTACGGAATTGGAAACGCGGGAATCCTCAATGAATATGCGCAAAAACAGCGATCAAAGCCGGGATGCCGCCGAGGCCATCGCGGCACGGGCGCTCGGCTTCATCGCGGGCGAGCCTGCCCGCCTCGGCCGGTTTCTCGCCGAGAGCGGCCTCGGGCCCGACAACATCCGTAAGGCGGCGGGCGATCCCGCCTTCCTCCCCGCCGTGCTCGATTTCATTCTCGCCAACGAAGAAGACCTCGTTGCCTTCGCGAACGAGCTTGGCATCGATCCCCGCCATGTCAGTGCGGCGCGGCGGCTCTTGCCGGGCGCGTCGTTCGATGCCTCGACGTAAGTGGACTCAAAGCGACTCCGCCGCAGGCCTTAGCTACATGAACAAAAGCTGAATAAGCTTTTGTTCCGGCGAAATTAAATAGCCTCCGCGTTGTGCTTTTTTCTCTTTTCCTCTTCCCAAAATGCATTAGCTTTTCGCGGGGGTAATGAACCTAGGAGAGAGAACGATGCGTACGATTTTTTTCGCGATGCTCGTTGCTGCTGGTTTCGCATTGACGGGAACGTCGGGCGCCAGCGCCGCCGCCGTGAACGGCACAACCGTCGGCCAGGCCGCGCAGGCTTCGGACCAGGTCACTGTGGTGCGCGACGGCTGCGGCCGTGGCCGTCACTACTCGCGGCATCGTGGCCGCTGCGTGTGGAACTGATCCACACTTAAATCTCTTTCGAGATCGAAAAAGCCCGGCCCGAGCCGGGCTTTTTTGTTTTCCGTGTTTATCGGCGTCACTGCTTGCAGTTACTGCTTGCAAGGCGGCGACTTGAAGAATTCGATGCTCTTCAACTCGCCGCGCAGCGCGAAACTGCCGTAGTCGAGCCGCAGGCCGCGGCTCACGCCGTTCTCGTAAAGATCGAAGGCAAGCGTGTAAGCCGGCGTCTGCTCGCTTTTATCCTTGTTGTCCTTCGGCTCGAAATAGCTGACCGTGACGGGAAATCGCTTGAGCTTCTCAAGCGGCGCGACCTTGGCCGCCTCCTCAACATCCGGGCTGTTGCCGGTCTTGCCGCCGCCGACCACGGCGAGCGTATCGTAGGATTTCTTGCCGTCGGGCGAGCCGTCGAACACGCGCGTTTCGATGATCCGCTTGCCGCTTTCCCCTGCCTGAATGAGTTTGTAGATCTGCTCGGTCGGCAGCATGATCGGTCCGCCGAACTTGATCGGCCGCTCTTTCGTTTTGCCGAGCCGGACCTGCAAGCTGCCGTCGGCTTCGCGCACCGCGGTGCCGTCGACATCGTCCTTCAGTTTGCGGTTGACGAAATTCTGGTTCTTGAAACGAAAGTTCTTCGCGGCGCCGTCTTCCCATGTCGCGCTCCGAAGATCGTTCGTCGTCTTCGAACCTTCGCCGGTATCAAGCTCGGTGACCTGCCGCAGATTGACCGAATAGCCCTCGCAGGCATTGCCCCGCATTTCATAGGCGATGCGCCCGCGCGCGCTGTCGATCCGCGATGAGCTTTTCTCCGGGTCGAGCGATAATTCGTAAATCGCACGGTGCGCAGCAAGCTGCACCGGCGGCGCGGCCGCGGCCTGCCCGGCGGAGAACACGAGCGCGGTTGCGCAGAGCACAAAAGAACCAGTCCGAATCATCAAAACCCCTTTGGCCTAGAGCATGATCCCGAAAAGTGGAAACCGGCTTTCGGAAAAGATCATGCGCAAACAGAACGCCAGCATGCCAGAACGGCCGGGCGGGAAACAACCGGCCGCGCCTTCGCCGATGCTTGCGCGGCGGCGGCCGATCGGCCAAAACTCCCCTTCAATTTGGGCAAAAGCGTGAGGACGATCATGGCCGGGAATGTCGAGAAGAAGCTTGCTGCGCTGGGGATTTCGTTGCCGGCCGCGATGCCGCCCTCGGCCAACTACGTCCCCAACGTCCGCACCGGCAACCTCCTGATCTGCTCGGGCCAGGTCTCTGCGACCCCCGGCGGCGAGTTCATCAAGGGCAAGCTCGGTGCCGAAACCTCGCCGGAGCGCGGCCAGCTCGCGGCGCGCATTGCGCTGATCAATGTGCTCGTTCAGGCCAAGGCGACGCTCGGCGACCTCGACAAGATCAAGCGTTGCGTCCGCCTCGGCGGTTTCATCAACGCGGTGCCGACCTTCGCCGAGCTGCCGAAGGTGATGAACGGCGCATCCGATCTCATCGTCGAAATTCTCGGTGACGCCGGCCGCCACGCCCGCACCACCGTTGGCGTTGCGGAGTTGCCGTTCGACGCCTCGGTCGAAGTCGAGGCGATCTTCGAAGTGGAATGAGCAGCCCTGCCTGGCTGACGGCGCAGCCGGTCGCCCATCGCGGCCTGCATGACGGCTTGAGCGGCGGGCCGCTCGTCGAGAACACGCTTGCCGCCGCGGATGCGGCGGCGCGCGCCGGTTATGCGATCGAGTGCGACATCCAATTATCTGCCGACGGCGAAGTCGTCGTCTTTCACGATGACTTCCTCGAACGTCTCACCGCCGGCACGGGCTTTGTGCACGACAAGACACTCGCCGAATTGCGCAAGGTTTCATTCCGCCGCGCGGCTGGGCCGATCCCGACGCTCACCGAATTTCTCGACTGCGTCGCGGGACGCGTCCCCCTCTTCATCGAACTCAAGAGCCGCTGGGACGGCGGCACGCAGCTTGCCGAAGCAACCGCTGCCCTGCTTGCCCGCTACAGCGGCCATGCCGCAGTCATGAGTTTCGATCCCTGGCCCATCCGTGCGCTTCGGATCAACGCGCCGCAGATCGTGCGCGGCATCGTCGCCGAGCGCCACTACAACGATCCCGACTGGGCGGGGCTCAAGCCGCGGCAGAAATTCGCGCTCGGCAACCTCACCCACATTGCGCAATCGCAACCGCAATTCATCGCCTATTACGTCAAGGACCTGCCCGCATTGGCGCCGCTTTTCGCGCGCTATGTGCTCGGCATACCGCTTCTCACCTGGACCGTCCGTACCGAGGCCGATCGTTCGAGTGCCCGCCGTTGGGCAAACCAGATGATTTTCGAAGGCTTCCGGCCGTAAGATCACGCCAGATACCAAAATGAATGGCCCCAGCTTCCGCGTCCGTGTCGAGCCCTCGATCCTGTCGATCGCGCGCGACACTTGGGATGCCTGCGCGAACGGAATCCCAACCGGAGCCGATGACGCGAAGCGACTCTCCGGACTCAAGAAATCGGATTCGTCTCCCGCTACCGCGCGCAAACGCGCGCCGCGCGCCAAGGCGAGTGCGAAGACTGGCGCGAAAGTGAGCGCCAAGATCGAAGCCGCCATGCCGCCGGCAGCCTATAACCCGTTTATATCGCACGATTTTCTAGCCTCGCTGGAGGAATCCGGCTGCGCCACGCTGCGCACCGGCTGGCTCGGCCGCCACTTCCTGGTCGAAGACGAGACCGGCGCCGTGCTTGCCGCGATGCCCGCTTATCTGAAGAACCACTCGCGCGGCGAATATGTCTTCGATCAGGGCTGGGCCGAGGCCTTCGAGCACGCGGGCGGCGATTATTATCCGAAGCTGCAGGCCGCCGTGCCCTTCACGCCCGTCACCGGCCCTCGCCTGCTCGTGCGCGAAGGTCCCTCGGCGGAAGCGGCGCGTCAGGCGCTGGTCGCGGGCGCGCTCGAGATCGTCAAGCGCGATCAGGCTTCGTCCCTGCACATCACGTTTCCGAACGAGAGCGACTGGCGTTACCTCACGGGCCTCGGCTTTCTCGCCCGCACCGACCGGCAATTTCACTGGTTCAACGAAGGCTATGGGAATTTCGAGGAATTTCTCGGCGCGCTCTCGGCGCGCAAGCGCAAGACGATCCATCGCGAGCGCCGCGATGCGCAAGCCGATGTCGAGATCATTCGCCTCACGGGGAACGACATCACCGAGGATGCGTGGGACGCCTTCTTCGCGTTCTACATGGATACCGGCGCGCGCAAATGGGGCTCGCCCTATCTCAACCGCAGCTTCTTCTCCATCGTCAGCGAGAAGATGCGCGACAGGATTTTGTTGGTGATGGCCAAGGCTGGCGGCCGCTACATCGCCGGCGCGCTCAATTTCATCGGCGGCGATACGCTGTTCGGCCGCTACTGGGGCGCGATCGAGCACCGGCCGTTTCTGCATTTCGAGGTCTGCTATTATCAGGCGATCGAATTCGCGATCGAGCGCGGCCTGAAGGTCGTCGAGGCCGGCGCGCAAGGCGCGCACAAGCTCGCGCGCGGCTACCGGCCGGTGCCGACTTATTCGGCGCACTACATCGCCAACGCTTCATTCCGCCGTGCCGTCGCCGACTATCTCGAGCGCGAGCGGCAATACGTCGAGGCGGAATCCGATGAACTTTCGATGATGACGCCGTTTCGCCGCGACAATCGCGAAGAAGCCGATTTCTGATTTTCACGCTGCCGCATTACAATCAAAGCCTCACGCAAGGAAATCATCATGCCCGCTTACGATCCCGAAAATATTTTCGCCAAAATCATCAAGGGCGCTCTCCCCGCCCACAAGGTTTACGAAGACGACCGCGCGCTCGCCTTTCTCGACATCATGCCGCGCGCGCCCGGCCACACGCTGGTCATCCCCAAGCATCCGGCGCGCAATTTGCTCGACGTGCCGGTGGATGATCTCGCCCATGTCATGAAGGTCGCGCAGAAAATCGCCAACGCCGGGATGAAGGCGTTCGACGCCGACGGCATCACCGTGCAGCAGTTCAACGAACCGGCCGGCGGCCAGGTTGTTTTCCACCTCCACGTCCATGTCATTCCGCGCAAGGAAGGCGTCGCACTGAAGCCGCCCGCGAGCTTCAAGGAACAGCCGGATGTGCTCGCCGAACACGCCAGGAAATTGAAGGCCGCGCTCGGAAATTAGAGCATGATCCCGGAAAGTGTGAAGCGGTTTTCGGATAAGATCATGCTCAATCAATGGGGAAGCGTGTAATACGCGCCCAAGATCACCACGGCTTCGCCCGCGAGCACGCCCGCCAGCATCGAGCGCTTGAGCAAGAGATAAGCGACGAACGCGACGGCGACCGAACCCGCCCGCACATAGAGCGGCAAGGCTTCGAGATCGCCGCCGGGAAACAGCACGAGCCGCATGATGACGCCCGCGACGAGCGCGGTCGCGACACCGCGGATCAGGATCATGATTTCGCTGTCTTCGTCGAGCTTGCGCGCGGAAACGACGGCGAGCCAGCGCCACACATCGGTCGGCAGAAAGCCCGCGACAATGACGAGGATGTACGGCCACAGCTCGCTGCCGACAAACAAGTTCATGCCGCCCTCCTCGCCCGCTTCCAGCGGTGAATGAGCCAGGCGATGCCGCCGCCGAGCAGGCCCGCCCACAAAAGGTCGAGCGGCAGCTTGAGCCAGACGAACAGCGGCGCGAGCACGAGCCCGAGGATCAGCGCGAGATAATCCACGAGATCGCGCGCGTTGCGAATTAAAGCGATCAGGAACGACATCGGCGTGAGAAAGCTGAGGCCGATCGCGAGCGGCCGCGGCAGGCTGCCGGCGAGGAAATAACCGATCCAGGCCGCGAGCGTCGCCATCGTTACGCACATCAGGGCGAAGCCGAAATAGAACGGCAGCCGCTCGTTGGCGGGCCGGCTCGGCAGAAGGCGTTTGCCTTCCACCCACACCGTGACCGCGACGAAGTGCGAGGCGATCAGCTGCTGCCACAGCTTGCCGCGCAGATAAGGCAGCATCGTCACCGTCGC
Source organism: Xanthobacteraceae bacterium (assembly GCA_035555855.1). Lineage (GTDB taxonomy): Bacteria > Pseudomonadota > Alphaproteobacteria > Rhizobiales > Xanthobacteraceae > Palsa-892. Next base: position 19,564 of record DATMGD010000041.1, read on the forward strand.
GGGCAATAGCCTCGCCGCCGACAGGAAAACGCCGAGCGCGATCACCGGCAGCGTGTTGCCGCCGATGTAGCCGGAGACCACGAGAAGCTGCGAAGGCATCGCGAAGATGACGGCGGACGAGAGCAGCGTCGCGCCGAGCGGGAACCCGAGGCTTACGCACAGGCCGCCATAACCGATGAAGGTCGCGAACAGCACCATCGCCTGTACTGAAGTGAAGACCGCGCGTGCGCCATGCAGGAATATGCGCGCGCTGTCGGGCCGTTCGGATTTGGCGGCTGGAGCGGCTTTTTTACGGGGCTTCGGCACGGCTGGCTTCTTAGCAAAGCCCGGACGATTCGGCGCGCCGTGTTCGGCGTTTCATGGCTGCCATTCGTTTTTCGGAAGGTTGGCGAAAGCGGGCAGCCGCCCGCGTTACCGCGCGAGGTTTTTGCCTCGCCGGATCATCGTCAGCACTCCACCCATGAAAGCGAGGGCGGCGCGGGACGCCGGAGACTTGCCGGTCTCCACGGCTCGGTGTGTGAAAGTGAAAGGAACACACCGAAATATGTACTCACCGCAGTCGCCGGCTCGTAACCGACGTCCCGCGCGCGGTGTTTCTAGGCTTGCTCTGCGTGGCCCCCGGTGGTGTGACTTTGCTAACCACCGCTTTCGGCGCTCAACGACAACCGACGACCCGGATGAGCCCCCGATTGAAGTCACCGGCGCCCGTGGCGAAGAGCCATCTTCGCCGGGAACACGCAGCTTGGGCCTCCGTAACAAGTTTGCGAACCCGCTACGGCCACCGCTCCCGATCCGCATTCCAAGACGCCTCTAGAAACGCCCCTCGTGAACCGAGACGGGCGCAACATAACCCCGCCCGGACGGCTGGGGATAAGTTATCGGCAAAAAAATCGCGTTGAAACGGTTGGGAATTTAAGCCAAAGCGACCGGGAACACTCTCCGCAAACAAAAACCCCGGCACCCGGCCGGGGTTTTTGATTTTTACCGGAAAGCGTTCAGCGTCCGCCGAAAATACGCTCGAGGATCGAGCCGTAATAGTTGACGCCGATGCGCACTGTGTTGAGCGTGAAATCGGTTTTGGTGACGAAGCTGTTGAGCTGATCGTTGTGCTTGAAGCTGCCAAGATCGGCGTAAAGATATTCCGCCTTCAGCGACCACTGCGGCGCGAACATGTATTCGACGCCCGCGCCCGCCGTCCAGCCAAGATGATCGGCCTTGGTGATCTCTCCGCCCGGCGACGTGGATTTCTCGCGCGCATAAGCGGCGCCGCCGGTGGCATAGATCAAGGTGTCCGGCGTCATGAGATAGCCAAGACGAAGACGCGCCGTACCGAGATTATCGATTTTGTTGGTGATCGTCCCCGCGCCGCCCGACATCGGGCCGCTGTCTTTCAGGCTGCCGAAAGACGAGTCGATCTCGATACCGATGAGATTCACCGGCGTGAACAGCCAGTTGTAGCCACCCTGGAAACCGCCATAGCCGCCGTCCGGCTTGAGCGACGACGACCCGGCGCCGATCGCGCCGGTCCGCACCGAGTCCATGTCGCCCCAGCCGTAGCCGCCATGCAGACCGATATAGGTGCCGCTCCAGTTCGAGCGCGGCGCTGCGGCCTTGACCGGCATATAGTTCGCGGGCTCCCCGCCGGCGAATTTGTAGTTCAACCCGATGCGCACGAGATTGAAACTGGCGTCAGTGGCTACCGTCGAGCCGTTTATGTTGTGGCTGCGATCGAACGGCGCGTAGAGATATTCGAGTTTCCACGACCAGCGATTATCAACCGCATACTCGATGCCGCCGCCGAACACCCAGCCGACGTGATACTGCGACACGTCGGTGTTCGGAATGCCGGAATGCGCATTGTAGCGATCACGGAGCCAGATCGCGCCGACCGTTCCGTAGACAAGCCAGCGATCCAGCGCGTAGCCGACGCGCGTCCGCGCCGTACCGAAAGCGTTAAATTCGTTCTTGCCGAAAACACCCGGGGCGATCGTTACATCGTCATCGACCTTGCCGCCGGAAATGTCGATCTCGCCGCCGACGATCCAGTTCGGCGCGAAGTAGGTGTTGTAGCCGAGTTGCACGCCGCCGAACGCGCCGGCCGGTTTGTACTTGGTGGGCCCGCCCGCGATGCTGTCATCCGCAATCGTGTTATCGCCCCACGCATACCCTGCGCTGACGCCGCCGTAGAGACCGCTCCAGCTATAGGCAGGCGCCGGGCTATAGATGCGCGCGGGCGCTTTCATCGGCAGGTCGGTCGCGAGCGCAGCGCCCGTGCTCAAGACAGCGAGCGCGCTTCCCAGCAAAAATTTCTTCATGGCCCTGTCCCTGTTGCGGCAGCCCTGCCGCGCGGAAGAATCCGCGCCAATTCCTTGGGGACTTTAAGGGTTTCGGGGCCTCCCGCCTATGGTATTTGGGCCACAGTGGGCAGGAA
>DATMGD010000042.1:0-7555 GCA_035555855.1 Xanthobacteraceae bacterium
TTGGCAGGGTCGATGATGCCGCGCTCGTCCTGCAAATCTTTTTCCGCCGCTGCCTTAAGGCGCGGAATGAAACGCTCGCGCAGCAGCCCCTGCTCCGAGTAGCGGCCGTTCGAGTTGAAGCCGAAGCCGACGACCGGCTTGCCGTCTTTCACCACATCGGTCTGGATTGCGACGACGCTCGCCGTCATCGTCGAGAAGTCGATATAGGCGTTGCGGATCGATGACTTGATCGGAACGACGATGTCGGTGATGCCGGTAATACGCATGACGGGCGTGAGCCTCCAGGGAACGAGCGAGAGAATGATTGTATCGAATCGCGGGCTTCCCTAGCATCCCCTGCTACACGCCACTAGCGCGCGAGCGCATAGCCGCCCTGCATCATGAAGAACTTCGTCATCAACCTCGACCGCGAGCCGCAGAAGTTCGAGGGCTTCCTTGCGCTCAACGCCGGTTCCGGCATCGCCTTCAATCGTCATGCGGCCTGCGACGGCGCGGCGCTTTCCGAGGATGAAATCGCTTCTCTTAAAGTCGCGGCCCCCGGCCTTAAATTCACCCGCGGTTCGATCGGCTGCGCCGCCTCGCATCAGGCGCTCTGGCAACAGGTCGTGGCGCTGAACGAGCCGGTGCTTGTTTTCGAGGACGACGCCGCGATCCGCGACGACTTCAACAAGGTGCTGCCGCCGCTGCTCGCCTCGCTCGGAAGCTGGGACTACCTCACCTTCGGCTACAACACCGACTCGATCCTCGATATCGCGATCGAGGGCGGCATGAGCTCGGCAATCGCCTTCACCCCCCGCCAGCCGAGCGCGGCCAACCAGCGCGACTTTGTGAAATCGGCGGCCCCGGTCGCGGTCTATCGCCTGAACAACTGCTTCGGCACCTGCGGCTACGCCATTTCGCCGGCCGGCGCCCGCAAGCTCCTCAAGCACTGTTTCCCGATGAACACCCGGCCGATCACCATCCCGGCGCTCAAGCGCACCTTCCCGGCCTTCAATTTCGACTGCATCCTCAATGACGTATATGGGCGGATCGAGGCTTATGCCTGCTTTCCGCCGCTCGTCCTGCCCAAAAACGACGTCGCCGCCTCGACCACCATGCGGGCCTGAGGCCGGGGAAAAGGCCTTATTTGCCCTCCCCAGTGGACTTTTAAGGCTGCGTCTGGTAGGCAGCCCGCCTCCGGCCGGTTTTCCGTGTTCCTTCATGCGAAAGCCGCCCGATACCCGACCAACCCTCAATTTCGCTTGGAAAGAGGCAAACACGTGCAGGTTCTCGTTCGCGACAACAATGTTGATCAGGCCCTCAAGGCGCTCAAGAAGAAGATGCAGCGCGAGGGTATCTTCCGCGAAATGAAGCTGCGTGGTCACTACGAGAAGCCCTCCGAGAAGAAGGCGCGCGAGAAGGCGGAAGCCGTTCGCCGCGCCCGCAAGCTTGCGCGCAAGAAGATGCAGCGCGAAGGCCTCCTGCCCATGAAGCCGAAGCCCGCCCTCAAGGCCGGTGCCGGCCGCGGCGGCCGTGGCGGCGGCACGGGCCGCCCCTCGGGCGGTGGTTTCGGCGGCGGTGGTGGCGGCGGCTTCGGCGGTGGTGGTGGCGGCGGCTTCGGCGGCCGCTAAGCCGCAAGTCTCACGCAGACAACAGAGATAAAAAAACGCGGACCTGAAAAGGCCCGCGTTTTTTCATGGCATGATCCCGAAAAGCGGCTCCCGGTTTTCGGAAGTGATCATGCCCAAATAAAAAATAGACTTTGACCCGGCTCAAACTGAGCGGATCAAAGTCCAGTTGGGGAAACCCGCCCGCCGCTACCGGCGAGCGATCTCAGACATTCAGGTTCATCCAGACCGCTTTGGGCTCGGTGAAATTCTCGATCGCCGCCTCGCCATGCTCGCGGCCGAAGCCCGAGTCGCGCATGCCGCCCCACGGCAGCCGCACATCGGTATAGCCATAGGTGTTGATCCACACCGTGCCGGCTTTGAGATCGCGCGCGAAGCGTTGCACGCGGCCGATATTCTTGCTCCAGATGCCGGCAGCAAGACTAAAGCTGGTGCCGTTCGCTTTTTTCAGCGCATCGGCCTCGTCCTCGAACCGGATGACACTCACGACCGGGCCGAAGATTTCTTCCTGCGAGATCCGCATCTCGTGCCCGACATCGCGGAACACGGCCGGGCTAACGAAAAAGCCGCGATCGCCGACGCGCTCGCCGCCGGTGACGAGCGAAGCCCCGCCATTCACGCCAATCGTGACGTAATCGAGCACGCGCTTCATCTGGAGTTCCGAAACGAGCGGCCCCATCGCCGTTGATTTGTCGGCAGGCGAGCCGATCCGCATCCCCTTGGCGCGGGCGGCAAGCCGCTCGACCACCTCGTCATAAACGCTGGCCTGCGCGAGCACCCGCGAGCCCGCCGAGCACACCTGGCCGGTATTGAAGAAAATGCCGGCCGCTGCCGCCTTCACCGCGGCATCGAGATCGGCGTCGTCGAAGATGATATTCGCCGACTTGCCGCCAAGCTCGAGCGTGACGCGCTTGAAGTTACCCGCCGCGCCCTTGAGGATGCCGCGCCCGACCGAGGGCGAACCCGTGAACGTCACCTTGTCGACATCGGGATGCTCGACAAGGCGCTGGCCGACGGTGCGGCCGGGACCCGGCACGATATTAAGGACACCGCTCGGCAATCCCGCCTCGAGGGCGAGTTCGCCAATTCTGAGCGCCGAGAGCGGCGTGATTTCCGCGGGCTTCATCACCATCGTGCAGCCGCAGGCAAGCGCCGGCGCAATCTTCCACATGCCGATCATCAGCGGGAAATTCCACGGCACGATGGCGCCGACGACACCGACCGGCTCACGCACCGTGTAGGTCAGCGCATCCGGCCGCGTCGGGATGACATGGCCGTTGATCTTGTCGGTCCAGCCCGCGTAGTAGCGCAGCGTATCGATGGCAGCCGGAAGATCCTGGCGCATCACCGCCGAAATCGGCTTGCCGGCATCGCGGCTCTCGAGCGCCGCGACATCGTCGCCGTTCTGTTCAAGCAAGTCCGCGAAACGATAGAGGATCTTGCCGCGCTCGGCGGCGCGCATCCTGCCCCACGGCCCTTCGAGTGCGCGGCGCGCGGCCGCGACGGCTATGTCGGTGTCTTCCTGCCCGCCTTCGGCGACGGTCGAGATCACTTCCTCGGTCGCGGGATCGATCGTTTCGAAGCTGCGGCCGGTCTGCGCCGTAACGAACCTTCCGCCGATCAGGAGCTTCTTCTGGGCAAAATGGATGTTCATGGCGTATAATATGCTTTCTTGTGCATATTCCTCTCATTCATTTTCTGGGTTCAAACTTACACTCGCGGCTTTTCCCGTAAAATATGATACGAAAAACTCAAATTGCCTTTTGGCATATGAATGAAGGTGCATAGGTTATGACCCTTCGCGTCGACATCGAAACGATCTTCCGCTTCCGCAAAAGCGACGGTCCGCAATCGACCGTCGTGCTGCTCGATTTCCTCAAGGAGATCCGCGACACCGGAAAACTCACTCGCGCCGCGCGCCAGAGCAGCCTCTCCTACCGGCACGCCTGGAATCTCGTGACACGCTGGTCGGATTTCTTCGGCGTGCCGCTCGTCCGCCGTCAAAAAGGTAAGGGCAGCGTGCTGACGCCCTTCGGCGAAAAGCTCGTCTGGGCCGGCCAGCGCATGCAAGCCCGTCTCGGCCCGCAGCTCGAAAATCTCTCGCAGGAACTCACGAGCGAACTCAATCCGTTTCTGCCCGGCACGCCGTCGGTGATCCGCGTCCATGCGAGCCACGGCTTCGCCGTGCCGAGGCTGCGCGAAATCCTCAACCGCACGCCGGGCATGACCGTCGATCTGCGCTATGTCGGCAACCAGAATTCGCTCGTCGCGCTCAGCCATGACGAATGCGATCTTGCCGGGCTCCACCTGCCGCGCGGGCCGTCGCGCGCCAAACACGCCGCGGCCGGCCGCGAATGGCTCGACCCGCGCATTCATTGCGTCGTCGGTCTTGTCGCCCGTCAGATGGGCCTGATGGTCAAGCGCGGCAATCCACTCAACATCGGCTCGCTCGAAGACCTCCTCCGGCCGGACATCCGCTTCGTCAACCGCGAGCCGCATTCGGGCACCCGCGAAGTGTTCGAGACACTGCTCGGCCAGCAGGGCATCGAGCCCGGCGCGATCCCCGGCTACGAGCGCATCGAATTCACCCACGCCGCGGTTGCCGCCTATGTCGCGAGCGGCATGGCCGACGTTGCCTTCGGCGTCGAAGCGGCGGCCCGCCAGTTCGGCCTCGATTTCATCCACCTCGTCACCGAGGACTATTTCTTCGTTTGCAAGAAATCGCTGCTCGAAACCGCGCCCATGAAGCGCATTCTCGATGTGATGCGCGGCGAGGAATTTCACCAGGCGATTGCCGTTCTGCCCGGCTACGCTGCCGTCGAGACCGGCGTCATCAAGAGCGTCGAGGAAACCTTCGAAGGCAAACCTGCCAGCAAGACAACCGACAAAACAGCGCGCAGGAAGCCTGCGCTTATTTTGAAACGAACTGCCGCACGATCTCGGTTGCGCCGAAGCGGTCGAGGTTGACGTGGCCGCTTTCGGGGAAGCGCACGAAGCGCTTGGGCTCATTCGCCGCCGCAAATAGCCGCTCGCCGAACGTGATCGGCACCACGCGATCCTCCGCGCCATGCAAGATGAGAAGCGGCGCCTGCACGTCCTTGATGTATTCGATCGACTGGAACTGATCGAGCATCAGCCCGCGCACCGGCATAAACGGATAGCGCTCAGCCGCAATATCCACCGTCGAGGTGTAAGGCGCCTCCAGCACGAGCTTGGCGACGGGGTGGCGCGCGGCGACCTGCACGGCGACGCCGCTGCCGAGCGAATAGCCCCACAGCGCGATGCGCGACGCCGTATAGCGCGCAACCGCGAATGCATAGGCCGCCTCGCCGTCGGCGACCAGCCCCGCTTCGCTCGGCGAGCCGGTCGAACCGGCATAACCGCGGAACGACACGGCGAGGAGTCCGGTGCCGTCCTGCGTCAGCTTCTTGAAACGCTCGACCCGCCAGGCGAGAACCTCGGCGTTGCCGTGAAAGAACAGCACGATCGGCTTGCCGTCCTTGGGCGGCGCGAACCAGGCGACGAGCTGCTCGCCGTCCCGTGTCTTGATACGGATGGTGCTGGCCTCGGGAAAGCCCTCGCTCGCCGGCGTGCGGGCGATCGTGTCGGGCGGGCGATAGAGCAGCGCACGCTGGCCAAAATAAAGAACGCCGCCCGCGGCGAGATAAGCAGCGGCTATTAACAGCAAAATACCTGTCAAAATTTTCATCTCGCCCTAATCATTTCGCCCTTGCAGGAGTGGCGCGCATAACCGATTTATGCGCTAGTTGTGGCGGAACGCGCGCTGCAGGCGCGCCAGAGGGAGCATGTTCATGTCGAATTCGGGCTGGATCGTCCTCGGAATTATCGGCTTTCTCATTCTCTCAGCGGTCTTCGTTTACAACGGGCTCGTGACGCTCCGGCAACGCGTCAATCAGGCGTTCGCCGACATCGATGTGCAGCTCAAGCAGCGTCATGATCTGATACCTAACCTCGTCGAAACCGTGAAAGGCTATGCGGCGCATGAACGCGGCACCCTCGATGCGGTGATCCAGGCCCGCAATGCCGCGATGGGCGCGAAGTCGCCCGGCGACGTCGCAGCCGCCGAAAACCAGCTCACCGGCGCAATCCGCGGATTGCTGGCGCTTGCCGAATCCTACCCCGATCTCAAGGCGAGCGCGAACTTCCAGCAATTGCAGGCGGAACTTTCCGACCTCGAGAACAAGATCGCCGCCGCGCGCCGCTTCTTCAACAGCGCCGTGCAGGAATACAACACCGGCATCCAGCGGTTCCCCGCGGCCCTCTTCGCGGGCGCGCTCGGCTTCCACGAGAAGACGTTCTTCGACCTCGGCGACACCCGCGCGACCGTCGGCGAGACGCCTACCGTAAAATTCTGATCGCCGTTCCGGCGGGCGGCAGGTGCCGCCCGCTCCTTCGGAGATAAACGAGCATGGCGGCCTACGGCCTCTACTCGCATATCCGCGCCAACAAGATTCGCTCAGCGTTCCTGCTCGCGGGCTTGTTCCTGCTCGTCTATGTGCTGGTCTTCGCCGGCGCGCTGGTCGCGGAAGCCTGGCTGCACCCGGGCTTCTCGCTGAACGCCATCCTCTGGGTCGCGAAGATGGACTTCTGGCGCTCAGTGCCGTTCGCGACGATCGGCGCGTTTCTCTGGATCGTCATCGCCTACTACTTCCACCAGAGCATGATCGACGCAATGACGGGCTCCGAATCCGTCACGCGCAAGGAGGAGCCGCGGCTCTATAACCTGCTCGAAAACCTTTGCGTTGCGCGCGGCATCCCGATGCCGCAGCTCAAGATCATGCAAAGCGATGCGCTGAACGCCTTCGCGACCGGCCTCAACCAGCGGCAATACTCGATCACCGTCACGACCGGCCTCGTGGACCGGCTTAATGACGCCGAACTCGAGGCCGTGCTCGGCCATGAGCTGACGCATATCAGGAACGGCGACGTGCGCATGATGGTCGTCGCCATGGTCATCGCCGGCGTCGTGTCATTCTTCGGCGAGATGCTGTTTCGCATGTTCACGCAAGGCGGCTTGCGCTATCGCTCGTCGTCCTCGTCGAGCGACAGGAAGGGCGGCGGCGCGGTCGTAGCGATCCTGATCGCAGTTGTCCTCATCATGGTGGCGTGGCTGCTCTCGGTGGTGGTGCGGCTCGCGCTTTCGCGTTCGCGCGAATATCTCGCCGACGCCGGCGCCGTCGAACTCACCAAGAACCCCGACGCGATGATCTCGGCGCTGCGCAAGATCGAGAACCGCGGCGAACTGCCGGGCTCGCCCTCCGCCGTCATGGAGATGTGCATCGACAATCCGCGCACGGGCTTTTCGGATCTCTTCGCGACGCACCCTTCGATCGACGCCCGCGTCTACAAGCTCGTCACGCTCGCCGGCGGCCACGATCCGGGTCCGATTGCGCTGCCGCCGATGGAAGGCGATGAAGAACAGCAGATCGACGCTGACGACCAGCAGCAGATCCCGCAAAACTCCCAGGACCGCTCGCAAGACAAGCCCAACCCATGGGGCGATCCGCCCCCGCCCTCCGGCCCCGCGCCCAAGGCGCAGCAGGGGCCGTGGGGCTAACGGCTAGTTTTTCCGGCCGCGGAAATACGCGCGCCAAAGCGCGAGCCGCGAGCGCCAGCAATCCGTAAGCAAATTTTCCACGATCGATAGCGGCAGCTTCAGCAGGCGCGCCTCTCGGTCCATATGGCCGTAACTCAGAATGGCGCTGTCGCCTGCTAGACAAAGACCGGCGCAGAATTCCACCGTCGGCGCGTCGAAATACCAGGGCCGCGAGACGCGCAGGATTTTGAAATCGCGGCTCAACTCGACGAAAGCGTGTTGGTAATAAACACGCTTCTTTTCCAAAACCCGTTTATGAACGACGCAAAGCCAGCCGTCCCGATATTCGATCAGTTGCGACGAACCCGACCAGTCTTGGATGCCGGGACGG
>DATMGD010000043.1:0-45545 GCA_035555855.1 Xanthobacteraceae bacterium
GCGGCGAGGAAATGGTATGGCGGCACGGACTGGCACGTTACCTTTTGCACCCTTCGAATGGATGCTGTCGCTGCGCTATCTGCGCGCGCGCCGCAAGGAAGGGTTTATTTCCGTCATCGCCGGCTTCTCGTTTCTCGGCATTATGCTCGGAGTCGCGACGCTCATCATCGTGATGGCGGTGATGAACGGTTTTCGCAAAGAGCTGATGTCGAAGATCCTCGGCATCAACGGGCACATCCTCGTGCAGCCGCTGGAATCGGCGCTGACGGATTATGCCGAAGTCGCAAAGCGCATCGCCGCGATCAAGGGCGTGACGCTCGCGGTACCGCTTGTCGAAGGGCAGGCGCTTGCATCGTCACCGTTTCAGGCGGGTGGCGTGCTGGTGCGCGGCGTGCGCGAAGAAGACTTGCGCCGGCTGCCGGCGATCGGCAGCGGCCTCAAGTCGGGAACGCTCGAAGGTTTCGACAGCGGACAAGGTGTGCTGATCGGCAAACGGCTCGCCGACACGCTCTCGGTGCGTGCAGGCGATCAGATCACGCTTGTCGCGCCGCGCGGCGCGGTGACGCCGATGGGCACGACACCGCGCATCAAAGCCTACAAGGTCGCCGGGCTGTTCGAGATCGGCATGTCCGAATACGACCAGGTATTCGTCTTTATGCCGCTGCCTGAGGCGCAGGCCTATTTCAATCGGCCTGGCGATGTCAGCGCGATCGAGGTCTATACGGACAATCCTGACAAGGTCGACACCTTCCGCAAGGAGATCAACGAGAAGGCGGGGCGACCCGTTTATCTTGTCGATTGGCGACAGCGAAACGCGACGTTCTTCAATGCGCTGCAGGTCGAGCGCAATGTGATGTTCCTGATCCTGACGTTGATCGTGCTCGTTGCCGCGCTGAATATCGTTTCGGGCCTCATTATGCTCGTGAAAGACAAGGGGCATGATATTGCGATCCTGCGCACCATCGGCGCGACACGCGGGTCGATCCTGCGCGTATTTCTGATTACGGGCGCCAGCATCGGCGTACTCGGCACGCTGGTCGGTTTTGGGCTCGGATTGATTGTGTGCATGAACATCGAGGAGATCCGGCAGTTCATTTCCTGGCTGTCGTCCACCGAACTGTTCTCGCCCGAGCTTTACTATCTCAGCAAGTTGCCTGCTGAAGTCGATTCCGGCGAGACGGTAGCCGTTCTCATCATGGCGTTGATGTTATCGTTCCTGGCGACGCTTTATCCGGCGTGGCGCGCGGCGCGGCTCGATCCCGTCGAAGCGTTGCGATACGAGTAAGCGTTATGGCCGAACAACCTGCTCTCCATCTCGATGGCGTGACGCGGCGCTTTCGGCAGGGCAATGCCACTCTCGAGATTCTGCGCGGAGCTAATTTGTCGGTTTGGCCGGGCGAGTCCGTGGCGCTGATCGCACCGTCGGGTGCCGGCAAATCGACGCTGCTGCAAATTGCCGGACTTTTGGAATTTCCCGATGGAGGTGAAGTTTTCATCGGCGGGCGGCCGACGACGGGCTTGCCGGATTCCGAGCGTACGGAAGTGCGGCGGACCGACATCGGGTTCGTCTATCAATTTCATCATCTGTTGCCGGAATTTTCGGCCGTCGAGAATGTGATGCTGCCGCAGATGATCTTTGGGCTCGACAAGCAGGAAGCGAAGAAACGCTCATCCGAGCTTTTGAGCTTTCTGGGACTTGGCAAGCGATTAGAGCATCGCCCGGCCGAACTTTCGGGTGGTGAGCAGCAGCGGGTTGCAATTGCACGTGCGGTCGCCAATGCCCCACGGGTGCTTTTGGCGGACGAACCGACCGGAAATCTCGATCCTCATACGGCGGATCATGTATTCGCGACGCTGTCCAAGCTCGTATCGGCATCCGGTTTCGCCGCAATTATCGCGACGCACAATCTCGAGCTCGCCGCCCGAATGCACCGGCGCGTCACGATCCGCGACGGCGAAGTCGTCGAGCTGGAATAGTCATCGACGCTCGGACGTTGCTTGTTTTGTTTTCAAGAATTTGCTTTGATACATTGTTTACGCAGGGATGCTGCTATGTCTCAACAGACACCTGATGTCATGAACTACAAAGTGACGCGTGTTTTAGAAATCGCGCGTGCCGCAGATTTGTGGGTAAGAGAACTGACCGTGGTCGCGGGCGAAGAAGTGCCGTGGCACAGGCACAGCCAGATAAGCGATCGTTGCTACGGGTTGGAAGGCGTCGTCCTTGTAGAGTCTGTCGATACGCAGGGTCAGCCTTTGCGAACCCTTCTTCAACCTGGCCAGGCATGTGACATACCCGCTGGAACGCGCCACAGGCTGAGCTGTGCCGATGGCAACTTAGCCCGCTACTTGCTTGTGCAGCGGGGACCATATGATTTTGAGAAGGTAGCGGCGCCGTATTAGGCCCAGCATCTGGCATGTCGGGCGTTTCATCTTTTGGGAAAATGAAGGGGCTTTAAATGGACGGGTTCGACCCCGCTTTGTCGCGTTCCACGCTCACGCGTCGTCGTTTGATAACAGCGGCTCTTGCTTTGGGTCTGACGCCTCGCATCGCCCATGCGCAAACTTATCCCTCTCATCTGACTCGCGTTCTTGTCGGGTTTTCGGCTGGAAGTATCTCTGATCTGCTAGCCAGAGCGTTGGCCGCGAATCTGGAAAAAGAATTTGGCCAACCGGTCATCGTGGAGAATCGCCCCGGTGCTGGCGGTTTGCTAGCGGCGCGGGCGTTGATGCAGTCTCCGCCGGACGGATACACTTTGTTGGTCGTGTCGGCGTCATACGCGGCTGCTCCAGCCATTACGCGCGATCTTGGGTTTGATCCTATCCAAGATTTGTCAGGCATCACTCGTATAGCCAATGTACCCAGCATATTAGTGGTGAACCCCAAGCTAGGGGCGAAGACGCTCGCTGACCTGCTGCAATTATTGCGACAATCGCCAGGCACTCTGAATTACTCTTCGCCTGGACGTGGTAGCGCCAATCACTTTGCGGGCGAGTATTTTCTCTCGAAGGCCAAGGTTAAGGCCACGCATGTGCCTTATCGTGGTGTGCCTGAGGCGGTCCTAGCCGTCGTTGCTGGTGACTGTCAGTTCTCTTGTGTGCCCGCGCCAAATTCTTTGTCGCTCATTCAGGATGGTAAACTCGTGGCGTTGGCTGCGACAACGAGCGAGCGATCTAAGCTGTTGCCGGACATGCCGACGATTGCAGAAGCCGGTGTACCTGGCTACCAATTCGATCCGTGGTTCGGAGTGCTGGCGCGCGCCGGCACCCCTCCTGAAGCGCACAAAAAACTGGTCGATACATCAGTTCGCGTTTTATCAACGCCGGATATGCAAGCTCGCTTCGCACCGCTAGGCGCGGATATCAGCACCATGCCGGGAGCGAGCTTCGATACTTATATCAAGCAGGAGATCGCTAAATTTCGCGACATTGCTAAATCGGCAAATATCGAACCGGCCTAAAGCCGGCGTTGCGGCGGTCTGTTTTCTCTCCCTCGGCGTTTAAATTGAGTGGACCTGCTTGCCGCTTCGCGCGACGATGGCGCAAGGAATCGGAGAAAAACCTTGGCCAAGGCTGCAGAGGAGGTGGGTTTCGTCCACCTTCATGTTCATTCGTCCTATTCGCTGCTCGAAGGTGCGCTCAAGATCTCCCAGTTGGCGGATCTCGCGAGGGCCGATGATCAGCCCGCCTTGGCGTTGACCGATACCGGCAATCTGTTCGGTGCGCTGGAATTTTCCGACAAGCTGTCATCCTCGGGCATACAGCCGATCATCGGTTGTTCGCTTGCCATCAAATTCGGCGACGAGCCGCCGACACGGACGGGCTTGCTGCAGCGGCTGCCGCGCATTGTGCTGCTTGCGGCTGATGAGCGCGGTTATCGCGAACTGATGGCGCTCGTTTCCAGTAGTCACCTCGAAGTGCCGGACAATTCGGAACCGCACGTGACGCTTGAATGGCTTGCTGCGCACTCGGAAGGATTGCTTGCCCTGACAGGCGGGCCTGACGGACCAATCGATAAGGCAATAACGTCGGATCATTCCGATTTAGCCAAGCCGCGGCTTGAAAGCCTTCGGCGAATTTACGGCGAACGTCTTTATGTCGAGTTGCAGCGGCATAGCCTCGAGGCCGAGCGGATCGCCGAGCCAACGCTGGTAGAGCTTGCCTATGAATTGAAACTGCCGCTCGTTGCCACGAACGAGCCCTATTTTTCGACGCGCGCCGACTATGAAGCGCACGATGCGTTGATTTCTATCGCCGAGGGCAGGCTCGTTTCGGATAGCGACCGGCGTCAGCTCACGCCGGAGCATCGCTTCAAGACGCGCGCCGAGATGATGGCGCTGTTTGCTGATCTTCCCGAGGCGCTCGTCAACTCGGTGGAGATAGCCAAACGCTGCTCCTATTGGCCGAAAAGTCGCGCACCGATCCTGCCGCACTTCTCGCTGGAAGGAAAAGAGATCGATGAAGTGGCCGAGCTTCGCGCGCGCGCAGAAGCCGGTCTTGCTGCTCGCATCAAGACCCACGGCATAACCGAAGGACACACCGAAGACGGTTACCGGGAGCGGCTGTCGTTCGAACTCGATGTCATCATTCGGATGAATTACGCGGGCTACTTTCTGATCGTCTCGGATTTCATCCAGTGGGCGAAGAAAGAGGGCATTCCGGTGGGGCCGGGGCGCGGCTCGGGTGCAGGCTCGCTCGTTGCCTATGCGCTCACCATCACCGATCTCGATCCGATCCGTTTCGGCCTCCTGTTCGAGCGTTTTCTCAATCCCGAGCGCGTGTCGATGCCGGATTTCGACATCGACTTCTGCCAGAACCGACGCGATGAAGTGATCCGCTACGTTCAGGAGCGTTACGGGCGCGAGCAGGTCGCACAGATCATCACCTTCGGTTCGCTGCAAGCACGTGGTGTGATGCGCGACGTCGGCCGCGTGCTGGAAATGCCATATGGACAAGTCGATCGGCTCTGCAAGCTGATCCCGATCAATCCCGCGCATCCGGTGACATTGAAACAAGCGGTTGAGGATGAGCCGCGTCTTCAGGAAGCACAGAAGGAAGATGCGCGTGTCAAACGTGCATTCGATATCGCGCTGAAGCTCGAAGGTCTTTATCGCCACGCTTCGACACACGCCGCCGGTATCGTGATCGGCGACCGGCCGCTTTCCGAGCTTGTGCCGCTCTACCGCGATCCGAAATCCGACATGCCTGCGACCCAGTTCAATATGAAGTGGGTGGAGAAGGCAGGGCTGGTGAAGTTCGACTTCCTTGGCCTCAAGACGCTCACTGTCATCGAAACAGCAGTCAACTTGATCCGGCAGCGCGGGATCGATCTCGACATCCAGAAAATTCCGCTCGACGACGTTAAAAGCTACGAGATGATTTCAAAGGGCGACACGGTCGGTGTGTTCCAGATTGAAAGTTCGGGCATGCGCAAGGCCATCGTCGAGATGCGCCCCGACCGCTTCGAGGACATCATCGCGCTCGTGGCGCTGTATCGCCCAGGCCCGATGGCGAACATCCCTACCTACAATGCGCGCAAGCATGGTTACGAGCAGCCCGATTACATTCACCCCAAGCTCGAGGAGGTGCTGAAGGAAACCTTCGGCGTCATCGTCTATCAAGAGCAGGTGATGCAGGCGGCGCAGTTGCTCGCCGGCTATTCGCTCGGTGAAGCCGATCTTTTGCGTCGCGCAATGGGCAAGAAGATCCGCAAGGAGATGCAAGCGCAACGCGACCGTTTTGTCACGGGCGCGACCGAGCGCGGCGTGCGGCGTGATCAGGCCGATACGATCTTCGATCTCTTGGAGCGCTTTGCCGAATACGGGTTCAACAAAAGCCACGCAGCGGCCTATGCGCTCGTCGCCTATCAGACGGCCTATCTCAAAGCTAATTATCCGGTCGAATTTCTCGCGGCTTCCATGTCGCTCGATATGGACAATACCGACAAGCTCGCTGACTTCCGTCGCGAAGCGGTCCGGCTCGGCATTGAAGTTGTTGCACCGTCGGTCAATCTTTCGGAACGGCAATTTGCCGTTCGTGATGGCAAGATCATTTATGCGCTCGCGGCGATCAAGGGGGTCGGTACGCATGCAGTCGAAGCGATTGAGCGCGCGCGCAAGAACAAACCCTACGCGGATCTCGCCGATTTTGCCGGGCGCGTCGAACCGAAGGCGCTCAACAAGCGAACGCTCGAGTCCCTGATTGCTGCTGGCGCGCTTGATTGTCTCGAGCCCAATCGCGCGCGGGCTTTTGCTGCGGTCGATACGCTAGTCGCGCATGCCCAGCGGAGTGGTGCTGATGCAGCGTCGGGGCAGACGCAACTCTTCGGTAGTGGCGCAGTGAAGGCAGTGATCCATCTTCCTGCCGCCGCGCCGTGGCTACCAGCGGATCGATTAAAACGCGAATATGATGCGATCGGCTTTTTTCTGTCAGGCCATCCGCTCGACGATTACCAAGCGGCGCTCGCGCGGCTGCGCGTGCAGCTATGGGCTGAATTTTCCAGCGCCGTCCGCGCCGGTCAGACGGCAGGCCGCCTCGCGGCGACAGTTGTCTCGCGGCAAGAAAAGCGCATCAAGTCCGGCTCGAAGATGGGCATCATTGGGTTCTCCGATCCGACAGGGCATTACGAGGCGGTGATCTTCTCGGAAGGTCTTGCGCAATACCGCGAGCTTCTAGAGCCGGGTACAGCAGTCATCTTACAAGCAGGTGCCGAACTTCAGGGTGAAGAGGTGCGTGTCCGTATTCACGGTGTCGAATCGCTCGATGCGGCTGCGGCCAAGGGGCAGCGTGGTTTGCGCGTTTTCCTCGACTCGCCAGCGCCTGTCGATGCCATTAGCCAACGGCTTTCGCCCGATGCGCCCCGAAATAGCGAGAAGCTCGGCGAGGTCTGCTTTGTGCTGGGTTTGAAAGACGGCTCCGAGGTCGAAGTGAAACTTCCGGGCCGGTATCCGATTTCTCCGCAAATCGCCGGTGCCATGAAGGCGGTCCCAGGGGTCGCTGCTGTTCAGGAAATGTGAGTGCCGCAAATAAGGTTGACGGGTATTAGCCATCGCTGGATGGTGCTAGATGCAATATTTATTGCCGGACAATTTATTGGCCTGAGATGCAAAGATGACGAAGGAAGACACGGATCAGCTTGTCCGCGAGGGGCTTGAACTCATTAAGGATTTCCGTCGCATCCAGTCGCAGAAAGATCGTAAGGCTGTGATGGAACTCGCAAAAAGCCTCGCCGAGAAGCCTGCGGGAAATACGCATTAATCCGACGCGCCGGTTCCTGGGCGCCTGGCCGGAAATGTGAGCCTTTTCACGCCCTTGCGCTGCCATACTTCAACCTCTATAAGCGCCGCCATCACGCACGCGGGCTAGCTTGCCTGGAAACAGGACGGCATCCGGTGCTGGGCAAACGCCCGGCTCGGCCCGCGGAGGCTCAACCGGTAGAGGACAACATGGCGCTACCAGACTATTCGATGCGTCAGCTTTTGGAAGCTGGCGTTCACTTCGGCCATCAGGCCCATCGCTGGAATCCGAAGATGGCGCAGTACATCTTCGGCACCCGTAACAATATTCACATCATCGATCTCGCGCAGACTGTGCCGCTGTTGCACAAGGCGCTCGAGGCGGTGAGCGACGTCGTCGCCAAGGGCGGCCGCGTGCTGTTCGTCGGCACCAAGCGGCAAGCTGCGGACTCGATCGCGGACGCCGCGAAGCGCAGCGCGCAGTATTTCGTCAATTCACGCTGGCTCGGCGGCACGCTCACGAACTGGAAGACGATCTCGAATTCGATTCAGCGTCTCAAGAAGATCGAAGAGATGCTTACGTCGGAAGCGGCCGGCGGCTACACGAAGAAAGAGCGGCTGACGCTCTCGCGCGAAAAAGAAAAGCTCGAGCGCTCGCTCGGCGGCATTCGCGACATGGGTGGCGTGCCGGACCTCGTGTTCGTCATCGACACCAACAAGGAAGACATCGCGATCAAGGAAGCGCGCCGGCTTAACATTCCGGTAGCAGCGATCGTCGACACCAACTCGGATCCCGACGGCATTGCGTTCCCGATTCCGGGCAATGACGACGCCGGCCGTGCGATCACGCTTTATTGCGATCTGATTTCGAGGGCCGTCATCGATGGCATTTCGCGCGCACAGGGTGATGCGGGCATCGATCTCGGCGCGCTCGAGAAGCCGCCGGTCGAAGAGGTCGCAGTGGAAAAGGCTGAGTGGGAAAGCTTCGCTCCGCTGCCCGGTCCGCGCGGCGCGCCGGACGATCTCAAGAAGCTGCACGGCGTAAGCCCGGTGATCGAGAAGAAGCTCAACGACGTCGGCTTCTTCCATTACTCGCAGCTTGCTGGTCTCAATGCGAACGACGCCCGCCATCTTGGCGAAACGGTCGGTTTGCCGGGCCGTATCGACACCTGGATCGCGGAAGCGAAGGCCCTTTCGGCCGACGCCGAGTAATTGGAGCTACCCATGGCTGAAATCACGGCGAGCCTCGTCAAGGAGCTTCGCGAGAAAACCGGCGTTGGCATGATGGACTGCAAGGCCGCGCTCAACGAAACCAAGGGCGATCTCGAAGCCGCCATCGACTGGTTACGCAAGAAGGGTCTTGCCAAGGCCGCGAAGAAGGCTGGCCGCGTCGCCGCCGAGGGTCTTGTCGGTCTTGCCGTCGAGAAGACCAAAGGCGTCGTTGTCGAGGTCAACTCCGAGACGGATTTCGTTGCCCGCAACGAGCAGTTCCAGGGTTTGGTCAAGCTGATCGCCGAGGCGGCACTCCATCAGGGCGCGGACGTCGAGAAGATCAAGAAGGCGAAAGCTGGCAGCGCGACGATCGAAGAAGCGCTCACCAGTGCCATTGCCACGATCGGAGAGAACATGACGCTGCGCCGTGCGGCCGAGATATCGGTAACCGAAGGCGCGATCGGCGCCTATACGCATAGCTCGGTGTCGGATGGTCTTGGCAAGCTCGCCGTTCTGGTCGCGCTTGAATCGAAGGCCAACCCGGCTGAACTCGCGATCTTCGGGCGGATGCTGGCGATGCATATCGCGGCGTCAAACCCGGTTGCGGTCGATGCCAAAGGCGTTGACGAAGCAACGATCAAGCGCGAGCGTGACGTACTTACCGAAAAGGCCAAGGCCTCCGGCAAGCCCGCCAACGTGATCGAGAAAATCGTCGAGAGCGGTATCAAGACCTACTTCAAGGAAGTGACGCTGCTGGAGCAGGCTTACGTTCACGAGCCGTCCAAGTCGATTGCCCAGGCTGTCAAGGAAGTTGAGGGTAAGCTTGGCAGCCCCATCGCGATCAAAGGGTTCGTGCGTTACGCTCTTGGCGAGGGAGTCGAAAAGCAGGAGCAGGATTTCGCCGCTGAAGTCGCGGCGGCGAGCCGCCCGAACTGACCGCAAAGGGGGCGGATCAGATGGTCAAGCCCCGGTACAAGCGGGTCGTCGTCAAGGTCTCCGGGGAATCTCTCCTCGGCAGTGAAGCCCTTGGCTTGCATGCCGCGACGCTTACGCGCGTCGCGGCGGATATCGTCGAAACGAACAAGCTCGGTGTCCAGGTTGCCATCGTCATCGGTGGCGGCAATCTGGTGCGCGGCGCGATGCTGGCTGAAACCGGTATCGAGCGCGCGACTGCCGACGCCATGGGTATGCTCGGCACAGTCATGAATGCGCTGGCGCTCGGGGATGCCATCAAAAAGCAGGGTGCAACCGTCAGGACAATGTCGGCTCTGCCGATGCCATCGGTGTGCGAAATATATTCGCATCAACGCGGCATTCGGCATCTGGAGGCCGGCCATATTGTCGTTCTCGCCGGCGGTATCGGTAACCCGTACTTCACTACCGACACCACGGCCGCACTACGCGCTGCCGAGTTGAAGTGCGAGGCCATTTTCAAGGCCACGAACGTCGATGGTGTTTACGATTCCGACCCCAAGCAAAATCGTGACGCCAAACGCTTCGAACAACTGACACACGATGAAGCGCTCAAGCGCGATTTGAAGGTCATGGACGCATCCGCCTTCGCGCTTGCCCGCGAGGCGAAGCTGCCTATCATTGTATTCTCGATCCGTGAAAAAGGCGCGATCGCGGCCGCGATCAAGGGCGAGGGGAAGTCCACGGCCGTTCTTCCCTGAGCATTGCATTACGCGCTAGAGACGAACGAACAGAGGTGGACGATGAAACCCGGAGCTTTTGATCTTGCCGACCTGAAACGCCGTATGACGGCGTCGATTGGCGTTCTGAAGCAGGAACTCGGCGGCCTGCGCACAGGTCGGGCTTCCCCCAATCTGGTCGAGCCGATTCAGGTCGACGCTTATGGCTCCCACATGCCGATGAATCAGGTAGCCACCGTTAGCGTCCCCGAACCGCGCTTGATCTCGATTCAAGTTTGGGACAATTCGCTGGTGAAGGCCGTGGAAAAAGCCATCCGGGATTCCAACCTGGGCCTCAACCCCTCGACCGAGGGAACAACGGTGCGCGTGCGCATTCCCGAACTCAATCAGGAGCGCCGGCAGGAACTCGTGAAGGTCGCGCATAAATATGCCGAGGCTGCGCGGGTTGCCGTTCGTCACGTGCGGCGCGATGGGCTCGACCATCTGAAGAAGCTTCAGAAGGACGGGCACGCGAGCGAGGACGACATCAAGCGCCACGAAACAGAAGTACAGAAAGCGACCGACCAATCGATCGCCGATGTCGATCAGGCGCTTGCGCAAAAAGAAAAAGAAATTATGTCGGTTTGAATCATGCCTGTTCGCGATCCTGTTCCCACAACAGCGGCGGTGCAAGCGCCGCCGCTGCACGTCGCGATCATCATGGACGGGAACGGACGCTGGGCTTCGGCACGGGGACTACCGCGCAGAGAAGGCCATCGGCGCGGTGTCGAAGCATTGCGGCGCGCGGTCCGGGCGGCGGGTGATCTCGGCATAAAATATCTGACGATCTACAGCTTCAGCGCCGAGAACTGGTCGCGGCCTGCCGACGAAATCAGCGATCTGATGGCGTTGCTCAAATGGTTCGTTCGGAAGGATCTTGCCGAGCTCCACGAAAGCGGTGTGCGCGTGAAAGTCATCGGCGAGCGGGCAGGGCTTGATAGCGAAGTCCTCGCATTGCTGCGCGAAGCAGAGGATCTGACCAAAGATAACGAACGCACGACGCTGGTCGTCGCGTTCAACTACGGTGGCCGGCAGGAAATCGCCCGCGCGGCACGCGAGCTTGCAAAGGAAGTTGCTGCGGGCAAACTTGATCCCGACACGATCGATCAGGATTCGATTGAGGCTCGGCTTTATACGGCAGGATTGCCGCCGCCAGATCTCGTCATCCGGACCAGCGGCGAGCAACGCATTTCTAATTTTTTACTTTGGCAGGCGGCTTACGCGGAGTTTGTCTTTTTGCCCATCAACTGGCCCGACTTCGATCATGCCGCGCTCGAGCAGGCGATCGACGAGTATCGCCGCCGCGAGCGGCGCTTCGGTGGAGTAACCGCTCAGGCCAGCGGGTGAAAGGCCTATCGTGAGTGAATTACATCTCCGAGTTTGTTCTTCGGTCGTCCTCGGTGCGCTTGCGCTCGCCGCAACATGGTTTGGCGACTCGTTTTATTTTCTTCTATGGCTTGTGGCCGCGGCCCTGATTTTATGGGAGTGGACGACGATCAGTCGCTTCAAGCCGCTCTGGCTTATCGCCGGCATTGCATATGCGGGTATTTTTCTTGCGGCGATGGTGCTGCTACGTAATTCGCCGTTCGGGCGCGCTGCGATCTTCTGGTTGTTTGGGTCGATCTGGGCGACGGACACAGCCGCTTACTTCGGCGGGCGGTTGATCGGCGGCGCAAAACTTTGGCCGGCAGTGAGCCCCGGCAAAACCTGGGCAGGCGCGATCACGGGAACAATTGCGGGTATTGCTGCCGGACTGGCGGTGCTTGCGGCGGAAGGAGTTACCCTTAGCCCGATGCATCTCGCTGTTGGTTTGCTGATTGTTGTTGCCGCCCAGCTCGGCGATCTCCTGGAATCTGCGATCAAGCGCCATTTCGCTGTGAAAGATTCAAGCCGTATCATTCCGGGCCACGGCGGTGTGATGGACCGCTGTGACTCGCTAGTCGCTGCCTCGGCGATTGCACTTCTATTCGGCGCGATGCGGATGGTGCAGGCGCCCGCACAGGGGCTGCTCGTATGGTGAAAAGAGAGTCGGGACAAAAGGTCTCCGTCAGCGTTCTCGGCGCCACGGGATCGGTTGGCAAAAGCGCGCTCGATCTCATCGCTCGGAATCCTGAACGCTACGAAGTCGTTGCGTTGACAGCGAAGCGCGACGCGAAGGAATTGGCACGGCTTGCGCGCGCTTCCGGCGCGCAGCTTGCCGTGGTAGCCGAGCAGAACAGCTATAGCGATCTGTGCCGCGAACTCGAAGGCTCGCATATCGCTGTCGCCGCCGGCCGCGACGGCATGCTGGAAGCTGCACGGCGACCAACAGATGTCATCGTCGCTGCGATTTCCGGCGCCGCCGGTCTTGAGCCGACGCTCGCTTCGCTGACAAAAAATCGCTGCGTGGCGCTTGCGAACAAGGAGTGTCTGGTTTCCGCCGGCAGTCTGTTCATGCGTGCCGCACACGAGAGTGGCGCAACGGTTCTGCCCGTCGATTCCGAGCACAATGCAATCTTCCAAGCGTTGATGGCGGGACCGAGAGAATCCGTCGAGCAGGTGACGATCACCGGTTCCGGCGGGCCATTCCGTACGCGGCCGGCGGCGACATTTTCGAGCATCACGCCGGAAGAGGCGCTGCGTCATCCAACCTGGTCGATGGGTGCGAAGATCACCATCGATTCCGCGACGCTGATGAACAAGGGCTTAGAGCTGATTGAGGCCCATCATTTGTTTGGCCTCGCACCGGAAAAATTCGACGTCGTCATCCATCCACAGTCCGTGGTGCATGCGCTTGTCGAATATCGAGATGGCGCGGTGCTCGCTGCCTTGTCGATGCCGGACATGCGGATTCCGCTGGCCTGCTGTCTGGGCTGGCCGTCCCGGCCGGCCTGGGCGGCGCCCCGGCTCGACTTAGCCAAAATAGCGAGTCTCACTTTTGAAGCACCCGATCGGGTCCGGTTCCCGGCGCTTCAGCTTGCCTGCGAGGCGCTTGAAGCGGGCGGAGCGGCCCCGACCGTGCTAAATGCGGCCAATGAGATCGCCGTCGAGGCGTTTCTTGCCCGCCAGATCGGTTTTAGTGATATTCCACGCCTTGTCCGGGAGACCTTGGAGCGGGCAGCCTCGGAAAGCTTAACGGAGCCGGGTTCGGCCGATCAGGCGGTCGCCGTTGACCATATTGGCAGAAGTATAGCCCGGACCCTCTTGCCCCAATTTGCCGCAAAGGCATCCTAGGCAGGTAACGATTTGGAAGGTATGCGGCAATGCAAGTTCTCTCGAGTGTCGGGTCTTTTGGCGGCTCGTTTTTAGGTTATGCGCTGCCTTTCCTGTTTGTGCTCACCGTCGTGGTGTTCTTCCACGAACTCGGCCATTTCTGGGTTGCGCGCCGCTGTGGCGTGAAAATCGACGCCTTTTCCATCGGCTTCGGACCGGAACTGTTCGGATTCTACGATCGTCACGGCACGCGCTGGCGTTTTGCGGCAATCCCGCTTGGCGGCTATGTGCGCTTTTACGGGGACGACAGTGCCGCGAGCACGCCTGACCAGACGGCGCTCTCGCGCATGAGCGATGCCGAGCGCAAACAATCGTTTTTCTACAAACCGGTGGCGCAGCGCGCGGCGATCGTAGCCGCAGGGCCCATCGCCAATTTCATTCTCGCTATCCTGATCTTCGCCGGCATTTTCATGCTCTACGGCAAGCAGGCGAGCCCCGCGCGCATCGACACGGTCATCGCCGAAAGCGCCGCCGCCAAGGCCGGCCTGAAGAGCGGTGACCTGGTGCTGATGATCGACGGCAAGAAGGTCGAGACTTTCACCGACATGCAACGCATCGTCAGCATCAGCCCGGGCCAGACGCTGGAGTTCGTGATCGACCGTGACGGAAAACAGGTTGCTCTCAATGCGACGCCGACGCTGGACGAACACAAGGATCGCTTCGGTAACGTGACGCGTGTCGGCCGGCTCGGCATCACGGCGCAGATGGGGGCGCCGGTACGGGTGGGCCCTCTCGCGGCGCTGAGCATGGGGGCGGCTGAAACTTGGTTCGTGGTGGACAGGACGTTCGCCTATATCGGCGGCATTTTTGCCGGCCGCGAATCTGCCGATCAGCTTGGTGGTCCGCTGCGGATCGCTCAGGTGTCTGGGCAGGTAGCGTCGATCAGCTTTACAGCCTTGATGCACCTCACGGCCGTGCTGTCGGTATCGATCGGGCTCCTGAACCTGTTTCCGGTTCCCATGCTGGATGGCGGGCACCTCATGTTCTACGCCTATGAGGCCCTGCGCGGCCGCCCACTGAGCGAAAAGGCACAGGAAATGGGGTTCCGGATCGGGCTCGCGCTGGTGATCATGCTGATGGTCTTCGCGACCTGGAACGACCTGCTGCACTTTGCCTCGCTATAAACTCCTGTCACGGTTCACAGCCTAATTCCGACCCAAATTTTGCCGTCCGGATCCGTAATTATTCGGAATCGGGGCGGATGAAATGCTCCGGGCGCGGAAGGCGGCGAATCCGGGCGCGGGGATCGGAATAGGGCCGGTTTTTGGGGTTTTTGGCCATGAAAATCCCGAAAAAACGAGCGGGGGCAGCTTGCAAGTGCTTGCGAAATCTTTACAAGTTTTCTGGGTAATACGAATCCGGGTACTGGGGTATTCGGAAGCGGCGGGTATTATTTGCGCAGCATCGCCAAGTGGGGACGGCAGGTAGCGTATCGCATGAAAATTATGGTCCGTGTCTTGGGGAGACTTGCGATCCTGGCGGCTCTGGCTTTCGCCGGAACGGCTAGCGTTACCGCATACTCGATCGTTACCGCGACTGTCGCGAGCGCCCAGACCGTCAGTTCAATCGTTGTTCAAGGTAACCGGCGCGTCGATAGCGATGCCATTCGCAGCTATCTGCAGATCCGCCCGGGCGAGCGAGTTGACCCGATCAAGATCGACGATGGCCTGAAGGCGCTATATGCGACCGGGCTGTTCCAGGACGTGAAGATCAACATGGCCGGTGGTGGCCGTCTGGTCGTGTCGGTCGTCGAAAACACCGTTCTCAATCGTGTTGCCTTCGAAGGCAACAAGAAGGTCAAGGACGAAACGCTCGCCAGCGAGATTCAGTCGAAAGCGCGCGGGCCGCTTAACACTGCCATGGTGCAGTCGGACGTTCAGCGGATCATCGAAGTGTATCGCCGCAGCGGCCGCTACGATGTCCGGGTCGATCCGAAGATCATCGAGCGCTCCAACGGCCGCAGCGACCTGATCTTCGAGATCAACGAAGGCGACAAGACAACGATCAGCAAGATTGTGTTCGTCGGCAACAAGGCGTTCTCCGACTATAAGTTGCGCGACGTCATGTCGACGACGGAGAAGACCTGGCTGAGCTGGATCAAGAACACCGACGTCTATGATCCGGACCGTGTGGGCGCCGACCAGGAAGCGCTGCGCCGTTTCTATCTCAAGAACGGCTATGCGGATTTCCGCATTGTGTCCGCCAATGTCGATCTCGATCGCAGCCGCGGCGGGTTTATCATCACGATTACCGTCGACGAGGGGCAGCAGTATCGCACCGGTACCGTCGACCTGGTGTCGAATGTACGCGACCTCGACAGCACGACATTGCGCGGGTTTGTTCGCACGACTCCGGGCGATGTCTACAACGCCGAGATGGTCGAGAAGTCGATTGAAAACATCACGATGGAGCTCGCCAAGCGCGGCTATGCTTTCGCGCAGGTGCGGCCGCGCGGCGACCGCAATTTCGAGACCCATCGGATCAACATCGCCTACACGATCGAGCAGGGTTCGCGCGTTTACATCGAGCGCATCAACATCATCGGCAATACGCGTACGCGCGACTACGTCATTCGCCGCGAGTTCGATGTTTTTGAAGGCGACCCGTACAACCACGCGCTGATCAATCGCGCAGAGCGCCGCCTGAAGAACCTCGGTTACTTCAAGGACGTCAGGATCACGACCGAGCCGGGCTCGGCTCCGGACCGCGTCATCGTGAACGTCAACGTGCAGGATAACCTCACGGGCGAATTCTCGATTTCGGGCGGGTACTCGACCGCGGCAGGCCTGATGGGCGAAGTCGCCATCGGCGAGCGCAACTTCCTCGGCCGCGGCCAATATGTCCGCGCCTCGGTTGGCTACGGCCAGTATCAGCGCGGCGTCGAACTGTCGTTCTCCGACCCGTATCTCTTGGGCAACCGTGTCGGCGGCGGCATCAACCTCTTTGCCAAGCAGCAGCTGCCGAACGACTTCCAGAGCTATAGCGTTTCGACTTACGGCGGCTCGCTGAAAGCTTCGCTGCCGCTCAATGAAGAAGCTTCGCTGGGCCTGCGCTACTCGCTATTCCAGCGCGAACTCGATGTTGCGAAGAAATACAAAGACGGATGCCGCACACTCTCCGGCGGAGTTATTTTCCCGGCAAACTGCGATACCGATCCTAACTATCTCGGGCCGGGTCTAGGTGAAGGTAATCCCGCTGAAGTTTCGAGCGCCATCAAACAGGCGCTGGGTACGACCCTTACCTCGTCGGTCGGATACACGCTCGCCTGGAACTCGCTCGACAACAACAAAGACCCTACGCTCGGCAACTATGTCAGCTTCTCGCAGGACTTCGCGGGCATCGGCGGCGACGTGAATTATCTGCGCAGCTCGGTCGAGGCGCGTACCTACAAGCCGTTGTGGGGCGATGTCGTCGGCATGCTGAAGGGTTCGGCGGGCTATATCACGCCGACCGGCGGCAAGCAGCTCAACATTCTCGACGGTTTCTTCAAGGGCCCCGAATTGGTTCGCGGTTTCGAGCCGGCCGGTATCGGTCCGCGTGACCTCGGCTCGAATTTCAAGGACGCGCTTGGCGGTTCGCAATACTGGAGCGCGACGGCCGAACTGCAGTTCCCGCTCAGCTTCCTGCCGAAGGATCTCGGCCTGAAGGCTGCGATCTTCGCGGATGCTGGCTCGCTATGGGGTTATAAGGGGGACACCAATTTAACCCAGTTCGGTACCCCGTATAACGGCAATTGCCCGACTGGAACCAATAAGACAACCGGCCCGTCCTCAATCTGCGTCGCCGACGACAACAAGATTCGTTCGTCGGCCGGTGTCAGCTTGATCTGGGCGTCGCCGTTCGGGCCGATCCGCTTCGACTTCGCGCAGGCCATCACGAAGGCGTCTTACGACAAGACCCAATTCTTCCGCTTCACCGGCGGCACGCAATTCTAGCGTCATCTAACGATTGGCGGTCGCACAATTGGTGCGATCGAGGCAGCGATGACTGAGCCGCGTTTTTTCAATCCGCGCGCGCCGCTTACGGTGGGCGACATCGCGAAGCTGACCGGCGCGGAAGTTCCCGCTGAAACTGCGCTCACCCGCAAGATAGCCGGTGTCGGGCCGCTCGATCTCGCAGGCCCAAAAGATCTCACCTTTTTCGACAATGCGAAATTTCGTGACGAATTTGCTGCAACGGATGCTGGCGCCTGTTTCACGCGCGCTGAGCTAGCGGCGGATGCGCCGAAGCGGCTTGCGCTGCTGATCGTCAAAGAGCCGTATCGCGCCTACGTCACAGTGGCGCGCACGCTCTTTCAGGACGACTTGAAACCGGCAGGCTTGTTCGGGGGTAAGGGGATTGCTTCCGGTGCATCCGTTCACCCGGATGCGCGCCTGGAAGACGGTGTCATCGCCGACCCCGGAGCGGTCATCGGGCCGCGCGCGGAAATCGGTGCCGGCACGCTAATCGGCGCCAATGCTGTTATCGGCGCTGATGTTCGCATTGGCCGGAACTGCGTGATTGGCGCGAATTCGACAATCCAGTATGCGTTGATTGGCGACCGGGTGGTTATCCATCCGGGCGTTCACATCGGCCAGGATGGATTCGGCTATGTCAGCGGCAAGGGCGGTCACCTCAAAGTGCCGCAGACCGGTCGTGTGATCATTCAGGACGACGTCGAGATCGGTGCCGGAACGGCGATCGACCGCGGTGCGCATCGCGATACGATGATCGGCGAGGGTACCAAAATCGATAACCTCGTCCAGATCGCCCACAATGTCTCGGTGGGACGCCATTGCGTGATTGTTGCCCATACCGGCATTTCTGGAAGCTGCACGCTCGGTGATTATGTCGTGCTGGGCGGCAATGCGGGGCTCGTCGACCACGTCACGATTGGGGACGGGGCGCAGCTTGCAGCCCGCAGCGGGGTGATGCATGACGTGCCGGCGGGTGAAGTCTGGGGCGGTGCTCCGGCAGTACCGATCCGCCAGTTTTTGCGGCAAGTTGCTGCCATCAAGAAATTAGCGGAAAACAAGCCGCAAAAGAATAACGGCCCCGACAACGCAAAGTGAACGAGATGGATCAGGCGCAGGCACAGACATCGCTCGAAATCCAGGATATCGTTCGGCTCTTGCCGCATCGCTATCCGTTTTTGCTGGTCGATCGGATCATTGAGATCGACGGCGATAACTCATGCATTGGCATCAAGAATGTTACCGTCAATGAGCCGTTCTTTCCCGGCCACTTTCCAGCGCGCCCGGTGATGCCTGGTGTGCTTCTGATCGAAGGCATGGCGCAAACGGCGGGTGCGATCTGCACGCTGACACGTGGCTATGACAACCCGCCGAAGTCCGTATTATTTCTCACCGTCGACAAAGCAAAATTCCGCCGTCCTGTCGTGCCGGGCGATGTCGTCGAATATCACATGACAAAATTGAAGCAGAAGCGCACGATGTGGTGGTTCCGCGGCGAGGCGAAAATCAGAGGCGAACTCGCCTGTGAGGCCGAAGTCGGCGCGATGATCGTCGACGAGTAAACCATGGCAAAAATCGATCCGACTGCTCGCGTCGCCGATGGTGCGCGCCTGGCTGCTGATGTTGAAGTCGGCCCGTTCTGTATCGTAGGGCCGAATGTTGAAATCGGCGAGGGCAGCAAATTGCTGTCGCATGTCAGCATTTCGGGCCATACCAAAATTGGCGCGCGCGCGACGATCTATCCGTTTGCGTCGCTGGGAACGCCGCCGCAATCGGTGCACTACAAGGGCGAAGCGAGCCGCCTCATCATCGGCGCAGATAATGTGATCCGCGAATCCGTCACGATGAACACCGGCACCGCTGGTGGACACATGGAAACAGTGGTCGGTGACCGGTGCATGTTCATGGCCTATGCGCATGTCGGGCATGATTGCATCGTCGGAAATAGCGTGACCTTCGCAAATGGGGGCACGCTCGGCGGGCATTGTTCGGTCGGTGATTTTGTCTTTGTCGGCGGCTATGCTGCGGTCCACCAGTTCGTGCGGATCGGCGAGCGCTGCGTCATCGGCGGGCTTTCTGGCGTCGTGCACGACGTCATCCCATTCGCGGCCGCGCTCGGACAGCGGGCCGAACTCGCGGGTCTTAATATCGTTGGCCTCAAGCGCAGCGGTCTTACACGCCCGCAAATCCACGCGTTACGCCATGCCTATCGGATGCTGTTTTCAGGCGGTATCGTACGCGATAATGCCGAGAAAGTTGCGGCTGAATTCAAGGACGATGCCAACGTGCAGAAGCTGGTCCAGTTCGTACGTGATGCCGGCAAGCGCCGTTTAACGACGCCCCGCGATATGGGTGCTGGCGGAGACGAGGATTGATGACGCCGGCGGCGGCGAATGCCTCCGCTCCCGCCGCGAATGAAGATCGCGGGCCGCTCGGGATTGTCTGCGGCGCAGGCGATTTTCCGCTTGCAGTCGCCGACGCAGTGGCGAAGACGGGCCGTCCAGTCGTGCTGGTTGGTTTTCATGGCTATGCCAATTCGGCGATCGAACGCTACCCGCATGAATGGACGCATTTTGGCGCGTTCGGAAAACTGATTGCATTATTGCGCAAGCATCATGCACGGGATGTCGTCGCCGTCGGTTCGGTATATCGGCCCCGTCTTAGGGACTTTCGGCTGGATTGGACGACGCTAAGGATCATGCCGCGCCTTGCGAGACTTTACCGCGGCGGCGACGACCATTTGCTTTCAGGTGTAGTGGATCTCGTTCATGGCTATGGCCTCCACATGGTCAGTGTAGCGGAAGTTGCGCCGGGTATGACGATGCCGGAGGGGGTTCTGGGCCGGCACCACCCAAGTGCGGATGACGAGATCGACATTCAGTTCGGGCATTCCCTATTGCGCACGCTCGGACCTTTCGATGTCGGGCAGGCGGCTGCCATCGCAGGGCGCCGGGTATTGACGATAGAAGGTGCCGAAGGAACTGCGGGCATGATGGCGCGCCTTGCCGAGATGCGTGCGCAAGGCGTGCTGCGATTACCGGAGAAAGCAGGTGTATTGGTGAAGGCACCTAAACCGGGTCAGGACCGCCGGATCGATCTGCCGGCCGTCGGCACTGAGACCGTGGCTCAGGCAGCGAAGGCGGGACTGCGTGGAATTGCAGTTGAAGCAGGCGGCACAATCGTGCCGGATATCGCGGCGATGATCAGGGCCGCTGATGCGGCTGGAATTTTTCTGCTTGGCGTCCAGGCCGCTGCGGAGCAGCCCCGGTGAGTACAGTCCGTGCGGCGAGCCGGCCGCTCGATATTTTTCTCGTCGCGGGAGAAACGTCCGGCGATCTACTCGGCGCAAGCTTGATGAGGAGGTTGCGGGAGCGGACGGACAAGGCTCGCTTTCGCGGCATCGGCGGGCCGGAAATGATCCGTGAAGGTCTGACAAGTCAGTTCGCCATGGAAGACATCACCGCGATGGGGTTCGGGCAGGTGATCGGCAAACTTCCCCTGATCCTTCGCCGCATTCGAGAAACAGTGGCCGCTATTCGCCAATCTCCGCCCGACATTCTCGTTCTGATCGACAGCCCTGATTTCAATCAGCGTGTCGCAAAACGCGTGCGGCGGGCGTTGCCGGATCTTGCAATCGTGAAATATGTGTCGCCGACAGTGTGGGTGTGGCGGCCAGGGCGCGCGAAGAAGCTACGGCCGCTCGTCGATCACATCCTTGCACTGTTTCCGTTCGAACCTGAAGTGCATCGACGTCTTGGAGGTCCGCCAACAACTTATGTAGGTCATCCACTGCTCGATCGGTTAGCTGATCTGCGGCCCTCGGCAGATGAAGAGCGGCGCCGCAATGAGGATCCGCCAGTTGTCGCGGTGCTTCCGGGGAGCCGCCGCTCGGAGATCGAACAATTGGGTTGGCTGTTCGGACAAACGGTTAAACGTATGCGCGAAAAGCGGGAAATCGATTTCATTCTTCCTACCTTGCCGGCGCAACTCAAACGAATTGAAGCCGCGATTTCGACCTGGCCGGTCAAGCCGCGTATCGTGGCGACTGAAGTGGAAAAATATGCAGCTTTCCGTCGCGCTCGTGCGGCGCTTGCTGCATCTGGCACAGTGACACTCGAGCTTGCGCTCGCGCATGTCCCGATGGTCGCGGCTTACCGCGTCCCGCGCTGGGAAGAGTTCATCGCCATGCGTTTCGCAGTAGCAACGTCGGCAATTCTCCCTAACATCATCCTGGGCGAGCGCATTGTGCCGGAGCTTCTTCAAACCGACGCAAATGTTGAAAGTCTCACAGCTGCGATGGAACCACTGCTTTCCGATACGCCGGAGCGGCGCCGCCAACTCGAAGGATTCGGCCGCCTTGATGAAATCTTCGGCACTGGAGCGGAAACAGCGAGCGAAAAAGCTGCCCGAATCGTGATGGAAGTATATGAAAACAAACGAAAATTGATCAGCGCAGTGCAGCATTTATCGTAGCCAAGGCCGCCGAAAGCCTGTAAACAAGCATCTCCGGGGTTTCCGAAAGAGCCATCCGAATGTTGCTTCGTCCCGACAAGAGCGGTCCGGTGCGTGCTGCCATTACCGGCGTTCATGGTTATCTGCCGGATTATGTCCTCACCAACGATGAATTGTCGACGATGGTCGACACCAACGATCAATGGATCGTTGAGCGTACCGGCATTCACGAGCGCCGTATCCTGAAGGGTGAAGGGCTGGGTACGTCGCACATGGCGATAGAAGCCGTGAAGGGGCTTCTTGAGAAGACCGGTACTAGCCCTGATGAGATCGACGTCCTTGTCTGCGCGACGATCACTCCGGATATGATTATTCCATCGACCGCCAATTTGATTTGCGACGCGCTCGGTATGCGCCATATCGGCAGTTTCGATGTGCAGGCGGCTTGCTCGGGTTTCGTTTATGGCCTCGATATCGCTTCGCAATACATTGAGACCGGCCGCGCGAAAAAAGCGATCCTGGTCGGCGGCGACAAGATGTCGAGCATGATCGATTTTCAGGACCGCACGACCTGCATTCTGTTTGGCGACGCGGCAGCGGCAGTACTGCTCGAGCCAAGCGAGAGCGGACGCGGCCTACGCGACATTGAGTTACATTCCGATGGCAGCGGTGTGAAACACATTCATCAGCTTGCCGGCGGAAGCCGTACCAATCCGCCGACCGCTGCCACGATCGAAAAGCGGATGCACTACTTGTATCTGAACGGCCCGGCGGTATTCCGCGCGGCAACGGAGCGCATGTCTGCGTCCGTACGGGAGATCGTTTCGCGCAACAATCTCGATCTCGATGAGATTAAGTGGTTCGTGCCGCATCAGGCGAACAAGCGCATCCTAGAAGCGATTGCTGATCGTGTCGGCATTCCACACGACAAGGTGATGTTCACCTTGCAGAAGTACGGCAACACGACCGCGGCGACTATTCCGTTATGCTTGTGGGAGTACGAATCTCAGCTCAAGGAAGGCGACAAGCTCGTCTTCGCCGCCTTCGGCGGCGGTTATACCTGGGGCAGCGCGCTCGTTGAGTGGGCTTATGACGGGGCCGAAGCCGCAAAGAGGGCAGGCGCTCACCGGCCACTAAGCCAGGTTCCTGCAGAGTAATTATTCTTGGAAGAACTTTGAAAAAGAAATGGCCGGATTTAAATCCGGCCATTTTTTATCGATTTAATTTTGTTACTTGCGGCGCGACGCCGGCACATAATCGCGTTTTGCGGCACCTGTATAGAGCTGGCGTGGCCGGCCAATCTTCTGCTGCGGATCTTCGATCATTTCCTTCCACTGGGCGATCCAGCCGACGGTGCGAGCGATCGCGAACAGCACGGTGAACATCGAGGTCGGGAAGCCCATCGCCTTCAAGGTGATGCCTGAATAGAAGTCGATATTCGGATAAAGTTTCTTTTCGATGAAGTATTCGTCCTTGAGCGCAATGCGCTCGAGCTCCAGCGCGACGTCGAGCAGCGGATCGTCCTTGATGCCAAGCTCGTTCAAGACCTCATGAGTGGTCTTCTGCATGATCTTGGCGCGCGGATCGTAGTGCTTGTAGACACGATGACCGAAGCCCATCAGCCGGAACGGATCGTTTTTGTCTTTAGCTTTCTTGATGTATTCGGGGATGCGTTCGACGTGGCCGATCTCAGCGAGCATCTTGAGCGCAGCCTCGTTGGCGCCGCCATGCGCCGGACCCCATAGGCAAGCACAGCCGGCTGCGATGCAAGCGAAAGGATTGGCGCCCGACGACCCGGCAAGGCGGACGGTCGAGGTCGAAGCATTCTGTTCGTGATCTGCGTGCAGGATGAAGATGCGGTCCATCGCGCGCGACAGCACCGGATTTCCTTTGAATTCTTCACACGGCACGGCAAAGCACATGCGCAGGAAATTCGCGGCATAGTCGAGATCGTTCTTTGGATAGACGAACGGCTGGCCGACCGAATATTTGTAGGCCATCGCAGCGATCGTCGGCAGCTTTGCGATCATGCGGATCGATGCGATCAAGCGCTGCTGCGGATCGGTGATATCCGTGGAGTCGTGATAGAAGGCGGAAAGAGCGCCGACCGAACCGACCATGACCGACATCGGGTGCGCGTCGCGGCGGAAGCCCTGGAAGAAGCGGCTCATCTGCTCATGAACCATCGTGTGGTTCGTCACGCGCTTCTGGAAATCTGCGCGCTGCGCAGCTGTCGGCAGTTCGCCGAATAGAAGAAGATAACAGGTTTCGATGAAGTCGCCGTGCTCGGCGAGTTGTTCGATCGGGTAGCCGCGATAGAGGAGAACGCCTTCGTCACCGTCGATGTAGGTAATCTTGGATTCGCAGCTCGCCGTCGAAGTGAAGCCCGGGTCGTAGGTGAACATACCCGACTGGCCGTAAAGCTTGGCGATATCGATGACGTCCGGGCCGATGGTGCCTTCCTGGACATTGAACGACCAGGATTGATCGCCGACGGAGAGTTTGGCGGTTTTCGTGTTCGAGCCCGTTTTCGCGTCCATCACATCTTCTCCGTATTGGTGGGGCGAACGACCGAGCCTGACCGATCACCGATTGGACCGGTGCCTGGAAAGGCCGCATCGACTGGGATTTGGTAGACCTTTCGCAACGCGGTAGCAAGCCGCCGGTTCGTCACAAACGCTTTCTGAAAGCCCCGGTTCCTAGGCCGCTACGGTCTTACCGGCTTGATCGCGCAAACGTGCAAGGCTTTCATCCTTGCCGAGCGCAATAAGCACATCGAAGATACCCGTGGATGTCGACTTTCCGGTAAGCGCAGCACGAAGTGGTTGTGCAACGGCGGCAAGCTTTACGCTTTCCTGCTCGGCTAGCTGGCGTACGG
Source organism: Xanthobacteraceae bacterium (assembly GCA_035555855.1). Taxonomy (GTDB): domain Bacteria; phylum Pseudomonadota; class Alphaproteobacteria; order Rhizobiales; family Xanthobacteraceae; genus Palsa-892. The sequence continues at coordinate 24,674 of DATMGD010000043.1, forward strand.
CAGCGTCAAGTGGAACCGATTTCCATTCTGTTGCTTCGAGCATCGGAATGGCGCGGCCGAGAATGGCACGCGCCTGATCACTGAGAATCGTTTTAGCTTTTTCCTCGAGCTGGAGCGGACGCTCGGCAAACAGAAACCGCGTGCCGTCGAAAAGCTCAATCAGAGTTTTCGCCCGCTCCTTTAGCCCTGGCATGATCGCGAGGACGCGGGCGCGAAGTACGGAAAAACGCGGCGCTAAGTCGGCGCCGTCTGGAAGTTCCGGCAGAAACTTTTCAAGTGCGTCGACGAGATATTCGTCCGAACTGTTGCGGATATAAAGCCCGTTGAGGTTTTCGAGCTTGGCGAAATCGAAACGCGCGGCTGAGCGGCCGACACGGTTGAGATCGAACAGCGAGATCAATTCTTCGGTCGAGAATATCTCCTGATCCCCATGACTCCAGCCGAGTCGCACAAGGTAGTTGCGCATAGCCTCCGGCAGATAGCCCATGGCCCGATAAGCCTCGACACCAAGCGCGCCGTGGCGCTTGGATAGCTTTGCACCATCGGGCCCATGGATTAACGGGATGTGCGCCATTTTTGGGATCGGCCAGCCGAGCGCCTCGTAAATCTGGGCCTGACGCGCACCGTTGGTGAGATGGTCGTCGCCGCGGATGATGTGCGTAACGCCCATGTCGTGATCGTCGACGACGACGCTTAGCATATAGGTCGGCGTGCCATCAGAGCGGAGCAGTACGAGATCGTCGAGATCTTTGTTCTGCCAGGTGACGCGGCCCTGTACGAGATCCTCAATGACGGTTTCGCCTTCCTGCGGAGCCTTCAGGCGGATAACCGGCGAGCGATCGGCTGGCGCTTCGGACGGATCGCGATCGCGCCAGCGGCCATCGTAGCGCGGCGGGCGGCCTTCCTTGCGAGCGGTCTCACGCATTTCCTGCAGTTCTTCCTGCGATGCGTAGCAACGATAAGCCCGGCCGACCGCGAGCAGTGCCTCGGCGATTTCACGGTGACGTACCGCACGCTGAAACTGGAAGATTGGCTCGTCGTCCCAATGAAGGCCAAGCCACTTGAGACCATCGAAGATCGCGTCGATGGCTTCCGGTGTCGAACGCGCGCGGTCGGTGTCCTCTATCCGCAGCAGCATCTTGCCGCCGCGGCCGCGGGCATAAAGCCAATTAAAGAGTGCTGTGCGCGCGCCTCCGATGTGCAGATAGCCGGTCGGCGAAGGCGCAAAACGGGTGACGATGGGCGATGTGGGTTCGGTCATCATAAATGAGGTTTGGTACGATTTCGCGGCCCATGTAGCATAGGGAATTCGCGCCGAGTAGGGCGGGGGCTCCGAATGGCGAATAAAAGCGACAAGCCGCAGGCACGGTCACGCGCGGCCGTTTTAGGCGGGCAGGTTGCCGGCTGGGCTGAGGTTGCTGGCGGCAGTATTCTCGCCGCCGGATGGCGCTCGATTTCGGACGCATGCCGGTCGGAAACTGACGCTGCACGGCTTGCGCCGTGGCTGCCAGTTTTGCTCGGCGTTGGGATCATTTTTTACTTTGCTGCTCCGCAAGAACCGTCCCTGATGGCGGCTTGTTTGATCTTTGCGACGCTTGCAGGCATCGCGTTTGTCTGCCGCGCGCGGCCTCTTGCCTTCGTTGTGTTACTCGCCTTGGTGGCGGTTGCCGCTGGCTTTGCGATAGGATCGTTGCGCGGGCACTGGGTTGCACATCCCGTGCTGACACGGGCGACACAGACAGTTCTGCTAACCGGCTTCGTAGAATCACGCGATGCGACGGATCGCTCGGATCGGATTGTTCTGCGCATTACATCCGCGAGCGGACGCGGGACAGAACAGCTGTCGCAGCGCGTGCGGGTCGCGCTTCGCCGAGGTACTGCGCCGGGTGTTGGCTCTCACGTCGAACTGAAAGCCCGCATGCGGCCCTTGCTCGCACCGACGCGTCCCGGCGGCTATGACTATGCGCTCGGCGGTTACTTCGCGCGGCTGGGGGCGACAGGGTTCGTCTTGGGAAGTGCCAAGCCCGTTCCTGCTCCTGAAGCGGCTCCTTTGCCGATCCGCATTTACAGCATAATCGAGCAGGCGCGGCGGGCGTTGGCCGCGCGCATTTTAACGGCAACCCCAGGCGAAGCAGGAGCAGTTGCTATCGCCTTGATCACTGGCATCCGCGATCAGATTTCAGCCAGCGTAAATGAATCGATGCGCATTTCAGGACTGTACCACGTACTTTCGATTTCCGGATTGCACATGGCGATCGTGACGGGCGTGATCTTCGCATTCATCCGTGGCGGATTGGCGCTGATCCCTGGACTTGCGCTGCGTTATCCTATCAAAAAATGGACGGCGCTTGCAGCGCTCATCGGCGCGTTTGTTTATATGGTGCTTGCAGGCGCGGATGCACCGACACTTCGCTCGTTCGTCATGATCGCGCTCGTGCTTTTTGGCGTGATGTTTGACCGGCCTGCGATCACGTTACGCACGCTGGCTATCGCTGCGTTTGTCGTGTTGATGTTGACGCCGGAAGCAGTGCTCAACCCGGGTTTTCAGATGTCGTTCGCAGCGACACTCGCGTTGGTCAGTATTTATCAACAGATCGCGCCGGGGATTTTGTCAGCGCCACCGAATGAAGGGGGTGCGGTTTGGCGCCTGAGTACAGGCGCCGGAAAATGGCTGCTCGCAGGCGCATTAACTTCGCTCCTCGCGGGGCTCGCGACGACGCCCTATGCGGCGTTTCACTTCCAACGGCTTGCGCCTTACGGGCTAATTGCGAACGTGCTGGCGATGCCGGCGATTTCTTTTGTCATTATGCCGATGGCGGTATTAGGCGTCGTCTTGATCCCGTTTGGTTATGATGCGCTCGCGTGGAAAGCGATGGGCTGGGGCATCGATGTGATGCTCGCGATCGCGCGCTGGGTGGCGGAGTTGCCCGGCGCAGAGGGCAGAATCCCTGCATTCAGCGTGACGGCGCTTATCCTCGCGACGCTCGGACTATTGCTGTTAGCTATACCTGTATCGCGATTGAAATGGCTGGGCGTGCCCTTGTTTGCCGCTGCGTTTATAGTCGCAGTTACGTCGCCGAAACCCGATGTCATGATTGACGCCGGGGCACGCACCGTCGCGGTGCGCAGTAGTGACGGCAAGCTTTCGATCCTGAACGCGAAACAGGCGCGAATCTCTGCGGAGACATGGCTTGCTTCGGACGGCGATACGCGTAACTCGCGCAACGTTTCCCCCGATGCATTCGTTTGTGATGATGTCGGTTGCATTGTGCGCCTCAAAGACGGCACGACGATTGCCGTTGCGTCCCGGCCGGAAGCCTTCGCCGACGACTGCAGCCATGCTGCACTTGTTATCAGCGCGAAGGATATTCCGGCTGCATGCCGCGCACTTGGTATCGATCGGAAATTAATGGCGACGGCCGGCGCTGTTTCGCTGCGTCATGTGAACGGCGAGTGGAAGATCGAGACCGTGCGCTCGCCTTATGCGGATCGCCCCTGGTATGGCCGAGCACAACCTGCTGATCCTGACGCCCTAGTGCGTTTCAGAGCGAAGGCAGATGAAATCAGACAGAGCGCAGAGATGCCGCTCGCGCCCGCCGGTGATATTCCCGTGCCCGAGCCGGATGAGGAAACGGGCGAGGACGATCAGTAGCGCCGGAACAATCCGACAAGCTTGCCTTGTATCTGCACGCGATCGGGACCGAAGATGCGCGTCTCATAAGCGGGGTTTGCGGCTTCAAGAGCGATAGACGCGCCTTTCTTGCGCAGCCGCTTGAGCGTTGCTTCCTCGTCATCGACGAGAGCGACGACGATGTCGCCGGTGTCGGCGTTGTTGCTCTTGCGGATCAGCGCAATGTCGCCCTCGAGAATGCCGGCCTCAATCATTGAGTCACCGCGCACTTCAAGCGCGTAATGCTCGCCGGACGACAGGATTTCCGGCGGCACATGAATGGTGTGGCTGCGGTTCTGGATTGCGGCGATCGGGGTGCCGGCGGCAATGCGGCCCATGACGGGGATGGCGACCGGCTTGCCGCCTTCGTCTTCCGAGGCTGTCCGAACAACCCGGCCCAGGCTGCCCTCGATGACGTTGGGCGAGAAACCTTTGCGGGCACCAAGTCCCGGTGCGACCGTCTCGGGCAGCCGGACGACTTCCAGGGCGCGGGCGCGGTTGGGGAGGCGGCGGATGAAGCCGCGCTCCTCAAGGGCCGTAATCAGCCGGTGAATGCCCGATTTGGAGCGCAGATCGAGCGCCTCCTTCATCTCTTCGAAGGATGGGGGGACCCCGGCCTCCTTGAGGCGCTCATGGATAAACTTCAGGAGTTCGTACTGTTTCTGCGTCAGCATCGGGTCACCGGAATCGAATGAAACAAATCGCGAACACTTGTAACTGTTCTGGTTGTGTTCCGCAAGGGCTAGGGGCCAATCCCATCCCTGACCCAATGGAAGGCGAGTCGGCTTCCATCGGGTTAACGGCTGAAAGTCCGGATGAAAGTCCCGATGCCCGGCAAAAACCCCGATGATCAGTCGTTGAAGCGCAGGACGTCGCAGGGCGAGCCCTCGGGCGCGGCCGGCGCGTGCGGCGAGCGGATGATCAGGCCGTCCGCGGCGTGAAGCACCGCCTGCATCGAGGAGTCCTGCAGCTTGAACGGCGTCGCGATCAGGCGGCCATCAGCGTGGCGGGAGAATTTGGCGCGCAGGAAATCCTGGCGATGGTCGTTAGCATCGAGCGCACGGCCAAGCTGTGCGAGTTCCGTTTGCGGAATGACATCGCTGCGGCCCTGCAGCTTGCGCAGGAGCGGCACGAGAAACAGAAAAGCGCAGACGAACGACGACACCGGATTGCCCGGCAGACCGATGACCCGAAGTTTGTCGGCGAAGCCGAGCATCATCGGCCGCCCAGGGCGCATCGCCATCTTGTGAAAGGCGAGCGTGAAGCCTTCTTGCTTCAAGGAAGGCGCGACAAGATCGTAATCGCCGACCGACGCGCCGCCGATCGTCACCAATAGATCGATGTCGAGATTGCGGGCCGAGCGAATGGCGCCGCAGATCGCCTCCAGCTTGTCGGGGAAGATGCCGAGCGAGATCGGCTCGCCGCCTTCCTGGCGGATGAGCGCGGCAAGCGCCACGGGATTGGAAGCGACGATCTTGTCGGGCGCGTCGCCGCCGCCGGGCTCTACCAACTCGTCACCCGTCGCGATGATCGCGACGCGCGGCTTGCGCGCGACCATCAGCCTAGCGTGATCCATCGCGGCGGCTAGCCCGATGTCGCGCGCGTTCAGGCGGCGCCCGGCTTCCAGCATCACCTGGCCGGCTTTGAAGTCGAAGCCCTGACGGCGAATGAATTTGGTTTTGGGCGGAGAGTTGACCGTGACGTTGTCGCCGTCGCGCGTAACATTTTCTTGCGGCACCACTTGATCGCTGCCAGGCGGAATGATCGCGCCGGTGAAAATGCGGATCGCTTCGCCGGCTTTCAGCGCGCTGTGGAACGGCCGTCCGGCAGCGGATTCGCCGATCATGCGTAATTTCACGGGCAGGGTGGCGATGTCGGCGGCTTGCACGGCATAACCGTCCATCACCGAGAGGTCGGCAGGCGGCTGCGTGCGGCGCGAGGCTAGCGTCGCCGCCAGAATGCGCCCGTGAGCAGCATCGATCAAAACTTCTTCGGCCGGCAGTGTTTGCACGCCCTCAAGGACACGGAGCAGTGCTTCTTCGACAGGGATCAACGGCGTGGCCACGTCAGCCTTCTACCTGCCACTTGCCGGAGGCGCCACCGGACTTTTCGAGAAGCCGGACGCCTTCGATCCGCATGCCGCGCTCGGCGGCTTTGACCATGTCGTAGATCGTGAGGCATGCGACAGATACGGCGGTCAGCGCCTCCATCTCGACGCCGGTTTGTCCCGTAACCTTGACGGTCGCGCGCACGACAATGCCCGGAAGCTTACGATCCGGTTCGAGCGCAACCTCGACCTTGGTGATCATCAGCGGATGGCAGAGCGGGATCAATTCGTGCGTGCGTTTGGCGGCCTGAATGCCGGCGATGCGCGCGGTGCCGAGCACGTCGCCTTTCTTGGCATCACCCGACAGCACGAGATCGAGCGTGGCCGAGGTCATTATGACCTTGCCTTCAGCGACAGCAACGCGCTCGGTCGCAGGCTTTGCCGAAACATCCACCATCCGGGCTTCGCCGGTCTTGCCGAGATGGGTGAGCGTTTTTTCGGACATGATCTCTCAGGCGCTCTTCTTTTTCTTGCCGTTGCCGCGCTGAAGCAGCGTGCGTGTCGCGAGCGTTACGTCAGGCTGCCGCATCAGGCTTTCGCCGACCAGAAACGCGCTGACGCCGACCGCGTTCATGCGCTCGATGTCGGCGGGCGTGAAGATGCCGCTTTCGCTGACCACGACATGACCTTTTGATTGGCCTTTCGGCACGCGCGGCGCGAGCCGCTCGGTCGTCTCCAGCGTGGTCTCGAAGGTGCGGAGATTGCGGTTATTGATGCCGATGAGCTTCACACCGAGTTTGAGGGCGCGATCGAGTTCGGCTTCGTCGTGCACTTCGACGAGCGTATCCATGTTCCAGTGCACGGCGGCGCTATAAAGTTCGCGCGCGGCCTGATCGGTGACCGCGGCCATGATGATGAGAATGCAATCGGCGCCGAGCGCACGGCTTTCCGCGACCTGATAGGGCTCGAACAGGAAATCCTTGCGCAGCACAGGAAGCGCGGTCGCGCCGCGTGCGGCCACCAGAAACTCCGGAGCGCCCTGGAATGACGGCGCGTCGGTGAGAACCGAGAGACACGTGGCACCGCCGGCGGCGTATTCGCGCGCGAGCAGCGGCGGATCGAAGTCGGCGCGGATCAGGCCGCGCGAAGGGCTTGCCTTCTTGATCTCCGCAATCAATGCCGGGTCGCCGCGCGCGATCTTGGCCTCGAGCGCCGCGAGAAAACCGCGCGGCGGCGAGGCCGCTTCGGCAGCCGCTTCGACCTCGGCAAGCGGCCGCGCCTTCTTGGCGGCGGCGATTTCTTCGCGCTTGTAGGCTTCGATTTTCTTGAGAATGTCGCTCATGCGTTCGAAACCGTGACAAGCTTTTCAAGCCGGGCCTTGGCGGCCCCGCTGTCGATCGATTGTGCGGCGAGTTTGACACCGTCCGCAAGTGTATTCGCCTTGCCCGCAACGACGAGGGAAGCCGCGGCATTCATCAGCGCGATATCGCGGTAGGCGCCCGGTTTGCCTTCGAGCACGGCTTTGAGTGCAACCGCATTATGCGCGCCGTCGCCGCCTTTGAGGTCTTCAGGTTTCGCGCGTTTGATGCCGACATCTTCGGGCTTGACCTCGAAGGTGCGGATGCTGCCGTTCGCAAGCTCCGCGACCGAGGTCGCACCCGTCGTCGTGATCTCGTCGAGGCCGTCGGAGCCATGCACAACCCATGCGCGCTCGGAGCCGAGCGTTTTGAGAACTTCTGCGACCGGCTCGATCCATTGCCTGGCGTATACGCCGACCATCTGGCGGCGAACATTCGCCGGATTGGAAAGGGGACCGAGCAGATTGAAGATCGTGCGGGTGCCAAGCTCGACGCGCGTCGGGCCGACATGCTTCATCGCCGGATGGTGCTGGGGCGCAAACATGAAGCCGATACCGGCCTCCTTGATGCAGCGGGAAATGGCGGCAGGATCGAGATCGATCTTGATGCCGAGCGCCATCAGGACATCGGCCGCGCCCGACTTCGAGGAGAGCGCGCGATTGCCGTGCTTGGCGACCGGAACACCGGCGCCCGCAACTATGAACGCGGCACAAGTAGAAATGTTGTAAGAGCCCGCGCCGTCGCCGCCGGTGCCGACGACGTCGATCGCGTCCGCAGGTGCTTCGACAGTGAGCATTTTGGAACGCATCGTCGCGACCGCGCCCGCGATCTCGTCGACGGTTTCGCCGCGGACGCGCAACGCCATCAGAAGGCCGCCCATCTGCGAAGGCGTCGCTTCGCCCGACATCATGATGTCGAAAACATGCGACGACTCCTCGCGCGAAAGCGACGCGCCAGTCGCGGCCTTGCCGATCAAGGTGCGGAAGCGTTCCATTTCAGATCATTTTTTGTGTTTGGCGTTCCAGGCCGCCGCGAGATCGAGAAAATTCTTGAGGATCGTCTGGCCGTGTTCGGAGGCGATGCTTTCAGGGTGAAATTGCACGCCATGAACGGGGTGCGTCTTGTGCGAGAGTGCCATCACGAGGCCGTCGGACGTTTCGGCGGTGACTTCGAGATCCTTCGGCATCGTATCGCGCTTCACCACGAGCGAGTGGTAGCGTGTGGCTTCAAAATTATCGTTGATGCCGCGCAGAACGCCTTTGCCTTCGTGCTTGATCTTCGAGAGCTTGCCGTGCACGGGACCGGCGCGCACGACATCGCCGCCATAGGCCGCACCGATGGTCTGGTGACCGAGGCAGACGCCGAGGATGGGCGTTGTTTGCCCAAGCTTTTTCACGAGATCGAGCGAAATGCCGGCTTCGTTCGGCGTGCAGGGGCCGGGCGAAATGACGATCGCGTCCGGCTTCGACTTCTCGATCGCCTCGACCGAAATCTCGTCGTTCCTGTGCACCTCGACCTCGGCCCCGAGCATGCCGAGGGCATGGACGAGGTTCCAGGTGAAGCTGTCGTAGTTATCGACGAGGGCGACTTTCGGCATGGCGGCTATCCTTCAGGCTGGATAGGTGACGCGCCGGAGCGCCTGCGTCAAGTTGACTGAATTAACCTCTATTGCCCGCGTTTGGCGGCGCTGGCGAAGCGGCGGGCTTCCTCGGCGGCGTGGAAAAGCGCCTTGGCCTTGTTCACGCATTCCTGCTGCTCGGATTGCGGATTTGAGTCGGCGACGATACCGGCACCGGCCTGGACGTACATCTTGCCGTCCTTGATGAGTGCCGTGCGCAACACGATGCAGGTGTCCATGTCGCCATTCGCCGAGAAGTAGCCGACGCAGCCGGAATAGACGCCGCGCTTTTCCTTTTCCATCTCGTCGATGATTTGCATTGCACGAATTTTGGGCGCGCCGGAAACAGTGCCCGCCGGAAAGCCCGCGATCAGCGCCGAGAGCGCGTCGTGCCGCTTCGCGTCGAGCTTGCCTTCGACGTTCGAGACGATGTGCATGACGTGGCTGTAGCGCTCGATAAAGAAACGATCGGTGACCTTTACGGTGCCGACTTCGGACACCCGGCCGACATCGTTGCGGCCAAGGTCGAGCAGCATCAGGTGCTCCGCGCATTCTTTCGGATCGGCGAGGAGTTCTTCTTCGAGGGCCTTGTCCTCGTGCGGGGTCGCACCGCGCGGGCGCGTGCCGGCGATCGGCCGAACGGTGACCTTTTGGTCGCGCAGCGTGACGAGGATTTCCGGGCTTGAGCCCGCGACCGAAAAACCCTCGAAGTTGAGAAAATAGAGATAGGGCGCAGGGTTGGTGCGGCGAAGCGCGCGATAGAGTGAAAACGGCGGCAGCGGAAATGGCGCCTCGAAGCGCTGCGACAGCACGACCTGGAAGATGTCGCCCGCGAGGATGTATTCCTTCGCCTTGCGCACCATCTCCTCATATTCGGCTGGCGAGGTGTTGGAAGTTGTCGCGATCTTCAACGGGTCGAAGTCGGGTGCCGCTTCCTGACTTGGCAACGGCTTTTCCAGCGCATCGACGACGGCGGACAGTCGTTCGATGGCGCGCGCGTGCGCGGCTTTTGCCGGGACGTTTTTCTCCGGCCGCACCGGCGTGATGACCATGATCATGTCCTTCACGGCATCGAAAATGACGATGACGGTCGGACGGATCAGGATGGCATCGGGATTGCCGAGCGGGTCCGGGTTCGGCGCGGGCAGCTTCTCCATCAGCCGCACCATGTCGTAGCCGAGATAGCCGAAGACGCCGGCCGCCATCGGCGGCAGGTTGTGCGGCACGTCGAGCTTCGATTCCGCGACAAGCGCGCGCAGTGCTTCGAGCGGCGGCGCGCCGCAAGGCTGAAATGCTTTCGGATCGTTCAGAGCGTTGCGGTTGATTTCGGCCTGCGTGCCGTTGGTGCGCCAGATGATGTCGGGGTCGAGCCCGATGATCGAATAACGCCCGCGGACGGCGCCGCCTTCAACCGACTCAAACAAAAATGTATTGGGCCTGCCGGCGATTTTGAGAAACGCCGAAACCGGCGTTTCGAGATCGCCCACCAACGTCGTCGAGACGAGCTGTGCCGCACCCGCGTCGTAGCGTGACGTAAAAGCCGAGACGTCGGGCGATATTTCCATAAGCTCAGTTTCTGTCGGCGCCGGTGACGGAACGGATCATCGCTTCGTTCACCTTCACGCCGAGTTCGTCCTGAAGGGTCTGAATGTATTCGGCCAAAAGGTCATCTTGCACACCGCGCGCCAGCGCCGAGTCGGCATTGGCGGCATCGAACGACGCGATCGGAACGGTGGCGGAGGCGACGCGATAGACGATGCGGTTCACGCCATCGGGCGCTTCGAGAACGCCGTTCTTGCCTTCGGGCGTGTCGAAAATCTTGGCGATCATCGTTGCGTCGAAGCCTTCGGCGGTCTTGCCGCGGGTGAGCTTTTCACGACGCGATACGGTAAGGCCGGGCGCGGCCTGTGCGAAGGTTTGGCCGGAATCGAGCTTGGTGCGGATGCTGTCAGCAAGCGCCGCGAGCTTTTTGCCGGCCTCTTCATTCTTCCAGCGCGTTTCGACCTGGTCTTTTACTTCGTCGTAGGTGCGTTCACGCGAGGGCGTGGCCGACACGACGTCGTACCAGACATAGCCGGCCTGGTTGCGCAGTTCGATCGTATCGTTATCGGTGCCCGTCGGCGCCTTGAAGGCGGGTTCGAGCACATCGGGGCTCCCGGCGAGGCCGTCGATCTTGCTGCCGTCGGGTTTGCGGCCGCTGCGGTCGACAGCGTCGATGGTGTCGAATTTCAGCTTGAGCTTGGCGGCGGCTTCCGGCACCGATGCGCCGCCGGCGCGCTCGTCCTCGACTTTGTCGTGCAGATCGAGGATTTCGCGGCGCGCGCGCTCGAGGAGTGCCTGCTTCTTGATCGTCTCCATGACGGCGACGAACGGCTGCTGGCTCGAGGGCTCGATCTTCTTCACGAGCAGGAGAACCGTGCCGAAGCGGCCGTTGACCGGCGCGCTGACCTGATTGACCGGCAGAGCGAAGGCGGCGTCAGCCACGGCGGGATCGAGAATTTCGCGCTTGCTCACGGTGCCGAGCGAAATGTCCTTGGCCGTCAGCTTGCGTTCCGCCGCGAGCGCCTCGAACGAAGTGCCCGATGCAAGCTTGGCGGCGGCAGCGGCGGCGTCCTCGGGCTTGTCGAAAACGATCTGCTCGACCTCGCGCTTTTCCGGCGTGCCGTAGCGATCCTTCTGGCTCTCGTAGATATTGCGAAGCTCGGCTTCGGGCATGTCGATGCCGGCTGCGACAGTCTCCGGGGTCATGACGATCAGCTGGAGCTTGCGGTATTCGGGCGCGCGAAAGAGCGCCTTGTTTTCTTCGTAGTAGGCCTTGAGCTGCTCGGGGGTTGGCGTGGGCAGGGCGCCGACATCACCGGGCTTCAGCGTCACGAACTCGATCGTTCGTTCCTCGCTCTGATAACGGCGCAGCGCATCCGCCATGACCTTCGGCGCGTTGGCATAACCGAGGAGCGCCTGGCCGAGTTCTCGCCGCAATATATCGCGGCGCTGATTGGCGACGTATTGCGCTTCGGTCATGCCGTTGGAGCGCAGGACCGTCAGGAAATATTCGTGGCTGAAGCCGCCGGGGCCGGCGAACTGCGGTGACTTCTCGATGACGCGGGCAAGCGCTTCGTCGCTGATGTTCAGGCCAAGGCTTTTTACTTTCTGGTCGAGCGCAGCTTCGCTCAGCAGTTCGGTCAGAACCTGCCGATCGATACCGAAAGCGCGCGCCTGTTCGGGCGTGATGCCGCGTCCGATCTGGCGGCCGATCTGCTGCATGCGCTCCGAGTAGGCGCGCCGGAAATCTTCCTGCGAGAACTTGACGCTGCCGACTTCGGCCGCTGAATTGCTCCCGCCGATATTGCGGAACACGTCAGCGATGCCCCACACCATGAAGGACAAGCCGAGAAACAGCATCAGGATCTTGGCTAACCAGCCTTGGGAATTTCGGCGAAATACATCAAGCATTTACGGCGTCTCGGCGATGTGAGGAGGGCGAGGCAAGATCATAGGGACCGGGAGTTATCCCGGCAACGCGGCAACAGCAAGCGTTTGCGCACGTTCGACGGGTTTGCTACCCGCAAGCGCAGGAAAAACCAACTGAAAACAGGCGAAAACCCTCATGCGGCGTCCGATGGTGGCGGGAAACTGGAAGATGAACGGCCTTTCGACCTCGATGGGTGAATTCGAGGCAATGATTAAGGGCTACAGCGCGGCGCTTGCCGCCAAAACCGATCTTCTGGTCTGCCCGCCGTTCACCCTGATCGGCAAGCTTGCCGCGGCCGCGGCAGGATCGAAGGTGCTGATCGGCGGGCAGGACTGCCATCCGAAAGCCTCGGGCGCCCATACCGGCGATATCTCGGCCGAGATGCTTAAAGATTGCGGCGCGGCCGCTGTCATTGTCGGTCATTCGGAACGCCGTGCCGATCATGGCGAGAATGACGCTCTCGTTCGGGCGAAGGCAGAGGCGGCGCACAGGGCAGGTCTCATGGCCGTTATCTGCGTCGGTGAGACCCTGGTCGACCGGGAGGCAGGAAAGACCCTTGAGCTGGTCGGCCGGCAGATCAACGGCTCGGTGCCCGATGGCGCTGATGGCAGGCGGGTAGTGATCGCCTATGAGCCGGTCTGGGCGATCGGGACGGGCAAGACGCCGACCGTGGCCGATATCGCCGAGGTTCATGGCTCGATCCGGCAGGTTCTGACGGAGCGGTTTGGGGGCCAGGCTGCGGCGGCGATCCGGATTCTCTATGGCGGCTCGGTCAAACCCGAAAATGCCGGGACACTTCTTAAAGCCAAAGATGTGGATGGCGCGCTGGTCGGTGGAGCGAGCCTTAAAGCGAATGATTTTCTCGGTATTGCTGGTGCTTATGCCTGAAATCAGCGTTCTCAACTTTAACATGAACTGCCGCTAGCTAAGAAACTAGATTAGCTCTAGTTGCGAGCACCGTTCGTGATCCTGTTTCAGCCGCCGGCCTGAAATCATCGCTTTTACGGCCCATACAGGGTTTGGGTGGTCAGACCGGTTCTGATCGTGTATGGGACCGCCCAATCCGTGAGAAAACCATGCAAACCGTTCTGATCGTCATCCATATTCTCGTCGTGCTTGCCCTGATCACTGTCGTGCTGCTCCAGAAGTCGGAGGGCGGCGCGCTCGGGATGGGCGGTGGCGGCGGCTTCATGACCAGCCGTGGTAGCGGCAACGTGCTCACCAAGGCGACGGCCATTCTGGCCGGCATCTTCTTCGTCACCAGCCTGTTGCTGTCGATCATCGCCGGAACCGGTCGTCCGGGCTCGATTTTCCGCGGCGGCAGCACGCCTGCCACGCAGAGCGCACCGGGGGCCGCGCAGGATTCCGGCAAGAGCATTCTGGACCAGCTGAAAGATCAGCAACCGGCCGCGCCGAGCGGACCGCAGGTGCCGCAATCGAAGTAAGATTGCTGCAATCAGATGAAAAGGGCCGGGCAACCGGCCCTTCTTTTTTGCAGTTCTTTTGGGGTGTGGAGGGTGGATTTCCGGCTCGTCGAATCAGCCTGTGAGGTCTAGAGCTTGAGTCCCATGACGCAGGAAATCCTGAAGAACGGCGGCATGGCCTCATGAAAATTTCCCACATCATTTGCACGCGCAACCGCGCCGCCCAACTGCGCACGACGTTCAAGACATTCAATCTCGCGCAGATGAAGTCGCAGCAGATCGAACTGATCCTGGTCGACAGCGATTCCACCGACGACACCGTGAAGGTGATGGAGGAATTCGCCGCCGTTTATCCGAAGACGCGCATCGTAAAGGCGGGCAAGGGGCTTGGCCGCGCGCGCAATGCCGGAATTGACGCCGCGAAGGGTGACCTCATCGCTTTCACCGACGACGATTGCTACCTCGACGAGAATTACTATCAGGCGCTGCACACGCTGTTCGCCGAGCCGCGACAGTTCCACTACGGCATGGGACAGATCCTGCTCTATGACGATGACGACGACGGCCGGATCGCCGTTGCCTGGGTCTCCAAGCCGACGATCATCAAGCCCGGCACGGTGCTGCCGACCGGCACCTTCCAGGGCGCCAACATCTTTTTCCTGCGCGAGGTGTTCGAGAAGGCCGGCAAGTTCCGCGACGACATGGGTTCGGGCACGCCATTCCCATGCGAAGACATCGAATTCGCCACGCGCTGTTCGCTCGCGGGCTTCACCGGTGTGTTCACGCCAATCGTCAAGGTCTTTCACCACCACGGCCGCAAGGCCGGCAGCAAGGAAGCGAATGAGGCGGTGATCGGCTACGAGATCGGCCGCGGCGCCTATTACGGCTCGATGATCGTCGATGGCCGCACAGAAGCATGGAAATTGTGGCTCGCCACCACCTATACGCAAGGCAAGCCGCCTTCGCCCACGGTCCTGCAACGGATCGAGCGCGAGTTCCGTGGCGCCGCGGATTACATCCGCTATCGGCTGGAGCAGGGAGACGCGCCCGGCATCGAGCCGCGGCGTGCAGAAAACGCAACACAGGATAACGCCGAAAAGCTCTCGCCAAAGTCGGCGCAAGCGGCTAAGGCGTAGGTCCCATGGCGCGGTATATTTTCATCACCGGCGGCGTGGTTTCCTCCCTCGGCAAAGGTCTCGCTTCGGCGGCGCTCGGCGCGCTTTTGCAGGCGCGCGGCTACAAGGTCCGGCTCAGGAAACTCGACCCCTATATCAACGTCGATCCCGGCACGATGTCGCCGTATCAGCACGGCGAAGTCTTCGTCACCGACGACGGTGCGGAGACCGATCTCGATCTCGGCCACTATGAGCGTTTCACCGGGCGGCCCGCGACCAAGCAGGACAACATCACGACCGGCCGCATCTATCAGGAAATCCTCGCCAAGGAACGGCGCGGCGATTACCTCGGCGCGACCATTCAGGTCATTCCGCACGTCACCAATGCCATCAAGGATTTCGTGCTCGACGGCAATGACGGCTACGATTTCGTGCTCGTCGAGATCGGCGGCACGGTCGGCGATATCGAGGGGCTGCCGTTCTTCGAAGCCATTCGCCAGCTCGGCATCCAGTTGCCGCGCGGCCATGCGGTTTATATTCACCTCACGCTCCTGCCGTTCATTCCGAGTGCGGGCGAATTGAAGACCAAGCCGACGCAGCATTCGGTGAAGGAGCTGCGCTCGATCGGCATTCAGCCGGATATTCTGCTGTGCCGTACCGACCGCGAAATTCCGCGCGAGGAGCGCAGGAAGCTCGGCCTGTTCTGCAACGTGCGCGAAAGCGCCGTCATCGAGGCGCGCGATGTCGACAACATCTACGCGGTGCCGTCGAACTATCATGCGGCGGGGCTCGATGATGAAGTTCTTGCGGCTTTCCATCTCGATGCGCCTCAGCCGGATTTATCGCGGTGGCAGCGTATCGAAGAGCGCGTCCGCAATCCGGAAGGGGATGTGACGATCGCGATCGTCGGCAAATACACCGGCATGAAGGATGCCTATAAATCGCTGATCGAGGCGCTTGCTCATGGCGGCATCGCCAACAAAGTGAAGGTCAAACTGGACTGGATCGAATCCGAAATTTTCGAGCGCGAGGATCCCGCGCCGTTTCTCGAGCATGTGAACGGCATTCTGGTGCCGGGCGGCTTCGGCCAGCGCGGTGCTGAAGGCAAAATCAGAGCGGCGCGCTTCGCGCGCGAGCGCAAGGTTCCGTATTTCGGTATTTGCTTCGGCATGCAGATGGCCGTCATCGAAGGCGCGCGCAATCTTGCGGGCATCGCTGACGCCAACTCCACCGAATTCGGCCCGACGAAGGAGCCGCTCGTCGGCCTGCTCACGGAGTGGATGCAGGGCAATGAATTGCAGCGCCGCCAGCAAGGCGGAAACCTCGGCGGCACGATGCGGCTCGGGGCGTTCCCGGCTCATCTCGTCAAGGGCAGCCGGATCGCGGAGATTTACGGCACAACCGATATTTCCGAGCGCCATCGCCATCGCTACGAAGTGAACGCGCACTACAAGGATAAGCTGGAAGCCAAGGGCATGCTGTTTTCAGGCATGTCGCCCGACGGGCTGCTGCCCGAAACGATCGAGTATCCGGATCATCCGTGGTTCGTCGGCGTGCAGTTTCACCCCGAACTGAAATCGCGGCCGTTCGAGCCGCATCCGCTGTTCGCGTCGTTCGTGGGTGCTGCCGTCGAGCGGAGCCGGCTGGTTTAACTAGCGCAGCAGGCCGCCAAACCCCGCCGCCGTTACGAGCAGCCTTCCGGTCTCGGTATAAAATAAATAGAAAACCAGCACGGCAACGATCACGAGAACGCTGCCGAGGATGCGCACATTCATCATGGCTCGCCTCCTAGAACGCCGCGGGGAATGCGCCGCCGTCGAGCAACAGGTTCTGGCCGGTGATGAAGCCTGCCTGCGACGAGCACAGGAAAGCGCAGGCGGCACCAAATTCCTCCGGCGTGCCGAAACGCTTGGCGGGAACGCCATTCATGCGCGCGCGCGTTGCGTCTTCGATGTTGATGTTCTGCCGCTTTGCATTCGCCGCGATGCCGGCGCGCAGGCGATCGGTGTCGAACGGCCCGGGCAGCAGATTGTTGATCGTCACGTTCGACGCCGCCACCGTGCGGGCAACACCGGCGAGGAACGCCGTGAGGCCGGCACGCGCACCGGATGAAAGATCGAGGCCGGGGATCGGCGCCTTCACCGAGCCCGAGGTGATGTTGACGATGCGGCCGAATTTCTTCGCCATCATCGGGTCGATCACCTTCTGAATAAGCTCGATGCCGACGACCATGTTGGCGATGACGCCGTCGATGATCTTCTGGCGATCGAGTTCGCGGAAGTCGCGGTGCGGCGGGCCGCCGTTGTTGTTCACGAGAATATCGGGATCGGGGCAGGCGGCGAGAAGCGCCTTCTGGCCTTCAGGCGTTGCGAGATCGGCAGCGACGGGCGTGACCTTCACGCCGGTTGCCTTGGCGATTTTGGCTGCTGCTTCGGCAAGCGCCTTCTCGTCGCGGCCGTTGATGACAACATCGACCTTGGCTTCCGCCAGCGCCATGGCGCAGCCGAAGCCGAGCCCTTTGCTCGATGCGCAAACGATGGCCTTTTTTCCCGCAATACCCAAATCCATGACAGCCTCCTTGCAAAGCCTCGCTTTCATAGGAGCGAACGGGGCGGAAAGCGAATGAATTTTCCGCTAGAAGGAAGCATGACACGCGGAATCGATCATCTTGTCCATGTCGTGCGCGACCTTGATGCCGCCCGCGAAAGCTATGAGCGGCTCGGGTTCATCGTCGGCGCCGAAAATGTGCACCCGTGGGGCACGCGTAACCGGCTCGTGCAGTTTGCGCAGAGCTATATCGAGCTGCTGGCGATCCCCGAGCCCGATAAATTGCCGCAGGTGCCGGCCGGCACTTATTCGTTCGGCAATTTCAATCGCGACTTTCTGACCGAGTGCGGCGAGGGGCTATCGTTCCTCGTGTTGCAATCGAGCGATCCGCGGGCCGAGAAAGCAGCGTTCGACAAAGCGGGATTTGGCAATTTCCCGGTGATGGATTTTTCGCGCAAGGCGTTGCGCCCTGACGGTAGCGAGACGGAGGTGTCGTTTTCGCTGGCCTTCGCGCGCGATGCGCAATCGAGACATGCCGGCTTTTTCACATGTCAGCAAAAAACGCGGAGCGAAATCTGGTTTCCCGAATTGCAACGCCATGCAAATGAGACGAAGGCGATCGGCGCGGCGGTTTTCGTCGCCGAGAACCCGACCGATCACCACGTTTTCTTTCAGGCATTCGCCGGCGTGCGCGATCTGCATGCTTCGTCACTCGGGCTACGTATCGAGGCGGGGCAGGGCGAAATTCTAGTTTACGACCCGCGCGCCTTTCGCGATGCTTTCGGCGTTGAGCCGCCGCGCGATGAGGGTCTGCGCTTCGCGGCGATGGTACTGCAAGCCAAGGATATGGCCGCGACTCGTGCCCTGTGGCAGCGGCAGGGTTTCAAGCCTAGAGACATACACAACCGCGTCGTCGTGGATGCGCTCGGAACGGTCATCGCCGTGGAAGCGCGCTAATCCGTGGTTTTCAACAGATATTCACTGAAAATGAAATTTCACTTTGAACGAATATCCGGGCCGGTTTAGAAGATCGCATGGAAAACCACCCGCTTGCACGCTGGCGCAAAAGCCACAAACAGACCCTCAACGATCTGGCCAAAGCGGCCGGATGCGCCGTCTCGCATCTGTCGCAGATCGAAAGCGGCAAGACCAACCCCTCGCTCAAGCTGATCGCCAAATTGAAGTCGATCACGAATGGCGCGATCGACGCCTCGCATTTCATGCCGCAGGAAACCGCGCCAGCCGCGAAATCCCGTGTCAGCGTCGGCAAGGTGAAATTCGGCAATGATCTGCCGCTCTCGTTCATCGCCGGGCCATGCCAGATGGAAAGCCGCGAGCACGCGCTGGAAGTCGCGAGCACGCTTGCGAAGATCGCGAAGAAACTGAAAATCGGCTTGATCTACAAAACTTCGTTCGACAAGGCGAACCGCACCAGCGCGAAGGCGGCGCGCGGCATCGGCATCGAAAGGGCCATCCCGATCTTCAGGGAGATCACCGCGAAGACCGGCCTGCCGACGCTGACCGACGTGCATGAAGCCGAGCAGTGCGCGCAGCTGAGCGGCGTTGTCGATGTGCTGCAGATCCCGGCCTTCCTTTGCCGCCAGACGGATTTGCTGCTTGCTGCCGCCAAAACGGGCTGCGTCGTCAACGTCAAGAAGGGCCAGTTTCTCGCGCCGTGGGACATGAAGAATGTCGTCACGAAACTGACCGGCGCGGGCAACCGCAACGTGCTCGTCACCGAGCGCGGCGCTTCGTTCGGCTACAACACGCTCGTCTCCGACATGCGCGCGCTGCCGATCCTTGCGCGCACTACCGGCGCGCCGGTGATCTTTGATGCGACGCATTCGGTGCAGCAGCCTGGCGGCAATGGCACATCATCGGGCGGCGAGCGCGAATTCGTGCCGGTGCTGGCACGCGCCGCTGTTGCAGTCGGCGTTGCCGGTGTATTCATCGAGACGCATCCCGACCCCGACAACGCGCCGTCCGACGGCCCCAACATGGTGCCGCTGCGGAGTTTTGAAGCACTCGCTCGCATGCTGATGACTTTCGATAAACTGGCCAAGGCAATCCCCGTTTCCAGCAAGGCGCCCTGAATGCCCGCAAGCAATAAGACGGCTCCGGCGAGCCGGAGCCGTGCCGACCGGGCGTGCGAGAAACGGTAGCCGCGGTGCCCGTCATTCTGAACCTGATCGCACTGACGACGTTCGCCGCCAATCTTTCGGTGCGCGCTGTCGATCCCGTGCTGCCGCATATCGCCAGCGATCTCGCGGTATCCACCGCGCAGGCAGCAGGTCTTTCGGCCGGGCTCGCCTTCACCTTCGCCATCGTGCAGCCGATGATTGGCGCCGCTGCCGATCTGTTCGGCAAGACGCGGCTGATCGTGCTGTGCCTGTCGCTGCTCGGTATCGGCAGCATTCTCGGAGCGTTCGTTACGTCGTTCCCGATTTTGCTCGCGACGCGCATCCTGTGCGGCATCGGCGCCGGCGGTGTTTTTCCGGTCGCCCTCGGCCTCATCAGCGATTTTATACCGCTCGCACAGCGTCAGGTCGCAATGGGCCGAATCCTGGCCGGTGCGATGATCGGCAATATTCTGGGGGCGGCGCTCGCCGGTGCGATCGGCGACATCATGGGCTGGCGCGGCGTGCTGTTGCTGCTCGGCATTCTGACGCTCAGCGCAGCAAGCGCCGCCGCATTCGGGCTGCGTGGCCGCGCGATAAACAGGGCGGATAGCCCGGCGAGCCTGGCTAC
This sequence comes from Xanthobacteraceae bacterium, assembly GCA_035555855.1. Taxonomy (GTDB): domain Bacteria; phylum Pseudomonadota; class Alphaproteobacteria; order Rhizobiales; family Xanthobacteraceae; genus Palsa-892. The sequence goes on from DATMGD010000043.1 coordinate 44,673, forward strand.
TCTCGCGCACGGCTACCGCGTGCTGTTCGCCAACCCGCGCACCAAGATTTGCTATCTCGTCGTGTTCTTCGAAGGCTGCTGCGTGCTCGGCGTGTTGCCGTTCGTCGCCGCCTTTCTGTTCGATCTCGGCGAGACGCGGCTCTCGATCGCCGGCACGGTCATCGCCGGCTTCGCGATCGGCGGTCTTCTCTATACCGTGTGCATCGAGCGTATGCTGCCGCGGCTCGGAATGCGCGGCCTGATGATCGGCGGCGCGGCACTGGCAGGAATGCAATTGATCCTGCTCGGCGCCGGCCTGCCGTGGCAGGTGCAAACCGCGAGCTTCGTCGTATTGGGATTTGGTTTTTACATGCTGCACGGCTGCATGCAGGTATTCGCCAGCGAGCTTTCGGCTGAAGCACGAGCGACCTCATTGTCGCTGCATGCATGCTTCTTCTTCCTTGGCCAGACTGCGGGGCCGATCGCCTATGGTTTCGGCGTCGAACACTACGGCAAGCTGACGACGCTCTCGATCAGCGCCGGCGCGATGATGCTGGTTGGAATAGCGAGCGCGCTCCTTCTGGCCAAGCGCACCTGAAGCAATTCCTGCGTCAGCCACGACCGCGATAAGGCGATACGCCCTGATCGGGTGCCCAAAGGCCCGCGGGCAGCTTGCCCTTTTGCCAGAAGACATCGATGGGGATGCCGCCGCGCGGATACCAGTAGCCGCCGATGCGGAGCCACTTCGGCTCAATCGTTTTCGCAATCCGCTTGCCGATCTTGAGCGTGCAATCCTCGTGGAAGCCGCCGGTATTGCGGAAACTCGCCATGTAAAGTTTCAGCGACTTCGACTCCAGCAGCCATTTGCCGGGGGCGTAGTCGATGACGAAATGC
>DATMGD010000044.1:0-52247 GCA_035555855.1 Xanthobacteraceae bacterium
TCTCGTCCTTGCGGCCCTTGCCGAGCAAAAGCTCAACGCCTTCGCGGCCAAGTCGATCCAGCTTATCGATCGCGCGCAGTACGGTGAGGCGCTGTTCGGGTTCCACGCTCGCCGCATCCATTACGCCATCAAGCACCTTCCGGTTATTCACCTTGATGATGTAATCGCCGCGCTTGATCCCAAGAGCTTCCATCGTATCCGCAGCCATCATGCACATCTCGGCGTCGGCGGCGGGCGAAGCCGCGCCAACCGTATCGGCGTCGAACTGCATGAACTGGCGGAAGCGGCCGGGGCCGGGCTTTTCGTTACGAAACACCCAGCCGAAGCGATACGAGCGATAGGGCTTGGGCAGCGTCTCGAAATTTTCCGCGACATAGCGCGCCAAAGGCGCGGTCAGGTCATAGCGCAAGGAGAGCCACTGCTCGTCGTCGTCCTGAAACGAGAACACGCCTTCGTTCGGCCGGTCGGTGTCGGGCAGGAACTTGCCGAGCGTCTCGGTGTATTCGATCGCCGGCGTCTCGACCGCCTCGAAGCCGTAAAGCTCATAGACCGCGCGGATCTTCTCGATCATCGCACGCGTCGCCGAAAGCTCCGCCGGGCCGCGGTCCGCGAGGCCGCGCGGCAGCCGCGCCTTGATCTTCGAGGGCTTCTTTTTGTCTTTGCTCATCGTCGTCTCTCGGGCGGCATATAGCGGGATTCTGCCGGAAATTCCCAGTGGCTTTCAAAGCATCATTCCAGCCCCTCACCCTCGGGCGCCTCGCTATCGCTCGGCACCCGCGTCCCTCTCCCCGCTTGCGGGGAGAGGGAAAGCGAGCGCGACTTCTCGCGTGAGCGAGGGTGAGGGGCAGGAATAGACGGAAAACGAGAGGGCGCTCTGGTCTTAAGCCGTCCGGCCGCGCGACCAGTTCTGAAGCTTGCGGTAAATCGTCGACGGCGCGACTTCGAGGGCGGCTGCCGCCTTCTGGGCATTGCCGTCGAAGGCCTTGAGCGCCTCCTCGATGATGCGCTGCTCCTGCCGCCACAGGGGGGCGATGGAGGGGCTCTCGATGCGCGGCAGCGGGCCGGTGTCGCGCGAAGGCTCGTGCGTCGCAGGCCGCTCGCCATCGGGAAGCGACAGCATCTCGGCCGAGACTTCCGCGCCGTCATGCAGCACGACGACGCGGCGGATCACATTCTGCAACTGCCGGACATTGCCGGGCCAGGCGAAGGCCGCAAGGCGCGCGCTCGCGTCCGCCGTGAAGCCGTGGAAGCCGCGGCCTTCTTCCTCGGCGCAGCGCGCAAGGAACGAGGAGGCGAGTTGCACGATGTCGCCGGCGCGATCCCTGAGCGGCGGCAGATGTAGCGGCAGCACATGCAGGCGATAAAATAAATCTTCACGGAAATTGCCGGCTTCCACTTCACGCATCGGCGCGCGGTTGGTGGCGCAGACGAAACGGACATTCACATTGCGCGTTTTAGTGTCGCCGACGCGGCGCACGGTACCCGTTTGCACAAAGCGCAGGAGCTTTGCCTGCAAGGCGAGATCCATTTCGCAAATCTCGTCGAGGAACAGCGTGCCGCCATGCGCGAGTTCCGCCGCGCCTGCGCGATCCTCGTGCGCGCCGGTGAAGGCGCCTTTCACATGACCGAAGATTTCGCTTTCCATCAACTCCTTCGGGATCGCCGAGCAGTTGAGGGCGATGAACGGCCCGCCTGCGCGATCGGAGCGTGCGTGGATCGCTTCCGCCGCGACTTCCTTGCCGGTGCCGCTCTCACCGGTGATGAAGACCGGCGCTTTCGACGGCGAAATCCGTTTGATCTGCTCGTAGATCGAGTGCATCGCGTTCGATGCGCCGATGAAGCCCTCGAAGCCGCCGGAAATTTCCACCTGCGCTTTCGGCACTTCATGTGTCGTATTCTGCATCGCTTGCAGCAGGCGCTTCAGAAGTTCCGCCGGCTGATAGGGCTTCACCAGAAAATCGGCGGCACCCGCGCGCACGGTTTCAACCGCGAACGACACCGAACCCTTCGCGCTCGTCGCGATCAGCGGGCAGGTGAGGCCGGCTTCGCGCAGGCTCGCGATGATTTCAGCGGTATCGCCCGCACCGTCGAGAGAAAGAATAGCGGCGGCAAACGATTCGCTCCGCGCGAGCACGGCGGCTTCCGCGAAATCCGCGGCTTCCCGCACGCGCATCTCATGCGCGGCAAGTGCCGCGGCGGCGAGCCGGCGGACTGTCGGATCGTTTTCGATAATCAGAACGCAAACGGGCTCGCTTGAGCCAATTGAACAAACCATAACCCGGGCGACCCCTCGACGCGGACTGGTAGGAGGGGTGCTCTGGCACGCGACCCCGAACGGCCAATACTTTGGCAAAACAGGGTAAATAAACCTTTTATCTCCGGTTTTTGCGGACTAGCCTCGCTGGAATTAAAGGAGTTTTCGATGTCTCGCGCCGCCGCAAGCCACGACCTTCAGCCGAACGATCTCGAAGCATTCTGGATGCCGTTCACGCCGAACCGGGCATTCAAGAAGCGGCCGCGGCTGATCGCGCGCGCCAAGGACATGCACTACTACACGCCCGAAGGCCGCGCCGTGCTCGATGGCGTCTCCGGCATGTGGTGTTCGAACGCGGGCCACAACCGCGAGCCGATCGTCGAAGCGATCCGCGCCGAGGCGGCGATCGCCGATTACATTCCGCCGTTTCAATTTGCCAATCCGAAATCCTTCACGCTCGCCAACCGCATCTCGGCGATGTCGCCCGGCGATCTCGATCATGTCTTCTTCTGCAATTCCGGTTCGGAAGCGGTCGATACCGCGCTCAAGATCGCGCTCGCTTATCATAATGTGCGCGGCGAGGGTTCGCGCACGCGGCTGATCGGGCGCGAGCGCGGCTATCATGGCGTCGGCTTCGGCGGCATTTCGGTCGGCGGCATGGTAGCGAACCGCAAACAGTTCGGCACGCTCTTGGCCGGCGTTGATCATCTGCCGACGACCTATAATCGCGAACATCAGGCTTTCACCAAGGGCGAGCCCGAATGGGGCGCGCATCTTGCCGACGAACTGGAGCGTCTCGTCGGCCTGCACGATGCTTCGACCATCGCCGCCGTCATCGTCGAGCCGATGGGCGGCTCGACCGGCGTGCTGCCCGCGCCGAAGGGCTATCTCAAGCGGCTGCGCGCGATCTGCGACAAATACGGCATCCTGCTCATCCTCGATGAAGTCATCACCGGCTTCGGGCGGCTCGGCTTTCCGTTCGCCGCCGAGCGCTACGGCATCGTTCCCGACATCATGACGTTTGCCAAAGGAGTAACGAACGGCGCGGTGCCGATGGGCGGCGTCGTCGTGCGCAAGGGCATTTACGACGCCTTCATGCGCGGGCCGGAGCACGCCGTCGAACTGTTCCACGGCTATACCTATTCGGCGCATCCGCTGGCGGTGGCCGCGGGCCTCGCGTCGCTCGACGTCTATCGCGACGAGAAGCTGTTCGAGCGCGCCTACCAGATGGAATCGAAATGGGCCGACGCCTTCATGACGCTGAAGGGCCTGCCGGGCGTGCTCGACATCCGCACCGTCGGCATCACGGCGGCGATCGATCTTGCCTCCAAGCCGGATGCCGTAGGCAAGCGCGCTTATGATGCGCTCGAGCGCGGCTTCCATGACGAGGGCCTGATGATGCGAACGGCCGGCGAGAGCCTCGTCTTTACCCCGCCGCTCATTATCTCCGAGGACGAGATCGGCGAGATCGTCGAGAAGACGGCCAAACTCATCAAGGCGACGGCCTAACGCCTTCCGCCGCCCCGGCACCCCGGCTATGTTGTGAAAGAGCGATTCGCGGCTACACTCCCTTCACACGGGTGCGCGAGCCGCGTGACCCGGGCGGGGGTTCCATGCGTATCGGCTCGATTTTCATCATCCTTTGCATGGCGCTGGTCGCCGGCTCGATCGGCGCCGCGCTGCATTATCTCGCCGCCGTCCCCATCACCGAATGCGCCTATATTTCGCTGGCGATCCTGTTCGCGCTGATGACGCTCGAAGTCATCGCCTCCCGCAATCGCGACAAGACCGAAATGACCGGCCGCATCGAGGAACTCTCGCGCGCCGCTTCCGATATTTCCCGCGAGGTCGGCACGCTCAGCCGCCGCGTCAGCGCGCTCGAGAACGCCACCAACGCCGAGATGAAATCGCTCACCGCGCCGCTCTCGCAGGAAATCGGCGAGCTTGCCGATCTCGTCGAGAACCTCGCCGAATCCGTCGCGGTGCACGATGCGCTGCTCGCCGCGCCCCGTCCGGTCGCTGAGGCGCCGGCCGTCGCCCCGGCCGTGCCCGAAGATAACGCCAAAGAAAAAGCCGAGAAAAAACCGAGGCGCACCCGCGAGCCGCTGCCGAGCCCGTTCGCCGGCATGGATGCCGAAGCAATTCTCAATCTTATCCGCGGCGCGGTGGAAACCGATCGCCTCGAACTCTATCTGCAGCCGATCGTGACGCTGCCGCAGCGCAAGGCCCGCTTCTATGAGGCGTTCTCGCGCCTGCGGCTTGCCGATGGCCGCATCATCGAAGCCAAGGATTTTCTCGCCCCGGCGCGCGCCGCGGGTCTTCTGCCGGTGATCGACCATCGCGTCATTCAGCGCTGCGTGCAGGTCGTCCGCCGCCTTGCCGCCAAGAACCGCGAAGCCGGCCTCTTCATCAACATTTCCGCCGAGACGTTGCGCGACGGCAAGATCTTCCCCGAAATTCTCGCCCTGCTCGAAGCCCATCGCGCGATTGCGGCCTCGCTCGTGTTCGAGATGACGCAAGCCGAATACCGCCTGCTCGGGCCTTCCGAGCAAATCAATCTGACGCTTCTTGCCGAGCGCGGCTTCCCGGTTTCGCTCGACCGCATGGAAGACCTCAAGGTCGATCCGCGCGTCTTGTCCGAGCGCGGCGTTCGCTTCATCAAGGTTGCGGGCGATTTGCTACTGCATCGCGGCCACGAAAGCGGCAGCGAAGTGCATCCGGCGGACCTCGCCGAATTTCTCGCCCGCTTCGGCATCGACCTCGTTGCCGACCGCATCGAGAACGAATCGCTCGTCGTCGATCTTCTCGATTACGATGTGCGTTTCGGTCAGGGTTTTCTGTTTTCGGCGCCGCGCCCGATGCGGCCCGACATCATGCAGAGCGGCGGCGAATCTGCCGTTGAGGAGCCGGCCCCCGCAAAAGCGAGCGGAGCAAGCGCGATTGCGCAAATTGCCCGCCGCATCGGATAGGCCGCGCGATAAGCCGCTTGCATTTCGCGCGCTAATCGTCTCATTCACGCCCCATGATCAAGTCAATGACAAGCAATCTCCCGCCGGCCGTGAACGGCCTCGGCTCGGTGATCCCCCGCTACGACCTTATTCTGTGCGATCTCTGGGGCGTGATGCACAACGGCGTGCACGCGATTCCGGGCTCGAACGAGGCTTGCAGCGCGGCACGCGCCGCGGGCGCGACCGTCATCATGATTTCGAACGCACCGCGCCCTGGCCCGGTCGTCGCGAAGCAGATCGAAGGCTACGGCGTGCTGCGCTCCTCCTATGACGATGTCATCGCGTCGGGCGACGTCACGCGCGACGAGCTGATTTCGCGCCCCGGCGCCAAGGTGTTTCATCTCGGCCCGCAGCGCGATCTGCCGAATTATCAGGGGCTGAATCTTTCGCTCGTCGATTTCGAGCATGCCGATCTCATCGTCTGCACCGGGCCGTTCAACGACGAGAACGACAAGCCCGAGGACTATCGCGATCTTCTGATGCGCGCCAAGGAACGGGAACTCACGCTGATCTGCGCCAACCCCGATATCGTGGTCGAGCGCGGCAACCGTCTCGTGTGGTGCGCCGGCGCCGTTGCCGCGATCTATGACGAGATCGGCGGCGAGACGATCTATGCCGGCAAGCCGCATCCGCAAATTTATCGCATGGCGCTTACGCGCGCGCAGCAGCTGCGCGGCAAGCCGGTCGATACGAAGCGCGTGCTTGCGGTCGGCGACGGGCTACGCACCGATATTCGCGGCGGCGCCGGACAGGGCTTCGATACGTTGTTCATCGCGCGCGGCATTCATGCCGCCGATTTCACCCGCGAGGATGGCGGGCACGACAGCGAACAGTTGCTCAAGGCGTTCAAAGAGGTGGACGCGACGCCCACTGCGATCATGCGCGAATTTGTTTGGTAGAAGAGCGCTTTCGAGCGAAGCGGGCACCGGTTCGCGCGAAGAAACCGCGGCCAGAATCCAGGAATTTAAGCGAACAGCTTGTCGATGTCGTTCTGCGACGACGATCCGCCATTCGGGCCGCCTTCGCTTGCTTCGCTGCCGGCGCCGAGCTTCGGCGAGTCGAGGATGGCATCGACCTCGTTCTGCACGATGCCTTCGCCTTCGAGCGCCGGCCCATGCAGGAGAAGCGCATCAGCGCGCTCGGCTTTCGCGGCTTCTTCTTCGTTGGCAAAGCCGCTCTTGTCGTTGGCATTGGTCGCGACCGCAAAGCGCGCGACGCGCGTTTCGATCTGCTCGAGCGTGTGCACGACCTTGGTGATGCGCTGGCCGGTGAGGTCCTGAAACGAGCAGGCCTCGAAGATCGCCATCATCTGCTCTTCGACGAAGGTTTTGTACTGCTCGAAATTGGCGGCGTCCGCGCTCATCACCGCTTCGGCGCTCGCCATGATGGCGTTGCCGGCTGCTTCGGTGGCCGAGACGACGGCGTGCAGTTCTTCGCCGGCGGCGGGAATGCGCTTGGCGCGCATTTCGTTCGCCTGCAATTCGCCGATCTCGCTGCGGAGAAAACTGATGTAGTCGGCGATCGCTTTCAGCTCGCGATAGATCGCGGCGTCGATCGCGTTGAAGACGAGTTTGAGATCTTCGCCCTGGACCTGCGACTGGCGCATGACCTGAAAGAGCATCTCGCGATCGGTCGCGCGCAACAGGGCAGCAATGTTGGGCGAGCGCTTTTCTTCAATCCAATCCATGGGAATCCGGAGCCACGCAGAACAGACAGACGGGAACGATCAAACCAGAAAAACGGCGTCGATTTTGCTTTTCAGGGTCTGCGCGTTGAACGGCTTGACGATGTAGTTGTTGACGCCGGCCTTCTTCGCCGCGATCACGTTCTCCGTCTTCGACTCGGCGGTGACCATGATGAACGGCGTGCGGGCGAGCGTGGTGTCGGAGCGGACTTCCTTGAGAAGTTCGTAGCCGGTCATCGGCTCCATGTTCCAGTCGGAAATCACCAGACCGTATTTGCGCTCGCGCATTTTGCTGAGCGCTTCGGTGCCGTCGGCGGCCTCATCGACATCCTCGAAACCCAACTGCTTCAAAAGATTGCGGATGATCCGGATCATCGTCTTATAGTCGTCAACGACCAGGATCGGCATTGCAACGTCGGCACTCATCGAATAACTCCGTCACGTCCACATTTCGCTGGCGTCCGCGTGGATTGCCCCCAAGGCACGGTAAAGCCCGCGAATTCCCGGCACGGAAACTAGAACACGCCAGTTTGATTTTGCGTTAATCGGCCGGGTCGCGAAGTTAACGGAAGCTTTAGGTTTCAGGCCCTCGACGCGCTCCACCCGCGCCCGAAAGAGGGGTTGCGGCAGCCGCGAATTCCGCTCTATGGAACCGGCAGGGCAGCAGGGGCAAGCAGGGGAATGTCATGACCATGAAGGTCCATTCGCTTTATTTCGAGGACCTGCGCCTCGGGATGCGCGAAACGCTGATGCGCACCGTCATGGACGATGACGTTCTCGACTTCGCGCGGCTGACCGGCGACGACAACCCGATCCATATTTCCGAGAGCTACGCTTCGCAGACCCGTTTCGGCCAGCGCATCGCGCACGGGCTCTATACCGCGAGCCTGATTTCAGCCGTGCTCGGCACGCGCCTGCCGGGCCCCGGCGCGATCTATCGCTCGCAGACGCTCCGTTTCCACGCGCCGGTCAAAATCGGCGATGTCGTCACCGTCATCGTCGAGGCCGTCGAGCTGATCCCCGAGGGCCGCCAGGTCAAATTCCATTGCGAGGCGCTGGTGGACGGCAAGACGGTCCTCGACGGCGAGGCACTGGTTTCAGTGCCGGGGCGGCCAAAATCGGCTTGAGATCGGCTTGACAATCCACCTCATTCTAATATTGGATCCATGATCCAATTATAGAAGAAAACTGGTGGGGAGCGAGCGATGAGGAAGAACTTTCGGGCCTGGTCCGCGCGCCTGATCTGCGCGGCGCTGCTTTTGGCTTCGGCCTTTACCGTTTCCGCGATGGCCGACAATTATCCGAGCCGCCAAATCCGGCTGATCGTGCCGTTCTCCGCGGGCGGCGCGACCGACGCACTGGCGCGCATCATTGCCGAGCATCTTCGCGAGAAGTGGGGCCAGGTCGTCGTCGTCGAGAACCGGACGGGCGCCGGCGGCAATATCGGTGCGAGCGAAGCCGCAAAGAGCGCGCCCGATGGCTACACGCTCCTGATGGGTGCGATCGGCACCAATGCGGTCAACGCCGCGCTCTACAAAACGATGCCCTACGACACCCTGAAGGATTTCGCGCCGATCACGCAGGTCGCGGAATTTCCGATGCTGCTGGTCGTCCACAGCAGTGTGAAGGCCAACAACGTGAAAGAGCTGATCGCGCTCGCCAAGGCGAAGCCGGGCGAACTCAATGCCGGCAATGGCGGCGTCGGCACCTCGCAGCATCTTGCGACGCTGCTGTTTGAAACGATGACCGGCACCAGTTTCCAGGGCGTTTCGTACAAGGGATTCGCCGCGGCGCTTTCCGACATGCTGTCGGGGAATATCCAGCTCACCTTCGGCGACATGGCGACGCTCCTGCCGCATCTTGCATCGGGCAAGATGCGCCCGCTCGCCGTCACGTCGAAGGATCGCTCGCCGATCCTCCCGAACGTGCCGACGATCGCGGAAGCGGGCGTGCCCGGCTATGAGGCCGTCGCCTGGTATGGCCTGTTCGCACCGGCGGGAACGCCGAAGGAAATCGTCGACAAGATCCAGAAGGAAGTCGCGGCCTACATCAAGACGCCGGCCGTCGTCGAACGCTTTCAGAAAATGGGCGCGGAGCCTGTCGGATCGACGCCCGAGGCGTTCAAGGCGCACGTGATTTCCGAAAAGAAGCGCTGGGGCGAAGCGGTCGCGAAGGCCGGGCTGAGCGCCAGCCAGTAACGCCGCGGCGATCCCGTCTCTCGATCCGAACAGCGAGTGTCAAAATGCAGGCTGAACATTACGACGTCATGGTTGTCGGCGCGGGCAGCGCCGGCATCGCGGCGGCAACCTCCGCCGCCCGCAACGGTGCGAGAACACTGCTGATCGATGCCGGGCCGACGATCGGCGGCGAGCTTCTGACCGGCATGACGATCGACGGCGCGATCAATGCGCGCGGCGAGCGTATCGTCGGCGGCGTCATCGACGACCTCCTGCGCGAGTGTAAGGCGCTCGGCGGTTATGTGCGCGAGCTGTGCGACTGGCGGCTCATCCAGTACATCGCTTACGATCCCGAATTCATGAAGCTCGCGGTCCCGCGCGTCGTTTACGGCGCAGGCGTCGATGTCCGGCTGATGAGCCATGCCGACGAAGTCGCGCGCCAGGGCGACCGGATCGAGGCGGTCGTCGTGCGCGACCGCTCCGGCCGCCGCCTGATCACGGCCGATGTTTTCGTCGATTGCTCGGGCGATGGCGACCTTTGCGCCATGGCCAATTGCGACATGCTGCCGCCCGACGAAGGCGTGCCGCCGCAGCCGGTGTCGTTGATGTTCCGGATGGCGGGCGTTGAAACGAAACCGCTGCTCGAATTCGTGCGCCAGCATCCCGAATATTTCGCGCTCGGTGAGAGCGATGCGATCCGGGGCGGGCGCACCGACAAGGAGATCGCCGAAGAGCTGTGGCGTCAGGGCGAGCCTTGCGTGTTCCTCAAGAGCAACGGGGCATTTCTCGGCAATGCCATCAAGAACAAAGAGATGTTTCCGACGGCGCTCATCATGATCCAGCCGACCTCGGCGGCGCGCCGCGAAGTCTGCATCAACGCGACGCGCGTCACGTTGCGCGACCCGCTGGCGTCCAAGGCTTACGGTCAGGCGTTCAACGATCTCGTCGAGCAGGTGCAGACCTGTTCGAAGTTCCTGACCGGACATGTGCCCGGCTTCCAGAACGCAACGATTTCAGGCCTCGCGCCGCGCCTTGGCGTCCGCGAGACCCGGCGCGTGCTGGGCGACGAAATCCTGTCGGGCGACGATGTCTTCCACGCCAAGAAGCGCGACGACGGCGTCGCCAAGGGCAGCCACCATATCGACATCCATCAGGAAGGCGCGGGGCAAATCCGCATCGCGGTCGAGAACGGCGGTTCCTACGACATTCCCTTCAGCAGCCTGATCCCCAAGGGACTTTCCAACGCCATGGTCGCGGGCCGCTGCTTCTCGGCGGATCGCCGGGCGAACGGTTCGGCGCGCACCATGGGGCCGTGCCTCGCGATGGGGCAGGCCGTGGGGCTTGCCGCGGTCTATGCCGCCAACACCAACGCCACGCCCGACGTGCGCGCAATCGACTTCAAGGGCTTTCGCAAGAAGCTGCAGGAGCAGGGCGCGATCCTGGAAGGGACGCACTAGCCGGCTTGGGTCTAGCTCTGATTGTCCAGAAGCAGGCGCACGGCTTCCTGCGTCAGGGCATTGTGATTGAGGATGAGCCGGATCAGCTCGTCCTTCTCGTTCCGCTTGATCGCCTCGATCATGTTGCGGTGGTCGAGGCTCGATTGCGTGAGCCTTCCGGGCTGCTGCAACGATGTGCGCTGATAGCGTTCCGAAAGATCGAACAGGCTCACGATCGTTCGGAACAGGTAGTGATTGTTGCAGTCCTCGTACATCTTCAAATGGAAGCTGCGGTTGGCTTCCATGTACGGGTCGTATTTCTTTTCGCTGAGGGCGCGCGTCATCTCGGCGTCGAGCCCTTCCAGTTGCTGCACCAGTTCATGACCGTAGCGCGGGAACGACCTGCCGACGGCCGAGGCTTCAAGAATCTGCCGGACATCGTACATTTCGTTCATATCGACGACGGACAGCGCCGCCACACGGGCGCTTCGGTTCGGCGTAAGCTCCACGAAGCCGCGCTCGGAAAGCCGTTCCAGGGCCTGACGGACGGGATGGCGGCTGACATCGAGCTTTTCGGCAAGATCCTCCTGGTCGAGGCGGGCCCCGGGGATCAGGTCGCCCGCCATGATGAGGTGGCGGATTTCGGCGGTTGCATAATCCGCGGCGCTCTTGAATCTTTGGGTTCTTACGGTCATTTCTCTGGTACAAAACCCCAAGGAAAACCCGAAGGGAAGGAGTGCGACGAAACAGTACAGCAAGCCCGGCTGCCTTCATACCGAGCGCCACTTTTCGCTGCAACCATCAGATGACCTCAATGATAAGACCAGATTCTCATGCGGCTGATTTTACAGTCGTGCGGGACGACGATGAACTGCCGTCGCAGCTGCGGCGCGCCTTCATCGCCATCGGCAATTTCGACGGCGTGCATCGCGGCCACCGCACGGTGATCGACCGCGCGATCGAGCTTGCGCGCGAGGATCGCCGGCCTGCGCTTGCGCTCACCTTCGAGCCGCATCCGCGCGCCTTCTTCCGCAAGGACCAGCCGATGTTCCGCTTGACGCCGGAGCCGGAAAAATTGCGATTGCTCGCGGCGACCGGCCTCGACGGCGCGGTGGTCATGAACTTCGACGGCAGGTTAGCGGGGCTTTCCGCCAAGGAATTCATCGCCGACATTCTCGTCAAGCGTCTGAGCGTCGTCGGCGTCGTCGTCGGCGAGAGTTTTCATTTCGGCCGCCGCCGTCAGGGCACGCCGCAGTTCCTGCAAGAGGAAGGCGAGGAGCGCGGCTTCGAGGTCGTGCTGATGAAGCCGCTCGCCTTCCGCGGTGCGCCGGTTTCCTCAAGCGCGATCCGCGAGGCGCTCGAAAAGGGCGAGGTCGAGAACGCCGCGAAGCTTCTGGGCTACACCTGGTTCGTCAGCGGCAAGGTCATTCACGGCGACAAGCGTGGCCGCGAGCTTGGCTACCCGACGGCGAATGTCGCGCTCGATCCTGCCTGCGGCCTTGCGCACGGCATCTATGCGGTGCGGGTGCGTGTCCGCGGCGAGATCCATGATGGCGTCGCGAGCTTCGGCCGCCGGCCGACTTTCGGCGGCGGTGCGCCGCTCCTTGAAGTGTTCCTGTTCGATTTCGAGGGCGACATTTATGATGAGGCGATCGATGTCGCCTTTATCGGCTGGATCCGGCCCGAAGAGAAATTCGACGGCGTCGAGGCGCTGAAGCGCCAGATGGACGCCGACAGCGAGCAAGCCCGCGAGAAACTTGCCGCCGCGCAGGGCGAATTCCCGCTCGCCGGCTGAGGAGATCAGGACTGGCAAGCGGCAGATACGGCTGCTAGAACGCGCGCATTCCACCTGATCAGGCCCGCCGATGTCCTCCGATAAGAAGCCGAGCGCCGAGCACGACTACAGCTCGACTTTATTTCTGCCCGAAACCAGCTTTCCGATGCGCGCCGGGCTTCCCCAGAAAGAGCCGGAAATTCTCGCGCGCTGGGAGCGCGAGGGCCTTTACGGCAAGCTGCGCGCGGCGTCGAAGGGCCGCGACAAGTTCGTGCTGCACGACGGCCCGCCCTATGCCAACGGAAACATCCATATCGGCCACGCGCTGAACAAGATCCTCAAGGATCTCGTCACCCGCACGCACCAGATGTCCGGTTACGACTCGAATTATGTACCCGGCTGGGACTGTCACGGCCTGCCGATCGAGTGGAAGATCGAGGAAGAGAATTACCGCTCGAAGAACAAGCCGAAGCCGAATTTTGCCTCGGTCGACGAGCTGATCGCCTTCCGCAAGGAATGCCGCGCCTATGCCGGGCATTGGCTCGACGTGCAGCGCACGGAGTTCAAGCGCCTCGGCGTCGAGGGCGACTGGGCGCATCCCTACACGACGATGAGCTTTCCGGCCGAAGCGCAGATCGCCCGCGAGCTGATGAAGTTCGCAGCTAACGGCACGCTCTATCGCGGCTCGAAGCCGGTGATGTGGTCGGTCGTCGAGAAGACCGCGCTCGCCGAAGCCGAAGTCGAATACGAGGATTACCAGAGCGATACGATCTGGGTGAAGTTTCCGGTCGCCGGCGATTTGAAGGGCTTCGAGGACAAGAATTATCTCGACCGCGAATTTGCTTCCGGGAAGGGCGCCGTCAAAACGGCGGAAGCCGCGCAGGCCTCAACGGTTCTGAAATCCTATCCGAATGCATCGATCGTCATCTGGACGACGACGCCCTGGACCATTCCAGGCAATCGCGCGATCAGTTTTTCTCCGCGCATCGCGTACGGCCTTTACGAAGTGACGCAGGCTCCCGCCGAGAACTGGGCGAAGCCCGGCGATCAATTCGTGCTCGCCGACAAGCTTGCGGCGAATGTCATGTCGCAGGCGAGAGTAGATAAGTATCACAGGGTAGCCACGATCCCGGCAGGCGAGCTTGAGGAACTGGTGACGGCTCACCCGTTGAAGGCGCTCGGCTACAATTTCAAGGTGCCGCTGCTCGCCGGCGATCACGTCACCGACGAGGACGGCACCGGCTTCGTGCACACCGCGCCGGGCCACGGCCGCGACGACTTTGAAATCTGGATGGCGCACGGCAAGGAGCTTGCCGCGCGCGGCATCGAGACGCGCATTCCCTACACCGTCAACGAAGACGGCTTCCTCACCAAGGAAGCGCCGGGCTTCGAGGGCAAGCGCGTCATCGACGACAAGGGCAAGAAGGGCGATGCCAACGACGCCGTCATCAAGGCGCTCTCGGACGCCGGCGCGCTGATCGCCCGCTCGCGCCTCAAGCATCAGTACCCGCATTCGTGGCGCTCGAAAAAGCCGATCATCTTTAGGAATACGCCGCAGTGGTTCATCGCGATGGATAAGGAAATCCCCGCGTATAAGGACACGCTGCGTGCGCTCGCGCTGCTAGGCATCAAGAACGTCAAATGGGTGCCGGCCGCCGGCGAGAACCGTATCACCGGCATGATCGAGAGCCGCCCCGACTGGGTGATCTCGCGTCAGCGCGCCTGGGGCGTGCCGATCGCGGTGTTCATCCGTCAGAAGGACGACGGCTCGACCGAAATTCTCAACGACGAAGCGGTGAACAAGCGCATCATCGAGGCCTTCGAGAAAGAAGGCGCCGACGCCTGGTACGCGCGCGGCGCACGCGAACGTTTCCTCGGCTCGCACGCCAACGAGGCCTGGCAGAAGGTCGATGACATCCTCGATGTCTGGTTCGACTCGGGCTCGACCCACGCCTTCGTGCTGGAAGACCCCGAGCATTTCCCGACGCTGGCCGGCATCAAGCGTAAGCGCGACGGCGGCAAGGATACGGTGATGTATCTCGAGGGCTCGGACCAGCACCGCGGCTGGTTCCACTCCTCGCTCTTGGAAAGCTGCGGCACGCGCGGCCGCCCGCCTTACGATGTCGTGCTGACGCACGGCTTCGTGCTCGACGAGCAGGGCCGTAAGATGTCGAAATCGCTCGGCAATGTCGTTGCGCCGCAAGATGTTATGAAAGAGTCCGGCGCCGACATCCTGCGCATGTGGGTCGCTGCCTCCGATTACGCCGACGACTTGCGCATCGGCAAAGAGATTTTGAAAACGACGGTCGATACCTATCGGAAGCTCCGCAACACATTGCGCTGGCTTCTCGGCTCGCTGCATCATTTCAAGGAAGCCGACCGCGTCTCGTTCGGAGAAATGCCCGAGCTGGAGCAGCTGATGCTGCACCGGCTCGCGGAGCTTGATGCCGACATCCGCAAGAACTACGCCGAGTTCGATTACAAGCGCGTCTTTGCTGCGCTCAATGTCTTCATGACCTCGGATCTTTCGGCGTTTTATTTCGATATCCGCAAGGACACGCTTTATTGCGATCCGATCTCGTCGGTGGCGCGCAAGGCCTGTCTCACCACGCTCGACGAAATCTTCAAGTGCCTCGCGACCTGGCTCGCGCCGATCCTGTGCTTCACGGCGGAGGAGGCGTGGCTGTCGCGCTACGGCGAGGGCGCCGAGTCCGTGCATCTCCAGACCTTCCCGAAAATCCCCGGCGAGTGGAGAAACGATGCGCTCAAGGAGAAGTGGGAAAAAATCCGCGATGTCCGCCGCGCCGTCACCGGCGCACTTGAATTGGAGCGTGTCGCAAAGCGCATCGGCTCTTCCCTTGAGGCCGCGCCCGTCATCCACGTCAGCGACAAGAAACTTCTGGAGGCGTTGAACGGCGTCGATCTTGCCGAAGTCTGCATCACTTCCGATGCCAAGCTCGTTGAAGGCGAGGGACCGAAAGACGCCTTCCGCCTGCCGGACATGCCATCCGTCTCGGTCGAGCCGAAGCGCGCCGAAGGCAAGAAGTGCGCGCGCTCGTGGAAGATCACGACGCTCGTTGGCTCCGACAAGGATTTCCCCGACGTCACGCCGCGCGACGCGCAAGCATTGCGCGAACTCGCCGCGGCCAAGGCATCGTGACGCGATGCCGGCCGCACCGCGTCATTTCCACTTCGGCCTCTTCATCGCGTTTCTCGCGCTCGCCCTCGATCAGCTCACCAAATATCTCGTGCTGAACAATCCGCGACTCGAGGTCGGCGAGCGAATCGCCGTGACGCCGTTCCTCGATCTCGTGCTCGCGATGAATAAAGGCATCAGCTACGGGCTGTTTCCACAGCACAGCGATGCCGGCCGCTGGCTGCTGGTCATGGTGAATATTGCGGCCATTGGTTTATTCGCCTTTTGGTTGATGCGGGCGAATAGCCGGCTTTTGGCCGCCGCCATCGGCCTTCTGATCTCCGGTGCCGCCGGAAATGCCATCGACCGGGCGCTTTATGGCGCGGTGGTCGATTTTGTCCTGCTGCACTGGGGGAACTGGCGCTGGTACGTCTTTAATATTGCCGACGTAGCCATCGTTGCCGGGGTAATCGGCCTCCTGTACGATGCCTTCACGGCCCGCGCCACGAAATAGCCGCCATCGGGCGGAAGCTGGCTGCCGACAGGGCTAAAATTTAGAGGCCCCAGAATAGTCCGAGGATATATAGTCCAAGGATACAAGGCCGAGGTCCCATGATTTCTCGAACAGGAGAGAAGAAGATGCCGGTTCGCTTCTTTTCCTTGCGCGATCTGCGCCGCATCCTCGCATTCGTGCCCGTGCTCGCGCTGCTCGCGGCTGCCGCCGTGACGCCGGCCGCCGCGCAGGAAGACGAGCCGACCGAATTGCAGAAGCTGTTCGGGGCGATGGGCCTGCTCGACCTGCCGAAAGAGCCGATCGACTACAGCGAGCGCTCGCCGCTCGTCGTACCGCCGTCCGCCGATCTGGCGAAGCCGGGCGGAGAGGTCGACGTCCGCGCGCTCAATCCCGACTGGCCGGTCGATCAGGACATCAAGCGCAAGAAGGCCGCCGCCAAGGAAGCCAAAAAGCCGATCGATGCGCCGAACGATCTTTTTTACGGCAGCCGCCTGATGCAGCCGAAAGACTGGAAGCAGGCCAAGAGCAAGGGCCGCGGCGAGGGCACCGAGACCTGGACCGACGACGAGAAGCGCGGGCTGTTTCGCGTTACACCCGACAAGCTCGGCTTCAAGGGCTGGAACAAGAAGAACGAGATCGTGAAGTTCGAAGGCGAGCCTGATCGCACGAGTTTGCTCCAGCCGCCGCCGGGCTATCAGACGCCGTCGAAGAATGCGCCATACGGTATCGTGGAAGACGAGCGGGTTGTGTCGGCGCCAAAAGACAGCTTCGATCCGGGTAACGTGCAGCGTCAGGCCAGATAACGAGATTTACCCCCAGGATGCTGATGCAGATCATCACCGCCATGGCGGTCGCGGGCGCCGCGACGCTTTTGAGCCCGCGCAGCGCGCAAGCTGAATCCACCGGCCCGTCCGTCACCCGTTTCGTTTTGCAAAACGGCATGGAGTGCCTCGTCATTCCGGACCATCGCGCGCCGGTGGTGACGCACATGGTGTGGTATCGCGTCGGCTCCGCCGACGAGGAGCCGGGCAAATCGGGCCTCGCGCATTTTCTCGAACACCTGATGTTCAAGGGCACGGCGAAGAATCCGTCCGGCCAGTTCTCCAAGGTGCTGGTCTCGCTCGGCGGCCAGGAAAACGCCTTCACCGGCAACGACTACACCGCCTATTACCAGCGCGTGACGCGCGATCACCTCGAGCAGGTGATGGCCTTCGAAGCCGATCGCATGACCGGCCTCGTCCTCGAGGATAAAGTGGTGAACTCCGAGCGCGACGTCGTGCTCGAAGAGCGCCGCATGCGCACCGACAATTCGCCGTCCGCCCAGCTCGGCGAGGAGATGCAGGCGACCTTGTTCATCAATCATCCTTATGGCCGGCCCGTGATCGGCTGGCAGAAGGAAATCGAGGCGCTGAACCGCGAGGAGGCGCTCGCTTTCTATCGCCGTTTCTACGCGCCGAACAACGCGCTGCTCGTCGTCGCCGGCGACGTCACGCCCGATGAAGTGAAGAAGCTGGCCGAGAAGATCTACGGCAATATCGCGCGCAACGATAAGATTCGCGACCGCGTCCGCCCCGTCGAACCCGAAGCGCGCGCCGATCGCCGCGTCGTGCTGGCGGATGTCCGCGTCGCCCAGCCGAGCCTGACGCGCAACTATCTCGCGCCGTCCTATCGCACGGCGGCGCCCGGCGAAGCCGAAGCCGTCGATGTGCTCGCGCATGTTCTCGGCACCGGCTCGCTCTCGCGTCTCTATCGCCAGCTCGTCATCGACAAGAAGATCGCGGTCTCGGCCGGCGCCTGGTACGGCGGCATTGCCTACGACACGACGCGGCTTGGCGTCTCCGCGACGCCGCTGCCCGGCGTTTCGCTCGAGGATCTCGAGAAGGCCGTCGACGGCGTCATCGCCGAAATCGTCGCGAACGGCATCACCGGCGAAGAACTCGCTCGCGCCAAGACCAAGCTGGTCGCCGATGTCGTTTATTCGTGGGACGATCCGTTCACGCTCGCGCGTATGTATGGCGCGGCGCTGACGACCGGACTCGGCGTCGAGGCCATCAAGGACTGGCCGCAGCGCATCCGCGCCGTCACTGCCGACCAGGTGCAGGCAGCGGCCAAGAAATGGCTCGCCGAGCGTCATTTCGTCAGCGGCTATCTCGTCAAGCCGCCTGCATCGCCGGAAAAGCGCTCGTGATCAGGACCATTGCCGGTATTCTCATGAGTCTCGCCCTTGCCACCCCCGCCACCAGCGCGCTGAGCAAGACGCCGATCGAGCGCGTCGTGACGCCGAAAGGCATCGAGATCTGGCTTGTGCGCACGATGGAATTCCCGATGCTGTCGCTGCAGTTCTCGTTTCTCGGCGGCGCGGCGCAGGACCCCGCCGGCAAGCCGGGGGTCGCGAGCCTTGCCGCGAGCCTGCTCGACGAGGGCGCCGGCGAATACGATGCGCGCGCCTTCCGCGAACAGCTCGAAGGCAACGCCATCGAGATCAGTTTCAACGCCAACCGCGACAGCGTGCGCGGCTCGCTCAAGACGCTCACCGACAATCAGGACAAGGCTTTCGAGCTTCTGCGCCTCGCGCTGACCGCGCCGCGCTTCGACGCTTCCGAAATCGAGCGCGTGCGCTCCGCGATCCTGGCCAATCTGCGCCGCGCTTCCACCAATCCCGGCGAGATCGCCAAGAACACCTGGTACGCGCGCGCCTTCCCCAATCATCCCTATGGCCGGCCGACGGCCGGGACGCTCGATTCGGTGCCGAACATCACGGTCGAGGACCTGCGCGGCTATATCGCCAAGAACCTCGCGCGCTCGAACCTGAAGGTTGCGGCGGTCGGCGCGATCGACGCCGCGACGCTCGCCAAGCTCGTGGATCGCGCCTTCGATGGCCTGCCCGAGAAAGCCGATCTCATGCCGGTCGCCGATATCGTGCCGCAATCGCTCGGCGAGCGCGAAGTCATTCCGCTCCACGTGCCGCAGACCGTGGTGCTCTATGGCGGCGTCGGCCTGATGCGGAACGATCCCGATTTCATCCCGGCGTATGTGCTGAACCATATCCTCGGCGGCGGCTCTTTCGACTCGCGCCTGTTCGAGGAAGTCCGCGTCAAGCGCGGCTTGTCGTATTCGGTATCGAGCACGCTCGCGGCGCTCAAGCATGCCGGCCTTTTCATCGGCAGCGTGCAGACCAAGAACGACCGCGCCTTCGAGTCGGTCGATGTCATCAACAGCGAGATTGAACGCCTCGCCAAAGACGGGCCGAGCGCCGAGGAACTCGAGAAGGCGAAGAAATACCTGATCGGTTCCTACCCGCTGCGTTTCGACACTTCCGCCAAAATCGCTACCAATTTGCTTGATATGCAGTTCGAGGGACTTGGCCTCGACTATATAGAGCGGCGCAATGCCATGGTCGCGGCCGTCACCGCGGCCGATGTGCGGCGCGCGGCGAACCGTTTTCTCGCCGGTGCGGAGATGCTGACCGTGATGGTCGGCGAGCCGGTTGCCGCGCCTGCGAAGGCGGCGAACCAGTAACGCCGCAAGGGCTTCGCGGCCCGGACAAAACTGCTATAAAACTGCCGGGGATGATGAGGTGGGTGTTGTGATGCGTTTTCGTTCGCTTGAAAAGGTCGCCGGCCGTGCCGCCAGCTTTTTTGTACCGTTGGCGATTGCCGCTGCCGTCGCCGGTTGTTCGGGCGACTCACTGAAAAATCTCGGCGCCGCCACGCCTGCCGCCGGCACCGCCGTGGCCGGCGTCGGCGGGACACCCAACAACGATATCGAATGTCCGAGCGTTCAGGTCCGCAACGGCGCCAGCACCTGGCAGGAGCCGGCGGGCGGCAGTACGACTGATCTGAAGTATCAGGCTTCGCTCGGCCAGATGGCGCGCGAATGCGCGATCGTCGGCGACACCATGACGGTGAAGCTCGGCGTCGAGGGGCGGCTGCTCACCGGGCCCAAAGGTGCGGCCGGCACGGTCGATGTGCCGCTTCGCGTTGCGCTCGTCGAGGAGGGGCCGAAGCCGCGCTCGGTCTGGACGCGTTTCTACGCCATTCCGGTCAGCATCCAGCCGGGGCAAAGCGGCACGCCGTTCACCCATGTCGAGGACAATCTCTCGTTTCCGATGCCGGCGAGCAAGAACCTCGACGCCTATGTGATTTACGTCGGTTTCGACCCGCAGGGCCTGAAGACGCGCAAGCGCCCGCCAGTCGCGCATAAGAAGACCGCGCCGAAACCAGCCGCCAAGAAGCAATCCGCGCCGCGGCCCGCAGCGCCTAAACAACAGGCTCCCGCGAGCAATGGCGGCTTCGCGCCGCCGGCAGGCGGCGGGTTCGCACCGCCCGCGAACAATGGCGGCAGCACGTTCTCGCCGCCCGCAAGCGGCGGCACATTCGCTCCCCCGCCGGGACAGTTCTCGAAACCCGCCGGGCAGTAAGAGAGCATGATCCCGAAAAGTGGGAACCGGTTTTCGGGATCATGCTCTAGCGAGTACGAGGCAATAAAAAACCCGCCGTGCTTTGCAGCCGGCGGGTTTGCTTTGGAGCGATAAGGCTCAGTCGAGCCGGGTCTTCACGTCGCGGATCGCGGCGGAGAGCAGGTCGCTCGCGACCTTGCCCTTGACGCTCTCGGCGAGCACTTTCTCGGATGCCTTGACGGCGGCCTCGGCGGCGGCGGCGCGCACATCGGCGAGCGCCTGCACCTCGGCCTGGGCGATCTTCGTCTCCGCCATCTTGGTGCGGCGGGTGACGAATTCTTCCATGCGTGTCTTGGCCTCGGCCGCGATTTCCTCGGCCTCGACCTTGGCTTGCGCCACGATCGCCTTGGCCTCGGCCTCGGCGTCCTGCTGCTTCTTCTTGTACTCGGCGAGCAGCGCCTGGGCTTCCGCCTTGAGGCGGTTGGCTTCGGTCAGTTCTGCGCTTGCGCGCTTGCTGTAGTCGTCGAGCGCACCGCCGACCGAGCGGTGCGCACCCGCCCGCCAGATCAGGGCGAGGAAGATCACGAATGCGATCGCGACCCAGGTTTCCGCCGCATAAAGAGCGTTTGTCACGTGTCTTACCTCAGTTGAGCGACGCCGCGACGGCGCGCTCGATCGCGGCTTTGTCGGGCGCCGTGCCGGTGAGCCGCTCGACGATCGAGCCTGCCGCCTCGGCGGCGATGCCGCTGACGTTCTTCATCGCGGCGGCCTTGGTCGCTGCGATCTGCTTTTCGGCGTCGGCGAGCTTGCCCGCGAGGCCCGCTTCCAGATCCTTGCGGCGCGCTTCCGATTGCGCTGCGAGTTCCTGGTGGGTCTTCGCCGCGAGCGCCTGGGCGCTCGCGCGGGCGTCGGCGAGCGACTTCTCGTAGGCGCTGATCGCCTCGTCGCTCGCGGCTTTCGCCTGGGCGGCATCGGCAAGGTCGCCCTCGATCCGCCGCTTGCGCGCTTCGAGGATGGAAGCCACGCGCGGCAGCGCGACTTTCGCCAAGAGCACGTACAGCACGACGAAGCTTAGCGTCAGCCAGACGAGCTGCGAGGGAAAATCGTCGCTCTTGAAGGGCGGGAAGGGGCCCTTCTCGTGCGGGACTTCGGTATGCGCCGATGTCGCCATTTCAATTCGCTCGTGAAATTAGAGCGCGAACAGGAGGAGGAGCGCGATCAGCAGCGAGAAGATGCCGAGCGCTTCGGTCACGGCGAAGCCGAAAATCAGGTTGCCGAACTGCGCCTGGGCAGCCGACGGGTTGCGCAGTGCTGCGGCGAGGTAGTGGCCGAAGATGGCGCCCACGCCGACGCCGGCGCCGCCCATGCCGATGCAGGCAATACCAGCGCCGATGTATTTCGCGGCGATCGGATCCATGTGAAGAACTCCTTGTTCAGTCAGTTGGAAGAAAGGGCTTAATGGCCCGGGTGGATTGCATCGTTGAGATAGATGCAGGTGAGAATGGCGAAGACGTAGGCCTGCAGGAACGACACCAGCAGCTCGAGCGCGGTGATCGCGACGGTGAGGCCGAGCGGCAGGATCGAAGCGGCCCAGCCGAGGAGGCCGAAGCCGCCGAGCATGGTGATGAAGCTCGCGAACACTTTCAGCGTGATGTGACCGGCGAGGACGTTGGCGAACAGACGCACCGAGTGTGAAACCGGGCGCGAAAAGAACGACAGCACCTCGATCGCGGTGATCAGCGGCAGGATGTAAATCGGAACGCCCGACGGCACGAACAGCTTCAGGAATTTGAGACCGTTCTTGTAGAAGCCGTAGACGATGACGGTGATGAAGACGACGAGCGCGAGGAACACCGTAATGACGATATGGCTCGTCACCGCGAAGAAGCCGGGGATGTTGCCGAACATGTTCAGGACGAGGACGAAGCTGAACAGCGTAAAGACGAGCGGGAAGAACTTCATACCCGCTTCGCCGGCCGACGAGCGCAGCATGTCGGCGACGAAGTTGTAGCCGACCTCGACGACGCCCTGCGCACGGCCCGGCACCAGCGCGCGGCGCGAGGTTGCCAGCAGCATGCCGCCGATGATGAAGGCGACAGCGGCAAACATGTACAGCGCCGAGTTGGTGATGGAAATTTCGTAACCGGCGATATGGCCGAGAACGTAAACTTTCTGGATATTGAACTGGTGGATCGGATCCATCGTTCGCTTCGCTTTCAGTCCTTTTTGTCCCACGATGAGCCCTGCGGCGCGAGCACGCCAGCCGAGCGCATCACATTCAGCGTACCGGCCGCAAAGCCGAGCAGCAGTCCGACGATCAGCCCCCACGGGCTGATGCCCGCGAAGTAATCGAGTGCCCAACCCGCGCCGCCGCCGAGCAAAATGCCCGCGACGAATTCGCCGGAGAGCTGAAAACCGCGCGCCAGATTCGAGGCGCGATTTTGGGTTTCCATCTCTTGCTCGCGCAGCTCTTGCGCTTGCTGGTCTCGGCGTACCCCTGCCTCACCGATCCGACTGCCCAGCTCTTTGAGCCGCCGGGACATATCGGCTTCCGTGGCCTTGTCTTCGTTCGGCATGTGCCGATCCGCCATCGGATCCCTTCGAAACGGTGATAACGCGGCGCACCATAGTGATGGGCCGGGGGTAGAGTCAAGAAAACGCGGGACTTCCGCCGTATTTTAACTGTTTGAAACTACGCGAAAATTCGGCATCGCAAGAGCTAGACTATCAGCTAGTCGCCGCGAGCCGCAGCTAGAACCCGCAAAGCCGGAATCGGCTCGCGCTTTGCGGACTTCTGGCCGCCCCGGAGCGGGGATTGAGGCGCCATCGGAGGCATGACCGGAATGCCTCGAAGGCAAATCCGGACTGGCACGGATTGGTAATGATCCTTGGCTATCAACGCGCAACCCAGCAATCGCTTACGGATGCTCACGCGTGGCGATCCATAGCATCGACGATCAGATCGAGCGCACCCGGGGAAGGCCTGCGGGCTTCGATTATTTGCGGATCGGCCTCGCGGTTGCGATCATCGCCTGGCATACGGTCATCACCTGTTACGGGCCTGACGCGCAGACAGCGTTTCGCGTCGGGCCGTTTCGGCCTCTGATCGCCGTCATCGTGCCGAGCTTTTTCGCGCTGAGCGGCTTTCTGGTCGCGGGCAGCCTGCTTCGGAACGACATCTTCGAATTCCTGACCTTGCGCGTGATGCGGATCATGCCGGCGCTGTTCTGCGAGGTCGTGATCTCCGCGCTACTGATCGGGCCTGCGGTGACGTCGCTTCCGCTGGCGGAATATTTTTCGGCGCCGGAATTCCGCTCCTACTTCTGGAACATTCTTGGCCACATCCACTACGAGCTGCCGGGCGTTTTCCAGACCGTGCCGGCCGGCAGCTACGTCAACCTTCAGCTTTGGACGGTGCCGTTCGAGCTTAAGTGCTATCTCGTCATTACGGCCCTTGCGATCGGCGGGATGATTGCGCGGCCGCGCTGGCTCATGGGCTTCGCGGTTTTCCTCACGGTTGCGCTGACAGCCTATACGGCTTTTCGGCACGAATTCCCGCCGATGGATTATCCGCCTTCGGGTACGCTCTGCGTGCTGAGCTTTCTGTTCGGCGTCGCGCTCTATGGCTTGCGTGCGCAGATTCCGCTGCGCGGCGATCTGTTCGCGCTTTCCGCCGCCGCCGGCTGGGTTCTGCTGCTCTACCCGCAAACCTCGTTGTTTGCGGCTTTGCCGGTCGCCTACCTCACCGTATGGCTCGGCTTGCAGAACCCGCGGAAGTTTTTCGTCGTGAACGGCGCGGATTATTCCTACGGCCTGTATCTCTACGGCTTTCCGGTGCAGCAAATGATCGCTTATGCACTGCCGGACTATCGCATCTGGTACGTGAATTTGGCGCTCGCGCTTTTATTCGCCGGCGTTTGCGCGTTGCTGTCGTGGCACATGGTCGAGCGCCCCGTGCAACGGGCGCGGCCGCAGATACTTGGCTTTGTGCGAAATCTCGTCAGGCGCTTTATGCCGCCTGATATTGCTTCGCCGTCTCAAGATCCACGGAGACGAGCTGCGACACGCCCTGTTCGCCCATCGTAACGCCGAACAGCCGGTGCATGTGTGCCATGGTGATCGGGTTATGGGTGATGACCATGAAGCGGGTCTTGGTCGACTTGATCATGTCGTCGAGCAGCGCGCAGAAACGCTCGACGTTCGAATCGTCGAGCGGCGCGTCGACTTCGTCCAGCACGCAGATCGGCGCCGGATTGGTGAGGAACACCGCGAAAATCAGCGCCATGGCGGTGAGTGCCTGCTCGCCGCCTGAAAGCAGCGACAGCGTTTGAGGTTTCTTGCCCGGCGGGCGGGCGAGAATGTCGAGGCCGGCTTCCAGCGGATCGTCGGAGTCGGTCAAAATCAGCTCGGCGGTGCCGCCGCTGAACAGGCCCTTGAACAGTTTCTTGAAGTGCTCGTTCACTGTTTCAAACGACGCCGTGAGCCGCGCGCGCGCTTCCTTGTCGAGCGAGGTGATGCCCTGACGGAGCCGCTTGATCGCTTCGGTGAGATCGTCGCGCTCGGTGACCAGCCCCTCGTGCTGCTTCTGCACTTCCTCGAGTTCTTCATTGGCGCGCAGATTCACCGCGCCAAGGCGTTCGCGCTCGGCCTCGTAGCGCGCGAGCTTGGATTCGACCGCCGAGCGATCCGGTTCGCCGTCGCCGTCCTGCTCGATGATTTCCTTGAGCCGGGCGCCGTCGGGAATTTCGCCGAGAAGTTCGGAGACTTCGCGGGCAAGACCCGTGCGGCGCTCGCGCGCGCCTTCGAGAAGCGCGCCGGCACGAGCCGCTTCCTCGCGCGCGTTCGAGAGTTCATCGAGCGCCGCGCGGCCTGCCTTGTCGGCTTCGGAAAGATTGTTCTCGGCTTCCTGCAGGCGGTCGGCTGCTTCGCGCCGCGTCGCCTCGGCTTCCGAAAGTTGCGACATCAGGGCATTGCGCTGTTCCTCGAACGCCTTCGGCGCATCATCGAGGGCCGCGCGCTCGGTGCGCGTTTCGGTGAGGCGCTCTTCGAGCGACTGCACGCGGCCTGCGGCGCCTTCCTGGCGCGCCTGCCACTCGGAGCGCTCCGAGCTGATGAAGTTGAGGCGCTGCGCGCGCGCCGTGCGCTCGCGCTCGACGCCTTCAAGCTCGGCCTTGGCGACGCCAAGCGCCGTGCGGTG
The DNA here is from genome assembly GCA_035555855.1 of Xanthobacteraceae bacterium. GTDB lineage: Bacteria > Pseudomonadota > Alphaproteobacteria > Rhizobiales > Xanthobacteraceae > Palsa-892. The sequence goes on from DATMGD010000044.1 coordinate 25,580, forward strand.
CTCGGCAAGCAGGTTGCGCGTCGTTTCGAGATCGCTCTCTAATTTCTTGCCGTCCGGCAGCGACAGCACCGCCTCCTCAGCGGAGGTCTTGGCGCTCACGGCTTCTTCGCGCGCCGAGAGAAGGCGCGTACGTGCTTCGGCGGCGGCCGAAGCGCGGGCGGCGGCGTGGAACGCGGCGCGCGCTTCCTGCTCGGCGGCATCCGCCGCGAGCACCTCGGCCTCGGCCTGCTTTACTTCTTCGGCGCGGCGCGCGGCTTCCTGGCGCGCGGCTTCGATTTCGATATCGAGTTCGGCGAGACGATTTTTCGCAGCAAGCCTGCGCGCGGCGGCGGTCGGCGCGTCGGGCTTGGCGACGAAGCCGTCCCAGCGCCACAGATCGCCTTCCTTCGAAACCAGCCGCTGGCCGGTCGAAAGCCGTTGCGCAAGGCGTGCGCCGTCTTCGCGCGTCACGACGCCGATCTGCGCGAGGCGGCGGGCAAGCGCCGCCGGGGCATTCACAAACCCCGAGAGCGGCGAAGCGCCTTCGGGCAGCGCCGGATCGCCCGGCACCGGGCCTGCGCCCGACCAGTGCATCGGCGCGGAAGCGTCCGTCGGAGCCTCGAGGTCATCACCGAGCGCGGCGCCGAGCGCGGCTTCATAGCCGGCTTCGACCTGGATCGTTTCGACGACCGGCGGCCACAGCTTCTTTTCGGCAACGTCATGGGCCTTGGCGAGCGCCTTCGCCTCGGATTCGAGCCGATGCAAGTTGCTCTCGGCTGCGGCAAGGGGCTTCCTCGAGAGTTGCAGCGCCTGAAGCGCCGCCGAGCGCGCGGCTTCAGCGCGCACCGCGCGGTCATCGACCGCGGCGAGCGTTTCCTCGGACATCGCGCCGTCGGCGCCGCCGTCGATCGCGGAGATTTCGGCTTCCAGCTTTTCGAGCCGTGCCGTCTGCTCGGCGATCGCCCGGTCGAGCTGCTCGCGGCGCGCCGCATAGGCGGCAAGCGCCACGGTCGCTTCGCCAAAGGCGCGCTCGCTCACAGTGTGCTCTTGCTCGGCGGTGGTCAGCCGCGCGCGCAGGAATTCCTCGCCGCCCTGATTGTTCTGCGTTTCGTCCTTGAGCGCCGCTTCCTCGCGCTCGAGGCGGGCGAGCACTTCGGCGGCATCGACGCCGAGCGCGCGTTCGCGCTCCAAGTCCTGCGTGAGCTGCGCGATGCGCCGGTCGAGTTCGTCGACGCGGTTCTTGGCGCGCGTTTCTTCGCGGTCGAGATCGGCACGCGCGATGTTGAGGCGCTGGAGCGCCGCCGCGGCGACAGCTTCGGCTTCGCGCAGCGGATTGATTTTTTCGTGCAGCAGCGTCGAGAGCTTCACCGCTTCGGTTTCGATCGTGATCTTGTCGGCGACGGCGCGCTGCGTGAGGTGAACGGCGTTCTCGGCCTCGTTCACCGTCTGCTCGGCTTCGCGCCAGCGCATCGCCATCAGGATGCTCTGCTGGCGGCGGATGTCGTTCGCGACGTTCTTGTAGCGCGTCGTCTGGCGCGCCTGGCGCTTCAGGCTTTCGATCTGGCTCGTGACCTGACCGATGACGTCTTCGAGCCGTTCGAGATTATGCTCGGCACCCTTGAGGCGGGTTTCGGCTTCGTGCTTGCGCGCATGGAGCCCCGCGATGCCGGCGGCTTCCTCGAGAATGCGGCGGCGCTGCTCGGGCTTGGCGTTGATGATCTCGCCGATCTGGCCCTGACGGACGAGGGCCGGTGAGCGCGCGCCGGAGGAGGCGTCGGCAAAGAAGATGTGCACGTCGCGCTGGCGCACTTCGCGGCCGTTGATGCGATAGGTCGAGCCGGCTTCGCGCTCGATCCGGCGCGAGATTTCGATGATGTCTTCGTCGTTGAAGGCGGCGGGCGCGGTGCGGTCGGCGTTATCGAGCGTCAGCGTGACTTCGGCGTTGTTGCGCGCCGGGCGGTTGTTGGTGCCGGAGAAGATGACGTCGTCCATGCCCGAGGCGCGCATCGCCTTGTACGAGCTTTCGCCCATCACCCAGCGCAGCGCTTCGACGAGGTTGGACTTGCCGCAGCCGTTCGGGCCGACGACCCCGGTGAGACCGGGCTCGATCACGAAATCGGATGCCTCGACGAAGGATTTGAAGCCGAGGAGCCGGAGCTTGTTGAATTGCATGATCCGCCTTCTAACGCACGAATACCGCTTTGATTCGGTGATGCGTTACCATGATCGGGCCTTTTCCGGGGTACAAGGCCCAGATCGTCCGAAGGCGCAAGGGGTTGGGGGAAACCGGGGATTTCCGGTTCCCGCCCGCCGTCAGCCCTCTGTCAGCCTTTGGTCAGGGGCGCGAGCGCCTTGTCGAAACCGGCCGGCGTCATCTCGCCCCGGAATACCTCGCCGTTGATGAAGATGGTCGGCGTCGAATCGACCTTGAATTTTTCGTAGGCGCGGCGGCCGACGCTGCGCAGTTCCTCGGCGAGCTTCTTGTCCTCGAGGCACTTGTTGAAGCTGTCTTCGGTGAAGCCGGCCTGCTTGGCGATGGTGAGGAGCTGCTTCACGGCATCGCGCGTAAAGGCCCAGTTCTGCTGCTGGGCGAACAGGACGTCGATGAGCGGGAAATATTTGTCGGCCGGCGCGCAGCGCGCCAGCATGAAAGCGCCGACATCCACGGGGTCGCGCGGGAACTCGCGGAAGATGAAGCGCACTTTGCCGGTGTCGATGTAGTTCTTCTTGAGCGACGGATAGACCGTCGAATAGAAATGTGCGCAGTGCGGGCAGGTGAGCGAGGCGTATTCGATGATGGTGACGGGCGCGGTTTCGCTGCCCTGGATCTTGTCGCCGAGCGGACCGGGCTTTGCGAGTTCCGCGAGGTCAACGCCCTGCGCCCGCGCCGGGACCACGCCAAGCGCGCCTGCGAACAGCGCCGCACCGAAAAGCGAAACTACTTGCCGCCGGTAAAAGCTCACGTTGATCCTCCACTATAGCCGGGCCGAATACGATCAGGTTCTTTCCGGCAGTGTTCTAGCGATTGTGGCGAGCATGGGGAACGGAAAAATCGCGTCCATCACGAGCGTTTGAGGTGGCCTTTGACGAGTGCGCCGAGGCGGGCCAGCGACTTTCCGAGCGCCTCGTCCTCGAACGGACCGATTTTCTGGGCAACGGCGGCAACCGCCGAAGCCTCCGGCTCGCGCGGCGGCGGGGGCGGCTGGTGGCGGCGGATCACCGGCCCCTGCCGGATCGTGACGCGGCCGACGCAGCGCCAGCCGAAGTAGCGGTTGACCCGCTCGATGATCTGGCCGGTCGAATGCTGCACTTCGATGGCGTAGGCGCCCTCGACACGGATGGTGAGCGAGCCGACGCTCTCGGGATCGTCGCGCCGCGGCCACACCAGCTTCACCGGCTCCGAGCGCTTCGAGAGTTCCGGCCCGACAATGTCTTCCCAATGCGTGATGATCTCGGTCGCCGCAAAGCCCTGCCGCTTGAACGCCTCGTTCATCGCCGCATTGACGAAATCGGCGAGCGGCGAGGCGGCGCGGCGTTTTTTGGTGGGCGGGACGGCCATCGGGATTGCGTTTGCCGGACGGGTTAGGTGAGGCTCGACTATGAGCCGCGCCAACCTTGCCGTCAAAGCACCTGCCGGGAACGATATGCCCGAGCCGAAGGCATTGCTGGCCTGGTACGACCGCCACCGGCGCGACCTGCCGTGGCGCGCGAAACCCGGCGAGAAGAGCGATCCTTATAGAGTGTGGCTCTCCGAGGTCATGCTCCAGCAGACGCGCGTCGAGACGGTCGCGCGCTATTACGAAGTTTTTCTCTCAAAATTCCCGACCGTCGAAAAGCTCGCCAAAGCGCCGCTCGAGAATGTGCTGAAGACTTGGGCGGGGCTTGGCTATTACGCGCGAGCGCGCAATCTTCACGCCTGCGCGCGCGTAGTGGCGAAGGAACACGGCGGCAAATTCCCCGACACTGAGCAAGGTTTGCGCGAGCTGCCGGGTATCGGCGGCTATACGGCTGCCGCCATTGCCGCGATTGCTTTCGGCCGCAAAGCCGCGCCGATGGACGGCAATATCGAACGTGTCGTCGCGCGGCTTTATCGGATCGAGACGCCGCTGCCTGCGGCAAAGCCTGAATTGCAGACGCTTGCGGCATCCTTAGTGCCCGCGAAGCGCGCAGGCGATTTCGCGCAGGCGATGATGGATCTCGGCTCGATGATCTGCACGCCGAAGAATCCGTCCTGCATGTTGTGTTCGTGGAACGATGTTTGTGCCGCGCGCCAGAGCGGTTCGCCGGAAAACTATCCGCGCCGCCTGCCGAAGGCCGAAGGCAAGCTGCGCCGAGGCGCTGCCTTTGTCGTGCTGCGCGAGGACGGCACGGTGCTCTTGCGCCGCCGCCCGCGCCGCGGGTTACTCGGCGGCATGAGTGAAGTGCCGAACACCGAATGGAGCGCGAGTTTCGACGAGAAAAGCGCGCCGCAATTCGCGCCGCTAACGGCGAAGTGGCGCAGGAAGCCGGGCTATGTGCGCCACGTCTTCACGCATTTTCCGCTCGAGCTTTCGGTGTATGTCGCCGAAGTGCCAAAACAAACGCCCGCTCCGAAGGGCGGGCGTTTTGCGAAGCTCACGAAACTGGAGAGTGAAGCGCTGCCGTCGCTGATGCGCAAAGTGATCGCGCACGGGCTCGAAGGCAAGGGTGGCTAAGCGTCCGACTGAATTCTGCGTTGCCACGAGAAATAGGGTAGCGCGAACAAATACAATCCCGTGAACAGCAATAAGAAAAGCGGCAACAGCGGCGAATAGACCAGCCACGGGGGCGGTGTTCCTATTGCCATGGCGACGAAGTTCGCGATGACGCTTATCGTGAACACAATGGATATCCAGCGGTGAATTTGCCGAGTCCAATAATTCAACTTCAACGCGATTTCCTCCCGGTTTGAATGCAGGAGCGCTGACTCAATCCGTCCGCGCGAGGACTTCTTCCAGCTTGCCCAAGAATTTCTGCCATCCGTATTGCGCGCCGCGATAGGCTTGCTGCTGATCTGGCCGGAAACCCGTTTGCTCCATGCGCAGATGGGTTCCTGTGCCCGTCGGCGTGAGAGTCCATGTAACAATGCTCTCGAGGCCAAGCGCGGCCCACGTGTAGGCGAGCTTCTTGTTCGGCTCGACCACAAGCACTTCGCAATCGACAGCGCCCCAGTCCCCGCGAAAATTGAAGCCGTGACCTGCGACAGCTTTGAAGTCGCTTTTCATCAGCCATTCTTCGATCAGATGCGGCTCGGTGAGCGCCCGCCAGACTTTTTCCGGAGAATGAGCGACTTCGCGTTCGATGACGACCGAGCGCTTTTCGGCGATGGCGTCATTCATTGGTCCATCCTTTTCAGGAGATCTTCGAGACGATCGAGGTGGCGCTGCCAGAATCCGGTCATCTGGCTCGTCCAATCGGTCAGCGGCGCCAGCGCGCCAGGCTGCGCGCTGTAATGTGTCTGACGGCCATCCTGGCGATCGCGTACCAACCCGGCTTGTTTCAGGACGCCCAGATGCTTCGATACGGCTGGTTGCGAGACTTTGGCCCGGACCGTCAGGGCTCCGACCGTCTGCTCTCCTTCGCGGCATAAGCGCTCGAAGATGGCCCTGCGGGTCGGGTCGGCAAGCGTTCGGAAGATCGCGTCGTGTGCAGCCGGCATTTTTAATCAATAACCCTGTGGTTATTAATCAACATATAGCCAGCGAGTTATGTATTAGTCAAGCGTGATGCTTTTATCCGGAAGCAGGCGATGACTGTACGCAGGCGGCTTTAGGCGCAGGCGCTCATCTCGGCGCGCACGATCGAGCGGAATTCGTCGATCGACTTGAGGCCCTTTTTGTCCTCGACGTGCCAGAAGTCCCAGCCGTTGCAGGCTTCCTGGCCTTGTGCGATCGCACCGATCTTGTGGATCGAGCCGACGACCTGCGCGCCGGGCTGCTTGCCTTTCGGCGCGGTCTGCAACGTGAGCGAGCCATCGGGACGAACGACCGCGCGCACGCGGCCCTTGATGTCGGTGACGGTCGCGCCCGCTTTGATGAAGCCGCGCTCGATCAGCGAGGAGAACGCAACGCGCGGCGCTTCGCGCGCCGAGAGGAACGGCACCAGCGTCGCCTCGTCGAGCGGCGTGATGGCGTTGATGCGCTTCATCGCGGCGGCAGCATAGGTCTTGTCGCGCTCGATGCCGACGAAGTGACGGCCGAGGCGCTTGGCGACGGCGCCCGTCGTGCCCGATCCGAAGAACGGATCGAGCACGACGTCCCCCGGCTTCGACGCAGATAGAATCGCACGCGCGAGCAGCGCTTCCGGTTTCTGCGTCGGGTGAACCTTCTTGCCGCCGGAATCTTTCAAACGCTCGTCGCCGGTGCAGAGCGGGATCGTCCAGTCGGAGCGCACCTGCACGTCTTCGTTGCCGGCTTTGAGCGCGTCGTAGTTGAAAGTGTATTTCGACGACTGGTCGCGCGACGCCCAGATCAGCGTCTCATGCGCATTGGTGAAACGGCGGCCGCGGAAATTCGGCATCGGGTTGGACTTGCGCCAGATCACATCGTTCAGGACCCAGAAGCCGAGGTCCTGCAAGATCGTGCCGACGCGGAAAATGTTGTGATAGGAGCCGATGACCCACAAGGTCGCGTTCGGCTTCATGGCGCGCCGCGCGGCCAGAAGCCAGGCGCGGGTGAAATTGTCGTAGGCCTCGAAGCTCGCGAACTTGTCCCAGTCGTCGTCGACGGCATCGACCTTCGAGTCGTCGGGGCGCTTCAAGTCGCTCTGGAGCTGCAAGTTATAGGGCGGGTCGGCGAACACCATGTCGATCGAGCCGGCCGGGAGCTTCGAAAGCTCCGCGATGCAGTCGCCGACATGGATGCGGTTGAGGAAATCGCCTGCGCCGGTTTCGGCGCCGCCCTTTGAGGTTAAACGGGGCGCCCCGCGGGACGCCCCGATACGCATTACCTTCATACGCATTACCCGATACGCGATACGCAACTGGAACTGACGAAAGCAGTTCTAAGCCCTTGCGGGTAAAGGGCAGGTAAAGGCTAACCTTAATGAATCATTACGAAATTTGGCGTCGCCGTATCGCTTTGGGACGGCGGCTTTGAGCAAAAAAGCCGCCACCTTCGGCTTTTGCCGAAGGCCCGCGCGTCGGACTACAGGGGGGACTACCAGACGGCGCGGATGACCGGGGGTGGGGCGGTCACGGCGTAACTTAATATGGGAAGCGATACGCTCGACCGCCATGCCGGCGCGAAACTACCGGCATGGCGGCGAGGGCGGCTTTACGCCGCGAACAACTCCAGTTGCGCGCGCTTGATCTCCGGCCGTCTGAAATGCGCGATGGTGAGCCGTGTGCGCTTCTCGTTAAGATGCAGCCGCTCGCAGGCAAGCTCGAAGCGCCGGCCGATCGACCATGCGTATGGGCCGTCGCCGGTCTGCCGCTTGCCCCATTCGGCGTCGTAATCCTTGCCGCCGTGCAGCGAGCGCACGAGCGAGATGACGTGCTTTTCCTTGGCGGGGAAATGTTCGCGCAGCCATTCGCGGAACAGATCCTTGATCTCGTACGGCATGCGCAACATCACATAGCCCGCGCCTTCGACGCCGGCGGCTTTCGCCGCATCGAGTATGCGTTCGATCTCCGCGTCGTTGATCGCGGGCACGATCGGCGCGACCATCACCGCGGTCGGGATGCCGGCTTCCGAAAGCGCGCGCAGCGCCTCCAGCCGCTTCGACGGCGTTGCCGCGCGCGGCTCCATGACGCGCGCGAGCTTCGGATCGAGCGTCGTCACCGAAAGACAGACTTTGGCGAGATTCTTTTTCGCCATGTCAGCGAGGATGTCGATGTCGCGCATGACGAGCGCCGACTTGGTGACGATGCCGACCGGGTGGCCGCAATCGCGCAGCACTTCGAGAATGCCGCGCGTCACGCGCCACTTCTTCTCGATCGGCTGATAGGGATCGGTGTTGGTGCCCATCGCGATCATGCGCGGGGTGTATTTCGGATCGGCCAGCTCCTTTTTCAAAAGCTCCGCCGCATCCGGCTTCACGAACAGCTTCGATTCGAAGTCGAGCCCGGGCGACAGGCCCTGATAGGCATGCGTCGGCCGTGCGAAGCAGTAGATGCAGCCGTGCTCGCCGCCGCGATACGGGTTGATCGAGCGGTCGAAGCCGATATCAGGCGATTCGTTCCTCGTGATGATCCGGCGCGCGCGCTCTTCTGTGACGTGCGTTGCGAAGGGCGGCAGCTCTTCCAGGCTCTGCCAGCCGTCGTCGAAGGCCACTTTCGCGTGCGGCTCATAGCGGCCGCTCGGATTGGTCACGGCGCCGCGCCCGCGCCGCCGCTCGCCATCGACGGTGCTGTCGAGCACGCCATCATTGGCCGCCGGAGCTTCCGGGGCGTCTGACCGTTCGGTGGCCGCTTCCGGCCATCCGGTCGAATCGTCGAAAGGTTTGTCCATGCTCCTACCCTAGGTGAAACGCAGGAACAAAACAAGAACATAATTGCGGGGGTGTTAAAACGCTATATGGGGTGGTTTCACAACAAAACAATTACAAGCCGTTGTAGTTCCCAAGATGGCTGTGGAGAGGGTTCAGGAGGCAGCTCAGCCGCGCCGGGCGAGCCAGACCGAGTGGCCGCCGCAGGCTGGATCGTCGAACACCTGCGCCACGACTGAAAAGCCGTTTTCCGCGAGCAGCCGGCGATATTCGGCGGGATCGAGACTCGCGTGATAGAGCGGCTCGCCCTCGAAATTGCCCATCGCAACGCCGTGCTCGGTGCCGCTCGTGAACATCAGCGCGGCGCCTGGCGCGGCATGCTCCGCGAAAACCGGAAACATCGCCGCCTGATCTTGATGCGCGAGATGAAAGAAGCTGTCCCACGCGAGAATGCCGTCGAAGTGCTCGCCGAGTTTGATCTGCCGCATGTCGGCGACGATCCACGCGGCATCGGGAAAGCGCGCCTTGCAGCGCGCGATCATCGAAGGTGAAGAGTCCGCGCCGGTGACGCGATAGCCCGCCTCGATAAAGTAGCGTGCGATCGGCTCGCCCGCGCCGCAACCAAGATCGAGAATTTTTCCGCCCGCCGGCACCAGTGTGCGAAAGCGTTCCAACCACGCGCGCTCGAATAGATTTTTGCCGCGCGCCTTGTCCCATGCCGCGGCATGGCGCTCGTAAAGGCCCGCGATGTTCCCGGCGTCATCGCTCACAATCTGGCTCCGTTGCCTGCAAAGTGCGCGCGACGATAGCGGAATCGCACTTGACCGCAATTTCATTATCGGCGTTAATAATGGAACGAGTGTTCTGAATAATAGAACGGCGAAAAATGGACAAGACGGCGCAAAAAGCCCTGCGGATGATCGAGCTGTTCTGCGCTTCGCCGGCGCCGCGCGGCATCTCCGAGCTTGCGCGCGAGCTGTCGCTGCCGAAGAGCAACGTTCATCGCCTGCTGACGACGCTCGAGGCCGAAGGCTATCTGCGCCGCACGGCCGACAAGACCTACACGCTGACCTTCAAGCTGTGGTCGCTCGGCGCCATGATGATGTCGCGCATCGACGTGAAGGCGGTCGCGCCCGTTCACATGCAGCGTCTCGTGAAAGCCACCGGCGAATCCTCGCTGCTCGCGGTGCTCGACGGCTACGACGTTGTCTACATCGACAAGGTCGAATCCGAGCAGGCGATTCAGGCGACGACCAAGATCGGCAGCCGTATTCCGGCGCATTGCGTCGGCACCGGCAAGGCGCTTCTGGCCTGGCAGCCGAGCGATTTCATCGCCGGCCTGCTGCCGAAGCTGAAAGCCTATACATCGTCCACTATTCATAAGCCGCGCGCGCTCGCCGATCAGCTCGATCTCACGCGCAAGCGCGGCTACGCCGTCAATCGCGGCGAATTCCGCCTCGGCGTTGCGGGCGTCGGCGCCGCGATCCGCGATCGCGACGGCCGCGCCGTCGCCGCCGTCGGCGTCTGGGGCCCCGACGAGCGCATCGCGCCGCGGCTCGACGAACTCGCCGCGCATGTCGTGCGCTGCGCCCGCGAAATTTCCTGCGATCTCGGCTTTGTCGATCCGCAGGTCACTTCAACCCTCCTCAAAGCGAAAACCAGAAAGACAAGGTTGCGTACCCATGAAAGAACTCGATCTCGTACTGACGGGCGGCAAGGTCGTTCTGCCGGACTCCGTCGTTGATGCCTCGGTCGGCGTCGCTGACGGCAAAATCGTTTTCATCTCGGCGAACGGCTGGGTGCCGAAGGCGCGTGAGGTCGTCGATCTTGCCGGGAAGGTCGTATTTCCCGGCTTCATCGACACCCATGTGCATTTCCGCGATCCCGGCCTGACCTACAAGGAAGACTTCACGACCGGTTCGCGCGCGGCGGCCGCTGGCGGCATCACGACCGTCGTCGACATGCCGAACAACAAGCCGGTCATCAACAAGACCAAGGATTTCATCGCCAAGCGCGACGACGCCGCGAAGAAGTCGATCGTCGATTTTGCGCTCTACGCGGGCGCAACCGATCTCGGCGAAATTCCCGGCATGCTCGGAGCCGGCGCCATCGGCGTGAAGATCTTCATGGTCGCCGATCCGAAGTCCGGCTACCCGCACGATCCGGCGCTGTTCACCGGCGACGACGGCATGCTCTATGACACACTGCGCACGGCGAAGCGGGAAGGGACCTATTGCGCCGTCCACCCCACCAACCAGGAAATCTTCGCGCACGAGTCGAAGAAAAAATGGGCCGCCGGCACGACGACGCCGGACGATTTCGTCGAAGCCTATTTTGGCGAGAATTGCGTCTCCGACCACACTGCGATGGCGACCCTGATCGAGATGTCGCGCGCTTCCGGCGCGCATGTCCACATCCTGCATCTGCGCTCGGAAACCGGCGTCAAGATCATTCAGCACGCCAAGGATGAAGGCTTGAACCTCACCATGGAGGTCAACCCGAAATACTTCCTGCACACCGCCGAAGACATGAAGCGCATGGGCCCGCTCTGCACGCCTTACGGCCTGCCGGATTCGGTGCGTCACAGCCTCATGAAGGCGGTCGAGGACGGCAAAGTCGATGTGCTCGGCTCCGATCACGCGCCGCACAGCCGCCAGGAACTCGAGCCGGGCTGGAAGGATGCCTGGAGCATTCCGTTCGGCAATCCGCAGCTCGATCACTATGTTTCGGCGCTGCTCACTTGCGTCAACGAAGGCACTTTCAGCCTGCGCACGCTCGCCCGCACGCTTGCGGAAAATCCCGCCAAGCTGATCGGCGTCTTCCCGAAGAAGGGCGCGATCCGCATCGGGTCCGACGCCGACTTCACGGTGGTCGATCTCGCCGCGCGCGGCACCTTCGACGACAAGAATCTCGGCACCAAGGTCCAGTGGTCGCCTTACACCGGCCGCGCCTACACCGGGCGTCCGGTCATGACGATCGTGCGCGGCAATGTCGTCATGCGCGACGGTACCGTCACCGGCCAGCCGGGCGGCGGCCAGTTCGTCAACGGCAATGAACTTCGAAAAGAAAAGTAAGCTGAGTCAGCGGAGGGAGAAACAAACCATGCGTAAATTATGGATATCGATGATGGCGGCGGTCTGCGGTCTTGCCATGGCCGCAAGCACCGCGGCGGCGCAAGTCAGCAAGGTGCGTGTCGCGAACGGCACGACGCTCGACATTCTGACCGTGCCGGACGTCCGCACCTTCGAGCACTTCCTGAAGCGCGATAAAGGCATCGACAGCGAAGTGACGTACCTGCCGGGCGCGGTGCGCGCCATTCAGGCGATCATCACCGATCAGGCCGATGTCGGCATCGCGACGCTGAACGCAGGCCTTGCCGCCGTGTTGCAGGGCCAGGACATCGTCGTCTTCGCGCTCGCTTCCGGCGCGCGGCCGTATCTCGTGCTGACCGCGCACAATGACGTGCGCGAGTTGAAGGATCTGATCGGCAAGACCGTCGGCGTCATCGCGCTCGTCGATTCGACCTACTACCTGCCGGTCATGCAGATGCGCAAAGCCGGCGTCGACATCAATCAGGTGCGCTGGCAGCCGGTCGGCGGCGGCGCGGGCCGCGGCAATGCGCTCATCTCGGGCGGCGTGCAGGCGGCGGCCTTTCAGGTGGCCCAGGCTCTCGATCTCGAAAGCAAGGGTCCGTATCACGTCATGAACCCGCCGAAGGAGCAGGAAGATTTCATCTTCAAGGCGTTCTGGGCCAAGCGCTCCTTCCTCGAAAAGAACCCGGATCTCGCGACCGCGATCGTCAAAGCGCATCTCGAAGCGACCCGTGAAGCGCTCGACAAGCCGGCCTTCATCAAGATTGCGGCGCCCCAGCTCGCGCCGATGAAGGAAGACGTCGTCTCGCGCGCCTACGACATCCTGCTGAAGATGGGCGTGTGGGATCCGAACGATGCGCTGCTCAACAAGAAGGCGGGCGAATACACCGTCGCCGAGATGGTTCGCTACGGCGTGATCGCGAAGTCGGTGCCGTTCGAAACCTGGGCGACCGATCGTTTCGTCAAGGCGGCGGTTGCGGAGCTTGGCGCGAAGTAATGACCCGTCTCCGCGTTTCCTCGATCAGCAAGCAATATCGGGTGCGCACGCCGACCGGCGCGAACACCGTCGATATTCTGCGCGACGTTAATCTCACCGTCGGCGAGAACGAGTTCGTCAGCATCGTCGGTGCGAGCGGCTCGGGCAAGACGACGCTGCTGCGGATCGTCGCCGGGCTGATCGAGGCCGACGGCGGCTCGGTCGAGATCGAGGGGCAACCGGTTTCGGGGCCGGGGCCGGAGCGGGCGATGGTCTTTCAGTCCATCAACCTCCTGCCGTGGCGGAACGTGCTCGACAATGTCGAGTTCGGGCTCGAGATGCGGAATATCCCGGCCGGGGAGCGCCGCGAGCGGGCGCTTCATTTCGTCAATCTCGTCGGCCTCGGCAAGCATCTGCATGCCTATCCGCATGAGTTGTCGGGCGGCATGCAGCAGCGCGTCGGCATTGCCCGCGCGCTTGCGACGGATCCCGCGATTCTCCTGATGGACGAGCCATTCGGGAGCCTTGATGCGCAGACGGCGGAATTCCTGTGGGAGGAGCTCTCCCGCATCGTCGCCGAGACGAGGAAGACCGTGCTGTTCGTCACCCATCACATTGATGAGGCGATTTATCTCTCCGACCGCATCGTCGTGCTCGGCGGCACTCCCGCCGGCGTGCGCGAGATCATCGACGTCGATTTCGAGCGGCCGCGCTGGACCTATGATGTCCGCGCCAAACCGCGCTTTTCCGAATTGCGCGCGCGGTTGCGCGAGCAGATTTTCCAGTCGTCCGGCGCGAGGCAAGAGGCAGAGGCATGAGCGGAACGTTCCTGCGCAATCCCTGGGTGCTGCGTTTCCTGTCGCTCGCCTTCGTGTTGTCGCTCTGGCAGTACGCCGGGAGCCGGATGAATCCGATCTTCCTTTCGACGCCGACGGCGATCTTCGAAGCCGGGATGAAAGTGATCGGAAGCGGCGAACTGCCCTGGGCGCTGCTCGTCAGTCTCGGCGTCGTCTTTTCGGGATTTTCGCTCGCAATCATTGTCGGCGTGCCGCTCGGCCTTCTGATGGGCCGCTCGCGCATCGCCGAATATCTCTTGGATCCTTACGTCAATGCGCTTTACGTCGTGCCGCGCATCGCGCTCATTCCGCTCATCATCATCTGGCTGGGCCTGGGCATTCCGGCGCAGATCGCGGTGGTTTTCGGCACGTCCGTATTTCCGATTCTCATCAGCACCGAAGCCGGCGTGAAAAGCGTGAGCGCCAACCTGATCGAGACGGCGCGCTCGTTCGGCGCGCGCGAATACGACATGGTGCGCAAGATCATCCTGCCGGGCAGCGTGCCGTTCATCATGTCGGGGCTGCGCCTCGGTATCGGGCAGGCGATCATCGGCATGATCGTCGCGCAGATGTTCCTCGGCATTTCCGGCATGGGCTTCATGCTGGTCAATTACGGCAACCAATTCGCGACCGATTACGTCTTCGTCGTCGTGCTGGCGCTCGCCGCGCTTGGCGTGACGCTGACGAGCGCGGTGCGCCAGTTCGAGAAGCGCTTCTCGCACTGGCGCTCGGACGCGATTTCGCGCGCGCCGTAGCGGTTAGTCGCGCGGGCCTTCGCGGGTGATGAGCCGCGCGCCGCGCTGGAAGGTGAAGTAGCTCCACAGCCACGTCATCGCGACCATCAGGCGGTTCTTGATGCCGATCAGGAAGTAGACGTGGGCGACAGACCAGAACAGCCAGCCGATGAAGCCCTTGAGCTTCATGTAGGGCAGGCTCACCACCGCCGACTTGCGGCCGATGGTGGCGAGGTCGCCTGCGTGGTTGTACTTGAACGGCTTGTCGAACGGCCGCCCCATCGCGCGCGCCGCGATTAGCTTGCCGACATATTTGCCCATTTGCTTGGCGGCGGGCGCGATCCCCGGCACCGGCGGATCGAGCGCGGCGGTATCGCCGACGGCGAAAATTTCCGGATGTTCCGGCACCGATAGGTCCTTGCCGACCTTGATGCGCCCGGCGCGATCATGCGCGGCGCCGATCCATTGCGCGGCAGGACCGGCGGTGACGCCCGCCGCCCAGATGATCGCTTCGGATTCGATTTTCCTGTCCCCGAGCATCACGCCGTCGGGCTGTACGTTGGTCACCAGCGAAGACGTCATCACCTCGACGCCCATCTTCTCGAGCGAGCGCTGCGCATAGGCCGAGAGGTCCTCGGGGAACGAGGGGAGAATGCGCGGGCCGCCTTCGATCAGAATAATGCGTGCCGAGCGCGGATCGATGTGGCGGAAATCGTAACGCAGCGCGTGGCGCGCGATTTCGGCGATAGCGCCGGCCATCTCGACGCCGGTCGGCCCGCCGCCGATCACAATGAAAGTCAGGAGTCGCTTGCGGTCGGCGTCGGTGTCGGCGGTTTCGGCGCGCTCGAACGAGATCAGGATGCGGCTTCTGATTTTCGTCGCGTCGGTCAGCGACTTCAGGCCCGGCGCATAGGCCTGCCAGTCGTCATGGCCGAAATAGGAGTGCGTCACGCCGGTCGCGATCACGAGATAGTCGTAAGGCAGATCGTGCCGCGAGGCGTGAACGATCTTGTTCTTCGTATCGACGCTTTTGATCGCGCACATCAGGACTTGGGCGTTCTGCTGCCGGCGCAGAATGCTGCGCACCGGCCAGGCGATATCGGCCGGCGAAATCGCCGCCGTCGCCACCTGATAGAGCAGCGGCTGGAAGGTGTGATGGTTGTGCCGGTCGAGCACCGTGACGGAGACAGGCGCGTTCTTCAGTGCGCGGGCGCACTCCAGGCCGCCGAAGCCCGCGCCGATGATGAGAACCTTCGGCAGGCCATTCGCTGAATCTGTCAAATCGAACCTATTTTGTTTTTGCTTTCGCCCGTTTCAAATGTTCGTCCAGGCGAGGAAGTATTTCGACAAAATTGCAGGGCTGGTGACGGAGATCAAGCTGGCTGGCCAGAATTTCGTCCCACGCATCGCGGCAGGCGCCGGGCGATCCGGGTAGGCAAAAGATGTAGGTGGCATTGGCGGTGCCGCCGCAGACCCGGCTCTGGATCGTCGAGGTGCCAATCTTCTGCAATGAAATGTGATGGAAAGCGAAAGCAAATCCTTCCATTCGTTTTTCAAATAATGGCTCGACGGCTTCCGGCGTGACATCTCGCCCCGTGAAGCCGGTGCCGCCGGTCGTGATGACGACGTCGATCTTCCGGTCCTTGATCCAGCTTTTCACCTTGGCGCGAATCGCGCGCACTTCGTCCTTGACGATGGCGCGCGCCGCTAATTTATGCCCCGCCTTCTCGATGCGCTCGGCGAGCAAGCCGCCCGACTTATCTTCTTTCAGCGCGCGTGTATCGGAGACGGTGAGCACCGCGATCGAGAGCGGCACGAACGGTTTGGTCATGTCGAGACCGGGCATTGAAATCCTCGCCGGAAAAGCCTTGTGAACAGCGCCTTATAGCGTGTGCAGTTTACAGTGATTGTGTATCAGGGGGAGGGCCCTCTACATAGAAGCATGCACGGCGGCCACGGACATTCCCACGATCACGCCCACAATCATGGCCACGCGCCCGCCGATTACGGCTGGGCCTTCGCGCTCGGCATTATCCTCAACGCCGGCTTCGTCGCGATCCAGTTTGGCTACGGCTATCTCGCCAACTCGCTGGCGCTGATTTCCGACGCCGTTCACAACCTTTCCGACGTGCTGAGCCTCGTGCTGGCCTGGGCAGCGATCTGGTTCGGCAGAAAGGGCCCGACGGCAAAACGCACCTATGGCTATCGCCGCGCCTCGATTTTGGCGGCGCTTGCCAATGCGGCGCTTCTGCTGGTGGCGGTCGGCGCCATCGTTTTCGAGGCGGTCGAGCGCTTGGGCCATCCGCAGCCGGTCGCGAGCACCACGGTGCTGTGGGTCGCCGCCGCCGGCATCGTCGTCAACGGCGCGACGGCGCTCTTCTTCCTGCGCGGCCGCGAACATGACATCAACATCGAGGGCGCCTTCCTGCACATGGCGGCGGATGCCGCCGTCTCGCTCGGCGTCGTCATTGCCGCGCTGCTCATTCGCTGGACCGGCTACGACTGGATCGACCCGCTGGCGAGCCTCGTCGTTGCGGCGGTGATCGTGCTCAGCTCGTGGGGCCTGACGCGCAATGCCTTTAATCTGGCGATGGACGCTGTGCCCTCGCATATCGATAGCGGTGAAGTGCGCAAATCACTTATCGCGCTCGATGGCGTGAAAGGCGTGCACGATCTGCACATCTGGGCGATGAGCACGACGGAAGTTGCGCTCACCGCGCATCTTGTCGCGCCGGGCACAAATTCAGATCAGTTGATTGCCGCGGCGTGTCACGAACTGGAGACGCACTTTTCGATCCGCCACGTCACGCTCCAGATCGAAAGCGGCGAGCAGGCTTGCCCGCTCGCCCCCGCGCATACGGTTTAGAGCGGACAGGATTGCAGCGTGCCGCCGTTCAGCCCTTGCTGGAACGCCGCCATGCGCTGCGCCGACGAGCCGTGCGTGAAGGCGTCGGGCACGACATAGCCCTGCGAGCGTTTCTGCAAGCGGTCGTCGCCGATGGCGGAGGCTGTCTGTAGCGCGGCCTCGAGATCGCCCGGTTGCATGAATTTCCATTTTGCCTGCGCGCGGTTCGCCCACACGCCGGAAAGACAATCGGCCTGCAACTCGACGCGCACTTGCAGCGCGTTGCGCTCGCGGTCGCCCATCGCCTGCTGCGCGCGCTGCACCTTCGGCAGGATGCCGAGGAGGTTCTGCACGTGATGGCCGATCTCGTGCGTAATCACGTAAGCCTGCGAGAAGCGGCAGGCCGCGCCCGAGCAGCCCTGAAAGCGGCGCTCGAGGTCGTTGAAGAACGAAGTGTCGAGATAGACGCGCTGGTCGTTCGGGCAATAGAACGGTCCCATCGCCGCCCGCGCGAAGCCGCAGGCCGAACTGGTCGAACCCGAGAACAGCACCAGCCGCGGCCGCACATAGCGGCGGCCGTTCTGCGCGAAGATTTCCTCCCAGCGGTCCTCGCTGTCGCCGAGCACGGCGGCGACGAACTGGCCCTGCGCATCCTTCGGCGTGCCGGCCGGCCGGGCGGGGCCGCTGGTCTGCTGGGTCGGTGCGCGCCCGCCTTGCACCATCTCGAGGCCGCCGATGACGAGGCGCGGGTCGATGCCGAGCGCCCACGACACGAGGCCGACGATGATCAGGCCGCCGATGCCGATGCCGCCGGTGGAGAAGCCGGGGATGCCGGCGCTGACCGGGCCGTCATCGCGGCGATCCTCGACGTTGTCGCTACGCCGGAAATCATCGTACTGCATGGTTCTTCTCCGAAACGAGGAATCGGCTCACCCTCGACAGTGATTGTGGCGGACCTGTGGGTTCCTCGCAATCGCGGCTTTGGCTCGCTGCTGGAATGAGTTAGGCCAAATGCCGAGAGAGACCAGCCCCTGATGAAAAAAAGTTCGCCGAAGAAAGATCAGGTGAAAAAGGAGCCGGCGCCGGTTCGGCGCGGGCCGACCTTTGCGCGCGAGGCGAACGCCTACCGGCTTGGGCTGACGCCGGTCGCGGGTTGCGACGAGGCCGGCCGCGGCCCGTGGGCGGGGCCGGTGGTGGCGGCGGCCGTCATTCTCGATCCGTTGCGGATTCCGAAGGGCCTTGACGACTCCAAAGAGCTCGATGCCCAAACGCGCGAGGTGCTGTTCGAGCAGATTTCGGCGACCGCCGAAATCGCGATTGCCCTTGCGCCGCCCTCGCGCATCGACCGCGACAACATCCTGCGCGCGAGCCTGTGGGCGCTCGCGCAAGCCGTCTGCGCGCTGCCGCGCCGGCCGCAATGCGTCTTCGTAGACGGCCGCGACAGCTTGCCGCTGGAATGCGAAGTGAAGGCGGTGATTGGCGGCGACGGCATCGTCGCCTCGATCGCAGCGGCCTCTATCGTCGCCAAGGTGACGCGCGACCGCCTGATGCAAAATCTCGGGCTTGCGCACCCCGGCTACGGCTTCGAGCGGCACAAGGGATACGGCACCGGCGGCCACGCCAAGGCGCTGGCGCAACTCGGGCCTTGCGTGCATCATCGCCGCTCGTTTTCGCCGATCGCTTCCGCCTACGAACTCCTGACCCTTGAGAGCTGATGCACGCATCATCGCCGCCGCCGGGGCCGCTCACCGCCTCGCTCTTCGTCGAGGCGCTGCGCGCGCATGCCGGCAAGCTGGTGGCCGGCGGCCTGATCCTGCACGCGCTGCTGTGGACGTTTGCGCTCGCGATTTCCGAGCCAACCCCTGATCCGAAGATCGCGCTTGGCCTCGCGCTCGGCCGCGAATGGCCGCTCGGCTATCCGGGCATGCCGGTGCTCGCGCCGTGGCTGTTGCAGGCGGTCTATTCTGTCGTTCCGTCCGTCTTCGTCATGAATGCGCTCGGGCCGATCGCGGTGGCACTCTCGGGCTGGTTCGTCTTCCTGCTCGCGCGCCGCATGATCGGCGAGCGGCACGGTGCCCTCGCGACCCTCGTGATGGTCGGCGTGACCCCGGTCGCGTTTCCCGTCGGTGCCCTGGATTCGGCGGTCGTTCAGATGCCGCTCGTCGCCGGCATGGTGCTCGCATGGTGGTGCGCGACGCGCGAGGGCAGCCGCGTCGGCTGGCTGATGTTCGGCCTCACGGCGGCGCTTTGCTTCTATGCCGGCGGGCAGGGGCTCGCGGTGCTCGCCGTGCTGCTCGTCATTACCGTGAGCGGCAGCGGCAAGGCAGCGGTCCGCCAGTATCAGGCGCAGGCGCCGATGATCGCGGCGCTCATTATTTTTGTGCTGGCCGCCGCGCCGCGCCTCTATTGGCTCGCGACCCACGGCTTCACCGGACTATACGAAAATCCGCATGCGGGGTTTGAAACCGCGCTCGTCATGAAATCCTACGAAGCCGCGCTCGGTGCCCTCGCGGGTCATCTCGGCTTCATCCTGCTGATCGCAGTGGCGACGCCCTTGCTCAAGGCAAGCAGCGTCACGGTTTCTTTCACCCGCCCGCCGCTTCTGGGCTTTTCGCTGGTGGCGGGCATCGTGCTTGCCGCCGTGCCGTTTGCGCTGGTGGCGCTGGTTACGTTTGCGCTCGGCATCGACACGACGCTCGACGCTTTCGCGAGCCTGCTGCTTTATTCCGGGCTGCTCGCGCTTTTGTTGGCGGGCGAGACGGTGCACATCTGCCGCCAGAAGCTCGCGCTGGTGATTGCAACGATCCTGCTCGTATTGCCGCCGGTTCTGATCGCGGGGCTCAACTTCGCGGCCCCATCGCTCGGCCGGGGCCTTCTGACCAACTGGCCCGCGGCATCTGCCGCGCAGGCGATGACCGACGCCTTCAAAAGCCGCGCCGAAAAGCCGCTTCATGTGCTGATCGGCCCGCCGCTCGAAGCCTCGGAGATTGCGCTTATGAGCGCCGACCGTCCGCATATTTTCCCGAATGCAGATCGCGCCGTAGCGCCGTGGATCAAGGACGGCACGCTCGCCAAAGAGGGCGCGGTGGTGTTCTGGCGGCTGAGCGGCAGTGACACCGCGCCGCCGGCTTCGCTGGCGGCGGCGCTGCCGCCGTTTACGCCCGAAGCGCCGCTTTCGTTGCAATGGCAGATACCGGGCTCGATCGCGCCGGTGCGGATCGGCTGGGCGATTATTTTGCCGCAGAAATAGCGAGGCTAGTGATAGCCTTCGCCTTCCTTCACCTTGCCGCGGAAGATCCAGTACACGAAGCCGGTGTAGCCGAGGATGATCGGCAGCATGAACAGCGTGCCCATCAGCATGAAGATCTGGCTCGAAGGCGCGGCGGAAGTCTCCCACACCGTGAGCGAGGGCGGCACGAGATACGGGAAGTTCGAGATCACGAGCCCCGTATAGCCGAGGAAGAACAGCGCGATCGCGCACAGGAACGGCAGTACCTCACGCGCCGGGTTGGCGAGCGCCCGCCAGCCCGTCAGCACGACGATGGCGGTGACGATCGGCACCGGCGAGAAGAACCAGAAATTCGGCAGCGAGAACCAGCGCTCGGCGATGCGCGGGAAGCCGAATGCCGTCCACAGGCTGACGATGCCCATGAAGATCACGACGATGCCGAATAGATACTTCGCCTGTTCGCGTGCGTGCTCGGCGATGCGGCCTTCGGTTTTGACGAGCAGCCACGTTGCGCCGAGGAGCGCATAACCGGCGACGACCGCGAAGCCGCACAGGATCGAGAACGGCGTCGCCCAGTCGAACGGGCCGCCGGCATAGGCGCCGTTTTCGACTTTGATGCCTTGCACCAGCGTGCCGAGAATGACGCCTTGCGAAAACGCGGCGAGCGTCGAGCCCGCCGCGAAAGCGAAATTCCAGTGCGGCTTGCTGGTTTGCGCGATCCAGCGGAATTCGAAGGCGACACCCCGGAAGATCAGCCCGAGCAACATGAAGATCACGGGAAGATAGAACGCCGGCATCAGGATCGCGTAGGCTTTCGGAAAGGCGACGAGCATGCCGCCGCCGCCGAGCACCAGCCACGTCTCGTTGCCGTCCCAGAACGGCGCGACCGAATTCATCATCTGGTCGCGTTCGCTTTCGCTCTTCGTGAACGGAAACAGAATGCCGAGGCCAAGGTCGAAACCGTCGAGCACGACATACATCGCTACGGCAACGCCGAGGATCGAGGCCCAGATCAGCGAGAGATACCATTCCATGCCGGCCTCCTAGTTTCGCTTGCCGATGATGAGGAGCACGGTCATAGCCGGACCTCCTTCTCGTTCGGCGCGGACGAAAACGGCCGGTTCGGCATGCCGCTCGGCGCGGGCGAGTCGGACGGTATCTTCGGCCCATTGGCGATCAGGCGATTGATGTAATAGATGCCCATCGAGAACACGATGCCGTAGACGACCACGAACAGCACAAGCGTCGTGAACACCGAGCCGCCCGGCACCGGCGAAATCGCGTCGGCCGTGCGCATCAGGTTGTAGACGACCCATGGCTGGCGGCCCTGTTCGGTGACGAACCAGCCGGCGATCACCGCGACGAAGCCGATCCACCACACATGCTGCGCCGGCCATAAGTACCAACGGGTTTGGAACAGCGAGCGCCGCCACCATAAGAGGAGGCCAAGCCACGCCGCGCCGATCATGAAGAGGCCAATGCCGACCATGATGCGGAAGGCGAAGAAGACGTTGGCGACCGGCGGCTGCTCGGCGGGCGGCACCGAAGAGAGCTGCGGGATGCCGGCATTCATATCGTGCCGCAGGATGAGCGAGGCGCCGCCCGGAATCGCGATCTCGAAATGGTTTTTCTGGTTCTTCTGGTCCGGCCAGGCAAAGAGAATAAGCGGCGCCGAACCTTTCTCGTTCCAGTTCGCTTCCATCGCCGCGACCTTGAGCGGCTGATGTTCGAGCGTGTTGAGACCGTGCTGGTCGCCGATGAAAAGCTGGAGCGGCGCGACGATCGCGGCAAAGCCGATGCCCATGTGGAGCATCGTGCGCGCCTCGGCGGGGAATTTCCCCGCGATCATGTAGCGCGCGCCGACCGCGAGCACGACGAAGGACGTCGTGAGGTAAGCAGCGGTCGCCATATGGGCGAGGCGATAGGGGAAGCTCGGGTTGAAGATGGCGGCAAGCCAGTCGACGGGTACGGCGACGCCGTTCTCGATGATGTGGCCGGCGGGCGTCTGCATCCAGCTGTTCGCCGACAGGATCCAGAATGTCGACATCAGCGTGCCGATCGCGACGGCGAAGCAGGCGAAGACATGCAGCGCGGGCGGGAAGCGATTCCAGCCGAACAGCATGATGCCGAGGAACGTCGCCTCCAAGAAGAATGCCGTCAGCACCTCGTAGCCCATCAGCGGGCCGACGATGTTGCCGGCAAATTCCGAGAAGCGGCTCCAGTTGGTGCCGAACTGGTAGGAGAGCACGATGCCCGAGACGACGCCCATCGCGAACGAAACGGCGAAGATCTTGGTCCAGAAACGCGCGAGCCGGTGATAGTGATCCTGCTTCTTCCACAGCCACAGCACTTCGAGCGTGGTGATGTAGGCCGAGAGGCCGATCGTGAAGGTCGGGAAGATGATATGAAAGGAGATCGTGAAGGCGAATTGAATCCGTGCGAAATATACCGGATCGAGTTCCATCTCGGCCTCCACGCTGCTTTCGCTTGCGCTAATCTAGCAGCGTTCCAGATTGCAGGACAAATGAACCTTTTTGCTCGAACGGAAGGGTAATCCCGATGAATTCGGCATTCGCTTCGTCGTGGCAGTTTTGGGCGGTGCTTTCGGCGATCTTTGCCGCGCTCACCGCGATTTTCGCGAAAGTCGGCGTCGAGGATGTGCCGGCGGATCTCGCGACCTTCATCCGCACCGTCATTATTCTCGCGTTGCTCGGGCTGATTTTGCTCGCGAGCGGCGAGTGGCGTGTACCGGGCGCGATTTCCAGCAAGACTTATTTGTTCTTGCTGCTCTCGGGGCTCGCGACCGGCGCATCGTGGCTTTGCTACTTCCGCGCGCTGAAAATCGGCGAGGCGGCCAAGGTCGCGCCGATCGACAAATTGAGCGTCGTGCTGGTCGCGATCTTCGGCGTGATTTTTCTCGGCGAGAAACTGTCCGCGCTCGCCTGGCTCGGCGTCGTGCTGGTCGGCACCGGCGCGGTGGTGATCGCGTTTGCGGGTTAGCTAGCGAGCGCCTTCTTCAGCGCGAGCATGTCGCGCCAGGCGAATTTCTTCTCGTTCGGCGAGCGCAAGAGATACGCCGGATGGAACGTCGCCATCGCCTTGATCGTGCGGGTGCCGGTTTCGAAATCGCGCCACTTGCCGCGCCCGGCCTTGATGCCCTCGGCGACATGCAGCAGCGTCTGCATCGACGGCTTGCCGAGACAAATCAAAAAGTCGGGGTTCGCAAGTTCGATCTGCCGCTTGATGAAGGGGAGGCAAATCGCCGTCTCCTGCGGCGTGGGCGTGCGGTTGCCCGGCGGCCGCCACGGCACGATGTTGGCGATGTAGGCGGATGTGCGGTCGAGGCCGATCGCGTTCATCATGAGGTCGAGCAGCTTGCCCGAGCGGCCGACGAACGGCAGGCCCTCGCGGTCTTCGTCCGCGCCCGGCGCCTCGCCGACGAACATCACGCGCGCGCCCGGCGTGCCGTCGGCGAAGACGAGGTTCTTCGCCGTCTTCTTCAGCGCGCAGCCGTCGAAGCGTTTCAGGATTTCGTGCAGCTCATCGAGCGAAGCGGCCTTCGATGCCATCTCGCGCGCCTCGAGCGCCGCTTCATCGGGCGCGGCAGGCGCGGCCATCGAGATCGGCGCGGCCGGTGCTTGCGGGCGCGGCGTGAAGGCGGGCAGCGGCGCTTTCGCCGCGACGGGCATCGCCACGACCGGCGCGGGCTCGGCCGCTTCCTCGAAACGGTTCTGCGGCGCTTCCTCGAGCGCGATGTCCACACCCGCCTCGGCGTGGAACGCGAGAATGTCGTAGGGATTGGAAAGAGTGCTTGGCATCGGCGCTATTATAACAGTTTGCGATATATCCAATACCCGAAGTGATTGTTATTAACGCGTAATGGCCGGACAAGCCCGGCCATCAAGAGGAACAAATGGCCGAACTCCCCCCGCGCGAGAGCATGGATTTCGATGTCGTGATCGTCGGCGCGGGCCCTGCGGGGCTCGCCGCGGCAATCCGCATCAAGCAGGAGAGCCCGGACACCACGGTCGTGGTGATGGAGAAGGGCTCCGAGGTCGGCGCGCATATTCTCTCCGGCGCGGTGGTCGATCCGGTCGGCATCGACAAGCTGTTGCCCGGCTGGCGTGACGAAACCGATACGCCGTTCAAGACCAAGGTCACCGACGATCGCTTTTATTACTTGACCGAAACCGGCTCGCTGCGCGTGCCGAATTTCCTGATGCCGCCCCTGATGTCGAACCACGGCAATTATGTCGTATCCTTGGGCAATGTCTGCCGCTGGCTCGCGAAAAAAGCCGAAGCACTCGGTGTCGAAATCTATCCCGGCTTTGCCGCCGCCGAAGTCTTGTTCGACGGCAACAAGGTCGCCGGTGTTGCGACCGGCGACATGGGCATCAACAAGGAAGGCGAGCATCGCGGCGATTTCACCCGCGGCATGGAACTGCGCGGCAAATACACGCTGTTCGCCGAAGGCGCGCGCGGCTCATTGTCGAAGCAGCTCATCGCGCGCTTCGGCCTCGACCAAAATCGCGAGCCGCAGAAATTCGGCATCGGCCTCAAGGAAATCTGGCAGGTAGCCAAGGAGAAGCACAAGCCGGGCTTGGTGCAGCACACTTTCGGCTGGCCGCTTGATAATTCGACCGGCGGCGGCTCGTTCCTCTATCACTTCGAGGACAATCAGGTCGCGGTCGGTTTCGTCGTGCACTTGAACTACGCCAACCCCTACATCGCGCCGTTCGAGGAATTCCAGCGCTTCAAGCAGCACCCGCTGGTGCGGCCGACGTTCGAGGGCGGCAAGCGGCTCGTTTACGGCGCGCGCGCCATCACCGAAGGCGGCTGGCAGTCGGTGCCGAAGCTCGTGTTTTCCGGCGGCGCGCTGATCGGCTGCGCCGCGGGCTTCATTAATGTCCCGCGCATCAAGGGCTCGCACAACGCGATCCTGTCCGGCATGCAGGCGGCGGACGCGGCGGTGGCCGCGCTCAAAGCCGGCCGCGCCGGCGACGAGCTTTCGGAATACGAGAGCAACTGGCGCGCCACCGAAATCGGCGCGGACCTCAAGAAAGTGCGCAACGCAAAACCCTTCTGGTCGAAGCTCGGCACGCTGCTGGGCCTTGCGCTCGCGGGCTTCGACATGTGGACGAACACGCTCGGCTTCTCGCTGTTCGGCACGCTCTCCCACGGCAAGCCGGATTCGAAAACGCTGGAGCCCGCGAAAAATTTCAAGCCGATCGACTACCCCAAGCCCGACGGCAAGATTTCGTTCGACAAGCTCTCCTCGGTGTTTTTGTCGAACACCAATCATGAGGAAGACCAGCCGCCGCATCTCGTCGTCGCGAGCCCGGCGCTGCAAAAATCGTCCGAGCACGATGTCTATGCCGGGCCCTCGGCGCGCTATTGCCCGGCGGGCGTTTACGAGTGGATCGAGGAGCCCGCGGGCCCGCGCTACCAGATCAACGCGCAGAACTGCGTCCACTGCAAAACCTGCGACATCAAGGACCCGAACGAGAACATCACCTGGGTGCCGCCCGAAGGCGGCGGCGGGCCGAACTATCCGAATATGTGAGCGGCAACTTCGTCTCGATTGCGGGGGCAACAATGGCGAAAACGAAATCGAGACATGAGCCGCAAAACTTCGCGTGGCTCCTGCCGCTCATTGGCGTCATCGGCATCGTCATCGGGCTCACCGCCGGTTACGTGAAGTGGGGCTGGCCGATGAACTGGTACGCCGGCCGCGACGCGGCGATGCTGCCGCAGAGCGCCGAGAACGATCTCATTCGCGAAGGCTGGAAGCTCATCGTCGATACGCCGGGCCTGATCGGCAGGGACGCGGCCGACCCGGCGAAGCGTTTTGCCGGCAACAATCTCGCCTGCACCAATTGCCATCTCAGCGCGGGGCTTGTGCCTTACGCGGCGCCGCTCGTCTCGACCTTCGGCTCGTTCCCGATGATGGCGGACGACAAGGTGCTGACGCTGAACGAGCGCATCAACGGCTGCATGACGCGCAGCATGAACGGCAAGCCCTTGCCCGAAGCGAGCCGCGAGATGAATGCGTTTGTCGCTTACATTCGCTGGCTCGGCGAGAAATCGCCCGAGGGCGTGCGCGTCGCCGGCATGGGATTGAGGCCGCTGCATCCGGCACAGCAAAAGCCCGACGCCGACCGCGGCGCGCTCGTCTATGCGACGACCTCCGCGAGTTGCCACGGGCCGCAGGGGCAGGGCCAGACGAAAGCCAGCGGGCCGGGCTACGCCATCCCGCCGCTCTGGGGCGATAACTCATTCAACGACGCGGCGGGCATGGCGAAGCT
This sequence comes from Xanthobacteraceae bacterium, assembly GCA_035555855.1. Taxonomy (GTDB): domain Bacteria; phylum Pseudomonadota; class Alphaproteobacteria; order Rhizobiales; family Xanthobacteraceae; genus Palsa-892. Next base: position 52,021 of record DATMGD010000044.1, read on the forward strand.
CGCGACGGCCGCGGCCTTCATCCGCGCCAACATGCCGTACAACGTGATGGTGGCCGATGCGCTTCTGACCGAGCAGCAGGCGTGGGATGTCGCGGCCTATATGACGACGCAGGCGAGGCCGAAGGGGCCGGGGCGGTGAGAAGAATATGAGTGAGAGCCGAAGCTCTCACTCTAAGGAAATACGTAATTAGTTTTTTTCGCGGGCAAGCCGGTCAAGTTTTTCCCAA
>DATMGD010000045.1:0-33688 GCA_035555855.1 Xanthobacteraceae bacterium
CGACAGTTGCGAGCGCGATCTGCCGCCCTTCACGCCGCCATGCCTCGGCCGTCGCGAGCACGTCTTCATTTTTGGCGTTCAACGATAATACGCCGTCGATGTTCATGCGCTCGACATCCACATCACGTTTTGTCCCGCACAATGAAACCGCACTTCTCGTGTAACGTTGCGATCATACGATGAAAATTGCAGCAGCCGGTATCATTTACGTGATGACATTTCCAAAAGGCGGAACCCTGCCGATCCCCTCCAATTTTCGCGAACAGCACGGTTTGTTGCGCTCCAATCTTACCGGTTTCTGGCTAACCGCTCGCTTTTCCCGGCGACATCAGCAATTCGGCGCCGAGGGTGCGGCCTTCCTTGTGCATCCAGAACACCATCGAGGTCAGCACGATGACGGCGACGAATCCGATAGCGGCCTCGAACAGTTCCTGCGCCTTTTGTGGAAATTCGGCGCTGACGAATTGCAAGATTGCACCGACAAATAATGAGAGCGCCAGAGCAAGAAATACTCCGAGCCAAATCGCAGGCAACCACTGGCGCCCGCCGCTCTGGCGCAGATAGCTCGCAATGATGCTAACGATCAACGCCGCTTCAAGGCCCTCGCGAAGCATAATGAGGAAGGGAGCAAGGATCATGCGTCTAATCTAGCGCGAGAATCTATTCATGACGACCGGTTTCAACCCGGTGCGGCCAGCCAACTCGCCACTTGCAACGAACTAGCGCTTTGTATTGAGCGGACAGACGGCGCGGATCTGCTCGCGCAGCCAACGGATCGCCTGGTTATCCTCATGACGACGATGCCAATAGACGCGCCAATCGAACGGCTCGGTCGCAAAAGGAAGCTTGCGGATAACCAGATCGCTTCTCGCAATCTCGCGTGCGAGACACCCCGGCATTACAGCAAGATAGTCGGTGGACGCTACGACATGAGGCACTACCAGCCAGTGCGGGATGTTCAAGCCGACGTCCCGCTCCAGCCTGCCTTGTACGAGAACGTCATCCACGAAACGAACGTCGGTTGGCGACATTGAAATCTTCAAATGCCGCGCACTTAAGAATTTTTCCAGTGTTAGGGTTTTTGCCGCCAGCGGATGATTTTTTTGCAGGATGCAGACCATGTTGTCGCGGAACAGAACCTTCGCGGACACCGAGTGCGAATGTTCAAGACCTGTGCTGACGGCGATATCGAGTTCGTCTTTTTCGAGCAAATCCACGGTCTTAACGGGCGGCAGGTGAACGACATCAAGGCTGACATGAGGAGCCGCCGCCTGGATCCGCGCCATTAACTTCGGAAGAATGAGAAAGCTCAAAAGATCCGACATGCGGACCGTGAATTTGCGCCGCGATGTCGCGGGCTGAAACGCGCCGTCTTCCTCGAACACCCGCTCGACCTGGCGAAGCACCGAATGAGTCCGCTCCAGCAGCGCCTCGGCCCTCGGTGTCGGCTGCATGCCGCGCGCCGTCCGCACCAGAAGTTCGTCATTAAAGATGTGGCGTAGCCGGCCGAGCGCATTGCTCATGGCCGGCTGACTGAGGCCGATCTGGTCGGCTGCGCGCGTCACATGGCGCTCGCGCAGGAGGGCATCGAGCACGACCAGCAGATTGAGATCGACCGAGCGGAGGTTCATTGCGCACCATTATTCATACAATGGATAATATGAGACATAAAATCCATTTTGCCAATAATAGAGAATACGCTTTCCTAGCCTCACCTAGCGATGGAGCCACATCCAATGACCAACACCGAAACGCTGAAAAACAAGATCAAGGTTTGCATGTTCGACCAGTACGGCACTGTCGTCGACATGCAGGGCGGCCTCGTGGAAATCGCGACGCCCTTTCTCAAGAAGAAGGGCTGGGCAGGAAATCCCAATTCGTTCGTGACCTGGTGGCGCCGCACGCATTTCGAGAATTCGATGATCGACGCCCTGCTCCACCGCGATCACACGCCCTATCGCGAGATCGGGCATCGCGCCGTGTCTCATGTCATGGACCGTTCCGGCATCGAATACACGAAGGACGAAGTTCGCTATCTCGTTTCGGAAATCGAAAAGCTCCGGTGCTTTCCCGAAGTCCCCGCGGCGCTCGCGAAGCTCCAGAGCCGCTACAAGCTGATCGTTCTATCGAACGGCGATCCGGACATGCTGGAGACGGCAAAAAAATATCACGGCATTCCGTTCGACAAGGTCATCTCGGTTGCCGAGGCAAATTCCTTCAAGCCGCATGTCGCGACCTACACCAAGGCCGCCGAGATCGCCGGCGTCAAAATGGATGAAGTTCTGTTCGTCGCCAATCACGCCTTCGATTGCATCGGCGCGAAATCGGCCGGCATGCACACCGCTTTCATCGACCGGCGCAGCCGGCCGTTCGGCGAAACGCCGCACCAGCCGGACATCCTCGTGAAGTCGATGTCGGAGCTTGCGGATGTCATCGTCTGATGACGCGCCGCTGAAAGGAATCCGGATCCTCGACCTGACAAGGGTCGTATCCGGCCCCTTCGCAACGATGCATCTTGGGGATCTTGGCGCTGAAGTCGCCAAGATCGAACAGCCTGAAGTGGGCGATGAAAGCCGCGCCTATGGCCCGCCGTTTGTCGGCGGCGAAAGCCCCTACTTTCTTTCGGTCAACCGTAACAAGCGCGGCTGCGCAATCGACTTGAAGAGTGCCGCCGGAAAAGAGCTGATGATCCGGCTCGCTTCGGTGGCGGATGTCGTGGTCGAGAACTTCCGTCCGGGAACGCTGGAAAGACTTGGCCTTGGCTATGACGTCCTGAGCCGCGGCCATCCCAAGCTCATCCTTTGCAGCATCACCGGCTTCGGCCGCTCAGGGCCTGATGCGAACCGCGCGGGATACGATCTCATCCTGCAAGGCGAATCCGGCATCATGGACATCACCGGCGAGCCCGACCGGCCGCCGACCAAGGTCGGCGCCTCGATCGCCGACATGGTCACCGGTCTTTATGCAACCCAGGCTATCCTTTCGGCGCTGCTGCGCCGCGAGCGAACCGGACACGGCGCACGCCTCGATATCGCCATGCTGGATTCGATGGCTTCGTTTCTCACCTTCAACGCCGGCATTTATTTCACGACCGGCAACAGCCCGAAGCGTCGCGGCAACGCCCACCCCACCATCAGCCCCTACGAGCCGTTCGAGACGGCGGATGGCTGGATCAACATCGGCGTTGCCAACGACAAGCTCTGGAAGGTCTTCTGCCCAGCCATCGGCCGCGAAGATCTTCTCGAAAACCCCAAATTTCTGAAAGCACCGGATCGCGTCACCAATCGCCCCGCATTGCGGGACGAACTTGCACCGATCTTTCGCGCCAAGCCGCGGCAGCACTGGTGCTCGGTGCTCGGCAAGGCCGGCGTTCCTTTCGGCGAGATAAAGTCGGTCGGCGAAGTATGCGAAACACCGCAGCTCACCGAACGCGGCGTGATCCGGCAGTTTGAGCATCCGAAGGCAGGCGCAGTGAAATATATCGCCTCTCCGGTCCGGTTTGACGACCAGCCCCCGCCCGATGCAATGAGAGCGCCGCTGATCGGCGAGCATACTTTCGAAGTGCTGGCCGGCTGGCTCGGGGTCGATACATCGGAGTTTGATCGATACGCTCGTCACGGAGCATTCGGCCCCGCGCAATAACCGGCAGAGAAAAAGGGCGCAGCATTGACGACACACTCACTCCCGATCGACCCCGCCGAAGCGCATGCCATGCTGGATCGCGCGTTGAGCGATCCAGGCCAGGCCTTCGGCTCGTTTTTTCTGTCGCGCTTCCTCGGGCTTCGCGTCAGCTACGAACCGGAAAAATGCGTCGTCGAGTTCGACGCCACCAAACCGCTGTTCAATCCGCAAGGCTCATTGCATGGCGGCGTGCTGGCGACGGCGATGGACATTTCCATGGGGCACCTCCTGCATCGCACCGAAGGCGCCGGCAGCACGCTCGAGATGAAGCTGCAATATCTTCGGCCGGTCACGGCCGGCACCGTGCGCTGCGAGGCCTCGTTTCTCCGTAAGGGGCGCTCGATTTCGTTTCTGCAATCGCTGGCGAAAGACGCGAACGGAGAACTCGCCGCCTGCGCGACCTCGACATGGAAATTGCTCAAGACCCCTGCGCGTTAAATTATTTCCCGCTCCTCCGGATATTCGATTTTCCTCAACGGCGAGGCGGCGCTGCCGTCGTCCCTCCGACAATGAGCGGCGCCTTGATCTCCCGGCTGCGGATGCTGCTTCCCTCTTCGATCGCGGACAAGATGGCCGCGGCGGCGCGCTCGCCCATCTCTTGAGCTGGAACGTTCACGGTTGTTACCCGCGGACTGATGTCCTGGATCAGCGGCATGTTGTCGAAGCCGGTGATCGAAAGCTGTTGCGGAACGCGAATGCCCCGCTGTTGCGCTTCGAACAGAACGCCGATCGCAATAACGTCGTTGCCGCAAATCAACGCAGTAGGAAGTTTGCCATTCTCCAGCACTTTCGCCAGCGCGCGGCGGCCCGCCGGGATTGCATATTCCACTTCCATGGTCGCTTCGGTCACGAGTTGCAGCTTGTGCTTTGCGAGTTGTTCACGAACCGCCAGCATACGATCGCGCGCGCGGTCGTTGCCGGCGGTAATGCCGGCGAGCATGCCGATCCTTCTGTGGCCTAGCCCCACCAGGTGGTCGACAATCGCACACGCTGCCTTTCGATTAGAAAACCCGATGTTCGGATGCCGCAGTTTCCGGTTATAGGCCCAGGTATTCACATACAGCACGCCGGAATCTTCGAGCGTTCGATACGCTGCGTCGGTATGCGCATTGCCGATCAACAGCAGGCCTTCCACGCCGCGCTCGATCAAACGCTTCAGCTGGACTTCTTCCACCGTAAGATCGTAATTGCTGACCGCAACAAGCAGCGTGTAATTCGCAAGCTGCAGCCTCGCCTCGAATGAATTGACGCTCGCCGCGAAGATCGAATTGTTCAATGTCGGGATGACCGCGCCGATCGTGTAGGTCCGGCTCGACGCGAGCGCACGCGCCGCCGCATGCGGATAGTATTTAAGCTCCGCCATTACCTCGAGCACATGCTCGCGAACCTTCGGCTTGACCAGCGGCGAGCGGTTCAGCACACGCGATACCGTAGCGGTCGAAACGCCCGCCTTGCGGGCGATATCGACTTGCGTGGCTTGCCGTTTGCTGTCTTCGCCCACTCCCGCCTCGCGCCGTTTCTTCCTGCAGCTTCTGCGGACGGCAACATGTCATGGATTGACAGCGGCCACCCAGTGCCTCATCCTACAAAAAATGTAAGCGCATACAATAATAGCGCTGGCGGTCACTACGACTTTTCTGGGAGGAAAGCGTGATCGGTTTTTTCGGCCGGACTTCATTGGCGCCGCATAGAGCACGGCTGCCATGAGCATCATTCTCATTCTCTTCTGGATCACGTGCAGCCTGTTCGCCGGCGATATTTTGCTTGGCAAAATCGGCGTCATGTCCGGCGGTGCCGTGCACCAGTTTTTCGGCGACGTCACACATTTCTTGTTGCTCGCAACGGCGGCGGCGCTGCTTACTGCTGAATCGTTGCGGCGCGAAGCTGCCCGTAACGCCAAGAACGCAAACAATAACCTGTCGATCAACGCAGAAAACAAGAAGAATTGAACCTGGAGGAAGCACGATGGCTAACGACAAGGAACGTAAACTTCTCGATCGCGCACTGAGCGAAATCAACAGCATCAGAGGGCGCAAACCTGCAGCAAACGACGAGCTGCGCTCGGTCGAGCGCCGCAACTTCTTCGAGATTTCCGCGAAGTTCGGCTTCACGGCAGCGGTGGTTGCAGCCGGCGCCGGCACTTTGTTCTCCAGAGAGGCTGCCGCCCAGACGGCGCAGGAAGAGCAGGAACGCGAAAAGTCTGCCAAGACCAAGATCACCCTCGCTACCGAATATCGCGTCGGCACGACGCGCTCCTATCCGGTGATCCAGCTCAACGTGAAGGAAAACCTGCAGAACTTCACCAACGGCAGAATCTACGTGAAGCTGCAGGCCGGCGGCGCGCTGGGCATCGGCACAGCGCTAGCGCAAAAGGTGCAGGCGGGCACGGTCGAGGTCGGCCAGTTCAGCTTGTCGAACTTCGCGCCCTTCGCCCCGGCGGTCGATCTCATCAACCTCCCCTACTGGTGCGGTGAGAACCAGAAGTTCGTCAACCTGGTCACCAGCGACGTCTGGGAAAATCAGGTCAACAAGCTCGTGCGCGAAAAAGGCTTCGAGCCGATGTTCTATTTCTGCATCGACCCGCGCACCGCAGCGAAGCGCCGCGGCCTTCCCGGCGGCCCGTTCAAGACGCCGAAAGACCTCGAAGGCATCAAGTTCCGCGTGCCCGGCTCGGAAATCCTCAAGCAGTTCTACCGGCTGCTCGGCGCGAACCCGACTCCGGTGGCATGGGGCGAGACGGCTTCGGCCCTCAAGCAGGGCGTTGCCGACGCGCTCGATCCGGCTCTCGGCGCGCTCTATGCGTTCGGCTTCAAGGACATCCTTTCTCACGTCACCTTCAACCGGCCGGTGCCCGACAGCCAGGTCTATGCGATGAACAAAGGCTGGTTCGACGGCCTCGACAAGGAAACGCGGCAGTCGATTCGGGATGCCGCGGATGTCTGCCTGCAGCAGAACCTCTCGCAGGTGCCCGCCTCGCGTGCTTTCGCCATGGCTGAAATGAGCAAAGCCGGTGTGGAATTCTATGTGCCGACGGCCGACGAGCTCGCACAGTGGAAAGAGAAGTCCGGCGCCCAGCGCAAGGAATGGGACGACATCAAGACCAAGATTCTCGGCTCCCCCGACAAGTTCAAGCCATTGGTCGATGCCGCCAACAAGCCGAGCAAGTATTTCGTCAACGACATCTGATCGCAATCAGATCGCCTCGCCCGCCATGGGCGGGGCGATCATCTTTTTGCCAAATCGAAATCGGGGGCGGGCGTGCGGGAGTTCCTCAAAAAATTCGATGCCAACGGCGAGCGCTGGCTGCTGCTTGGCTTTTACACCTACATTGTGCTCGTCATTTCCATCGAGGTTCTGCGGCGGTTCGGCCTCGCCTATTCCAGCACCTGGGGCGAGGAAACGGCGCGTTTTGCCTTCATCTATCTGGTATGGATCGGTTGCGCCTCGGCGGTGCGCGAGCGCGCTCATATCCGCATCGACGTCATCACCGAAATTCTGCCGCCGCGCGGCGTAGCGCTTCTCTACATTTTTGGTGACCTGCTCACGCTCGCGCTCGCGATCGGCGCACTCTACTGGACAATCTCGCCGGTGCTGATGTCGATCAAGTATCACTCGGTCACCGAGGGCCTGCGCATTACTCGTGCATGGTTTGTCGTCGCCGTCCCGCTTGGCTTCTCCCTCATTGCACTCCGTACGCTGCAATCGATCCTGCGCGATATCGCGGATCTGCGTGCCGGACGTCCGCCCTATCGCGGTGAAAGGCTGTTTGACTAGTCATGCTGTACGAAATTCCCGGCGCAACTCTGAATCTCGGCCCCGAGGTATGGTGGCCGCTGTTGCTGACTCTCGTTCTATTCGCCTTGAGCGTGCCCGTCTGGGTCGCACTCGGCATCGGTTCGGTCGGTCTCCTGCTTTCGACCGGCGTATTGCCGATGTCGCTGTTCGGCGAAGCATTGTTCGACGGCGTCGACTCTTTCGCCCTGATCGCGATTCCGCTTTACATCCTGACCGGCGACGCATTGGTGCGAAGCGGCCTTTCCAACAAACTGATCGACATTGCCGAAGCGACGCTCGGCTCGCTGCGCTCGGGCCTCGGCACCTCGACAGTGCTCGGCTGCGGATTTTTCGCCTGTATCTCGGGATCGGACGCCGCCGGCGCCGCGGCCGTCGGCAGGATCATGTATGCGCGGCTGGTGCAGCGCGGCTATCCGCCGGCTTACGCCTGCGCCCTGGTCGCATCGGGCTCGTGCACCGGCATCCTGATCCCGCCGTCGATTTCCTACATTATTATCGGCCTTGTTCTCGGTATTTCCGCCTCCACGCTGTTCATCGCGGCGGTCGTGCCCGGCATCATGATCATGGTTTCGATCATGATCACGAACGTCGTGCTGAACCGCATCCATGGCTATGAAAACACCGACGCTCGATTTTCTTTCGAGCGCTGGTTGAAGACGCTCTGGGACGGCCGCTACGCGCTTTCGATCCCGGCCATCATCTGGGGCGGCATCTATTCAGGCATCTTCACACCGACAGAAGCCGCCGCCGCTGCCGTCGTCATCACGATCGCCATCGGCTTCTGGCTCGGCACGCTGCGGGTCGCCGATTTTCCGAAGATGCTGGAATCGTCGGCGAAAGTGAACGGCGTGATCGTACCGATCATCGCGTTTGCCCTGCCGCTCGCGCAGGCGTTCTCGGCGATCAGCCTGCCGCAGGCCGTGTTGCAGAACATCACCGAGGTGACGACCGACCCGACGCTCATCATCCTCATGATGCTCGGCGTTCTCATCCTTGCAGGCTGCGTGATGGAGACGACGCCGAACATCGTCATCCTCGCCCCGATCATGCTGCCGATCGCGCAACAGATCGGCATGGATCAGATCCAGTTCTGCATCTTCATGGTTACGGCGCTCGGCGTCGGCTTCATCACCCCGCCGCTGGGCCTCAACCTGTTTGTTCTATCCGGGCTGACCGGAGAACGAATCTTGCCGATCGCCGGCAAGGCCGTGCCCTACGTGATCTCAATGCTGATCGTCGTGCTGATGCTCGCTTTCATCCCATGGCTGTCACTGTGGGCGCTACGCTAATTCCGAAAGAAACTGAGAAGTTGAGGCAATGACTGTAGAATACCTGAAGCGCGCACCGAAGACCGCGGCATCCGGCGAAGCCGACGTGCAGGCGAACGTCCAAACGATGCTGAACGAAATCGAAGCCGGCGGCGAAGCCAAGGCCATCGAGCTCGCCCGCCGTTTCGACAAATGGGAAGGCGAAATCGTCGTCTCCGCCGAAGATCGCGTGCGCGCCGCGGAGAAAGTCTCGCAAAAACTGAAAGACGATATCCGCTTTTCGCATGACAAGGTCCGGCGGTTCGCGGAAGCCCAGCGTGCCGCCATCCGCGATACGGAAATCGAACTCGCGCCGGGTCTGATCGCGGGTCATCGCAACATCCCGGTGAACGCCGCCGGCTGTTACGTTCCCGGCGGGCGCTATACGCATGTCGCTTCGGCAATCATGTCGATCACCACGGCGAAAGTCGCTGGCGTGCCGAGCGTAATCGCCTGTTCGCCGCCCCGCGCCGGCACCGGCATCAGCCCGGCGGTACTCTACGCGCTCGACCTTTGCGGCGCCGACACCATTCTCAATCTCGGCGGCGTGCAGGCAATCGCCGCCCTCGCCTTCGGTCTGTTCACCGGCCATCCCGCCGACATTCTCGTCGGCCCCGGCAACCAGTTCGTGGCCGAAGCCAAGCGCATTCTTTATGGCCGCGTCGGTATCGATATGTTCGCCGGCCCGTCCGAAATCCTGGTGATCGCCGACGAGACCGCCGATCCCGAAATCGTCGCGGCCGATCTCGTCGGTCAGGCCGAGCACGGCTACAACTCGCCGGCTTGGCTGATTACGCTGTCGCGCGAGCTTGGTGAAAAGGTCAGCAAGCTTGTGCCGCAGATGATCGGCACGCTGCCGGAACTCAATGCCAAGAACGCCGAAGCGGCATGGCGCGACTATGGCGAGATTGTTTTCGCCGGCAGCCGCGAGGAAGCCGTCAAGGTTTCCGACGAATATGCCTCCGAGCATCTCGAGGTCCACTGCGCGGATCTCGACTGGTGGCTCGCGAATTTGCGCAATTACGGCTCGCTCTTTCTGGGCGAGGAAACCACCGTCGCCTACGGCGACAAAACCTCCGGCCCCAACCATATCCTGCCGACCAAGGGAGCGGCGCGCTATACCGGCGGTCTTTCGGTCGGCAAATTCCTCAAGACGGTGACGTGGCAGCGCATGACGCGCGAGGCGAACAAGTCAATCGGCGCCGTCGCCGCGCGGCTCTCGCGCCTGGAGGGCATGGAAGCGCACGCCCGGACGAGCGACATCCGGCTCGCAAAATGGTTTCCGGGGGGCAATTTCGATCTGACCGCGACCGATCGCTAGACGACGATGTCCGCGTTTCTATCCGAATTGTTCTCGCTCAAAGGCCAGACAGCAGTTGTTACCGGCGCTTCTTCCGGCATCGGCCGGCGGATGGCGCGAGCGATCGCGCTTGCCGGCGCCGAAACAATTTGCGTTGCCCGCCGTCAGGCGGCGCTGGATCAACTGGTCGGGGAAATCACGCAGGCCGGCGGAAAAGCAAAGCCGCTCGTCTGTGATCTATCCGCACTCACGGCATTCGACGAGCTCGCTGCCGACATGAAGCGAGCATTCGGTGCGCCTACCATTTTGGTCAATGCCGCCGGCGTCAATTTCCGCGAACCAGCGGAGCAGATTTCTTTCGCAAGCTGGAATGCGACACTGCATCTCAATTTATCGGTGCCGTTCTTCCTCGGGCGTGCGCTGCTCTCCGGCATGATCGAGAAGAAGGGTGGGTCGATCATCAACATCGCTTCGCTGCAGAGCTTCCGCGCTTTCACCAATGGCATCGCCTATGGCGCCTCCAAGGGCGGCGTCGCACAACTGACGCGCGCCATGGCGGAAGCATGGTCGCGGCACGGCGTGCGGACCAACGCCATTGCGCCCGGTTTCTTTCCGACCGAACTGACGCAGCCGGTATTTGGTGATGCTGCGTTGGCCAAGAAGCACGCGGACGCCACGGCGATCGGCCGCAATGGCGAATTGTCCGATCTCGATGGCACCACGGTTTTTCTGGCCGCGCCGGGATCCGCCTATATCACCGGCCAGGTTCTGGCAGTCGATGGCGGCTACCTCGCCAAATGAGAGCGAGTGAGATCAAGTGAGTTCGCGATGAAAGCGCTCGTTTACACCGGCCCTGAAGCGATGGCCTTCCGCGACGATCTTCCGTCGCCGCAAGCGCACGAAGGCGAAGTTGTCATTGATGTGCAAGCCGTCGGTATTTGCGGCTCCGACATGCATGCCTATCTCGGCCATGACGAACGGCGGCCCGCGCCCCTGGTGCTCGGTCACGAAGCGGCGGGGAAAGTCGTGAGCGGCAGCCATACCGGCCGCCGCGTCACCGTCAATCCGCTCGTGACCTGCATGCAATGCGAGGCCTGCCGATCGGGGCGGACGAATTTGTGCGGCTCGCGGCAGATCATTTCGATGCCGCCGCGACCCGGCGCTTTTGCCGAACAGGTGGCGATCCCGGAACGCAACCTCGTTGAAGTCCCGGACGATTTTCCGATCGAGAAAGCGGCGCTTTGCGAGCCGCTCGCTTGCGCATGGCATGCCGTGCGGCTTGGCGCCGCAGCGTCTTTCGTTCCGCTATCCTCGGCGCGCGCCCTTGTCATCGGCGGCGGGCCGATCGGCGTCGGCTCCGCCCTTTCGCTCGCGGCCTTTGGTGTCAGGGAAATTTATGTCGTCGAGCCGAACCCGGTGCGGCGCCCGATGCTCGCCAAGGCGGGGCCGTTCCACATCCTCACGGAGATCACCGGCAACGAGGGCCCGTTCGATATTGCAATCGACGCATTCGGCGGCGAGCCTACCCGCGCGACCGCAAGCCGCGTCACCAAGCCGGGCGGCGTCATTGTGCATATCGGGCTTGCGAGCGGCGCCGGCGGTCTCGACATCCGGCGCATGACGCTTCAGGAAATCACTTTCATCGGTACCTATTGCTACACGATGAAGGACTTCACCGACACATTCGCGGCCATGGTTTCCGGACGACTGGGCACGCTCGACTGGTTCGAGGCGCGAGCACTTGGCGAGGGTCTTTCCGCGTTTCGCGACATCCGCGCCGGACGTAACGCCGCGCCGAAACTAATCCTGAAACCTTGAGTCGCGCGCTACAGCCTAGAACACCCGAATATAAGGGCGATCCGCGGGATTGATCTCGACCTGCGCGCCGTTCGGAATCGCCTGTGTGATGTCGACATCGAAACCCGAAACCAGCGTCACATCGGCAAGAGCGGCGCCCTGCACCATGATCGGGTTGACGGCATTCAGCACAAGCGCGGCTGGAACAATGCGGCGGGCGGCCATTTCGTAAAGCATCCATGCCGTCGCCACGCCGCCTTTCGCGGCATCGAGAATCAGAATGCGGCCGTTGTAGTTCTGGCCGGCGAGCTTGTGCTCGGGGCGCGAAAACACACCCTTGATGCGATCCAGATCGTAGCGCGCCGAAAAACCGTCCTTGGCGACCAGCGCCTCGCCTTGCAATTTCTTGCCCATGCCGGCCGTGGCATAAAAAATCTTGTCGCTCATTGTGCGATCCTCCCTCCCGCGCAAGCGGTTTTTACGCAGGCTTCCATGGAAAGGAGCGCTGGTTTGTAACCGTAACCGCCGATGATGTTGGTGAGTTTGGCGGAATTGGTGGCGAGCTTTTTCCAGTTGTTCGCTTCGGCCATTTCGCGTGCATAGCTTTGATAGAAGCACATGCCTTCGAGCACGCTGCCGCCCGCTGCCTCGATCCGCGCGGTGATGCCCATGCGGTCGGCATCGGGCTTCACCTGCGGGCTGGTGACTGCGAGGAGCGGAATCTTCGCCTTGCGCCCGTCGAGCAGGTCGGCAAGTTGCTGCAATTCGACGATGCTGAGCTGCGGCGCCGAGAAGACGACAAGATCGACGTTATCGACTTCGTCGATATAGCGCTTCTGCAAGGCGCGGATATCCTGTTCCCCAATGGCATGTTCCCGGATCGCTTTGCCCTTCGGCAGAACATCCTCGATCCTCCCCGCTTCCGGCGTAATCCCAGCCATGTGAAACAGCGCGACGGAACCGAAGCTCGCGAGCGCCGCGCCGAAATGCTTCATCTCGTCGGAGCCGGGAATGCGATCGAGTCCGGTAATTACCGGCACCTGCCAGTAATCGCCCGCGAGCCGCCCGACGACGCCGCCGAGCGCGCCCCACTCGTTCAATTCGCGCGGCGTCCAACTCATGTTGATGCGAAGCGTCGCCAACCGGCGCTCGTCGAGATGAAAGCCGTAACGCGGCGTTCGCCCGGTCAAGCCCGCGCTTAGCGCCGACGGGCCGCCTTCGAAATTCGAGCGCGCACCGCAGACGCTGTTCGTATAGATGACGACGCCCGTGTCGCCATAGGCGGCGTGCTCGCCTTTCACCGGCGGCATGATGGTCTGGTAGTTGATGCAGGTATTCGTCATCAACACACTCATCGCCTCGAACGCCTTGATCGCGCGCCGTTCAAGATCGAGCATCCACGGCTGCTGCTTCATGCGCTCAGCGGCCGCGAAATCGGTGCCGCGGGGATCGGTGATCGTCGGGATTTTCACCCGGCGCTGCTCTTGCGGCAGCTTCGTCCAATTCTCCAGCCATTCGACGCCGGCTTTGCCGAGCGACTCGGTGTCGGCCATGATGTGCGCCTGCACCACCGGCACCAGATCCTTGGCGCCGAGATAGCGCCCAACCTTGACCTGATGATCCATCGCCCACTGGCGTAGCGGGCCGGCTTCACCGGCGAGCAGCGATTGTTCGTAGTCCGTCAATTTCATTTCATACGCTCCGGCAGCCAGAGAACGATCTCGGGCACGTAATAGACAAGGTAGAGAAAGACGATCTGCGTCAGGATGAACGGCATCACCCCGCGCGCGAGTTTTTCGAGCGGGATGCGGCTGATGCCGTGGATCGTAAAGAGATTGATGCCGACCGGCGGCGAGATCTGCGCGATCTCCATCGCCATCACGGCGAAGATGCCGAAGGTCAACGGGTGCATGCCAAGGTGCATCGCGACGGGAAAGAAGATCGGTACCGAAATCAGGAGCATCGCCGCCGATTCCAGGAACATGCCCATCACGAGATAGCCAAGCACGACAAGCGAGAGCGTCACAAAATGACCGCCGGGAACACTCGCGATCGCCTTCGCGATCGTCTGCGGCACTTCCTCATAAGTCAGGTAATGCGCGAAGTACTGACCGAAGATGATCAGCATCAAGAGCATGACGCTTGTGCGCGTGGCGCTGAGAACAGCGCGCCAGGTGTTGTCGTAAGTGAGCCTTCTCTGCAGCAAGCCGAGCGCCAGCACATAAAGTACCGCGAGCGCACCGACTTCGGTCGGCGTGAATACACCGAGATAAATTGCCCCGATGATCACCGGTGGCAGCAGAATGACGCCGATGCTGCGGCGAAGCAGTACCCAGTGCTGGCCCTTCTCCACCGGCACAGCCTCGATCCGCGGCTGCGAGCGCCAGGCGTAGATCGCAAAGATAATCATCATCAGAATGCCGGGGACGACACCGGCAATGAACAATTGGCCGATCGAGGTATCCGTGATGATGCCGTAGAGGATCATCGGAATGGATGGCGGAATGAGAATGCCGAGCGTGCCGCCCGCGGCGACGAAACCGCCGGCGCGGGTGTCGCCGTAACCGGCTTCCTTGAGCGCCGGGATCGCGACATAGCCGACCGTCGCGGCGGTTGCGATCGACGAGCCGCAAATCGCCGCGAATATGCCGCAGGCGACGATCGTGGCGACACCTGAAGCATTACGCACCCGGCCGGCAAAGGCGTTGACGACCAGATAGAGATCACGGCCCGACCCGCTCTGCTGCATGATCGTGCCGGTCAGAATAAAGAGCGGAATGGCAATCAGCTCGTAGACATGGGTCGACTGCCACACCGTCTCGGTGAACCCGTAAAGTGCAGTCGTCCAGCCGTGAGCGAGAATAAATCCGGCAAAGCCTGCGATTGCCATGGCCACGAAAACCGGCAGGCTCATGGCCATCAGCACGAGAAAGAGAAGAACGATGAGAAGCCCTGTGGTCATCGCTCAGCCCTCGACCACGTCGGGATATTCGTCGCGGATCAAAGTGCTGAGCGCTTCGAGCGCCAGCACAAGCGCGCCGATCGGCATGACCGACTGCGGGATCCAGAGCGGCGCATCCAGGATCGTGCCGGACGTAAAACCTGCGTTGAAATTGTCGAGGACATAGCCTGCCGTAAGCCACGTCATCATCGCCGCAAAAGCAAAGGTCGCAAAATAGGCAATGCGATCCGCCCAGCGGCGGCCATTACTACCGAGCATGTCGGCGAATATCACCATCCGAAAATGCGAGCCGGAGCGCAGCGCGTATGCGCTTCCCAAAAAACCGGCGGCGATCAGAAGATAGAGCGATACGTCGAATATCCAGATCGTCGGCATCCGCAATGTGCGGGTAATCGCGTCGTACGAAACCAGGAACGCAAGCGCGCCGATGATGGCGGCACTGATCACCGTCAGAGCGCGTGTTGCATAATCGATCAGCCGAAGAAGCATGGCGTTTCCCCTCCCCGAATTGAGAGAGGGGCATTGCCCCTCTCTTTATTCGAGCTAGCTGCCTGATTTCGTCATGGACGCTAGATCGGCGGGAAACTTCTTCGTGAGTTCCTCGCGGTGCGCTTTCAATGCCTCGGACCACGCCTTCCACTCCGGCGTACCGGGCGTCAGCACGTTGACCGTCAACCCCTTTGCCTTGAGGTCCACGAGGTATGCCTTGTAGCTACGCTCAAGCTCTTTGTTGTTGGCTTCGCTCGCGACAACATTCGCTTCGAGAATGGCTTTCTGCACATTCGCCGGCAGTTTATCGAAACGCGACTTATTCATCAGGAAGCCGTTCACCAGCGCGCCGAGAATGCCGCCGCTGCCGAGCACGTGATCCGTGACCTCGTAATGCTTCAGCCCATAGGCACCCTGCAAACCGCCGAGCGCACCGTCGATCGCGCCACGCTGCAAGGCCGAATAGACGTCTGCAACACCCATCGTGACCGGCGCGATGCCGACCGCCTTCATGCTTTCCGAAGCGCCCTTCGAATAACCGCGCATCGTGTGCCCCTTCATCGATTGAGGCAGCAGACACGCGAATTTGCAGAAGAACGCCGGGGCGCCGATGTCGAACAAGGAGAGCAACTTGGTATTGTGCTTCTCCATCAGCTTGTCGAAATAGACGAACAGCGGCTGGCCGGGCGCGAGCGCCTTCTGGCTGTCCTCCATCGTAAGTGTCCAGAGCGGACTCGCGGCAATCGAGACCTGCGGAATACGGCCGGCCCAGCTATCGAGCGTCGTGAGCGAAATATCGACCTGGCCGCCCGGCACGGCACTCGGCACGAAAGCCTGCTTCACCAGCGTGTCGTCGGGAAAGAATTTCCACTCGACCTGGCCGTTGGTCCGCTTCTTCACTTCATCCATGAACACATGGGCATAGACTTTCACTTGCGGATGCGATGAAGCACCCCAGGTCGCGAGCGAAAGCGTAATCTTGTCCTGCGCGGAAGCGCTTGCGGCAGCACTTACAGCGAACGCAAGCGAGAGCGCTCCGAGACGGAGCGCCAGCCCGGTCGTCTGACGCAGTTTGCGAAACCAGCCTGAAGCCGAATTGCCTTGGCGTATATGGACTTTGTCCACGAATCCCTCCCTCTCATTTGGCGTTTCCTGTTTCGCGGGTTTTCCCGCTTATCTTTAGTCTTAAAAGACGTTATGATACTTATTAGATACAATATGAGACAACTATGACGCCGAAGTCAAATCGCCGCTCCTCGGCCGCCGCTGCCCTTACGCGCGACAATGCCCGGCCGCTGCATGAGCAGTTGAGCGATCGCCTGCGAACGGAATTGCTGTTCGCCTATCGCGCCGGCGACCAGATTCCGACCGAAGAAGCGATCTGCGGCACGTATGGATTGAGCCGCGTCACCGTGCGGCGCGCCATGCAAACACTCGTCGATCAGGGCGTTCTGATCCGGCGGCAGGGCAAAGGAACTTTTCTCGCGCCGCCGAAGCCGCGCATTACTTGCGAGATCGACCGGCTTGGGCCGTTCATGGCTGCGTTCGCCGCCTCGAACGAAAATGTTTCCGTGCAGCTTGTCGATTTCAGCTGGGTCTCCGGTGAGCAGGTGCCGGAGGAGTTCAATGGCAACGACACCGCTTTACTTTATAGCCGCGTTTACGAAACCGACGGTTCGCCGCACGCCTCATTGCAGATCGCGCTTCCCGGTCACCTCGGTGAAAAAGTAAGCCGTGCCGACGCCGTCAAAATGGGCATCTACCAAATTCTACAGGACAAGCTCCGCGTCATCCCCTGGCGTGCGAACTTTATCATCAGCAGCGAACTGCCGAGCGCGCAGCTTGCACAACGGCTGCATGTTTCGCCGACGACCCCGCTACTCGTGCTCGAGCGCGTATCCTTCGACAAGGACGACAAGGTTATCGAGAAAACCGTACATCACCTTCTGCCCGAGGTTTACAAGCTCAGCGTCAAGGTGAAGCGCATGACCGCGAAGTAAGATTGAGCGTATCGCTAAACCCCGAGCGCTATTGCCCGAATATCATTGAGAAGCGCGACGGCGCGATCGGCTATCGCTTCTCCACCTGCTACATCGCCGCGCACGTATAACGGGCGAACATCCTCGATCTCGGCAAGCTTGCCGATCAGATGCTCGTTCGCAGCCGCGTAGCGGCGATACTCGTTCACGGTCAGCATGTAGGTGTGAAGGATGTCGTTGTTTTCGGCGCTCACCCCCAATGCGTGATAGGCACCGTTCACCCAATGGGTGGCAGCGAGCATCGCGGCCTCGATTCGAATCTCGTAATCCCGCGCTTCGCACTTCGCCAGCGAGCGTTCGATGCGCAACGCTTTTTCTTTATGCTTCGCGGTGATCATTGCTTCTTCTCCGACAGCCTGCGCTCAAGAAGACCGACGCATTTCTCGTAGGCCTGACCGCAAGTCGAGATAACCTTGGCGTCGATCGTCATATCGCCGCGTGTGCACGGGTCGCGGAAATGCTCGATCTGCTCCATGGCTTTCATCATCTCAGCGATGTCATCCGGAATAGGTCCGGGGATTGGCGGGCGGCCGACATGCAAGACGTCACCCGACGTTTTCAGTACCGACTTGAAATCGGCGGCGTTCGGACCGGCCGGCACGGAATAGACGCCCGGCTGCGACGGAAATGCCCGCTCTTCCGGCGTGATCCCGGCATGATGCAGCGCTGCATTCACGGCATTGGTGCCGGCCGTCATCGTGCTCCAGAACCATAGTTCGAAATCGGCATCCGGATTCAACCGCTTACGCAGATCCTCGAGCCGCCTGATCTTATCGACATGTCCCGCGATATTCATGCTGCCTCTCCTGCTTCGGCGAACGGCACGCCGGCTCTGTTTCCCAAGCTCGTCAACTCGGCTGTGATTGCCGGCGAATAGGAGACGCCTTCAACACGGCGCATGCGCTCGAGCTGCTCTCCACGCGCACCGGGTATTCGCGCCCCTTCGCCGCCCGCCTGCCGATAAAACTCGATCCAGTGCTGCATGTAATTGAGGAACGCCGCCTGATCGTCGATAAGCGCGGGATTGAGAAAAAGAAAAAATGCACTCTGGCGCGGCACCGCGCCGTTTGCCGGCAGAGCCATTGCGGGCGATAGGTTCGACGGCGCCGATCCTGCAAGCGCGGCGGAAAGGCATTCGATCATCATGGCAATTGCCATGCCTTTATAACCGCCCATCGGCTGTAGCATGCCGGCCGCAGCACGCTGTGCGTCGGTTGTCGGTTGACCGTCTTCCGCCAAGGCCCAATCCGGCGGGATTGGTTTTCCCTCACGCGATGCAAGGAGAATGTGGCCGCGCGCCGCAACGCTGCAAGCCATGTCCACAACAAGCGGCGCGGCATCTTTTCCGGCAGGCGCCGCAAAGGCGAACGGATTGTGACCGAGCGCGCGCTGCGTGAAGCCGGGAAGACCCAATAGCGGAGGTACCCGCTGGCCCATGAAGCAAATATAACCGTGTTCGGCGGCACTCAGCGCAAGGATTCCAAGAGCGCCAAGGTGTCCGGTTTCCCGCAACGAAACCCAAAGGATTGGCTCGCGCGCGAGCGAAGAAACCGCCTCCTCGATCACGCGTTGTCCGGCGACCTGACCGAGCGCACCGTTCGCATTGACATTCCAGACATGACCGTTCCGGTCGAATTCGATCCGTGCTTCTGGATTGAAATCGCCGGCCTGAAGCCGATCGATATAAGAAGCGAGGCGAGATAACCCGTGAGTCGAAAATCCACGAAGGTCGCTGCGGATCAGGATTCGTGCGGTAACCGCCGCATCCTGCGGCGGCACCTTCGCACTCATCAGTACACGGGCAGCCCACCGCTCAAGCGCATCGGCTTGATAACGGCGAGGCCGTCTGTCGCTACTTGGCAATGACAACGTTAGTTTCCCTGACGGCGCGCCCGAAGGTTTGGATCTCGACCTCGTTTTCCTTCGCGAAAGCCGCGGCGCCTGTCAGCAGCACCTCGTTGCCCACACCCTGCATTTTCTCGATCACCGCCGGATCCTTCATGATCGCCAGCATCTCGGACTCCAATCGCGCGACCACTTCTTTCGGCGTTCCGGCTGGCGCAAGGAAGCCGTACCAGGTCGGGAACACGTCGATCGGCTGGCCGATTTCCTCTTGCACCGTTGGAACATCCGGGAAGATCGGCGAGCGGCTTAACGAGACAACGGCGAGCGGCCGCAACTTGCCTGCACGAATCTGGCCTGCCATCGCCGGTACGGCCGCGACGCCCGCAGGTATCTGCCCGCCCATCACATCGGTCGCGATAAAATTGGCGCCGCGATAAGGAATGGTGCCAATATTCGTCTTCATTGCTTTATTGATCAGGTTGAGCTCGATTTCGCCCGACGAGCCAACGCCGGGAACGCCGGAAACAATTTTTTGGTTCGGGCCGCGCGCCGCTTCGATGAACTCCTTCAAATTTTTATAAGGCGAATCCGCCGGCACGACCAAAATCGTCGGCGCAATTCCTACCTTCGCGATCGGGATCAGGTCCTTGCGCGGATCGTAGCTTGCCTTGGTGAAGAACGGCATCAGCGTGATCGGCGGATTGGCCGTCACCAGCAGCGTGTAACCGTCTGGCGCCGAACGCGCGACCGCCGCTGCGCCGATCATGCCTGTGGCGCCCGGTTTATTCTCGACCACGACCGACTGGCCGAGGCGCTTTTGCAATTCTGCCGCGACAATCCGGCCGACGATATCGACGCCGCCGGCGGGAGGATAATTCGAGACGATGGTAATCGCGCGGTTTGGGTAATCCTGTGCCGTAGCGGGCATGCCCGCGGCCAGCAGACAGATTCCCAGCACCAAGCCCGTTCCTATACGCATGTCTTCCCTCCCCTTTTGTTGTTTTATTGGTTACATCGACAATCCAAAACGGCTGATCGCCGACTCCTGTACGTTCAGAATTTCCGCAGTCGTCAGCTCTCCACTGCAAACGCCCAGCGCATAATCGAAAAGGCGTGAGCCTGCGGCATCGACCGCCTCGTTCTTTTCCAGCACGCTCGTCACATCGAAATCGACGTTGTCCGAGAAAGTGTCGATGGTGTTGCGGTTGCCGCTAACCTTAATCACGGTCATCACCGGGTGACCGATCGGATTGCCGACGCCGGTCGAGAACATCGCAAGCTGGCAACCGGTAGCGGCCAGCCCAGTGATCGATTCCACTGCCGGTGCCGGCCCTGCCATGAAGTGCAGGCCCGCACGTTGCGGGCGGTCGCCATAACCAAGCACGCCCACGAGCGGCGAGCAGCCCGATTTCGCCATAGCGCCCAGAGCCTTTTCCTCGATCGTCGTCAAACCGCCGCGGATATTGTCCGGCGTAGGATTGGAACCGCGCAGATCGACCCCTTGCTTCATGATGTCTTGTTCGGCCGACTGGATGACGTCGAGAAACTGCTGCCCCACCGCACGGTCAGCAGCGCGTTCGGCGAAAATGTGCTCGGCGCCGAAAAACTCCGAAGTTTCGGTGATGATTGCCTTGGCGCCCGCCGCGACAAACTTGTCGGCGACGATGCCAATCGATGGATTGGAAGCGAGCCCCGATGTCGTATCGGAGCCACCGCACTCAAGCCCGAGCGTGAGCATCGAGAGCGGAAATTCTCGCCGTGCGATCTTCGAGACTGTGCGCGCAATCCGCATTGCCGCACGCGTGCCGAGCGCAATGGCATTGATCGTTCCGCCGGCGCCCTGAATATCGACAGCCTCAATGGGCTTTCCCGAAGGCGCGATCAGATCAAACAATTCCTTGGTCGTGACCGGCTCAAGGCCAATCAGTACGACGCCCGCGATGTTCGGATTGAGGCAAAGTCCGGCTGTAACCTTGAGCGTGATCGCCCGGTCGGCGCCAAGCTGTCCGCGGATATAGGATCCCGGCAAGTAGATTGCGCCCTTCACTGCATCGGCAACGGCACGCGTTACCGGGTTGCTGTTGTCCATCACGGAAATGACAGCGATGTGGTTGCGAATCCCAACCGATCCGTCCGGCCGCGGATAGCCCCAGAAAGTCTTGCTCATACCGTTTTCCTTTTGTCGCCGCGGGCGCGCAACGCCTCGACGTTATGGACATGAACGTGGCTGCCGGCGGCAATGTCCTTCGTCGCCTCTCCGATCACCTTGCCGTATTTGATGATGTGCTCGCCTTGCCGGATGGCGCGAGTCGCAATCTTGTGCCCGAACGCGATGTCATCCGTGGCGGCGATCGATCCCGTTCCTTGCCCGACCAGCGAAACGGCTGCCCCTCGGGATGCCGGATCGATCAGGGTGGCCACATTATCCGTGGCATTCAGCGTAAATGCGCGCACCATTGCTCTCCTCCTGAAAAGCAGATGAAGACGCATAAACCGCTATAGGGGAACATTCGTTTTGGTGCGGACGCTGCGAAACAATGCAACAGGCAAGGCCCGCAAATGACGACCAAAACTCCCTATGGATTGGCGTTTTTTGCTTTTCTTATTATGCCCGCAGCACTGCGAGACGTTCGAGACTAGGCTTCGTCTCAGAGGCGAGTCAATAGCTCCTATATAGGACTTTCCGGAGCGAAACGGACGCTGCATCGGCTCCGCAGCTACATTTGCGAACCATACGGCAACTCGGCTAATTACATGCGGTGATGATGCCGGCATCGGCATCGACCGCAGAGTTGTTTCTGGGAAAGCCGTGACGAAACTGTCCGAAGTGGCCGATACGATTCTTGCCGACGTCGAAGCCGGCGTCCTGCGCGAAGGCGATCGCCTGCCCTCGGAAGAAAAACTTGCAGCGAAATATCGCGTCAGTGTCGGCACGGTTCAGAAGGCGCTAAGCCGCCTCGCCCGCACCGGCATCGTATCGCGAGAGCAAGGGCGCGGCACCTTCATCGGCCGATCTGCGATCAAGCCGGGCGATCTGCGTTATCTGCGCTTCCGCGATGCGGATGGAAATATCCTTCCTTCCTACGTGCACGTTCGGTCAGTGCGACGCGTCGCGCAGAAAGGCCCTTGGTCGGAATTTCTCGGCGGCAAGGATTTCGTCCGGATCGAGCGTTCGATCAATATCGGCGGCCGCTTTGAAGTCTTCAGCGAGTTCTGGCTGCGCCAGGATGACTTTGCCCGTCTCGGTGGCATCGACAAACGAACTCTCGAAAAGAATTTGCGCATCCTGCTCGGATCGCAACTTGCCCTTCCCACGCTGCGAGCCGATCAATGGATTCGATTTGAGCCGTTATCGAATCCTGCAGCGCGCGTACTGGGCCTGAAAGCCGGACAAGCCGGATTGATCATGGAATTGCGTGGTTACACACTGCGTGATCGAGAGCTTTATTATCAGCGCATTTATGCCGCGCCATTCCCCGATCCGCTCGTCATATCGGACTGAACGGCCTCATACGGCCGTATTCAACCAGCGATAACCTCACTTGCTGCCGAACCACTCGGCATAAAAGATCTCATCGCTTCTTCGTGCAGAATCGCCAGCGCTTTTTTCTTCAAATCGTTCGCCGCATCGCTCTCAATAACATCAGCGAGCTTGCGGGGGCGCGGTAGATCTACATCGATGACCTCGCGCAACCGCAACGGAAAATTCGACATAATCAGCAAACGGTCTGCGAGAAAAATCGCCTCATCGATATCCGTCGTGACGAAGAGATGGGTATTCTGCGAGCTTTCAAACAGCCGCGCATAATATTCCTGCATCAACCCCTTGGTCATGGCGTCCAATCCGCGAAACGGCTCATCCAGAATCATGATGGCCGGATCGTTGATGAGGGCGCGCGCCAATTCCGCCCGCCGCTGCATGCCGCCCGACAGTTCGTGCGGATAGGATTCGTGAAATTGGCTCAACCCGACTTTGTTGATCAATTCATCGGCAGCCTTCTTGCAGCTCCCTTTGCTCCGCCCCTGCGCCTCAGGGCCGAATACAACATTCGTGTATGTCGTCATCCATGGATAAAGCGCGGTTTCCTGAAACACGACCAGACGATCGCTGCCCGGCTTCGTCACCCTCTTTCCGTCCAACAGCACCGACCCCGCCGTCGGCTGCTCGAAGCTCGCGAGCAACCGCACCATCGTGCTCTTGCCCGAACCCGAAGGCCCGATCATGACGGTTAGCTTATTGTCTTCGACCGTGAACGAGCAGCGATCCACTACCGTTTTTGCAAAACGACCGTTGCCGTAGGCCTTCGATACGTCGCGAACCTCGAGCTTTCCGCCCTTCGTTTTCTTTGTCATGCCGCCGCCTCTGTCATCGCGCTTTCAGCCACGGCGCAACCAGATTGCCGAGGATGCGGATCGCCGAGCTCGAGATATAGCCGGCAATGCCGATGCTGATCATGCCGACGACAATCTGCTCGTATGAACCGCCCGTGTAGGAGTTCCAGATAAAGAAGCCGAGCCCGCCGCCAGTACCGCTGCCCGCACCCTGCCCCATGCTGCTGCCACCGCCTGAAATCATTTCGGCAGCCACCACAACTTCCCAGGTGATGCCCATGCCGACGGCCGCACCGACGATGATCGAAGGCAAGGTTGCGGGGAAAATGACTCGGCGAAAAAGCGTCCAGCGCGACGCGCCCATTGCATAAGCCGACTGCACATAACGTGAATCGATACTCCGCGCGCCGCCGACAACATTGATGACGATCGTGTAGAACGCGCCAAGGAACGTGATGAATGCGATCGACAGTTCTTGCGTCGGCCAGAACAAGATCGCTGCCGGCACCCACGCGAGCGGTGGGATCGGCCGCAATACCTCGAAGGGCGGAAACGTGATCTGATAGAATGTACGGCTCAAGGCGAGAAGCATGCCGAATGGGATGCCGAGCAGCATGGCAACGCCAAAGCCGGCAAGCACGCGAAGAAAACTCAAATACCAACTCTGCCAATAACCGACATCGCCGATCAGGTTATACCAGGCAAGCAGTACACGGCTTGGCGGCGGGATAACGTTCATCATCGGGATGGCAACGCCAGTCCACTCGCCGAAGCGCGAGGTCACTTCCCAAAACACAACTGTCGCGGCGATGGCGATGACGGCGCGAACACCGGCGCGAGCACTGGGCTGCATATTGGCGGTAGCGATCATACCTAACCCTCCCGCTCGCCCAGTTCGAAAGCCTTCTGTGCTTCCTCGTGGACGGTTTCCATCGTTTCATCCATCAATTCGCGAAACCGCTTTGTCGTACGGGTGTGATGATCGCGTGGATGCGGCAGGTCGACCTTCAGGATCTTTTTTGTTCGGCAAGGCCGCGACGTCATGATCGCCACCTGATCGCCTAGAAAAATCGCCTCCTCGAGATCATGCGTAATGAAGAACACGGTGACGCGATTTCGATAACAGGTCTGCAACAAGGATTCGTGCATAACCGATTTCGTCAGCGCATCGAGCGCTCGGTATGGCTCATCAAGCAGCAGCACCTTCGGATCGTTCATTAACGCGCGAACAATCTCGACACGCCGCCGCATGCCTGAGGAAACCTGCCCCGGGTATTCATGAACGATGCTGGAAAGACCCGCCTCCGCCATCAGGACGCGCGCCTTGTCGCGCGCTTCCGACGCCGACATCGTGCCCTGCATCACCGGGCCAAAGATGACGTTGTCGAGATTGGTCTTCCACGGAAATAGTGCGCCGTTCTGGAACACGACGATGCGTTCGGGCCCCGGATCAGCCTTCGGCCGGCCCGGCCCGCAAAGCAGTTCGCCGTCAAGATAGATCTTCCCGCTGGTCAGCGAATGGAATCCGGCAATGGCATTGAGAAGCGTTGTCTTGCCGCAGCCCGAGGGGCCAACCACCATCGTGATTTCGCCCGGCGGGCATTCGAGCGAGCAATGATCGACTGCGACAACGCCGCTTTCGGGGTCGCCGTAGATTTTAACGGCGTCTTCAATCCGAATTGCACCGCGCAATGCACGTTGTTCAACTTTCCTGGCAGTCGCTGTCATAGCCCGTCGAGCCCCAATTCACGGCTGTGCCAACGCATCAGCATCATGCCGACAAGGCGGATGAGCGCGCTCGAGACATAACCGACAATGCCGAGCGTGATCATGCCGATAACGATCGTCGGATAACTGACCATCGTGTAGGAGGTGTAGATCACGTAACCGAGGCCGTACTCGCCGGAGATCATTTCGCCCGCAACGAGCGAAAACCACGCAAGACCGATCGAGATTTGTAACCCCGTGAAAATGTAAGGCAGCGATCCCGGCACAACGATATGCCTGAATACTTGCCAGCGCTTTGCGCCCAGGCAGCTTGCGGCACGAAAATAATTCTCGTCGATCGAGTGGACGCCAAGCATCGAATTCAGCGCCGTCGCAAAGAATGCCGGGAGGAACGTCACGAAGATGACGGGACCTTCGCTACTCGAGAACATCAAAATCGCGAGCGGAACCCAAGCCAGCGCGGGGATCGGCCGCAGCATTTCCAGCACCGGAAAAATGTATTCCCGCGCCGTCTGCGACCAGCCGATAATTAGTCCGAGCGGAACACCAATCAGCGTCGCCAGCGCGAATGCGATCAGAACGCGTTGCAGGCTGGTAAGAATGTGAATGTAGTATTCCGGCGTGTAGATCGAGAGACCGAATTCCGGATTGGGACTCAGCCATTCACGGAGCACGACGGTCGGTCCCGGCATGCCGGCGAAACGCGGCAGCTTCCAGACCTCGACGCTCAGCCACCAAAAGCCGATCATCAACGCAAAGCCGAGGAGCATCAGATACGGGCTCGGGCTTTTCAGCCAGGCTTTCAGCCGATAGAGCGCGAGTTCTACCTGCATGCCGTAGCGTGACGTTTGCACCGCCGTACTCTGCGAAGACTGGGGGCGATGGCGATCCACCGCCCCCGTTACTGCATCACTTGCCATGATAAGCCGTGTCGGGGAGCGCAGGAACAGCACCGATCGGCGATTTCATTTTCCGCTCTTCCAGCACCGCGTCGGCAAACTGCGTCATCACGGCCTCGGGCCGCAATTCAGCCGAGTTGATGCCCTTGATCGAGTAGAGGAAATCGACACCCTTCTTGATCAGGCCCTTAACTTCGGGCGTAAAGGCGAACGGCAGCTCGATCCTCGGATTAGTGCCACCCTGCTCCTTTGAGTAAGTCGCATAGAGCGCCATCCAGAGCGACTTTTCCGGGAATCCCGTGGTCTGCGTCAAAACCTGTTTGACGACTTCATCGGCGTTCCCGGCTTCGGTCAGGAATTTCTGCGCATCGAGTTCGGCGTTAAGCCAACCCTTCACGACGTCCGGCCGCTGCTCGATCAGCTCCGCACTCATGATGATGTAGGACGAATCCTTCAGACCATAATCGACGCCTGAAGCAATGCGGCGCGCGAGTCCTTCGTGCACAAGGCGCGAAGCAACCGGCTCCCAGATCGCGGCGCCATCGAGCTTGCCGGCACGAAAGCCGCTCGTGATCACCTCAACATTCTGGTTAAGGTAAGCGGCCGGCTGGCTGTTTGCCCGTTCGAACACGCTGCGTGCAAAAATATCCGAGCAGGTGCCCTTGGGAACAGCCATTTGCTTGCCGTTCAACCACTTCGCCGCTTCATCGGCCGACTTGAAATCGGGCGCATCCTTGCGGGCGAGGAGAATATTGCATTGATCGTAGGCTACGCCGGAAACGCCGACGATCCGAACATCCGCAACATTATTCTTTGTCGTGGCGATGATCGCGGGCAGATCGCCGATGTAACCGATCTGCTGTTTCTTCGCGAGCATCGAGTTGACGATGGTCGAGCCCTGCAGACCGATCTCGTAAGTGACGGTCGAACCCTTCGGCAGATATTTTTTCCAGAACTCCTTGCCGCGCAGAACCATCACCGACCAGACTTCGGTGTAGCAACAGGGATGTCCGACAACGAGATGAACCGGATCACCGGGCTTGCCGAAATCGGCCGAGCGTGCCGCCGACGGGCTGAACGCTACACAGGCAGCGAGCAAAGCGCTCGCGACTATATTGCGCCACTTCAGATATTTCATCATGGCAGTCTCCCTCCCCTTTGCCAGGATTGCTGGCTCATCGAACTGATTTCCGCCGAAGCTCCGTTCTTCTGTCCAGAGTCTTTTTCATTCATTCTGCTCAAAGTAGCGTCTTCTCCCGGCAGCAGACTGTCGTCGAAATAGGCCGGGCGCGGCCGCGCACGCTGAACGTGCAGCGCGTAGATATCCATGCGGTTATAGTAACCCGCCATGTCGTGATGCTGCTTATGCTCCAGCACTTCGGCAACATCGATCTCCGAATGCACGAAGCCTTCTTCTTCGCTGCGCATTTCCGAGCGCAAGCTTCCGTCCGGCCCGACGATCATCGAGCAGGAACGCGGGCAAGCCTTCAAAATCGCCTCAGATTCCTCATTTCCGTCGGCAAACACTTTGAGCGAATCTTCATCCAGAAAGCCTGCGCTGACCACGGTGAAGGTTTTCGCTTCAAAAGAGTGCGCGGCAGCGCGCACACGAATGGCGTCGCTAAGATCATAACGCGCGGCACCTAACGGGTTACGGAACGGCCAGACCGGCGGGTAATTCGCGGTGTGGATCTGTTCTCCCTGGGCCATCAACGTATAGCGGGAGAGCGGATTGTTATTTTCCCCGCAAATCAGCGAACCGATACGGCCGATATCGGTGTCGATCACTCTCAAACCTGCGCCGTCACCAGCCGTCCAGCTCAACTTTTCATAGAAAGTCGGCACCAACTTACGGTGATGGTTGAGCAATTCACCGCGATCAGAAATCAGGACATTGCTGTTCCAGAGGCAGCCTTCGCTATGCGATGAAACCTCGGAAAAACCCATGCTCACATAGATACGGTGCCGCGCTGCAGCGTCAGCGATGGCACGCATTTCAAGACCATCGATGCGCGCGGAATTTTCCGCAAATCGACGGAACATGGTGTGATTGTCGATTGGGCGGCGCAATGCATTCCATAACGGAAAGCCCGGCAGGAAGGATTCCGGAAAAACCACAAAACGTGAGCCTTCCGCCGCCGCGCGCTCAATCAAGCGGCAGGCCTTGGCGGTCGTTGCCACTTTATCCAGCACTACCGATGCCGCGTGAACCGCGGTTACGATCGTCTTTCCTGAGCGAAGTCCGGTATTCTTGATGTTCAACGGCGCCCCCGTGCTGTTTCGCGAAAAATGTTTCGCAAATTTGGCTTCGGAGGTTGCCGACCATGGAAACTTCCGCAGCAAATCCTTGCAGACAGTCTGGGGGTTTGAGATATTTGGAAAAGCGGAATTTTCCTAAGGCTATGTTTAGAAAAAATGAACCGGTTGTCGCTCCGTGCACTGCAATATTTTCTGGAGGCGGCTCGCCACAAGAGCGTTTCCGCCGCTGCGCGCAAGCTTCATATTTCGCCTGCATCGGTCTCCGTCGCGATCGCCGATCTCGAAACGGATCTCGACGTACAGCTTTTCGTTCGCCAGCCGGCGAAAGGCATGAAGCTCACGCCCGCCGGCGAAGTTATCGTCGCCGAAGCGCATTCGCTGCTGTCGCACGCCGATGAATTTCAACAGCGCGCCGGTGCTCTTGGGGATTCGCTTGCCGGGGAACTAAGCGTTGCCTGCTTTACCAATCTTGGTCCCGCTTATTTCTCAAACCTGCTTGCGCAATTCTGCAGCCAACATCCAAGCGTCTCGATCAAGATCTATGTCGGCGACCAGCAGGAAATTCTTTCGGGCCTGCTCGGCGGGCAATTCGAGCTTGCAGTTACATTCGACCTCGATATTCCCAAGAATTTCGAATGGCTGAATCTTGCATCCATACCACCGCAAATCGTTTTGCCTGCCAATCATGCATTAGCGAAGGCAAGGCGTATCTCGCTGAAGCGTTTGGCGTCGGAGCCGTTAATCCTGATGGACCTGCCGCACACGAGAGACTATTTCATGTCGCTGTTTCATCGCCTGCATATTTCACCAAACGTCCGCTTCAGTTCTACAAATTTTGAAATGGTGCGGACACTGGTCGGTAATGGGCTCGGCTACTCAATCTTGAACCTCGTTCCGAACCTGTCCACGACCTACGACGGTACGCGCGTGAAATACGTGCCGATCAGCGATGATGTCAGGCCACTTCAAGTCGGCTGTTTAAGTGTCGGCCGCGTCGCCCAGCGGCGCGTCGCGAAGGCATTTATTGATCAAGCTAAAATCTACTTTTCAATCGCTCATAAAATGCCGGCCAATCCCAACAAGACAAAAAGAAAGTAGTTTTTGCCCCTGTCACGCCGAATCCAAACCGGTCTTGAGCGCAAGAGCAGCCCGCAATGGGCGAGGATTCGTGGGCGTCATGAACGGCTCGGCAAGTACCCAAATCGTGCGCGCATAACAGCCGCTCATAGGATCTAGCCCGCGTTCGGCTGGCGCCGCTCCGCTGATCTACTCCTCGCGGCTTTGGACGTGCACGAAGCCGAACCTGCCCTTGATGCAGAGGTTACCGTGGCTGACCGAGTGATCGTGCGGCGACGTCACCTTGACGATCTTGTTGTCTTGGACGTGTAGCTCGACGTTACAGCCGACACCGCAATAGGTGCAAACCGTGGTGGTCGTGGTCTGCTCCGCCTCGTCCCAAGTGCCGGCGGCGCGCATGTCGTATTCGGATTTGAACGACAGCGCTCCCGTCGGACACACCTCGACACAGTTGCCGCAGAAGACACATGCGGAGTCCGGCAGCTCTGCAGCAAATTCAGTGGAGATTTGGGAGTCGAACCCGCGCCCCGCGATCTGGATCGCGAAGGTGTTTTGCCACTGGGTCCCGCAGGCATCCACGCACTTGTAGCAGAGAATGCACTTGCTGTAGTCGCGCACATAGAGGTCGTTGTCGATCTTGACCGGCTGGCTCATCGTGGCCGCGACGCTGCCGTTGCCCGCGTGGTGCTCGCCCGGTTCGTGGACGTCGCGCTCGAGATTCTCACCGGCTCTTTCGCCATAACGGTCCGAGTCAGCGCCATAGCGCTCCTTCCACTCGGTGATCCGCGGCGTCGTGGACAGATCGACCGAGGAATCGAGCAACTCCAGCACGAGCCGGCGGCTGTGGCGGACGCGGTCGGTGTCCGTCATGACTTCCATGCCGGCCTGAACTTTACGCGAGCAGGAAGGAACGAGAACACGCGAGCCCTTAAGCTCGACCATACAGACACGGCAAGCATTCTTGGGCGTAAGCGTATCGCCGTAGCAGAGCGTAGGCGTGTCCTTCCCCGCCGCGTTACAGGCAGTCAGGATGGTGCTCCCTTCCGGGACACTTACTTCCTTGCCGTCGATGGTGATCGTGATTTGCTGAATAGGCGCGTTCATCGGCTTTCCTTCAGTACGCCAAGGCGATCGATGGCCGACTCGACGGCGTTCCACGCGGCCTGACCGAGGCCGCAGATCGAGGAATCTTTCATCGCGAGGCCGACATCGCGCAGCAGGCCGATGTCGCGTCTCTTGGCTGCGGCATCCCGGCCGTTGCGCGCAATGCGCAGCAGCGCTTCCTCCTGGCGCACTGTGCCCACTCGGCAAGGTACGCATTGGCCGCAGGACTCGTCGCGGAAGAAGCGCGCGATGCGCAGCAGAATGGCGGGCAGATCGACGGTGTCATCGAATGCGAGCACCACGCCCGAACCCAGGGTGGTTTTGTTCTCGCGCGCACCCTCGAACGTGAGTGGGATGCCGAGCTCGTCAGCGCGCACGAAGCCGCCTGCCGCACCGCCGAGCAAGATCGCCTGTAACTTTCGGCCCTTCGGAACGCCGCCGGCGAGATTAAGAACATCGCCCAGGGTCGCGCCGAACGGCACCTCGTAGACGCCGGGGCGCACGAGGTTGCCCGAAACACAGAACAGCTTGGGCCCGGTGGAATCCTTCGTCCCGATCTTGGCGTATTCCGCGCCGCCCATCTGCATGATCAACGGCACGTTGCACAACGTCTCGACGTTGTTGACTACCGTCGGCTTGCCGAAGAGACCAGCCTCGAACGGAAACGGCGGCTTGGAGCGCGGCTCGCCGCGATAGCCTTCGATCGAATTGAAGATCGCGGTCTCCTCGCCGCAAATGTAAGCGCCGGCACCGCGCCGGATCTCGAGCTCGAAGCTCCAACCTTTGCCGAGAATATTCGCACCCAGAAATCCGCGCTCGCGGGCTTTTTCGATGGCGTTGTGCAACAGACGGTTGGCACGCGGGTACTCGCCGCGCAGATAAATGTAGCCGCGCTCCGCGCCGATGCCGTAACCGGCAATGGTCATCGATTCGATCAACGCGAACGGGTCGCCCTCAAGGATGGCGCGATCCTTGAACGTGCCGGGCTCGGATTCGTCGGCGTTGCAGACGAGATAGCGAGGCGTCGCGGGCTGCTTGGCCGTGCTCTCCCACTTAATACCGGCGGGAAACGCCGCGCCGCCGCGACCCATCAGCCGAGAATCTTTCACTTCGCTGATGACTTTCGCGGGGCCCATTTCGAACGCCCGCTTCAGCCCGGCGTAGCCGTCTTTCGCGATGTAGTCGTCGATGCTTTCCGGGTCGACCTGGCCGACGCGCTTGAGCAGCATCAGGCCCTCTTGGCCGGCCTGTGGCACTGCCATGACCGGCGGTGCCTCGGCTGCGAGCGCCGCAGGACCGTCCTTCAGTGCGAGAGCGACCTCATCAACATTGGCTGGTGCGATCAGATGCTCGTGCGGAGGATCGCCAGCTTCAACCGCCATAGCGGCTGGAGCGCGCTCACACACACCGAGACAAGGACTGTGTTTCCAGCCGTTCTGGGCCGAAGCCGGACCCAGTTTCTTCTCGAGTGCGGCACAAACCTCTTTCGATCCGCGCGCCATGCAAGCAATGTCGGTGCAAACATGCACAATGCGCTTCGGTCGCGGGTGGGTGGAGAACAGCCCATAGAAAGTCGCGACGCTGTAAACGTCGGCTGGCGCGATGCTAAGACGTTTCCCGATATAGTTGAGTGCCCCGCGGCTGATCCAGCCAACGCGGTCATTTACTGCGTGCAGCGCTTCCATGACGAGATGCCGCTGAGAACGTGCCGCTTGACCGGTATGCGCACGTCGATGATCTTGCTCGTCACGCTCGCCGCCGTGCCAGCCTCCGTCGCCAACTCCAAGCAACCGATCAACCGCATTCCGCTCCTCTGCGGACGCCTCGGCGTCCGAAAACTTCAAGTCCACAGTTAGCCCACCTTATTCCGCAGCCACCAGCTTAACGAAGACATTTCTCTCCCAGGTCGGAGCTTCGTTGGTCTTCTCCACCCTGACCGCGGTCGCCTTAAACTCCGCCGTACCGGAGATCGGATCATTCTCCTCGATGGTGAGAGCGTTGACGTCCACCTCGTCGGGAAAGTTGCAGGCCATGAACAGCAGCCCAGGACGGAGTCCCGGCTCCTTACGCACAGGCGCCAGCACCGAGCCGCGACGCGAAGTCACCCGCACCCATTCACCCTCACGGACATCGAGCTGAGCCATGTCCTCCGGAGAGAGATCGACGCAGGCGCCAAATCGGATCGGCGAGTTGAAGCCGCCGGACTGAACGCCGGTGTTGTAGTCGGTCAGCCGGCGGCCTGTCGTCAGGCGCAGCGGGAATTCGTCGTCGAGCTTGTCCACCGGCAGGCTGTGTTTGGGAGTGCCGAACGCGGCTAATGGTCCGCGCTTCTCAGGATCCTTCTCCCACAGCCGGGCATGAAGGAATGGCGACTCGGGACCGTTCTCGTCGGGGAAGGGCCACTGTAATCCGCCCCGTTCCTCGAGCAGCTTGTAGGTCATTCCATGGTGTTTCGGCGAAACCGCGCGCAGATCGTCCCAGACCTGCTCCGCAGTCTGTATCGGCCAGTGATAGCCCATACGCGCCGCGATCAGACGCATGATCTCGATGTCGTCCTTCGCGCTCCCGGGCGGTTCCAGTGCTTTTCGAACGCGCTGAACCCGGCGTTCGCTGCTGGTGAAAGTACCCTCGCCCTCGCACCACGCCGCGGCGGACGGAAGGACCACGTGGGCATAGGAAGCGGTTTTGGTGAGGAAGATGTCCTGCACGACCAGGTGGTCGAGGTTCTGCAGCCGCCTGCCCACCGCGTTGGTGTCGGCGTCGGACTGCACCGGGTTTTCACCGATGATGTAGACGTTGGTCATATGACCCTCGTCCATCGCGTGCATCATCTCCGAGAGCGTCTTGCCGTACTTCGGCGGCATGGTGACGTTCCACAGGCGCTCGAACTTCGCGCGATGCTCTGGATTTCCAACGTCCTGGAATCCCGGGAGGTTCTTGGGGATCGCCCCCATGTCGCCGCCGCCCTGCACATTATTCTGGCCGCGTAGCGGAACCAGGCCCGAGCCCCACCGACCGACATGGCCGGTAAGCAGCGCGAGGTTGCAGATGGAGCGCACATTGTCGGTGCCGTT
>DATMGD010000046.1:0-17408 GCA_035555855.1 Xanthobacteraceae bacterium
TCTCATGCCTCAAACAGCACTGATTGTCGGTTGCGCCGGTCCGCGGCTCAATGCGGCCGAGCAGGAGTTCATCGCCAGGGTGAAGCCGTGGGGGTTCATCCTGTTCAAGCGGAACTGTGAAAGCGCAGGGCAAATCACGGAACTGACTCAGGAATTTCGCGGACTCACCGGCTACCGCGACGCCCCGGTCTTCATCGATCAGGAGGGCGGCCGGGTGCAGCGCCTGGGGCCGCCGCTCTGGCCGAACTTCCCGCCGGCAGCTGTTTTTGGTGCGCTCTATGCGCGCGATCCTGAAGCGGGGAAACGGGCTGCCCGGCTCGGCGCGCGTCTGATCGCCCATGAATTGCTCGCGCTCGGCATCACTGCCGACTGCCTGCCGGTTGCCGATCTCAGGCGGCCGGAGGGCCATGGCATCATCGGCGATCGCGCCTATGGCGAAACGGTCGAAGCAGTGGCGGAACTTGCCCGTGCGGCGGCCGAGGGCTTGATGGCAGGCGGCGTGTTGCCGGTCATGAAGCACATTCCCGGCCATGGCCGCGCCAATGCCGACAGCCATGAGGCACTGCCAAGCGTCGCTGCATCTTTAGCGGAACTTGAAGAAACCGACTTCGAGCCATTCCGCCGCCTGAACGATTTGCCGATGGCGATGACTGCGCATGTCCTTTACACAGCGCTCGATCCGCAATTCGCGGCGACGATTTCGCCCCGGATCGTTCGTGACGTCATTCGCGGCCATATCGGTTTTGACGGGCTGCTGATGACCGACGATCTTTCGATGAAGGCGCTCACCGGCAGCCTGCAGGAGCGCGCCGAGCGAGCGTTGGAAGCAGGCTGCGATGTCGCGCTTCACTGCAACGGCAATCTCGACGAGATGACCGAAATCGCCGCGGTCTGCCCGGCGCTTTCAGGGGATGCCGGACGCCGCGCCGAGGCCGCGCTAAAACGCCGCAAGTCCCCGTTGGACAACATGAATCTGGCCGAGGCGCAGGGCCGCTTTTCGGCTATGCTGACGGCTTAAAAGAAGAATCACATGGAACCGGCCGAATTCGAATCCCCAACCGGCGAGCGCTCGCAATACGAGCCCGCACTGGTGGTCGATGTCGCGGGCTTCGAAGGCCCGCTCGACCTGTTGCTGACGCTTGCCCGCAATCAGCAGGTCGACCTCAAGCACATCTCGATTTTGGCGCTCGCCGAGCAGTATTTGCAGTTCATCGAGACTGCGCACGACCTCAAGATGGAGATCGCCGCCGACTATCTCGTAATGGCCGCATGGCTTGCTTACCTCAAATCGCGGCTTCTGCTGCCTGAGCCGCCGCAGGCCGATGAGCCATCCGCCGCCGATCTTGCCGCCGACTTGCAGGCGCGACTTCAGCACCTCGAAGCGATCCGAGAGGCTGGCAACAAGCTCATCAGCCGGCACCGGCTCGGCCACGATTTCTTCGTGCGCGGCATGCCGGAAGTGCGCCGCGTGTCGCCGTCGGGCTACACCGCGACGCTCTACGATCTTCTCTCGGCCTACGCGGTACAGCGTCAGCGCGAGGCGCTGATCAAGGTCAAGATGCCGGAGCGCAAGGTGTGGTCGCTGCCGGAAGCGCGCGCGGCTGTCGAGCGCCTGATCGGCAAGGCGGCGGACTGGACACGACTCGATCAATATCTCATCGCTTATGTCGTCGAGCCGGAATTGCGCAAAACAGTTATTGCGTCGAGTTTTTCGGCGACGCTCGAGATGGTCAAGGAAGGCAAGGTCGAGTTGCAGCAGAAGGCGCCGTTCGAGCCGATCTGGCTGCGCCGCCGCGCAGGCGATCCCGAGCCGAGTGCTTCGAATACGAATAATGGTAATGGAGAGCGTCCGCAGTGAGTGTCATCAGGGCAGAATTTCGTCAGTCAAAGGAAGCGGCTGAAGCGTCGGCGGAAGCGCAGGCGGAGCCGCGCGCCGGAAACGAGGAGGCGCTGCGGCTTCTCGAGGCGCTTTTGTTTGCGTCGGCCGAGCCGCTCGATGAAGCCTCGCTCAAACGCCGGCTGCCTGAAGGCTCCAATGTCAAACAGCTGCTCGAAGAGCTGCGCGAGGTTTACGCGCAGCGCGGCGTGAATATCGTCAAAGTCGAAAACAAGTGGGTGATGCGCACGGCGCCCGATCTCGGGCCGCTGCTCGCCAAGGAAACGGGTGAGCCGAAGAAGCTCTCGCGCGCCGCCGTCGAAACGCTCGCCATCGTCGCCTATCACCAGCCGGTGACGCGCGCAGAGATCGAGGAGATCCGTGGCGTCACGATTTCCAAGGGTACGCTCGATCTCCTGATCGAGACCGGCTGGGTGCGCCTGCGCGGCCGCCGCAAGGCGCCGGGCCGCCCGGTGACCTACGGCACGACCGACGATTTCCTGCTCAACTTCGGCATCGAGGCGATCGACGATCTGCCGGGTCTTGAGGAACTCAAGGGAGCGGGCTTCCTGGAAGGCCGCCTGCCGGCCGGTTTCAGCGTTCCGATGCCGAGCGACGACGCGGCATTGCGTGACGACGAGGACCCGCTGGAAGAGGAACTTGACCTCGGCCTTTCGCCTCGCGCCGAAGGCCAAGCCGAGGGCGAAGGAAGCGAGCCTTCCGATGCTCAGGAACAGCACGAGGAACAGTCCGAAGGGCAGTCCCAAGGGAAGCCTGAGGACGAGCGTTAAGCCTCTTTTTCGTTGTATTTCCGGTTCGAACCGGGCTTATCTTGAAGTTCTTGTTTTTACCGCCTCCGGGCCCTAGGTTCTGCCGGAGTGGAGGAAAGTCATGGGTGGTTTGAGTATCTGGCACTGGATCATTGTCGTCCTGGTTGTGCTGCTTCTGTTCGGACGCGGCAAGATCTCGGAAATGATGGGCGACATGGCCAAGGGCATCAAAGCCTTCAAGAAGGGCATGGCTGACGACGACACCGCGGCCGCTGAGCCCACGCGCGAGCCGAAGACCATCGATCACCAGGCCTCGTCCTCCGTACGGAGCGAGACCGAGAAAAAGGTGGGCTGAAGCGGCGGCCGCCGCTGGCCATTGAGCGGCGTGCTTCGCCGCGCTGACAAAAACCATGTTCGATATCGGTTGGAGCGAGCTTCTCGTTATCGGCGTCGTCGCGCTCGTTGTCATCGGGCCGAAGGAGCTGCCCGGCGTTGTGCGCATGCTCGCGCAGAACATCGGCAAGCTTCGGAAGATGGCGGGCGAATTCCAGAGCCAGTTCACCGACGCGATGCGCGAGGTTGAACTTTCCGAGCTGAAGAAAGACGCCGAGAAGCTGGTTTCCGATACGAAATCGACCTTGTCGTTCGACGCGCTCGACGAATTGCAGAAGACCGGCCAGGAAATTCAAAAATCGCTCACCGAGCCGATGCAGTCCCTGCAATCGACGCTAACATCGGCAACCGAGCCGGCACCGGCTGCCACGACGACAACGCCCGCGGCTGAAACGCCGGCAAGCAAGCCTGCGAGCGAGACACCCGCCGTGAGCGATGCAAAGCCGCAACAGGATCGCGGCGCATGAGCGAAGACGAAGTCGAATCCAGCAAGGCGCCGCTGATCGAGCACCTGATCGAGTTGCGTTCGCGGCTCATCAAGTCGCTGATCGCTTTCTTCGTCATGTTCTTTCTGTCGTTTTTCTTCGCGAAGCAGATCTACAACTTGCTTCTGTTCCCCTATGAGTTCGCCGCCGGCCCGAACGCCGAAGTGAAGCTCATCTACACGGCGCCGCAGGAATTCCTGTTCACGCAGATCAAGCTCGGCCTGTTCGGTGCAGCGTTCCTGTCATTTCCGGTGCTGGCCTCGCAGGTTTACATGTTCGTCGCGCCCGGGCTCTACAAGAACGAGCGCGCGGCTTTTCTGCCGTATTTGATCGCGACGCCTTTCTGCTTTTTGCTTGGCGCGTCGTTCGTCTATTTCGTCGCGATGCCGCTTGCGATGCAGTTCTTCCTCAGCATGCAGCAGGCAGGCGGTGAGGGGCAGGCGACGATTTCGCTCTTGCCGCGCGTTTCCGAATATCTCTCGCTGATCATGACGTTGATCTTCGCTTTCGGCATCACCTTCCAGATGCCGGTGGTGCTGACCATTTTGGCGCGCGTCGGCATGACCAATTCGAAATGGCTGAAAGAGAAGCGCCGTTACGCGATCGTCGCCGTCTTCGTGCTCGCCGCCGTGCTGACGCCGCCGGATGTTATCAGCCAGCTTGCGCTCGCGATCCCGACGCTGCTGCTCTACGAAATCTCGATCTGGCTCGTGAAGATGACCGAGAAGAAATATCAGGCCGAGCAGGCTGCCCGTGAGGCCAAAGAGGCCGCCGAAGCGGCCGCTGAGACCGCGGCGGCGCAGCCGGCGGAAGCCGCAGCCGGTGAAGCATCGAGCGATACCGCCCCGACGGCCCCTTCAAGCGGCCCTTCCTCGACCTGATCCCGCCTCGCGCGCGGCCCCGGTTTTTCGGTTATGGTCCCGCGCGGTAGGCGATTCCGCAGCTATTATTGGTAACGGCCGCAAGCAGTTAGGTTCACGCTCCGATGTTCGACCCCAAATGGATCCGCGAAAACCCGGAAGCCCTGGACAAGGCACTCGCCCGCCGTGGCGCCGCATCTGTGTCCACGAACCTGCTCGCGATTGACGCCAAGCGCCGCGAGGTCATCGCCAAGTTGCAGGGATTGCAAGAGAAGCGGAACGCCGTCTCGAAGGAAATCGGCGAGGCCAAGAAGAACAAGGACGAGGCCCGCGCCAATACGCTGATGGCCGAAGTTGCCGCGCTCAAGAACGATGTGCCGGCACTTGAAGAGAAACAGCGTGAGTTCGACAAAGAGTTCGAGGACGCGCTGGCGCAGATCCCGAACATGCCGTTCGACGATGTGCCGGACGGCAAGGACGAGCACGACAATGTCGAGCGCCATCGCTTTGGCGAGCAGCCGAAATTCGATTTCAAGCCGAAGCTGCATTTCGAAATCGGCGAGGCGCTCGGCCTGATGGATTTCGAAAGCGCCGCCAAACTTTCCGGCGCGCGTTTCGTGGTGCTGAAAGGCGCGCTGGCGCGGCTCGAGCGTGCGCTGGCGCAACTCTTCCTCGACACGCATACCGGCGAGCATGGCTACACCGAAATCAACCCGCCGATCCTCGTACACGATGAAGCGATGTTCGGGACGGCACAATTGCCGAAATTCAGGGAAGACCAGTTTCGGGTTGCGCCCGATTTCTGGCTGATCCCGACCGCTGAAGTCCCGCTCACCAATCTCGCGCGCGAAAGCATTCTCGAAGAATCCGCGCTGCCGATGCGGCTCACCGCCTGCACGCCGTGCTTCCGCGCCGAAGCGGGCGCCGCCGGAAAAGATACGCGCGGCATGATCCGCCAACACCAGTTCACCAAGGTCGAACTCGTCTCGATCACGACGCCGGAGCAATCCGAGGCCGAACATGAGCGCATGCTCACCTCTGCCGAGGCCGTGCTGAAAAAACTCGGGCTGCATTACCGCGTCATCACGCTCTGCACCGGCGACATGGGCTTTGCCTCGCGCAAGACCTACGACATCGAGGTCTGGCTGCCGGGCGAAAACACTTTCCGCGAGATTTCCTCCTGCTCGAATTGCGGTGAGTTCCAGGCGCGCCGGATGCAGGCGCGTTATCGCCCTAAAGATTCCAAAGCCGTGCGCCATGTTCATACGCTGAACGGTTCCGGCGTCGCGGTGGGGAGAGCCCTCATCGCAGTTCTCGAAAACTACCAGCAGGCCGATGGATCGGTGCTGGTGCCGGAAGCGTTACAGCCCTATATGAGCGGCATGAAGCGGATCGAGAAAGCCAAATAATGCGTATTCTGGTGACCAACGACGACGGCTTCCATTCGCCCGGCATCGAGGCCTGCATGCGGATCGCGCAGGCTCTCTCGGACGACGTCTGGATGGTCGCGCCGGAGTCGGACCAGTCGGGCGTCGCGCACTCGCTATCGCTCTCGGATCCGCTGCGGCTCCGGAAGCTCGGCGAGCGACGCTTCGCCGTGAAGGGTACGCCGACCGATTGCGTCATCATGGCGGTGCGCCACATCCTCGCCGACATGAAAATCAATCTCGTGCTTTCGGGCGTCAACAAGGGCCAGAACATCGCCGAGGACGTCACGTATTCGGGCACCGTCGCGGGCGCCATCGAAGGCACTATTCTCGGCATCCCGTCGGTCGCGCTCTCGCAATGCTATACGGCTGCGACGCGCGACAATCCGAGCTACGCCGCGGCCGAAACTCACGGGCCCAATCTCATTCGCCGCTTGCTGAAAGTCGGCATGCCCGAAGGCGTGCTTGTCAACGTCAATTTCCCGGCCTGCAAGCCGGAGGAGGTCGCGGGCATCGCGATCACCACGCAAGGCAAGCGCGATCCGGAAGTGCTCAAGATCGAGCCGCGTTTCGACGGCCGCAATAATCCGTATTACTGGATCGGCTTCTCGCGCAAGCAGTACGAGCTTCCGAACGGCAGCGATATGCAGGCGGTGGCGCAAAAACGCATCTCCGTCACGCCGCTTCGTATCGACATGACGGACGAGCCGTTCATGACGCAGCTCGCGCAGGATTTCGCCGCGCCGAAAAAATGATCGGGCGCGAGCAGGAGCAATCGGAATTCGTTCGCGACCTCAAAGCGCGCGGCATCAGCGACGAAAGAGTGCTGGAAGCGTTTGCACGCGTGCCGCGCGAGGAATTCGTCACCATCACCGACATGCCGCTCGCCTTTGCCGATCGCGCGCTGCCGATTGCCTGCGGCCAGACCATCAGCCAGCCCTACATGGTGGCGGTGATGACCGAGGCGCTGGAGCTTTCGCCGGAGCACAAGGTTCTCGAGATCGGCACCGGCTCCGGCTATCAGGCCGCGATCCTGGCGGCGCTGGTGCGCGAGGTCGTCACCGTCGAGCGCTATCGCGAGCTTGCCGACAGCGCCCGCGCGAAGTTGCAGCGGCTCGGCTTCGGCAATGTCACCGTCATCCATGCCGACGGCATGACCGGGGCGGCGGCTCATGCGCCGTTCGACCGCATCATCGTCACGGCTGCCGCTGAGCGGGATATTCCTGCGGCGCTCACCGAACAGCTCGCGCCCGGCGGCGTTCTCGTCGCGCCGATCGGCGCGGTGGGCGGGGCACAAAGACTTCTGCGCTTCCGCAAAAAGGCTTCAGGAGAGACTAAAATCGAGGACCTGATGGCGGTCCGATTTGTCCCGCTTTTGCCGGGGCTTGGCGGCGGCGCCTGAAGCGGTTTTCGGCCATCCCACGGCGGCAAAACGAAAATTCCGGCCGAACCTCGTTTTTCTTAAACCCCTGTTTACCCCATCCGCGTTTAATCCACCCTCGAGTTTTGAGTATCGGTGGGTGTGCGTATGCGTAACTCGGCTTTTTCTGTGCCGTCGTCCCGTTCTGTCCGGCTTTTGTCGGCCGGTGTCGCAGCCCTCGCGCTCGCGGCTTGCAGCAACGATGTCTCTCGCTTCAACGGCGACGCCAACAACAACCCGTATCGTTCGCAATCGAATGATGTGACCTATTCGTCGGGCGCACGCTCCGGTACGCCGACCGCCCAGATCGAATCCCGGCCGCTCGACCAGCCGTCCTCCAACGGCGGCGGTGCGCCGGTTTACGGTCCGCAGGTTTACGGCCAGAATTCGCAGCCGCAGGCCCAGCCACACTATCAGCCGCAGCCGAACTACCAGCAGTCTGCTCCGCAGTATCAGCCGCAGTCGGCGCCGCAGTACCGGCCGCAGCCGAATTATCAGCAGCAGAGCAATTACGCGCCGCGCTCGGTTCCGGCCGCGCCCGCGCCGCGTTACACGCCGGCGGAAACGACCGGTTCGCTACGCGGCCAGAAGACCGTCGTCACCCTCAAGCGGGGTGAAACGATCCACACGCTCGCGAGCCGCTACGGCGTCAGCACCGCTGCGATCCTGCGTGAGAATAATTTTGCCGACGCTTCGCGCGTTCGGCCCGGTGCCCGCATCGTGATCCCGGCGCGCGGCGAAGCCCGCACGGCGGGCGCGTCGCAAGGCTCGACGCACGTTGTCGCCTCGGGCGAGACGCTCTATTCGCTCGCGCGCCGCTACCATGTTTCGCACGTGCAGATCGCGCAAGCGAACGGCATCAGTGCAACGACGTCGCTCCGCGTCGGCCAGCGCGTGACGATCCCGGGCGCTTCGGGTACTTCGATCGCCGCGGCGCCCGCAGCTCCGCGTCAGGCGGAAGCGGCTCCCGCGCCTGCGCAGAAGAAGCTCGCCCAGACCTCGGCTGCCGGACCTGTCGATAATGTCGCGACGGTAAAGCCGATTGCGCCGACCGAAGCCGAACCGGCGAAGGCAGTTTCCTCGAACAGCGCGCTCTCGTTTCGCTGGCCGGTCAAGGGCCGCGTGATTTCGGCCTACGGCTCGAAGCCGAACGGCCAGCAGAATGACGGCATCAACATCTCGGTGCCCGAGAACACCGGCGTCAAAGCCGCCGAAGAGGGCACCGTCGCCTATGCCGGCAACGAGTTGAAGGGCTACGGCAACCTCGTGCTGGTGCGCCACGCCAACGGTTATGTGACGGCCTATGCGCACAACTCCGAAATTCTCGTGCATCGCGGCGAGACCGTGAAGCGCGGGCAGGTGATTGCGAAGGCCGGGCAGACCGGCGGCGTCGCGTCGCCTCAGGTTCACTTCGAGATCCGCAAGGGCTCGAACCCGGTCGATCCGTCGAAATATCTGACTTCGCTGTGACG
Source organism: Xanthobacteraceae bacterium (assembly GCA_035555855.1). GTDB lineage: Bacteria > Pseudomonadota > Alphaproteobacteria > Rhizobiales > Xanthobacteraceae > Palsa-892. The sequence continues at coordinate 8,704 of DATMGD010000046.1, forward strand.
GAGCGCGCCGCAAGTTGACGAAAGATCGATCCGCCAGGTGACCTCCAGGTGCGATCTTCTGAGAGGCGGTTCGGATTCCTTTGGGATACCCGAGCCGCCTCGACTTCTTTCAGCGGGCCAGTTTGCCAATCAATTTCCCGGTATGTTTTCGATCTTCCGCAGGATATCCGGGCCTTTGGATTGCGGGCAGGGCTGATCGTTCTCGCGATCGCTTTTAGAGCGCCGAGGCATCGTCAGGTCGCCAACTCCCCAAAATAAAATGAGGGCGGCGCGGGACGCCGGAGACTTGCCGGTCTCCACGGTCTGGTGTCGAAAAGTGGGAAGACACCAGAGTTGTCGTTCCGCAGTCGCCGGCTTGTAACCGACGTCCCGCGCGCGATGGGCTCCAGCCTTATTCCTGCTTAGCCCCGGCGGACTGACCAAGCCTTCCTTTTGGGAGAGGCCCTTTTATCCGCCGCTGATCGGAACTCTCACCAGATGCGCCGTATGTGGGCCACACGCACGCTCCAGTCCCCGGAGTCCCATGTGGTACGCGGCGTAATGCGCACCGGACACAGCAGGCTTCGACCGCCGCGACTGGTTTGCGAAACCATCCGCGGCCACCGCTCCTGACCCGCATTTCAAGACGCCTCGAGAAACGCCCCTCACAAGAGGGTCAGGACAGCTGCAACTTAAGGCCGTTCACGAGGCTGGGGATAAGATTTTTGCAGATTGTAATAAAATCAATAGGTTAGCAGGAAAACCGGACTTCGTTTCTCAGTTCACGGGCCGCGCTGGAGAAAGGCGAAATCGTTCCTATATGTCGTTTGGTGTGATTGAGGTCACATCGTGACGAACAGGAGCGCGCTAATTCTGTCCCCATCATTGTGATCCTGCTGAGCGTCCACCCCACCCCCACAGATAGCTCGGCAGCTGGACCCGGTCTCCCCCAAGACCGGGTCCTCTTTTATGCTCTGATGGGACGGGATGCGCGCGATGAAGACCTTTTGTTCTGGCCGGTTCTCGCTTTCGCTGTTTGCAGTTTCGCTGCTCGTGTCTTGCGGGCTCATCAGCAGCCCGGCATGGGCCAAGTCCGTCGGCAAGGCGGTCTCCGCGGTGCCTTCGGCGACCTATTCGGAGGGCGCTGCGCCCCAGACCATCGAGGTCGGCACTGAGTTTGAACAGAACGATCGCATCGTCACCGACAAGAACGGCGCCGCCGAAATCGAATTCGTGGACGGCACCTCACTCACCATCGGCGCCAATTCGGAAGTCGTGCTCGACAAGATGATTTTCGATGGCGATAAGGCGAAGAATGCGACGGTGAATGTCGTGCGCGGCACGTTGCGTTTCGTCACCGGCAGCTCCGATCACAGCGCCTATCAGATCAAGACGCCGGTCGCGACGATCGGCGTGCGCGGCACCGTGATCGATATTTCGCTCGAAAAAGACGACATGGTCTTCAACACCGTCGAAGGCATCGGCGTCGTTTGCCGCGGCGGCAGCGACTGTCGCGACATCCGCGCTGGCGACAAGGCGATTGCGGTGAGCCGCATGGGCTTTCGCCTTGCGACGGTTGCGCAGGCCGCGCGGCTTACGCGCGTCGTCACCGGCGCGCATACGCATCTGTCGCGCCGCATCGGCCGGGACCCGCGCATGGGCAAGGGTTTCCAGAAGCGCATGAACAATCTCGACAAGAAGGGTCTGGACCGGCAGGGCTTGGATAAGAAGGGCTTGGATAAGAAAGGCTTGGATAAGAAAGACCTGGACAAGAAAGGTCTGGATAAAAAGGGTCTCGATAAAAAAGGCTTCGACAAGAAGGGGCTCGATAAGAAGGGATTGGACAAGCGAGGCGGGCTCGATCGCCAGAATCTGGATCGCCATAACGCGAGCAAAAACGATCTCGGCAAAAATCTTGAGAAGGGTGCCGACAGGAATCCGGGCAAACAATTCGACAGGCGTGGCGGTCTGGACGGTAAGCGCGGTCTGGATAGGCCGGGCGGTAATCGCATCGGCGACGCTGCGAAGAATTTGAAGCAGCGTCACGACGGCAAGCGTTCGCTCAATCAGCGCGTGAAGGAACACTTCAACCCGCGCATCAAGCTGCCGTTCTGATGGCTAAATCAGAAATTGTTCTGTGACGTAAATACAATCATTGGTAGCAATAGTTCCATTTAGAAAACAATAGGAAATGTTCGATACAAAACAAAACGTAGGGTTGAAAATTTGGGCATTGCGCTCATGCAATATGACCAGCAATGGGTTAGCGACATCGAGCAGGCCATCAAGAATGGCACGCGCGAAAAGCGCGTAGACTCGCTGCGCAAGGTCACCAGTCTTTTCCTGTCGAGTGCCGAGCACTTCAACGACAAACAGATCGACGTTTTCGACAATGTCTTGTGCAAGCTGATCGAACGCATCGAAACGCGCGCGCTCGCCGAGCTTAGCAACAAGATCGCGCCTGTGCCCAACGCGCCGAACGACGTCATCCAGCGGCTCGCGCGTAACGACGAGATCACCGTCGCCGGGCCCGTGCTTACGCAATCGAAGCTGTTGTCGACGGACGATCTTGTCGAGATCGCAAACAGCAAGGGTCAACAGCATCTGCTCGCGATCGCGGCTCGTCCGCACCTCAAGGTAAAGGTGACCGACGTTCTGATTCACCGTGGCACGCCCGAAGTGCACGGCAGCCTGATGAAGAACAAGACGGCCGAGATTTCGGATAACGGTTTCTCGGAGCTGATCAACAAGGCGGGCGACGACGAAAGCCTGCTCGAATTGATCGGCCGCCGTCTCGACATTCCAGCGCAGCGTTTTCGTGAGCTACTTGTGCGCGCTACCGAAGCGGTGCGCGCGCGGCTCCTGCTCTTGATGCGTCCGGAAGTGCAGGGCGATATCGAACGCGTGCTGTCGCGGGCTACCGATCAGGTGATCACCGAGGCGGTTGTCAAGCGTGATTTCAGCGCCGCCATCGAGCGCGCGCAGGCGCTCAAGCAAAAAGGTGAGTTGAACCAGCAGGCGATCGTCAATTTCGTCGCCGGCCGAAAATACGAAGACGTTGTCGCCAGCATTTCACTGATGAGCGGCCTGCCGGTCGAATTGATCGACAAGCTGATGCATACCGAGCGCGGCGAAGGCCTTTTGATCCCCTGCAAGGTCGCGGGCTTTGCCTGGCCGACGGTCAAGGGTGTGCTGAAGAACCGCCCCGGCTGGAAGACAATCAGCGAAGCCGAACTACAGAAAGTCTGGCACGATTACGTGCAGCTTTCGCGTGACACCGCCGAACGCATCAATCGCTTCTGGCTGGTGCGCGAAAAAGTAGGTGCCAGCGCCGCGTAGGCGTCCCCGGTAAGGCGTCCGTCTTCCGGGATCAGGTCTTTTCCTTGGCCTGCCAGAAGCCCATGACGCGCAGCGCCGTCTGCTGCGAGAGTTTGGCATATTCGATGCCGGCCTTGCCGAGATCGCGCTCGGAAATCGGTTGCGCGCAGGGCCGTGTTTTCAGGATCGTCCGCACGATCTGCCAGTCGAGGCCGGCCGCGCGGCACGGCACCAGAAGGGCATTGTAGCCGTCGCCGCGCATCAGGCGGTTGATCAGTCCGAGCGAAGCCGCGCAGCGCATCGAAAGGCTCGCCACCAGTTCCTCGTATTTTTCGCCGCGCGCGAACTTCATGATCGCTTCGTTGTTGAGCGCCTGTTTCTTGTGCAACTCCGCGATGATCTGTTGCGCCTGGCTGAAATCGAGCGCTGCTTCCGGAGCGCGCTGTTCGTTATTGATGCTGGCGAGGAAGCTCTGGATTTCCAATACGTCCTTCGGCGTCGCGATCGACAGGACGCGCGTGCGCACGCTTTCGGTTGCGCGCAGGATGAGGTCGCGGAAATGCTTGAGGGGTACATCGACCCGGCGGCTGATTTTTTCGGCGATCGTCTCGTCGCCGACCGCGCGATCGACCATGCGCGAATAGCCTTCCTCGGAGAATGCGGCACCGGCATTGCCGGCAAGCCGGTCGACGACATTGCGGTCGCCGCGGCGAAGCAGAACATCGGTGACGGGCGGCGCGAGCGTCTTGCGGCCGCTGATGGCGCAAAGGTGCGCCTGGCCCTTGGTTTCTGCAATCTCAATCAGGTCTTCGTTGCTGAGCTTGTTCGACTGCGTCAGCACCGGCTCGGCGACTTCGAATTCGTCGTTGCGCGCGAGCGTCTGCACAACATCGTTGGGCGCCGCATCGACCGGCGCGAGCTTGTGCGAGAGTTCGGTGAGCGCCTTGCACTCGACGTGCTCCATCAAACGGCCGAGCACTTCGTCGAACACCTCGATCTGTTCGTCGTTGAGGCGCGCGTTGGTCGAGAGGAATAGATCGGTGACGCGCCGAAGCGAAGTGACGCGCTCGTCGCGATTACCTTTCCGGATCGATTCTTCGAGCTCGGAAATCAGGGAAGTCCGGGTATTCATACGCAAACCCTTCTGGGTCATTCCAGCAAAGGCCTGAGTATCATCGGTTGCGTTAAATACCGCTTAACCAGCGGAACCGAAAAAATACTAGAAATATCAATATCTTGCCGATTTGCAGCCGAAAATAGCCGGGCCGCTACTTCATGAACACGCCAAGACGCCCGGCGAGATCCTGCACGAACTGCCAGGCGACGCGGCCCGAACGCGAGCCGCGCGTCGTCGCCCATTCCAGCGCCTCGCGGCGAAGCTGTTCGGCCTCGACCGGAATCTTGAAGTGCTTGGCGTAGCCTTCGACCATCTCGAGATATTCGTCCTGGCTGCACTTGTGGAAGCCGAGCCACAAGCCGAAGCGATCCGACAGCGAAACCTTTTCTTCCACTGCTTCGCCGGGATTGATCGCCGTCGAGCGTTCGTTCTCGACCATCTCGCGCGCGAGCAGATGGCGGCGGTTCGAGGTCGCGTAGAGAATGACGTTGTCGGGCCGGCCTTCGATGCCGCCTTCGAGCACCGCCTTCAGCGACTTGTAGGAAGTGTCGTCGCCGTCGAACGAAAGGTCGTCGCAGAACACGATGAAGCGTTCTTTGGCCTCGCGCAGCAGCGTCATCAAGACGGGCAGGGACTCGATGTCCTCGCGGTGAATTTCGACGAGCTTCAGCATGCCCTTGGCGATGCGCGCATTGACGTCGGCATGCACGGCCTTGACGAGCGATGACTTGCCCATGCCGCGCGAGCCCCACAACAGCGCGTTGTTGGCGGGCAGGCCCTTGGCGAAACGCTCGGTGTTTTCCTGGAGCGTGTCGCGCATGCGGTCGATGCCCTTCAAGAGCGCCATCTCGACGCGGTTCACGCGCGCGACCGGCTCGAGCTTCTTGTTCGCGGCCGACCAGATGTACGCATCGGCGATCGAGAAATCCGGCTTCACCGGCGCGGGCGGTGCGATACGCTCGAGCGCGCTCGCGACGCGATCGAAGGCATTGGCGAGCATTCCCAAAACGCTGTCAGTCGGCGCCGGCTTGTTCATTCTTCACTCCAGAGACGTAATTCGCTTCAAGGGCTTAGCCCTTGCCCCGCGAGATACCCCCGGAAACGCCCCGGCGCAAGCCGAGCTGCGAACGGCCCCGCCAATGCAATGCAGCCTGCCGTTTTTCGAATAACAATCGCGGGTAGAATGTCGTACTTCCATCGGGCAACACCGGCAGGGGTATTTTCATGTCCGAGTTCAGTTCGATGTATCAGGGCCTCGATATTGCGGCTTTCGTGAAGGCTCAGCAGGGCAAGCTGCCCGGCGTGCTCGACTTCGAGCCGCTCGAAATCCGCCGCGGTTACGTCAAGGCGCGGATGCAGGTCACCGAAAAGCTGCTCGCGCCGAACGGTTTCCTCCACGCGGCAAGCGTCATCACGCTCGCCGATACCTGCGCGGGCTATGGCTGCGTCGTCTCGCTTCCCGAGGGCGCAAAGAATTTCACGACGATCGAGCTGAAATCGAATTTCCTCGGCACCGCGCGCGACGGCGTGATCGAGTGCGAGGCAAGAGGCGTGCATCTCGGCAAATCGACGCAAGTGTGGGACGCCGAAGTGCGCGCGAACGGCAAGACCATCGCGCTGTTTCGCTGTACGCAGATCGTGCTCAAATAATCCGTTGCCGCAGATAGGTCGTGATGATCTCGGCGATGATGACGATGCCGAAGATCACGATCAGCACCAGCCCGGCGCGATCCCAGTAAAGGTTCTCGAGCGCGCTATCGAGTGCCATGCCGAGGCCGCCGCCGCCGACAAGGCCGAGCACCGCGGACTCGCGGATGTTGATGTCCCAGCGGAACATCGCGACGGAAAGAAACGCCGGCTTCACCTGCGGCCAGTAGCCCTTGAGCAGCACGGCGAGAGGCGAGGCGCCGGCCGCCACCAGTGCCTCGATCGGGCCGGGCTTGGCTTCCTCGATCGCTTCGGAGAGGAATTTTCCGGTAAAGCCGATCGAGTGAATGGCAATCGCCATCGTGCCGGCCAGCGCGCCGGGGCCGAAAACCGCGACGAAAAACAACGCCCACACCATCGCATGCACCGAGCGCGTCGCGACGAGAATGAAGCGGCCGATGAAGTTGACGATCGCCGACGGCATGACATTGCGAGCGGTGATCAGCGCGACGAAGCTCGCGAGAAACACCGCAAGAATGGTGCCGAGCGTCGCGATATGCAGCGTTTCAATCAACGCCGGATGAACGACCTTCGGGTACCACGCCCAGTCGATCGGCCACATGCGTGCGAACAGATCCGCTGTCTGCGCCGGCATGTCATAGAGAAATTCGGGAATGATCGCGACCGATTGCAGCGCCCATACCACGGCGATCAATGCGATGAGATAAAGACACGAGCGCGCAATCCGCTCGGTGAGCGAGAATCGCTGCCAGACGCGAGATGTAGCGGCGGCCGTCACTGTAGCAGTCTCCGCGCGGCATTCGACAGGAGTTCGCCCACCATGACGATGGCGATCACCGCGAGCACGATGGTCAGAACGAAATCGTAATCGAACCGCTGGAACGCAGTGAACAGCGTGGCGCCGATGCCGCCGCCGCCGACAATGCCGACCAGCGCCGAGTTGCGAAGGTTGGAATCGAGTTGATACGACGAGAAGCCGATAAAACGCGGCATCACTTGCGGCATCACCGCCATCGTCATCACCGACATGAACGAAGCGCCGGTCGCGCGCACCGCCTCAACCGGCTTCATCGACATATCCTCGATCGCTTCGGCAATGAGCTTCGAGATGAAGCCCATCGAGGCGACGATCAGCGCGAGAATGCCGGCGAGCGCGCCGAAGCCGACGGCCTTCACGAATAAAATCGCGACGATCACCGGATGGAACGAGCGCAGGAGCGCGATCAGCCCGCGTGCGCCCCACGCAAGCGGCGCGGGCGAAATGTTGCGCGCGGCGGCAAAGCCGAGCGGCAGCGACAGCGTAATGCCGAAGGCGGTCGCGAGGATCGCGATCTGCAAGCTCTCCAGCATTCCGTCATAGAGAAGCTTCATCTTGTCATGCGAAAAATCGGGCGGGAACATCCGCGACAGGAAGTGGCCTGCGTGGCCGAAGCCCGCGACGAAACGCTCCCAGGTGATGTCGATGATGCTCATGGCGTAAACGACATAGAGCGCGAGCACGACAAGGCCGATTCGCACCGGCCAGTTGGGCGGGAAGGCGTCGCGCGCAGTGCGATGAGAAAGGCTTGTGTCGCTCAATCCAGCCACCCTTCGCCGCCGTAGATTTGCTTGAGGTGCGAGACTTCGAGCGCCGAAGGCGGCCCGTCGAACACGACGCCGCCCTTGCTCATGCCGATCACACGGTCGGCGTAGCGTTTGGCAAGCTCGACATTATGGATGTTGACGAGCACCGGAATGTCGCGCGCCGCGGCCTGCTTCGCCATCAGTTCCATGATCTCGACTGAGGTTTTGGGATCGAGCGAGGAGGTCGGCTCGTCCGCGAGCAGGATATTCGGCTCCTGCATCAGTGCCCGTGCGATGCCGACGCGCTGGCGTTGGCCGCCGGAAAGCTGATCGGCGCGCTGCGTGGCGAAATCGCTAAGGCCCACGGCATCGAGCAGATAGAACGCGCGGTCGATGTCTTTCTTCGGAAACTTGCGCAGCCACGCCCGCCACAGCGCGACATAGCCGAGCCGCCCGCACAGCACGTTCTCGATCACGGAGAGCCGCTCGACGAGATTGTACTCCTGAAACACCATGCCGATATGCCGCCGCGCGCGGCGCAGCTGGCGGCCCTTTACCTTGGCAAGATCGGTGCCCATGAACAGGATCTCACCGGCGGTCGGATCGGTCAGCCGGTTGATGCAGCGGATCAGCGTCGATTTGCCTGTGCCGGACGGGCCGATGATCGCGGTCATGCCGCGCTCATTAAAGGTGAGCGAGATATCGTTCAGGACGCGAATGCCCGCGCGATATTCCTTGCTGAGATTTTTCAGCACGAGTGCGCGGCCGGTGACGGCGGCTACAGATGCGGCAGGAGGCGCGGCAGGAGATGCGACATTCATGAACTGATCCGATTGGGTTACTCGGCCGGCTTTTTGGCTTGGCCCGCCTGTTCCTTTTTCTTCTTCGCCTTGGCTTCGTCGCGCGCTTTCTGCGCTTCGTAAGCGGCCTTGTTGTAGGGCGTGCCCGAGCCTTCGGCGATGTCGCGCACCACTTTCCAATCCTTCTCGTAAGTGATCGGGAAGAAGCGGTCGTTGCCCTTGAACTCTTTTTGCATGTCGGGCGGGAAGCGGAAGTCGCG
>DATMGD010000047.1:0-38145 GCA_035555855.1 Xanthobacteraceae bacterium
TTGGCACCTCGATGTCGGCTCATCACATCCTGGGGCTGGAGAAGGTCCCAAGGGTTCGGCTGTTCGCCGATTAAAGTGGTACGTGAGCTGGGTTCAGAACGTCGTGAGACAGTTCGGTCCCTATCTGCCGTGGGTGTCGGAGAATTGAGAGGATCTGTCCCTAGTACGAGAGGACCGGGATGGACGTACCTCTGGTGGAGCAGTTGTCGCGCCAGCGGCAGTGCTGCATAGCTATGTACGGACGGGATAACCGCTGAAAGCATCTAAGCGGGAAACCCACCTCAAAACGAGTTCTCCCCCGAGAGCCGTGGTAGACCACCACGTTGATAGGCCGGAAGTGTAAGCGCGGTGACGCGTTCAGCTAACCGGTACTAATCGCTCGATCGGCTTGATTGCTCTTGTCGTCAATGCCCACGCGGAAGCGTGGCATCGATCAAGACAGAAAAGACCCAAACAAACGCTTGCTTCAAACTGTCTTTCGCTGGTCTGGTGGTATTGCGAGGATCCTGAACCCGATCCCATTCCGAACTCGGCCGTTAAAATCCTTTGCGCCGATGGTACTAAGTCTCAAGACTTGGGAGAGTAGGTCACTGCCAGGCCTGCTGAAGACAGTTTCTCAATCTTCACGATTTCAAAAAAAGCCCGTCACGGTTTCTGCCGTGACGGGCTTTTTTGTTTTTCGCGCGCGGAAATTCTAGCGGCGATATTCCGGCAAACGATTGAGCACGTCGGCGATCGGACCGGCGGTCCAGGCTTGCGTCACGAAATCGCGGTGACGTTCTTCTTCCGGGTTGCCGGCGATGAAGGCGACGGTGCCGGGCTTGATTCGGCCGGTGAGATTTTCAGCGATGGGAATGCTCCGGCTTTTCAGCTCTTCCTTGAGTTCAATATTGCGATAGCGCGTCGAGCCAAGATAGGCGCTGACGAAGAAGGCCGAGCGATCGCTCAAGATCCAGTCCCGGAAGGTGTCGGTTTCGGCATAAAGCGAATCGAGCATAACGATGCCGCGCAGCCGCTTGCCGATGCCGCCGTTCTTCACGACTGCCGCGGTCGGGCCATAGCCGCCGCTGTAGCTGACGATGACGACGGGCATCTTGGCGAAAACGCCTTCCGTGCGCTGGTCGCCGTAGAGCTTGGCGAGATTGCGGGAGGCTTCGCGCAGGTAGCGGGCAAAGCCGCCGGGTTGCCAGAAATTACCGGCGGAGGAATCGGAGGCGTCTAGCGCGAATTGCGGCGCGAGCAGCACGGCGTTCGAATAGGATTCGGTAATCTGGGCCGGTACCTGCTGCCGGCGGAGGATGTCGCGGTTCAGCTCCGCGCCATGGCCGTGGAAGAAGACGACGATCACGCCGGGCTTTTTGATGTTGAAGCCCTGCGGGATATGCATCAGCGTGCGCTGGTCGTTGAAGGTCGTTTCCGAATAGGCGCGGCCGCGCGCCGAATAATGGGTACGGCGGCCGCTGTCGTCGGTGACGATGAAGGGGCGGCCGCCCGGTGCCCTGCCGTCATAGGGGAAGGGGCCGGCGAGGAATTCGACGACATCGGTGCGCGACTGTTTGAGGCCGAGATTGGCGTTGGCGCGGTTGATGGCGCCGGTCACGATATCATTTGGCTTTTCGACAGGGGCGAAGGTGCGGACGTGATAGCTCACCCCACGGCTCTCGCCATAGCCTTCCTGCGCCTGGCTTGCGGCCGGCGTCAGACAAGCAAAAATGCAAAGTGTGGCTGTGGCCAGCGGCCGCCAGTCGACTTGCAATGCTCCACCCTCGATAGCTTTCCCGGTGTTGCGGGAAAGGACTCCCCACGAGATTGAATCAACCCAATCAGTATGACTAAACGGTAAAGTCCGAAGACGACGATATCGTGGTATCGGGCTCGGCGTGAAGCCGCGAAAATCTTAAGGGAAATGTGGCAAAAAATGGCCTTTAGCGCCAATTCGCAAATAACAGGGCCTTCCAGCATGTCGCGCGGAATGAAAATCGCTGTGTTGATGATGGGCCTCGTCTTTGCCTTTGCAGGCCCGGGGCATGCCGACAGCACCAACGCCAACGACACGGCGCGGCTCCTCGCCGGCCTGCCGCTTGGGCTCAATTCGCCGCTCGCCCGCTACGAGAACGATCCGGCCTGGAAGCAACATGCACAGGCGTTCAACGGCGCATGGAAAAAGCTCGACGACGGCCAGCTCAAGAAGGTGCGCGCCTGGTCGGAAGCGAATCTCAAAAATCCGCAGCAGACGCTGTTCTACGCCTTCAGCGGCCCGGATTTTCTCTACGCCGATGCGTTCTTTCCGAGAGCCAAAACCTATGTGCTCGCCGGCCTCGAGGCGGTCGGTGCCGTTCCCGAGATCAACGAGCGCACGCGCTATTCGCTCACCGATCTCCGCGCCTCGATGAGCACGATCCTGAACATCAGCTTCTTCATCACGAGGCACATGCGTGAGCAGTTGCACGACGGCTCGCAGCTCACCGGCACGCTGCCGATCCTTTACGTGTTCCTGGCGCGCGCCGGCAAGGAAATCAAAGACGTCACGCTGATCCAGCTCGAGAGCGACGGCTCAACGAAACCGTTCGACCGTTCGCTGCGCGGCCGCGCTTCGGGCAAGACCGGGAGCGGCGTGAAGATCGATTTTTCAGACGCCGACGGCACACCGCGCACGCTCTATTATTTCAGCACGGATCTTTCGGACCCTGGCGTGAAGACGACGGGCTTCCTGCCGTTTTGCGAGAAGCTTGCGCCGGGCGACGCGTTCCTCAAGAGCGCCTCGTACTTGATGCATGGCCACGGCTTCGACACGATCCGCGAGCTTCTCGTCGCGAATAGCCGGACCATCGTGCAGGACGATTCCGGCATTCCGCTGCGGGGTTTCAAGGCGAGCGAGTGGACATTCCTGCCGTTCGGCAACTATCTCCATCCGCTCGGGATTTTCCCCGGCACCTATCAGCCACGGCTCAAGGAAATGTTCGCGAAGGCGCCGAAGCTCGATTTCGGCGTCGGTTATCGCCACCGGCCGAACGAATCGAATCTGATGATCGCTGTCCGCAACAGCGAAAAGGCCGGTCAGTAATTACTTGCGGCGGCTGAGCCAGAAGAGCGGCGTACCGAGCAGCGTGATGCCGATGCCGATAACGGCGCCGAGCCCTGCATAAAGGATGCTCGACCAGATCATCCAAAGTGCTGCAATTGAAAGCAAAATCGGCGGCAGCGGGTAGAGCGGCATCCTGTAGGGCAGCGCGACGCCGCGCTTGCGGAAGACGATAACCGACAGCGCGACCAAGAGCAGAAAGAACCAGAATACCGGCGCGGTATAAGCGACCATCGCCTCGAAGCCTTCGCGGGTAAGGCCGCCGAACAGAATAAGCGCGAGCGCAATCGCGCATTGCAAAAGGAGTGCGTTCTTTGGCTTGTCACCGCTCTCCTCCCAGACGCCAAACTTGCGCATGAAGGGAAAGTCGCGGCCGACCGCATAATATGTCCGCGCGCCGGTGAAGATCGTAACGCTCAAGGTCGAGAGCGCGCAGACACAGATCATGACGGCAAGCGCCGTCGCGCCGACTTCGCCGACGAAGCGGCGCATGACGTCGCTCGCAATCGCCTGGCTGTCGCGCAGGCCTTGCAAGCCGAGCGAATGCAGATAGGCATAGTTGACCGCAAGATAAAGCACGATGACGGCGGCGGTTGCGATCAGCAGCGTGCGCACCATGTTGCGCGAGGCGTCCTTCAGCTCGCCGCCGAGATAGGCGGCTTCATTCCAGCCGCCGTAGGTCAGCAGTACGAACACCGTCGCGAGCCCGATCGAGCCCGCGAAATTCGAAGCCGCGGCGGGGCCCGCTTCAGGAGCCGCAACCGCGATGCCGGAGACAATGAGAATGAGCTTGGTCGCAATGGTGAGCGAAGTGAGGCCCCACTGCGTCCACACTGTTTGCGGCGTGCCAAGGACATTGAGCCCGGTGAGCGCGATGACGGCGGTCGCCGCATGGATCGCAGTGCTGTAGCTGCCGAGCGGAAGAATCACCGAAGCATATTCGCCATAGACGAAGGCGACGGCGGCGATTGCGCCGGTCTGGATCACGGTGCCGCGCGCCCAGGCGAACAGAAGGCCGACCGGCTTGCCATAGGCGAGGGTGAGATAGCGATATTCGCCGCCGGCGTCCGGGTTGGCGCTGCCGAGTTCGGCGTAGCACAGCGCGCCGACCAGCATGACCAAACCGCCGAGCAGCCACACGCCGTAGAATGCGGCCTCGTTCGGCACGTTTGCGGCGACGAGCGCCGGTGTCTTGAAGATGCCGATGCCGACCACGACGCCGATCAGAAAAATCGCGCCGTCGATGACCGAAAGCGCGCGCAGGGGCCGGGAACCGGAAGGTTGCGGGGTGGCGGCCATTTGCCTCTGTCCGAAAGCGGGAATCGGGCGAGCGATAGCAGGATTGATGCGGAAAATCTTGGCTTTTCGCCTTCCCAAGCGGGTTCACAATTGCTACATACGCCGCGCTCGCAACAGAATTCGCACGGGGCAAGGCAGTCCCAGACCCGATGGGTCAGGGTGCTGGGCAACGTGCTCGGATTATCGCGGAGTGGAGCAGCCAAGGGCCGAGCGCAAGCGAGGCCACCGGTCAAAAGCCGGGCTGTTCGACAACGCCAAGGATTATCGCGGGGTGGAGCAGCCCGGTAGCTCGTCAGGCTCATAACCTGAAGGTCGCAGGTTCAAATCCTGCCCCCGCAACCAAATTAACGCCGTCCGGGAAACCGGGCGGCGTTTTTATTTGCCGGATTGCCTGTCGGTGCGCGCTTCGAGCGGCAGACGCTCGAACAACGATGGCTCGTCCGACAGCTGCGCCCCTTCGATGGTGAGCAGTTTGAGCTTGGTCCTGACCCCGCCCGAGCCCGAGTAGCCGCCGGGGCGGCCATTGGCCGCGAGCACGCGGTGACAGGGGATGACGACCGGGATCGGGTTTTCGCCGAGCGCCTGGCCGACATCGCGGGCGGCCTGCGGCTCCTTGCCGAGCCGCTTGGCGATATCGCCATAGGTCATGGTTTCGCCGGGCTGCAAAGCGGAAATGATTTCGTAAACCTGCCGGTTGAATTCGGGCAGCTCTTTGATGTCGAGCTTTGCCGTCGAGAAATCGGCGGGCCTGCCGTCGAGCAGCGCGACGATATTCTCGATCGTCGTTGCGACATTGGCCGGCGGCGGCGTTTCGACTGCATCACGAAAACGCTTTTGCAGACGCGCGCGTGTGCGGCCTTCGGTCGCCTCCGGCAGTTGGACGCCGACGATGCCGTGCTCGCCCCAAATGATGCCGCACGGGCCGATGGCGGTTTCAAAGATCGCGAAATTCGGTTTCATCGTCATCGATTATGGCCTGCGGCGGAGGCGGCACCACCCGATTTCACGAGCCGTGATATTCATGCCGCCTTGCGGCTCGCCAGAAACTCGTCCATGCGGCCGAGCGCTTTCTGGATGTTCGGCGTCGAGTTCGCATAGGAGATGCGCATATAGCCCTCGCCAAGGATGCCGAAATCCGGACCGCCGGTAGTGGCGACGCCGGTTTCTTCCAAGAGCGTTGAGGCGAGCGCCTTTGCCTTCCAGCCGGTCTCCTTGATGTTCGGGAAAGCGTAGAAGGCGCCTTTCGGCGTTCGGCACGAAACGCCCGGCAGCTTGTTCAAGCCTTCGACCACGACCTTGCGGCGCTTGTCGAACTCGGCGGCCATTTTTGCGACGGCATCCTGCGGGCCGGTGAGGGCGGCGATCGCCGCGTATTGCGACGGCGCGTTGACGCAAGAGTAGCTGTTGACCGCGAGCTTCCTCGCATATTCGTAAAGTTTGCCGGGCCACACCGAATAGCCCATGCGCCAGCCGGTCATGGCATAAGTTTTCGACCAGCCGTTCAACATCACGAGGCGATCGCGGATCGACGGATAAGAGAGCAGGCAAACATGTTGCTCGCCATCATAAATGAGCTGGTCGTAGATCTCGTCGGACAGGATCGCGACATTGGGATGCTTCTCGAGGCCGGCGATGAGTTTGTCGACTTCGGCTTTCGGCGTGACGCCGCCGGTCGGGTTGGCCGGTGAATTGAGGATAAGAAGGCGTGTCTTCGGCGTGATTAGCCTCAGCGTTTCCTCCGCCGAAAAGGCAAAGCCGTTTTCCTCGCGGATCGGCACCGGGATCGGCTTTGCGCCGGTGAATTCGATCATCGAGCGATAGATCGGAAAACCGGGATCTGGGTAGAGAATGTCCGCGCCGGGCTCGCCGAACATCAAAATCGTCTCGAACATCGTGACCTTGCCGCCCGGCACGATCATGACGCGGTCGGGCGAGACCTCGACGCCGTGGCGTCTGTGCAGGTCGGCGGCGACGGCTTCGCGGAGCGGCAGGATACCGACCGAAGGCGTGTAGCCGTGGTGGCCGTCCCGCAGCGCCTTGATCGCAGCTTCGACAATGTGTTTCGGCGTCGGAAAATCCGGCTGGCCGATGCCGAGGTTGATGATGTCACGGCCCAGGGCCGCCAGTTCCGTTGCGCGCGCAAGCACGGCGAATGCATTTTCCTCGCCGATCCGGTCGAATGCCGCCACCGTTTGCAACGCCATTGCTCTGCCTTTCGCGCCCGTTGATTTCGCCCTGACTTTAGGCGCATGAATTATGCAAAATCAAATCCAGGTCGCCCGGGAGAAACGGAATGCTCGACAGCACCCAGAAACCGAAGCGGAAGCTGCGCTCCCAGCTGTGGTTTGATAATCCCGACAATCCGGGCATGACCGCACTTTATCTCGAGCGCTATCTCAATTTCGGGCTGACGCTCGAAGAGTTGCGCGGCGGCAAGCCGATCATCGGCATCGCGCAGACGGGCTCGGATCTTTCGCCCTGCAACCGGCATCATCTCGAGCTGGCTCATCGTGTGCGCGAGGGCATTCGAGAAGCAGGCGGCGTTGCCTTCGAGTTTCCGACACACCCGATCCAGGAGACCGGCAAGCGCCCGACGGCGGCGCTCGACCGCAACCTTGCCTATCTCGGTCTCGTCGAGGTGCTCTTCGGCTATCCGCTGGATGGCGTGGTGCTGACGACCGGCTGCGACAAGACGACACCCGCCTGCATCATGGCAGCGGCGACGGTGAACATTCCGGCGATCGTGCTCTCTGGCGGGCCGATGCTGAACGGCTGGTTCAAGGGCGAGCGCACGGGCTCCGGCACCATCGTGTGGAAAGCGCGCGAGATGCTGGCGGCCGGCGAGATCGACTACGACGGCTTCCTCAAGCTCGTCGCATCGTCGGCGCCGTCGGCGGGACATTGCAACACCATGGGCACGGCTTCGACGATGAATGCACTTGCCGAGGCGCTTGGCATGTCGCTGCCGGGCTGCGCTGCGATTCCGGCGCCGTATCGCGAGCGCGGGCAGATTGCCTATGAGACGGGCAAGCGCATCGTCGAGATGGTGGATGAAGATCTGAAGCCTTCCGACATTCTCACGCGCGAAGCGTTCGAGAACACGATTGTCGTCAATTCAGCGATCGGCGGCTCGACCAATGCACCGATCCACATCAACGCGATTGCGCGTCACATCGGCGTGCCGCTCACCGTTGATGACTGGCAGCGCGTCGGCCACGAGATTCCGCTTCTTGTGAACATGCAGCCAGCCGGGCAATATCTCGGCGAGGAATTCCATCGCGCCGGCGGCGTGCCGGCAGTCGTGGCCGAATTAATGAAAGCCGGAAAAATTCACAAGCAAGCCAAAACCGTGAACGGCAAGGGCATCGGCGAGAATTGCAAAGGGCAACTGTCGTGGGATCGCGACGTCATCTTTGAGTACGAAAAACCGCTGGTGAAGGATGCGGGTTTCATCGTGCTGCGTGGCAATCTGTTCGACAATGCGATCATGAAGACCAGCGTGATTTCAAAAGAGTTTCGCGACCGCTATCTTTCCGATCCGAAAAATCCCGAAGCCTTCGAGGGTCGCGCCATCGTATTCGAGGGGCCCGAGGACTATCATCACCGCATCGACGATGCTTCGCTCAAGATCGACGAGCACTGCATGCTGTTCATTCGCGGCACCGGCCCGATCGGCTATCCGGGCGGCGCCGAGGTCGTGAACATGCAGCCGCCGGCGGCGCTCATTAAACGCGGGATCAAGTCGTTGCCCTGCATCGGCGACGGGCGGCAATCGGGCACGTCGGGCTCGCCTTCGATTCTGAATGCGTCCCCTGAAGCGGCGGCGGGCGGCGGACTTGCGCTGCTGCAAACAGGCGATCGCGTGCGGATCGATCTCAAAAAGGGCGAGGCCAATATCCTGCTTCCCGCCGAAGAGCTTGCCGCGCGCCGGACGGCGCTCGCGAAGAATGGCGGCTTTCCGATGCCTGCAAGCCAGACGCCGTGGCAGGAAATCCAGCGCGGCATGGTCGAGCAGTTCGACGAGGGCATGGTGCTGAAGCCCGCGGTCAAATATCAGCGCGTGGCGCAGACGGCGGGAACACCAAGAGACAATCACTAAGGAAAATTACTCATGGCAAGCATTGCGGAAAAGCGCGCGGCCTTTCACGCGCTACATAAGAGTGGCTGTTTTGTCATTCCGAATCCGTGGGATGTCGGTAGCGCGCGCTGGCTGCAGGGTATGGGCTTCCGGGCGCTCGCCAGCACGTCGTCGGGCTTCGCGTGGTCGCGCGGCTTTGCCGACAATCATGTGACGCGCGAGATGGTGCTCGCGCATCTTGCGGAACTCGTCGCGGCGACCGATGTGCCGATCAACGCCGATTTCGAGGGCGGCTTCGCGCACGATCCGGCGGGCGTCGCGGCCAACGTGAAGCTCGGCTGTGATACCGGCGTTGCCGGCATTTCAATCGAGGATTCGACCGGCGACAATGAGAAGCCGCTTTACGACATTGATACCGCGGTGGCGCGCATTAAAGCGGCGCGCAAGGCGATCGACGAGAAGGGCGGTGACGTCATGTTAGTTGGCCGCGCCGAGAATTTTTTTGTCGGGGTGCCCGATCTCGATGACACTATTGCGCGGCTCAAGGCCTATTCCGACGCGGGCGCCGACTGTCTCTATTCGCCGGGCATCAAAACCAAGGAGCAGATTGCCGCGGTGGTGAAGGCGGTCGCGCCGAAGCCGTTCAATCTCTTGATCGGCAACGCCATCGGCATCACCGTGAAGGATGCGGAAGAGCTCGGCGTGCGGCGGATCAGCATTGGGGGCGCGCTCGCACGCGCAGCGTGGGGCGGCTTCCTGCGCGCGGCAAAACAGATCGCGGGGGAAGGCCGTTTCGATGAGTTCGCCAATGCCGCGCCCGGTGCCGAGTTGAACAAGTTTTTCAACGGGGATCGGCGCAAGTGAGCGTGGAAAAAGCGGCTCGGCCCGTTGGCCCGGTGGTGGCTACGGCGCGCGCAGCGATGCCGGGGCCGGTGGTGTTTGAAGGTCGCTTCGGCACGGTCGAGAAACTCAATCCGGTCAAGCACATGAACGATCTTTGGAATGCGCTTGGCCACGACGACAGCGTATGGACTTACCTGTTTTACGGGCCGTTTCAGGATGCCGGTGCTTTTCTGAATTTTCTTGGCAAGATCGCCGATCTGCAGGACCAGGCCTATTACGCGATCCTCGACAAGAACGGCCGCGCGCAGGGCTGGGCATCGCTGATGCGGATCGAGCCCGCGAGCCGCGTCATCGAGGTCGGCAGCATCGCCTACGGGCCCGCGATGCAGCGAACGCCGCTTGCGACCGAAGCGCAGTATCTTTTAATGCGTTACGCCTTCGAGACGCTCGGATACCGCCGTTATGAATGGAAGTGCGATGCGCTGAATGCGCCGTCACGCCGCGCGGCCGAGCGTTTCGGCTTTACCTTCGAGGGTCTCTTCCGCCAGCATATGATCGTGAAGGGCCACAGTCGCGATACCGCATGGTTTTCGATCATCGACAGCGAATGGCCGCAGGTGAAGCAGGCGTTCGAGTTGTGGCTCGACGACAACAATTTCGAGGGCGGCCGCCAGCGCCGCTCGCTTACTGAAATCCGCAGCAGCTTGTAGGGGGAACTCGTGGGCCGGTTGAAGGACAAGCAATGTCTGGTGACAGCGGCAGGGCAAGGTATCGGCCGCGCGATTGCCGAGGCTTTTCTGCACGAGGGTGCGAAAGTCGTCGCAACCGATCTCGACATGGAAAAACTGAAGGGCCTTGCCGCCGACTGCCGCAAGTTGGATGCGCGCATTACGGCGGAAGTCGAAAAGCTCGCGCAAGAGATTCCGCCGCTCGACGTGCTCGCGAACTGCGCGGGCTTCGTGCATCACGGTAATGTGCTCGA
This sequence comes from Xanthobacteraceae bacterium, assembly GCA_035555855.1. GTDB lineage: Bacteria > Pseudomonadota > Alphaproteobacteria > Rhizobiales > Xanthobacteraceae > Palsa-892. Next base: position 10,285 of record DATMGD010000047.1, read on the forward strand.
CACGAGCGAAGCCGACTGGGATTTTTCCTTCGACCTCAATGTGAAATCGATGCACCGGACGATCCACGCTTTTCTGCCCGGGATGCTGAAGAAGGGCGGCGGCTCGATCATCAACATCGCCTCGATCGCTTCCTCGGTGAGCGGCCTGCCGAACCGCTATGTCTATGGCGCGTCGAAAGCAGCCGTGATCGGCCTCACGAAATCTGTCGCGGTCGATTTCATCAAGCAGGGCATTCGTGCTAATGCGATCTGCCCCGGCACGGTGCAGTCGCCGTCACTCGATGATCGCATCCGGACGCTCGCGAAGAATACCGGGAAGTCCGAGGCCGAAGCGCGGCAGTTGTTCATCGACCGCCAGCCGATGGGCCGCCTCGGGACTGCCGAGGAAATTGCTTCTCTCGCGGTCTATCTTGCTTCCGATGAATCGAAGTTCACCACCGGTACGATCCAGCTGATCGACGGCGGTTTTGCCCTTTAAGAAAGCGTAAGGAAGGAATTTCCCATGCATGTTCTCGTGATCGGTGCTGCCGGCATGATCGGGCGGAAACTTACCGAGCGCCTGCTGCGCGAGCGTCAGCTTCGCGGCCAGCCGATCAAGAAGATGACCCTGCAGGATATCGTCGCGCCCGAAGAACCGCGCGACAAGCCGTTCGAGATTGTGACGCGGGCGGGCGATCTTTCGGTGCCGGGCGAAGCGGGCGCGCTCGTCGCCGACAACCCGGACGTGATCTTTCATCTCGCAGCGATCGTTTCGGGCGAAGCGGAAGCTGATTTCGACAAGGGCTATCGCATCAATTTCGACGGCACGCGCTTTTTGTTCGACGCGATCCGCGCGCGCAAATATCTGCCGCGCGTCGTCTATACGAGCTCGATCGCTGTCTTCGGCGCGCCGTTCGACGGCAAGGTGAAAGACGATTTCCACCTTACGCCGCTCACCTCCTACGGCACGCAAAAGGCGATCGGCGAACTGCTGCTCGCCGATTACACGCGGCGCGGCATTTTTGACGGCATCGGCCTCAGGCTGCCGACGATCTGCGTGCGGCCGGGCAAGCCGAACAAGGCGGCATCGGGCTTTTATTCGAGCATCATCCGCGAGCCGCTTGCAGGGCAAGAGGCGATCCTGCCGGTGCCGGATACGCTAAAGCACGGCCATGCGAGCCCCCGTTCGGCGGTCGGTTTTCTCATCCATGCCGCCAATATCGATGGCGCCAAGGTCGGTCCGCGCCGCAATCTTTCGATGCCGTCGGTGTCGGTCACCGTCGCCGAGCAGATCGAGGCGCTGAAGCGCGTCGCCGGGGAGAAGGTCGCGGCGCGTATCAAGCGCGTGCCGGATCCGGTGATCGCGCGGATCGTCACCGACTGGGCCGAGGAAGTCGAGGCGAAACGCGCGCGCGAGCTTGGCTTCACCGTCGAAAAGAATTTTGACGAGATCATCCGCGTTCACATCGAGGACGAGCTGGGCGGCAAGATCGCGAATTGATGCGATTACGTGATGCGATTACGTGATGCGATTTCCTGCGCCGCTAATTCCTGCAACGCTTCTTCGCCGCTACAAGCGATTTCTTGCTGATGTCGTGCTGCCGGACGGCAGCGAAGTGACGGTGCATGTCGCCAATCCCGGTGCGATGCTCGGTCTCAGTACGCCGGGTGCAAAGGTATGGCTGTCGAAGTCGGATAACCCGAAGCGCAAGCTCGCCTATAGCTGGGAGCTGATGGAGGCGGATTTCGGCGGCGGGCCGGAGCTTGTCGGCGTCAACACCGGGCATCCGAACAACCTCGTGGCGGAAGCGTTAGCGGCGAAGAAGCTCGCGCCCTTTGCTCAGTATTCCGGCATCCGCCGCGAAGTGCGCTACGGCAAGAATAGCCGCGTCGATTTCCTGCTCGAAGGCGAGGGACTGCCGCCCTGCTATCTCGAAGTGAAGAACGTGCACATGATGCGCTCGCCGGGCCGCGCCGAATTTCCCGATGCCAAAACGGCGCGCGGCGCGAAGCATCTCGACGAGCTTGCCGCGATTGCGGCTAGCGGCCAACGCGCGGCAATGTTGTATCTCGTCCAGATCGGCTCGGCGCAATCGGTGTCGCTCGCCGCCGATATCGATCCCGCCTACAAGGCGGCTTTCGACCGGGCGCTTGCGGCGGGAGTCGAGGCGCATTCCCATATTTGTCACATTTCCCGCGATGGCATCGAGGTCGGGCCCGCTGTTCCGGTGCTCGGCTAAGGTTTACTTTTCGCTTCCTTGCGCGTTGCGGGCGATGGCTTACATTAGGGGTCTGAGTTTCCCATGAGCCATCTCTTTCCATGAGCCATGTCTTCCCATGAGCTATGTCGAAGCCGCTACCGCGCCCCTGCGCAAAACCGGGCAGATCAAGCTGCACGGCCCCGAGGATTTTGCCGGCATGCGCCGCGCCGGGCGTCTCGTTGCCGAAGTGCTCGATGAGCTTGTCGACAAGATCAAGCCGGGCGTCACCACGGAGACGATCGATCGCTTCGTGCTGAACTATGCGCTCGATCGCGGCGCGCTGCCGGCGACGTTGATGTATCGCGGTTACGGAAAATCGGTCTGCACGTCGATCAATCATGTCGTCTGCCACGGCATTCCCAACGAGAAGCCGCTCCGGGACGGCGACATCGTCAATATCGACGTGACGCTGATCCTCGATGGTTGGCACGGCGACTCGAGCCGGATGTATCTCGTCGGCGATGTGCCGCGGCGCGCCGAGCGGCTGGTCGAGATCACTTACGAAGCGATGATGGCCGGCATCGACACGATCCGGCCCGGTTCGACGATCGGCGCGATCGGCGCTGCCATCCAGGCGGTGGTCGAGCCGAACCATATGAGCGTGGTGCGCGATTTTTGCGGTCACGGCGTCGGCCGCCTGTTTCACGACGAGCCCAATGTCGTGCATATCGGCCGTCCCGGCGAGGGCGCTATCCTCAAGCCCGGCATGTTTTTCACCGTCGAGCCGATGATTAATCTCGGCCGGCCGCACGTGAAGGTCCTGTCCGATGGCTGGACGGCAGTGACGCGCGACCGCTCGCTTTCGGCGCAGTTCGAGCACACCGTCGGCGTCACCGAAACCGGTGTCGAGATCTTCACGCTCTCGCCCAAGGGTCTGCATCAGCCGCCCTATCACGCGTGACGCCTTCAAATGGCGAGCGGCGGCAAGAAGAACCCGGAACAGGGCGAGCCTCACTACCACGGACACCGCGACCGGCTGCGCTCGCGCTTCCGCGAGTCGGGCAGCGATGCGCTCGCCGATTATGAGCTTCTGGAATTGATCCTATTTCGCGCGCTGCCGCGGCGCGACGTGAAGCCGCTCGCCAAAGCCTTGATGACGAAATTCGGCTCGTTCGCCGAAGTCGTTTCGGCGCCGCCGGCGCGGCTTGCGGAGGTCGACGGCGCAGGCGAAGCGGTAATCACCGAATTGAAGCTGATCGAGGCGGCGACGCGCCATTTCGTGCGCGGCAAGGTGAGCGAACGCCCGGTGCTGTCGTCATGGAGTTCAGTGCTGGAATATTGCCGCGCGGCGATGGCTTTCGCCGACAAGGAGCAGTTTCGTATCCTGTTCCTCGACAAGAAGAACCAGCTCATCACCGACGAAGTGCAGCAGACCGGCACTGTCGATCACACGCCGGTCTATCCGCGCGAAGTGGTGAAACGGGCGTTAGAGCTTTCGGCAACCGCCGTTATTCTCGTGCATAACCATCCCTCGGGCGATCCGACGCCATCGCGTGCCGATATCCAGATGACGAAAGCGATCATCGACGTCGCGCGGCCGCTCGGCATCGAGGTCCACGATCACATCATCGTCGGCAAGGCCGGCCACGCCAGCCTCAAGGGCATGCGGCTGATTTAAACGAGCGCGACGGAATCTGCCGCGCTCGCTTTTTTATTATTTTTTGGTGACGACGGCCTCGAGGTAATCGCTTGGAATCACCAAAGCCCCGTCTTTTGCGATATTGAATTCGCCAATAAGCGCAAGGATTTTGCTTTCGAGCGCAAGCGCCTGCTTGCCTTCGAGTGCCGCGAAAGCCTTCAGCACCGGTCCGTAATAGGTTCGGAAGATATCGACCCAATGCTCAGGCGATTTATAGCGGAAGACGAATTGCCGCTTCGTAGTTGCGATGGAGGCGCCGCTAAATAATTGTTCGAGGTGCGAGTGTTGGCCCCAAAGTGCTGGCGAACTGAGGCCGGGCGCAGGAGGCACGTATGTACCGATCAGTTTGAATAGTCGACCGATGAAACCGTCCGGAGTCCAGTTGGCGAGCCCGATCCTGCCTCCGGGGCGGCAGACCCGCAGCAATTCTTTTGCGGCCTTAACCTGATCTGGTGTGAACATCACGCCAAAGGTGGAAAGCACGATGTCGAAACTCGTATCAGGGAAAGGCAGATTTTCCGCATCAGCTTGTTGAAATGTAATGGGCAAGCCCTCCGCTTCGGCGCGCTTCCGGCCCTGGTCGAGAAGGCTGCCGACATAGTCGGTCGAAATGACGTCCGCAAAACGGCGCGCCGCCGCGAGCGATGCGTTGCCGTTGCCAGCGGCAACATCAAGCACGCGTTGCGTGCTGCGTAGGTCGACTGCTTCGCAAAGCGACTCGCCGACAATCTGCAAAGTAGTTCCAACGACGGCATAATTGCCGGAGCTCCAAGCCATTTGCTGACGCCCTTTGACCATCGATAAATCCACCGGCACGGGATTAGATACTTGTACGTTCATGACGAAATCTCCTGCTGACCGAATGCGCTGGGCGGCATGGCATTTCCGGCCGTTCTCATTTGCTGAGGCATCCTCTAAGGTGCTCGCCGCCTGATCGGGTGTGTGGATATGGCCGAGGGGTTTTGCTCTCAATGACCAGGACGCCGCCTTCATTTGCAGGGACGCCGAAAAGCGCGAGCGATTACGACGTCTTGGCGGAAATGCTGCGCGCAGTGCGCCTCACCGGTTCGGTATTCCTAGATGGCCGGTTTTCGGCGCCATTTGGCATCGTCAGCCCCAAACAATATGACGAAGGTACCCCGCTTGCGCATCTACGCCACATCAGTGTTTTTCATCTAATCGCGACCGGGGAATGTACGATCGAGCTTGCTACTGGCGAAAAAAGGAAAATCACCGCAGGCGACATCCTGCTGATGCCTTTTGCGGATTCGCACATATTCTGGAATGGCGAGTATTGCGATGCCGCATTTGCTCCGAACGTAATGCGTCCCAGCCCGCTAAACGGGATGTGGACGATTGATCACGGCGGCGGCGGATGCGAGACGCGCATGGTGTGTGGTTTTATCGAGTCCTCGGAATTTCTGTTCGCGCCGGTGTTTCGCTCGCTGCCCGTTCTGCTGGTTGAGAAAACCGGTGAGGACGGAGTTGGTGCGGTGCTGACATCGACAGTGCGAGAAATTCTCGCACTTGCCGAAACCGCTGCGCCGGGTACGGAGTTAATGTTAGCCCGTTTGATGGAGCTTTTATTCGTCGAAGTGCTGCGGCGTTACGCGGAGCGCTTGCCGCGCGATGCGAACGGCTGGTTTGCCGCACTCAACGATCCGATCGTGAACCGTGCATTGCAGCTCGTTCACCGGGAACCCGCCCGGCGCTGGACCGTGGATACGTTGGCGCGGGCGGCAGGGGCTTCGCGCAGCGTTCTTGCAGAGCGCTTTAACGCCGTCATGAGACAGGCGCCGATCGAATACGTAACTGGCTGGCGCATGCAGCTTGCCGCCGAGCGCTTGCGCAACAGTGATGACAGTCTCGCGGCGATTGCCGCAGGCGTGGGTTACGAGTCGGAGGCGGCATTCAATCGTGCGTTCAAGCGCGTTACCGGAGTGGCGCCGGGGCGTTGGCGAGCGGGGATCAGTTCGGGCGCGTGAGCGACAGGGGCCGCGGCGTTTCCGGAATTTTAGTCCAGTTGCCTTCGGGCTGGCGGCCGAAGCGCAGGCGTTCGTCTTTCGCGGACAGAAGGATGATGTCGCCGCGATCGAGAAACCATTTCACCGGCCCGAAACGAACGATCGACGGATCGCAGCCGGGTTTCACCGTCATCTTGAACATATCGTCGCCTGCCGCCTGTTCGGTCAGCGTAATGCTGCAGATCGCGGGGCCATTGGGGCGGGCGATATTCCATTCGCCGACGGCGTCGTTGAAGGCCGGGACATCGGGGGCCTGAGCGAATTGCAGGTTGGTAAGGAAATAAACGCCGTCGCCCTCAAGGAGCGCCTCGTACTGACCGCCGACGCCTTCGGTGAATTCCGAAACCGTGCGCTTTGCCGCATTCACGAAGCGGATCGAGCCGGCGATGCCGGGCTGCCAGGCGACTGTATCATTCAGGAATCGAAACAGCGGCGTGCATCGTGCGCGATCGTAAGCGAGCGCGTGTCCGGCCGCGATCGGTCTTGCTTCCAGCGTAACGTCGCATTTTCTGTCGCCGAGTGCGCTCTGTAATTGATACTGCGCGGCAAGCTGCTTGGCGTCGGGTGTCTGCGGGCGCGCCGCGGCGTCGGGGTCGGGCACCCTATCCGGGACTTGGGCAAGGCCGGGTGAGGCGAGCGCGAAAGCAAGGACCAGCAGACACGCGAGCCGTTTCATGGATGCTCCTGACGGATGCGGCCGGAAGTTAGTGCGCAGGAATGTGGCAAAACCACGCGACAGACCCGCCGATGACCTCGGCTTTCTTGAGGTTCACGCGACAGGTTTTCTTGCCGGTTTCGTCGCGCAAGATCCAGGGCCCGTAAAGATCGCCGATCATTGAGGGATCGATCTCGTTGAGATCGAGCGGTTTCAGAGGCTCGAACGGCTGCGCCCGCGTGGAATTCGCGAGCGCAGCCGTGACGAGAGCCGCAAGCAATAAGGTGCGTGCGATCATTTCTTGTTTTTATTTCTTTTTGGGCGGCCAGGGCGTTTCGACGACCGGTGTTACGGGCTTGTTGCCGGTGGCCCAGGCCGTGAGGTTATCGACGACGAGCTGGCCCATGGCGCGGCGGGTCCAGTGGCTGGCCGAAGCGACATGCGGCAGCAGCACGATGTTATCCATGTCGATCAGCGCCTGCGGCACTTTCGGCTCCTGCGCGAAGACGTCGAGACCCGCCGAAAGGATGGTCTTGTTCTTCAGCGCCTCGATCAGCGCAGGCTCATCGACGACCGAGCCGCGTGCGACATTGATCAGAACGCCCGTCGGTCCGAGCGCCTTCAGCACTTCGGCGTTGATCATGTTCATGGTCGCGGGTCCGCCCGGCACGATCACGACCAGCACATCGACATCCTTCGCCATCGCGATGAGATCGGGATAGTGCTTGTACGAGACGCCTTCGGCGGGCTTGCGCGAGTGATAAACGATCGGGCGGTCGAAACCTTCGAGACGCCTTGCGATGGCCTTGCCGATGCGGCCCATGCCGACGATGCCGATGGTGCGGTCACGCAAAGTGTTGGTGAGCGGGTAGGGCTTCTCCAGCCATTTGCCGGCGCGCAGATATTTTTCGGCCTGCGGCAGTTCGCGCAGCGTGTTCAACAATAGTGCAATGGTGGTGTCGGCGACTTCGTCGTTCAGCACATCCGGGGAGTTGGTGACGATGATGCCGTGTTCACCCGCCCATTTGGCGTCAACCGAGTCGTAACCGACGCCGAAATTGGAAACGATTTCTAGCTTCGGCATCTTCTCCATCAGGGCGGCGGTAACCTGGAACTGGCCGCCGGTCGCGATGGCGCGAATTTTCGGCGAAACCTCGGCGAGGAACGCATCCCGATCCTTGGCATTTGCAAGCCGGTGGACGGTAAAAAGCTTGTCAACATTCTCCTCGATCACCGGGACCATTTTTCCCGTCAGCAAAAGATCGGGCCGTTCTGTCGCAGTCATGTGGTTTCCTTGCAGTGCGGTATGTGAAGTGAGGTCAGGAGGGAGCTTCGTGCTTGATCGGCTCTAGCCGCGCCCCCAATATGCGTCCCTGAGCCTGCGAAAAACAAGAGCCGGTTCCGCTGAGATCCGGCCGAGGGGAAGCAAACACCGGGAGACGGAATTGTATGGCGTCGGTTGAAATCCGGGATGCGCGCAAGGCATTCGGCACCGTCGAAGTTTTGCATGGAGTGAACGTCAGCATCGAGGACGGCGCCTTTGTCGTTCTGGTCGGTCCGTCCGGCTGCGGGAAATCGACGCTCCTCAGAATGATCGCGGGGCTCGAGAACATCACCGGCGGGGAGATCATCATCGGCAATCGCGTGGTCAATGCGCTGCCGCCGAAAGCGCGCGATGTCGCGATGGTGTTCCAGAATTACGCGCTCTATCCGCACATGACGGTCGCCGACAACATGGCGTTCTCGATGAAGCTGCGGAAGGCGCCGAAGCGCGAGATCGAAGAACGCGTGCAGCGCGCTGCCGCTATTCTTGGTTTGGAGCCGCTTCTCCAGCGCTATCCGCGCCAGCTCTCGGGCGGTCAGCGCCAGCGCGTCGCGATGGGGCGAGCCATCGTGCGCGATCCGCAGGTCTTTCTGTTCGACGAGCCGCTTTCGAATCTCGATGCGAAGCTGCGTGTGCAGATGCGCACGGAGATCAAGGAACTGCATCAGCGGCTGAAGACGACGACGGTTTACGTCACGCACGACCAGATCGAGGCGATGACGATGGCCGACAAGATCGTCGTCATGCATGACGGTATTGTCGAGCAGGTCGGTGCGCCGCTCGAACTCTATGACAAGCCGGCCAATATGTTCGTCGCGGGCTTCATCGGCTCGCCGGCGATGAATTTTTTTCACGGCAAGGTCGCCGCCAATGGCAAGGCCGCATTCGAAACGGCGGGCGGGGTGGAATTGCCGCTATCCGGCAAGCCTGTAAATGGCGATGGCCAGCCGGCGGTTTACGGCGTGCGGCCCGAACATTTCTCCATCGCCGATGACGGCGCGCCGGGCGAGGTCGTCGTCGTCGAGCCGACGGGCTCAGAGATTCAGGTCTTTGCCAAAATCGGCGGTCAGGAAATCACCGCGGTGTTCCGCGAGCGGCACAATTTCAAGCCGGGCGACAAGATCCGGCTCAAACCAGATCCGAGGCTCGTTCACCTGTTCGACGCGCCCACGGGCAAACGATTGAACACGTAACAGGGAGGAAACGTCATGCATGACTTTACCCGCCGCACGCTGCTCAAGGGCAGTACCGCGGCTGCCGCTGCCGGCATGTTGACCGGCTCCGGCCTGTTGGAATGGGCCAAGGCCTGGGCGCAAAGTGCGCCCTGGAAGCCTGAAGCAGGCGCGAAGCTCTCGATCCTGCGCTGGAAATATTTCGTGCAATCCGAGGACGACAAATTCGTCGAGCTGATGAAGGCCTTTACGCAGGCAACCGGCGTCGATGTCACGATCAATCGCGAATCCTACGAAGACGTGCAGCCGAAAGCCTCGGTCGCGGCGAACACCGGCACGGGGCCGGACCTCTTCTGGGGTCTTTATTCACTGCCGCATCTTTTCCCCGACAAGGTCGTGGATATGACCGATGTCGCCGATTATCTCGGCAAGAAATATGGGCCGTGGGCCGACAGCGCAGTGAAATACGGCAAGGAAGGTAACAAGTGGATCGGCATTCCGGTCTGCTACACCGGCGCGCTCATGAATTACCGCATCAGCGCTTCGCAGAAAGCGGGCTTCAAGGAATTCCCCAAGACCACCGACGAGTTCCTCGAATACGCCAAGGCGATGAAGAAGAACGGAACGCCGGGCGGCTGCGCGATGGGACACGCGCCGGGCGATGCCAACACCTGGCTGCACTGGTGCCTGTGGGCGTTCAACGGCCAGACGGTCGATGCGAACGACAAAGTCATCATCAATTCGCCGGAAACCGAGAAGGCGCTGCAATACGCCAAGCAACTCTACGACAACATGACCCCGGGCGTTGCCTCGTGGAACGACTCCTTCAACAACAAGGCGTTCCTCGCTGAGGAAATCCACTGGACCAACAACGGCATCTCGATCTACGTCGCCGCGTCCAAGGATGCCTCGAAGAAGCACGTCGCCGAGGATATGAACCACGCCTATATGCCGGTCGGGCCGGTCGGCAAGCCGACCGAACTGCATTTGATGTTCCCGATCCTGGCGATGAAATATTCCAAGTATCCGAACGCCTGCAAGGCGCTTACCTCGTATCTTCTCGAAGCGGATCAGTTCAATCCATGGATGGCGGCCGCGGGTGGTTATCTCTCGCATTGCCTTGCCGCTTACGACGCCAATCCGATCTGGACGCAGGATCCGAAGCGGACGCCGTATCGCGACGTCGCCAAGCGCTCGCTGACGGCGGGCGGTCTCGGATCGAATGGCGAGAAGGCAGCCAGCGCGATCTCCGACTACATCGTGGTCGATATGTTCGCAGCCTTCTGCACCGGCAAGGATGACGCCAAGACCGCGATGCGCAATGCCGAGCGGCAGTTGAAGCGCATCTATCGCACCTGATGACTGCGGGCGGGCGAGACGATCGCCCGCCCGTTTCTCTTGCTCGACGGGGAACGGATGGCTGAACTTGCAATCCGACAATCGCCGAAACAGGTGCCGATCAGCACCTGGACGCGGCTCAAGACCAACCGCAACTGGCTCGGCGCGTGGTTCATGCTGCCGGCGGCAGCCTTTCTGATTCTGTTTCTGGCCTATCCGCTGGGCCTCGGCGTGTGGCTCTCCTTTACCGACGCCAAGATCGGGCGCTCGGGCGTTTTCATTGGTCTCGAAAATTACGAGTGGCTGTGGGACGACAACGTCTTCTGGATGTCGGTGTTCAACACGGTGCTCTACACCGTCGTCGCGAGCGTCGTGAAATTCGGCGTCGGTCTTTATCTTGCGCTATTGCTCAACGAAAATCTGCCGTTCAAGGCGATGATCCGGGCGGTCGTGCTGATCCCGTTCATCGTGCCGACGGTGCTTTCCGCGATTGCGTTCTGGTGGATTTACGATCCGCAATTCTCGATCGTGTCGTGGTCGCTCAAGCACCTTGGCATCATCCATGGCAATATCGATTTTCTCGGTAACATGTGGAATGCGCGCTGGTCGACGATCTTTGCTAATATCTGGCGCGGTATTCCGTTCGTCGCGATCACACTCTTGGCGGGGCTACAAACGGTGTCGCCGTCGCTTTATGAAGCCGCGACAATCGACGGCGCATCGCGCTGGCAGATTTTCCGGCATGTGACGTTTCCGCTGCTCACGCCGATCATCGCGGTGGTGATGACGTTCTCTGTGCTGTTCACCTTCACCGACTTTCAGCTGATCTGGGTGCTGACGCGCGGCGGGCCGGTCAACGCCACGCATCTGATGGCGACGCTCTCCTATCAGCGCGCGATCATCGGCGGGCAGCTCGGGGAGGGCGCGGCGATTGCGACCGCCATGATCCCGTTCCTGCTCGCGGCGATATTGTTTTCGTGGTTCGGCCTGCAGCGTCGCAAATGGCAACAGGGCGGCGACAATGACTGATCGGGCCGACGCTGCATTTATTTTTGCGGGAACGGGGCAGGCCCCGCGCGCGGTGCCGCAAATAACAACAGGGTGGCGACAATGACTGACGCCACCCACAAGCCGCTGACCGATCACTCCGAGGGCATGGCTTATCTCGAGTCGTTGCCGAAGCGGCTCATCACGCTTTATCTTCCGCTCGGCCTCATTCTCTTGGTGCTGCTGTTTCCGTTCTACTGGATGGCGCTCACCGCCATCAAACCTGACGATCAGCTGCTCGATCTCGACAGGGTTAGCCCGTTCTGGACCTGGACGCCGACGCTCAAGCACATCCAGAAACTTCTGTTCGAAACGCAATATCCGCGCTGGCTATGGAATACGATGTTCGTCGCGGTCGGCGCGACGTTTTTGTCGATCGTCGCGAGCGTGCTTGCGGCCTACGCGATCGTGCGGCTGCGCTTCAAGGGCGCGCCCTATGTCGGCGGGCTGATTTTTCTCGCCTATCTCGTGCCGCCCTCGATCCTGTTCATCCCACTCTCGACGGTCGTGTTTCAGTACGGGCTGTTCGACACGCCTTATGCGCTGATCCTGACTTATCCGACGATCCTGATCCCGTTTTCGACCTGGCTCCTGATGGGCTATTTCAAGACCATTCCTTATGAGCTGGAAGAATGCGCGTTGATCGACGGCGCATCGCGCTGGCAGATCCTGACCAAGATCGTGCTGCCGCTCGCGGTGCCGGGACTGATCTCGGCTTTCATCTTCTGCTTCACGCTGTGCTGGAACGAATTCATCTATGCGCTGACGTTTCTGTCCTCGACGCCGAACAAGACGGTGCCGGTCGCAATCGTTAACGAGTTCGTCGACGGCGATATCTATCGCTGGGGCTCGCTGATGGCTGGCGCGCTGGTCGGCTCGCTGCCGCTCGTCATCCTCTACGCCTTCTTTGTCGAACATTATGTTTCGGCCATGACCGGCGCGGTGAAGGAATAGGGCTGTTTTGCCGCAACTTCGGCTTCCTTGACGGCGAGTGTGGGATTGGGCACCACATCGCCGGCAAGGAGTACCCATGTTCGCTGTCTCTCAAGAAAAGCTCTCGATCTCCACAATCCAGCTCATCCGCAAGGCGGTGCTGCTGGCCGTTATCGTGGCCGGCATATTCCTCATGGTGTTTACGGAATCACGCTGGCCTGACGGGAACTTCTGGCACGAAGGCATCGAACTCGCCGGCATTTTCTTTCTGACAGTCTGTGTCGTCGGCCGCACCTGGTGCTCGCTTTATATCGGCGGCCTCAAGAACCGGAGCCTGATTGACGCGGGCCCGTACTCGATCACCCGGAACCCGCTTTACGTCTTCTCGGTGATCGGTGCGGTCGGTGTCGGTGCGCAGCTCGGCAGCGCGGTCATTGCGCTGGTCGCGGGTGTTCTCGTCTGGGCGGTGTTCTACATCCTGATTTTTTCCGAAGAGCGTCATTTGCGCGGGCAGTTCGGCGTGAGCTACGAGGAATATCTTGCGCGCGTGCCGCGCTTTCTGCCGAATTTCAAGCTATGGCGCGACGCGGAGACGCTGACCATTCGTCCGGGCATCGTGCGCGCGACCTTCATCGATGCCTGCTTGTTTCTGCTGTCGATTCCGATCGCGGAGGGCTTCGATTATTTGCACGAAGCCGGGGTGCTGCCGGTCCTGTTCCATGTGCCGTAACTACTCGCCGGTCTGGGCTTTCAGCGAATCCTTCGCCTTCATCTCCCGCTCGCGATAAAGCAGGTACAGCCCCGCGACGATGACGACCGCGACGCCCGAAAGCGTCCAGTGGTTCGGCACGTCGCCGAAGACGACGAAGCCGGCGAGTATCATCCAGACGATCTGCGTATAGATGAACGGCGCGAGAATGGGTGCGGGCGCGCGGCGGTGCGCCATGATCAAGAACAGATGGCCGATCCAGCCGAGCGCGCCCATCCAGACCATCGCGCCGATGACCAGCGGCTCAGTCGGCGTTTCCCAGGCCCAGGGTATCGGAATGGTCGAGACGATCAGGCCGACAAGTGCCGAATAGAACAGTGTCGTCGAGGTGGAATCGTAGGATGCCAGAATCCGCGTCGTGATGTTGTAGAGCGCGTAACAAATTGCGCCGAGCAACGAGAGGATTGCTGCCGGATGGATGCCGCCGGCGCCGGGACGGGTCACGAGCAGCACGCCGGCGAAACCGAACAGCACCGCCGCCCAGCGCCGCGGGCCGATCCATTCGCCGAGCATCGGGCCTGCGGCGAGCGCCACGAACAGCGGCGTTGTGAACATGATCGCCGCTGTCTGATCGAGCTGCAGGTAGCGCAGCGCCGTGAAATTGAAGATCGACGAGCCGACGAGAATGATCGAGCGGAAGATTTGCAGCCAGGGGCGCTGCGTTTTCAAAAGTCCCGGCGTCGTCCACGGATTGACGACGATCAGCGAGAGCGCGAAATGCCCGGCATAGCGCGCCCATAGCACTTCGAGCGTCGGGATATGATGATTCAGCCACTTCGCCGTGGTGTCGAGCATGCAGAAGCAGACGAGTGCGAGCAGCATCAGGCCGATGCCGGCGATGCGCGCGCTGCGATCGTCGTCGGCGGGCAGCGGCCGGCGCTTCACCGCGGCCTTCTTCCTGGTTGTCATTCCTGCCTTCAGTAAGTGGCGCGGCCGCCGGAAAGATCGAATACGGAGCCGGTCGTGAAAGAACATTCGGGAGAGGCGGCGAATGCAACGGTCGCCGCAATTTCCTCGACCTTGACGAAGCGGTTGCGCGGAATTTTCGCGAGCATGTAGTCGATGTGCTGCTGCGTCATCTGGTCGAAGATCGCGGTCTTCGCGGCGGCGGGGGTCACGCAGTTCACGGCGATGTCGTATTGCGCGAGTTCCTTGCCGAGCGATTTGGTAAGCGCGATGAGCCCGGCTTTCGAGGCAGAGTAGGCGGGCGCGTTGGGGTTGCCCTCCTTGCCGGCGATCGAGGCGACGTTGACGATCCGCCCGTAATTCCTCTCGATCATCGACGGCACAACGGCATGGCAGCAATGAAAGGGACCGGTGAGGTTGATCGCGATGACCTGATTCCAGTCCTTCGCCGGATATTCCCAGGTCGGCTTGTTGGGGCCGGAAATGCCGGCATTGTTCACCAGAATGTCGATGCGCTCGAAAGTATCGAGTGTCGCGTCGCGCGCGGCTTCCACGCCCGCAAGATCCGTGACATCGACGCCAAAGACTTCGATCCGGCCGCGGCCGACGAGTTCGGAAGCGGTTTCCTCGGCGAGCTTTTCATCGCGATCCCAGATCGCGACCGCGGCGCCCGAGTCGAGCATGCGCTCGACGATGGCGCGGCCGATACCCTGCGCGCCGCCTGTGACGATTGCCGTCTGGCCCGTGAGATCGATCCGGTTGGTCATGCTGCTTTCCTCTCTTCCGGGCCGTTTCAGCGAGACTAGAGCGTTTTCGCGCGAAGTGGATACCGGTTTGCGTGAAGAAAACGCGACAAAAGAAGACTCTAACCGAGGTTAACGATGCGCGCGAGCGGCATCGGGCTTCGCTTGCGGAACGCCGTGCCCGCCCGTAGGTTGCGGCGATTGCGGCCAGCCTTAGACCCGAACCATGACACCAAAACGCTACTGGACGGAAATGACCTGGGAGGATTTCCAGGACGGCGACCCCGCGGACTGGATCGCGGTGCTGCCGGTCGCGGCGGTGGAGCAGCATGGGCCGCATCTGCCGGTTGGCGTCGATACCTTCATTGCCGAAGGCTACCTGCATCGCGTCGCTGAGCTTTTGCCGCAATCGCTGCCGGCGGTGTTCCTGCCGGTGCAGGCGATCGGCAAGTCAGACGAGCATCTCGAATTCCCCGGCACGCTGACACTATCGCCGGAGACGGTGATCCGAGCGTGGACCGAGATCGGCGAGAGCGTCCATCGTGCGGGCGTTCGCAAGATGGTGATCGTCAATTCGCACGGCGGCAACTCGCCGGTGATCGACATCGTCGCGCAGAATTTACGCGTGCGGTTCGGCATGTTCGTGGTCGTCACCTCGTGGCACCGGCTCGGCTACCCCGAGGGCCTGTTCTCGAAGCAGGAAATCGCGCACGGCATCCACGGCGGCGAGATCGAGACTTCACTTATGTTGTGGTTGAAGACCGAGACGGTGCGCCCGGACATCGGCGATGGCCGCTCGATCAGCACCGATATGGAGCGCGAATTCAATCATCTGCGCGCCTTCCGGCCGGCGGGCTTTGCGTGGATGACGCAGGACCTGAATTCGAGCGGCGTCGTCGGGAATGCGCGGGCCGCGACCTTCGACAAGGGTTCGCTCGCGCTCGAGCATGGCGCCCGGGCTTTCGTGCAGCTCCTGGAAGACGTCCTGCGCTTCGACATCCGCAGGCTGAAAGACGGCCCGCTCAAGAGCTGATCGCCGCCGTAAACGCCGGAAAATCACTTTTCATCGGGCAAAATGCCGCTTGTTCAGCCTGCCGTGGAATTGATACAATATCACTATATCGAGCCGATCATGCCGCAGCATTCACACGACCATCACCACGACCATTCGCATGCGCATGCACACACACATGCGCCCGGCGAGCGGCATCCGCATGCCGAGGCGGCCTCATCGCTGCTGCGGTTTTCGGTCGCGCAACGCTTGCTGATTGCGCTCGCGCTCTCTGTCGCGATGTGGCTGACGGTGGGCTGGGCGATCGGATGGGTTTTTTGAATCATGGCCGCGGCACTCGAATTCCGGAATCTCACGCTCGGCTATGACCGTCATCCAGCCGTGCATCATCTGAACGGCAAGATCGAAGAGGGCACGCTCCTCGCCGTCGTCGGGCCGAACGGCGCGGGCAAGAGCACGTTGCTCAAGGGTGTCGTCGGCGTACTCGATCCGTTGACCGGCGAGATCGACCGTAACGGCACGCAGCGCGAAGCCATCGCATATCTTCCGCAGCTTGCCGAAATCGATCGTAGCTTTCCGATCAGCGTTTACGATCTCGTCGCGATGGGGCTATGGCGCCGCGCAGGCATTTTTGGCGGCATCGGCCGCAAGGACAAACAAGCGATCGAGCGGGCGATTTCGGCCGTCGGCCTCGACGGTTTCGAGGCCCGCGCGATCGGCACGCTTTCGGGCGGGCAGATGCAGCGTGCGCTGTTTGCACGGCTCTTGCTGCAGGATGCGCGGCTTATTCTTCTCGACGAGCCGTTCGCGGCGCTGGATGCCAATACCATCGCCGACCTGTCTGATCTGATTGTGCGCTGGCATGGCGAGGGCCGGACGATCCTCACGGTGCTGCACGATCTCGAACTCGTGCGGACGCGGTTTCCTCAAGCATTGTTGCTCGCCCGCGAAGCGGTGGCCTGGGGCAAAACCGGCGAAGTGCTGACGCCGGATAATCTCGCGAAGGCGCGCGCGATGTGTGAAGTCTTCCACGCCGACGCGCCGGTCTGCGAGGCGGCGGCATGAACCCTTACGATTTCCTGATCGCGCCGTTCATCGAATTCGAATTCATGCGGCGTGCGCTCGTCGGCAGTTTTGCGCTGGCACTCGGCGGCGCGCCGGTCGGCGTCTTCCTGATGCTGCGCCGGATGAGCCTCACTGGCGACGCAATGGCGCATGCGATCCTGCCGGGCGCTGCCGTCGGCTTTCTGTTTGCGGGTCTTAATCTATTTGCAATGACGACGGGCGGCATCGTCGCGGGCGTCACGGTTGCTGTCGGCGCGGGGCTGATCGCGCGCTCGACCGGCCTCAAGGAAGACGCGTCGCTTGCGGCGTTCTATCTCGTCTCATTGGCGCTCGGCGTGCTGATTGTCTCCATTAAGGGCTCGAACATCGACCTTTTGCATGTCCTGTTCGGCACCGTGCTCGCGCTCGATGACGCAACGCTCATCCTGATCGCCTTGATCGCGACCGTGAGCCTCGTTGCGCTCGCCATTATCTGGCGGCCCTTGGTGCTGGAATGCGTCGATCCGAATTATCTGCGCTCGGTGAGCCGCTCCGGCGCGCCGACGCATCTCGTTTTCCTCGCTCTGATGGTGCTCAACCTCGTCGGTGGCTTCCATGCGCTCGGCACCCTCCTGGCTGTCGGCATCATGATGCTGCCGGCTGCTGCCGCGCGCTTCTGGGCCCGGGAACTTACCGCGATGATCGCGCTTGCGATCGTGATGGCAGTGTTCTCAGGCTATGCAGGCCTGCTGCTCTCCTATCATACGGGTGCCGCGGCAGGGCCTGCGATTATTCTCGTCGCCGGCATCGTCTATGTGGGCTCGGTGCTACTCGGCCCGATCGGCGGCCTGAAGCGGTATTTCGTGCGCGTTCGCCATCTTGAAGCCTGAACGAGGAAGAGCCCGATGCTCGCTCGACTATTGGCTGCCATGCTGTTCGCGCTTTTGTCCGTCGCCTCAGCGCGCGCGCAGGAAAAGCTGCCCGTCGTCGCGACATTCTCGATCCTCGGCGACCTCGTGAAAAATGTCGGCGGTGATCGTGTTGCGGTCTCGACTCTGGTGCAGCCGAACGGCGATGCGCATGTCTTTCAGCCGTCGCCGGCCGACGCAAAGACAATCGCCGACGCCAAGGTCATTTTCATGAACGGCATCGGCCTTGAAGGCTGGCTCGATCGTTTGATCAAGGCATCGGGCAGCAAGGGCGAGGTTGTCATCGCGACCAAGGGCGTCAAGCCGCACGAAATGAAAGATGACGATGCGCATGGCCATGCTCACGAACACAAGCTCGACCCGCATGCCTGGCAGTCGGTCGCGAACGTGAAGATTTATGTTGCGAACATTCGCGACGCGCTGATCGCCGCCGATCCTGCCGGGCGCGAAGCTTACGAAAAGAACGCTGCCGGTTATCTCCAGCGGCTCTCTGCGGTTGAAAGCGAGATCAAGGAAACGGTCGCGAAGATTCCGGCCACGAAGCGCCGCATTATCACCAGCCATGACGCTTTCGGTTATTTTGCATCGAGCTATGGCATTGAGTTCATTGCACCGCAGGGCGTCTCGACCGAATCCGAGGCATCGGCACGGGATGTTGCAAAGATCATCCGCCAGATCAGGGCGCAGAAAATCCCGGCGGTGTTTTTGGAGAATATTTCCGACCCGCGGCTGATGCAGCAGATCGCCAAGGAAACCGGTGCGAAAATCGGTGGCACGGTCTATTCGGACTCGCTTTCCGGCACCGATGGGCCTGCGGCGAGCTATATCGCCATGATGGAGCATAATATCCGGCAATTCGCGGCGGCTTTGGCGGATTGATGGGAGGTTTTGCCGCGAGGCTTGTCGCGCGGCGTTGAAGCCCTTACATCAGATGCGCCCGGGCCTTTCCGGGCGCATTTTTATTGCAGTCTGGTTCTTCATGTCCGAAAAAATCCCCGTCACGGTGCTCACCGGCTATCTCGGCGCCGGCAAGACCACGCTCCTCAACCGCATCCTTTCCGAACCGCACGGCAAGAAATACGCCGTCATCGTCAACGAATTCGGCGAGATCGGCATCGACAACGACCTTGTCGTCGGCGCTGACGAAGAAGTGTTCGAGATGAACAACGGCTGCATCTGCTGCACCGTGCGCGGCGATCTGATCCGCATCATCGAGGGCCTCTTGAAGCGCAAGGGCCAGTTCGACGGCATTCTGGTCGAGACGACGGGGCTCGCGGATCCCGCGCCGGTCGCGCAGACCTTTTTCATGGACGAGGATATCGGCGCGAAGACCGCGCTCGATGCCGTGATCACGGTTGCTGACGCGAAATGGCTGAAGGACCGTCTGAAGGATGCGCCGGAGGCGAAGAACCAGATCGGCTTTGCCGACATCATCTTGCTGAACAAGACCGATCTCGTCTCGCCGGACGAGCTTCGCGATGTCGAAGGCCATATCCGCGCGATCAATCCTTATGCCAGAATTCACCGCACCAAGCGCTGCGATGTCGATATCAACTCGCTCCTGGGGCAGGGCGCGTTCGATTTGCAGCGCATTCTCGAGATCGAGCCTGCTTTCCTCGAGCAGGACGAGCATGAGCATCACCATGGTCATGATCACGATCATGGCCACAATCACGATCATCATGGCCACGATCATCATCACGGCGGCGGCCTGAAGCATTATCACGACGAGGAAATGCAATCGATTTCGCTGAAAACCGAGAAGCCGCTCGATCCCGACAAATTCCTGCCATGGGTGCAGGAACTTTCCGCCAATGAAGGGCCGAAGATTTTGCGGCTCAAGGGTATCCTCTCGTTCCGGAACGATCCGCAGCGCTTCGTCATCCAGGGCGTGCATATGGTGCTCGACGGCGATCATCAGCGCGACTGGAAAGAAGGTGAGAAGCGCGATAGCCGCCTCGTGTTGATCGGCCGCGATCTCGACCAGAAGAAAATCGAGGAAGGTTTCCTCGCTTGCGCTGCCTAACGGCATGGTTGCCGTCGACCGCCCTTCGCTGACCAACAAGCTCGTTTCGTTTGAAGCGGGCGGGGAAATCATTGGCGTGCGTTTCGTCCGCGAAAGCGCGGCGTTCGCGACCGGCACGGGCGAAATCCTGATCGCGGGCGACAGCGAAGCGCGCATCAAGGCGCACAAAGGCGCCATCCTCGCGGTTACGGGCGATGGCGAGCGCATCTTCACCGCCGGTGACGATGGCCGCATCGTGGCTGTCGATATCGAGGGCGAGCAGGAAACGCTTGTCGAGCTTGGCAACAAATGGATCGACAACCTCGCGCTTGGACCGGACGGCGCGCTCGCCTGGTCGGTCGGCAAGACCGCCTTCGTGCGCGGCAAGAAAAGCGGAAAGACAAGCGAGCGTTCGCTCGATGCCGTTTCCACCGTCGGGGGCCTCGCATTTGCCCCGAAGGGCTTTCGGCTCGCGATCGCGCATTATAACGGCGCCACGCTCTGGTTTCCGAATGCGGATGCGTCGCCCGAGAAGTTCGAGTGGAAGGGCTCGCATCTCGGTGTCATGTTCAGCCCCGACGGGCGCTTTCTCATCACCACGATGCAGGAGCCGGCGCTTCACGGCTGGCGTCTTGCCGACGGCCAGCACATGCGGATGTCAGGCTACCCCTCGCGCGTTCGTTCGCTGTCGTTCAGCGCCGACGAGAAGTGGCTTGCGACTTCCGGCGCGCAGGAAGCGATCCTGTGGCCGTTCGCGACGCGTGACGGGCCGATGGGCAAGGAGCCGATGATCATCGCGCCGGGTGTGAAGAACGAAAAAGTTACGGCGGTTGCCTGTCATCCGAAGCAGGCAATGCTCGCGGCCGGTTATGGCGACGGTATGGTGCTCTTGGTGCGGCTTGCGGACGCTGCCGAAGTGCTGGCGCGGCGGCCGGATGGCTCGCCGGTGACGGCGCTTGCCTGGCGCGATGACGGCAAGCTGCTCGCGCTCGGCACCGAAGGCGGCAGCGCGGCGCTGTTGCCGCTTTAAAAAAATGGCCCGGTATTCACCGGGCCATTTGTCTTTCTGTCTGCTTGAACCTACCAGTTCACGAGAATGTTCTTGAACTGCCAGGGATCTTTCTTATCGAGATCCTCGGGGAAGAACATGTTGCGATCCTTGAGCGGGTGCCAGTCGGTATAGGTGCCGATCACCGGCCCGAGGTAAGGCAGTTGCACTTCGAGGCAGCGGCGATAGTCCATCTCGTCGGCTTCGACGATGCCTCTTTTCGGGTTCTCAAGCGCCCACACCATGCCGGCGATCACCGCGGAAGTGACCTGCAAGCCGGTCGCGTTCTGGTAAGGCGCGATCTTGCGCGTCTCCTCGATCGAGAGCTGCGAGCCGTACCAATAGGCGTTGTTCTTGTGGCCGTAGAGCAGGACACCGAGTTCGTCGATGCCCTCGGCGATCTCGTCTTCGTCCATGATGTGCCATTCCGGCTGGAAATAGCCGCCATTGCCGAACATCTCGTGAATGGAGAGAACGGCATCGTTGGACGGATGGTAGGCGTAGTTGCAGGTCGGCCGGTACTTTACGCTCTTGCCTTTGCGCACCGTGAAGAAGTCGGCGATCGAGATGGCCTCGTTATGTGTGATGCAAAGAGCGTACTGCGCGCCCAGCGTCGGGCACCACGAACGCACGCGCGTATTGGCGCCGGGCTGCATGAGATAGATCGCAGCGCCGGTGCCGGCTTTATGCTTGCGGCCGGTCTTCGGCAGCGACTTCTCGTGGGTGCCCCAGCCGAGTTCGGCCGGCTGCGAGCCTTCCGAAACGAAGCCTTCGATCGACCATGTATTGACGAAGGTGTGCGGCGGCTTCGGCTCGTTGCGTACCTGGGTGTCGCGCTCGGCGATGTGGATGCCCTTGACGCCGGCTTTCTGCATCAGCGCCGCCCACTCTTCGCGGGTCTTTGGCTCCTTGAATTTGAGGCCGAGATCGGTCGCGACATTGACCAGCGCCTGCTTGACGAACCACGACACCATGCCGGGGTTGGCGCCGCAGCAGGTGATGGAGGTGATGCTGCCTGGTTTGCGCTTGCGCTTCGCTACCAGCATCTTTTCACGCATCGCGTAGTTGGTGCGATCCGGCGCGCTGATCTTGGGATTGGAGTAGAATCCCTTCCACGGCTCGATCACGGTGTCGATGTAGAAGACGTTCAACTCGCGGCACAGCTCCATGATCTCGACCGAAGAGGTGTCGACCGAGACGTTGACGCAGAAGCCCTGGCCCTCTCCCTTGGTCAGGAGCGGGGTCAGGATTTCGCGATAGTTGGCTTTGGTCAGCTCTTTCTTGATGTGCTTGATGCCGCGCTCGTCGAGCAGACGCTTGTTCTTGGCGGACGGATCAATAACGACAAAACGCGATTTGTCATATTTGAAATGACGCTCGATGAGCGGCAATGTTCCTCTGCCAATCGAGCCGAAACCGATCATCACGATCGGGCCTGTGATGGTTGCGTGTACCGGCCACTTGGCCATGATCGAAGCCTCCTTCGTTGCGCGGCGGGATCCACCTGCCGACAAAAAACGCAGAAATTCAGCCTGCGAAAAATGTGCCTAACTTCATGAGGCACGACGGATGCGGGAGGTCAACGACCGGCCCGCAATTCTTGTGGATGTTTTCGGTGTGTGCGGGATCGTTTCGCCGGTGGCAATGATCAATCCGCGCGCATTCGCGAGCGCATCCGGCACGAATTCGCGCGCGAGCAGACGATGCCGCTCGAACGGACCGGGCATGTGCAAGTTCGCGGCCGCTTCAGCCGAGAAGCCGAAGCGGCGATAGTAGGGCTCATCGCCGACCAGAATGACGGCGCGATGACCGAGGGCCTCGGCACACGCGAGCGCTTCCCGCATCAGCAGCGAGCCGATGCCTTTCTTGCGATGAGCGGGATGCACGGCCAGCGGTCCGAGCAGAAGCGCGGGGCAATTTTCGCCCGCGCTCACGTGCCACAGTCTGAGCGTGCCGACGAGCCGGCCGTTGCCGAGCTTCGCAGCGAAGGCAAGGCCATCGGCGGGCAGGCGGTTTTCGCGCAGACGTTCCGAGGATTTGCGGCGCCGGTGCTTGCCGAAGGCAAGGTCAAGCAGCGCCTCGCGGGCCCCGGCCTCGGCCGGAGCCTCGCGGACGATGTTGATCATCTCTCAGATGACGTACGACTTGAGCGGTGCGAAGCCGTTGAAGGCAACCGCGCTGTACGTGGTCGTATAGGCGCCCGTCGCCTCGATCAGCACCTTGTCGCCGATCTCGAGCGAAACGGGGAGCGGATACGGATTCTTCTCGTACAGCACGTCGACCGAGTCGCAGGTCGGGCCGGCGATGACGCAAGGCGCGACCTTGCCGCCGTCCTTCGGGGTGCGGATCGGATAACGGATCGACTCGTCGATCGTTTCGGCGAGACCGCCGAACTTGCCGATGTCGAGATAGACCCAGCGCACGGGATCGTCGGCCGACTTCCTGGAGATCAGCACGACCTCGGCCTCGATCACGCCGGCATCGCCCACGAGGCCGCGGCCCGGCTCGATGATCGTTTCGGGGATGCGGTTGCCGAAGTGCTTGCGGAGCGCGCGGAAGATCGACTTCCCGTAGGCGTCGACCTTCGGGACGTTCTTCAGGTAGCGCGCGGGGAAGCCGCCGCCGAGATTGACCATCGCGAGGCTCAGGCCGCGCTCGGACATCTCACGGAAGATCTTTGCCGCCGAAGCGAGCGCGGTGTCCCACGCCTTCACGTCGTTCTGCTGCGAGCCGACATGGAAGGAGATGCCGTGGGCGATCAGGCCCAGACGATGGGCATGCTCGAGCACGCCGGGCGCCATTTCAGGCACGCAGCCGAATTTGCGCGAAAGCGGCCACTCGGCGCCCGAACCGTCGCACAGGATGCGGCAGAACACCCGGGAACCGGGGGCGGCGCGGGCGATCTTCTCGACCTCAGCCTCGCAATCGACGGCGAACAGGCGCACGCCGAGCTCGTAGGCGCGCGCGATATCGCGCTCCTTCTTGATCGTGTTGCCGAAGGAGATGCGGTCGGCGGTCGCACCGGCAGCCAGAACCATCTCGATTTCCGCGGGTGAGGCGGTATCGAAGCTCGAGCCGAGGTCGGCGAGCAATTTCAGGACTTCCGGCGCCGGATTGGCCTTCACGGCATAGAAAACGCGCGTATCGGGCAACGTCTTCGCGAACGAAGCGTAGTTGTCGCGGATGACGTCGAGGTCGACGACGAGGCAAGGCCCGTCTTCGCGGCGCTTCTTGAGAAACTTGCGGATGCGCTCGGTCATTACTCTATTCCCTTCGTCCATCTCGTGGCCCAGGGCGGCGGTGCCGGGAAGAAACGCTGATTGCGTCTCGCCCGCGGCGGGCCGCTGCCCGCTTCGTGTCGGCTTTCGCCGACTGGTGAGCGCCGATGTGACATTCGGTTTCCAGTAGCCGGATTTGGCGACTGGACCCTGATGTCACTGTTTGGATTGGGGTAAAGGACCCGCTCCGCACAGCCGGCAACAGTAGTGCCTCTTCAGTACCGCCGATCCCGAACGCCGGAATCGGAAGAGCCAAAAAAGCCCGCTACGTCGTTGCTTTAAGTCGCGTCCTCCGCGGAGAGCGAAGTTGGCCGGTTTTATCTCCGGCTACCGGTCTGTCCCGACAGCTTTCCGGCCTCTTGTCCGGACTTCCGCCGACCGGCACGCGACAACAGGCACGTGCGAAATTGGGCACTCGCGATGTATGAAATATTTTCTTCATATGCAAGCGTGAATCGCTTGACGCGTCAAAAAAACTTTGAATCAGCACACGAAGCAAAAACTGAATCGAGTGTTAAGCCGTGTGACGCGCGCCGAGATTTCTCAGCGAACAAAAAATGGCTCGATCTTCGTCGCGCGACGGACAAAGTTGAAGATGATGTAGGCGGCAAGGAGGCCAAACAGTCCTTGCAGGACGTAGGCGCCGATGTCACCGAGCCCGAACATGCCCGCGATCGCCCAGCCGGTGGCGAATCCGGCGCCGATGATCTCGGTGCCGATCAGGATCGCGGCGCTGATGACCGTGATGATGTTGGTCCAGTTCAGGCTACCGGTCGTCTGGCGGCTCGAATTCGGCATCTCGGACATTCGCTTTGCTCCTGAAAACGCGGTGCGCTTCGTTCTGACAGCTGCGCAGGCTAGAATGGGCGGCAATCTGGCTTGGAACGGCACCCTGATCAAGCAGCGGCCGCCCGTTTTTTGCCCCATCCGACCGATTTCTCCGACCGTTTTTCAGAACTCCCGAGGACTCCATGACTGAATTGAGTGCGAACAGCCGCCGCGGTGTTGTCGTGGCGCCACACTTTCTTGCCGCCGAGGCAGGCGCCGCCATCCTGAAAGAGGGAGGCAATGCGATCGAAGCTGCGGTCGCGGCGGCTGCGGCCATCGCACCGGCCTATCCGCACATGAACCATCTTGGCGGCGACGGATTCTGGCTCATTCGCGAGCCCTCGGGACGGATTCACTGCATCGAAGCTGCCGGATATGCCGGCGAGAAGGCGACGATCGACTTCTATCGCGGGCAGGGGCTGGATGCCGTGCCCGAGCGTGGGCCGCTCGCGGCATTGACGGTGCCGGGCGCCGTCGCCGGCTGGCAGTTCGTGCTCGAAATCTCGAAGGTGCTCGGCGGCAAGGTGCCGCTCGCTCGTCTTCTGGAAGCCTCCATCTCGATCGCCAAAAAGGGCAGCCCGGTCGGCAGGTCGATGATGGCGCGCTTCGCGAGCCCGCGTGCGGCCAAAATCGAGGCTCCGGGTTTCAAGGAGACCTTCCTGATCGATGGCAAGCCGCCGAAGTTCGGCGACACCCTCAAGCCGGGACGGCTCGCCGTGACGCTCGAGCACCTCGCCAAGGCCGGGCTCGACGATTTCTACCGGGGCGATATCGGGCGGGAGATCGCCGCCGACCTCGCGCGAATCGGCAGCCCGGTGACCCGAAGCGACCTTGAGCGGTTCCGCGCGCTCGCGCGGGAGCCGATCCGGGTTCAGCTCAAGAGCGGGACGGTCTATTCGTCGCCCGCGCCAACTCAAGGCATCACCACGCTCCTGATCCTCGGCATTGCCGAGAAGCTCGGCCATGCCAGGGCGGAGAGCTTCGAGTTCCTGCACGCGCTGATCGAGGCGACGAAGCGCGCGACCCGCATCCGCACTCGCGTCGTGACCGATCACGACCACATGAAAGAGGACTTGCAGGCGTACCTTGCGCCGGAGGCCCTGGAGAAGGAGGCGAGAAAGATCGACCCGCACAAGGCCGCTCCCTGGCCGGCACCGGCGGGCGAGGGCGACACCATCTGGCTCGGCGCTGTCGATGCCTCGGGGCTCGCCGTCTCCTATATCCAGTCGCTCTATTTCGAGTTTGGCTCGGGCTGCGTGCTGCCTTCGACCGGCATCGTCATGCAGAACCGCGGCTATGCCTTCTCACTCGATCCGAAGGCGCTGAACCCGCTTCAGCCGGGCCGCCGGCCGTTTCACACCTTATGTCCGGCGCTTGCCGAGCTTTCGGACGGGCGGATCCTCTCGTTCGGCACCATGGGCGGCGATGGCCAGCCGCAGACCAACGCCACCGTCTATGCCCGGCATATCGGTCATCAGGTACCGATCGGGGAGGCGATCGACCGGCCGCGCTTCATTCTGGGACGGACCTGGGGCACCGAGGTCACTAATCTCAGGGTGGAATCGCGCTTCCCGCCCGAGGTTGTCGAGGCGCTCCGCAAGGCAGGGCACGACATCGAAGTGCTCCCGGAGGATTATGCCGAGATCATGGGCCATGCCGGCGGGGTCGAAATCAACCTCAAGGGCAACATCGAGGGGGCGCATGACCGGCGCGCCGATGGCGGGGCGGCTGCCGCCTAGTCTATAGGGTGGCATTCCGTCGCGGCGGCACGGGTTCCGCGCCATGCTTCCGTCGTAGTGGCAGGGCGTGGTTCCCCGAAATGAGAGTGACCGGCTGATGATCGCCCTGATGCGCTCCCTGCTACTGGCTTCTGCCGCTCTCCTGTTCATGGCGGGAGGGGCCATCGCGCATCCGCATGTGTTCGTGACCGCGCGCGGAACGCTCGTGTACGGGCCGAACGGGGCGCTGAAGGAAATCCGCTACGCCTGGGCGTTCGACGAGATGTTTTCGTCGTTCGCGGCGCAAGGGCTGGACACGAATGGCGATGGCAAGTTCTCGCGCGAGGAACTTGCGGCGCTCGCCAAGGAGAATGTCGAGTCGCTCAAGGAGTTTGGCTATTTCACGGTGGCGCCGCACGGCGCCAAGGCTTTCGAGTTCGGCGAGCCGACCGATTACTTCTTCGACGGGACCGACATGAACAGCCTGACGCTGCACTTCACGCTGCCGGTGAAAAACGCGGCGAAAGGCGGCGTCGCTTTCGAGGTTTATGATCCGACTTATTTCGTCGCCTTTTCGCTGGCCGAGCAGAAGCCCATATCGCTCGATGGCGCGCCGGGCGGTTGTGCCGTCGAAGTGAAAAATGCGGGCGATCCGAATTCCACCAAGCTGTCGGAAGAATTCTTCACGCAGTTGCAGGCTGGCGCCGATTACGGCGCGCAGTTTGCAAACCGGATCGCGGTGCGCTGCCCGTAAGGAGGGTTCATGCGAAGTCGTCACGGTTTCGTAATGGCGGTGGTTCTGCTGGCGGCCGCCTTGCAGGCGGGCGATGCGCTTGCCGTCAGTGCTTTCGGCGGACCGGCCGTTCCCGCAACCGGCATCACCGGCTGGATCTTCGCACAGCAGGCAGCGTTCTACCGCTCGATGTCTTCGGCGGTGATGGCGGCGAAGGCAAACGGCACGGCGGCGTTGGGCCTCAGCTGGCTCGCTTTTCTCTATGGCATCTTTCATGCAGCGGGCCCCGGCCACGGCAAGGCGGTGATCTCGTCCTATCTCGTGGCGGACGACGCGACGGTGAAGCGCGGCATTTTCCTTTCTTTCGCAGCCGCGTTCGCGCAGGCGATCACGGCGATCACCATCGTCGGCATTGCCGCGCTCATTCTTGGCGCGACGGCGAAAGCGATGGGCGCGACGGTGCGCTGGCTCGAGCT